>CACFCV010000001.1:0-167910 GCA_902564875.1 Actinomycetota bacterium
TGCTAAGTTCAATAAAGTATCGGTATTAGCTACTAAAGGTTAGAAACACTTAGGGGGATTCATGGCAGAGTTTGGTGAACCAGTCATTTCACTAGAGAATGTCTACAAAATCTTTGGACCAGATCCTCGTGGACGTTCATTTGATTTGGTTCAAGATGGCGTTCCGAAAGATGATGTGCAGAGGCTTACGGGGCATGTTGTAGGGCTAGACGATATTTCCTTTTCAGTAAATAAGGGCGAAATATTTGTAGTGATGGGTCTTTCTGGATCTGGTAAATCAACAGCTATCCGTACTGTGAACAAACTCCATGAAACGACATCTGGACGCGTCATGGTTAATGGGGTAAATGTTCAGGAACTTGAAGGAAAAGATCTACAAGACTTTCGTCAAGAAACCGGTATGGTGTTTCAACATTTTGCTTTATTCCCCCATAGAAATGTCATTGATAACACGAGTTACGGGCTGAAAGTTCAAGGAATATCGAACGCTGAAAGAGAAGAAGCAGCGATTCGGGCGTTATCAATGGTTGGACTTGAATCTTACGCATACAACATGCCAAGCGAATTATCTGGAGGCATGCAACAGCGGGTAGGACTTGCTCGAGCTCTATGTAGTGACCCCCCGATTCTTCTAATGGATGAAGCATTTAGTGCTTTGGATCCACTTATTCGGCGTCAGATGCAAGACGAACTTATGGAAATCCAAAGTCAACTACATAAAACAATTTTGTTTATTACTCATGATCTGAACGAAGCACTACGAATTGGGAACAGAGTCTGCATTCTGCGTGATGGGCGCATTGTGCAAATCGGTACGCCAGAAGAGATCCTTACTGAACCTGCAAACGGTTATGTGGCTGAATTCGTTCAGGACGTAGACCAAGGACGAGTTATTACTGTCGAAGAGGTGATGCAAGATGCAGTCACTATTGATTCCAACAGCACACTTTCTTCAGTCTTAGAGAAGTTGGGTAGCCGAGGCGGAGGCTTTTGTTGTGATTCAGAAGGTCGTCCGACTGGATTAGTCACAAAAGAAGATGCGAGTTCAGCGCTTGCTCAGGGAACAACAGAACTTAGTGGCGTCTTACGCACAGATTATGAAACCACCACTGTGAGCGCTCGACTAAATGACAATTATGCAGCTGCTGGGAGAGGTATCCCAATAGCAGTAGTAAACGAAAATGGCCAATTAGTTGGGGAGTTAGAACCCCGAGAGATAATGGAAGAAATGGGTCGTGTCGAGCAGTTAATTGATGGATTCGAGAGGGAGGTGTTCCTATGAGTCGCATAGCAGGTTGGTTCACCGAAGAAGACACAATCGGAATTCAAGATAACGCAATACTTGACCAATGGGAGGTTCCTTTCGGCGCATGGATTGATCAAATGGTTGATTGGATTGACGCCAATTTAGTTTGGCTTCTTGATGCAATTAAATGGCCTTTTGAATTTCTGCTAAGAAACTTTGTAGACAACTTTCTCATTGAATGGCTCCCTTGGTGGGGTGCAGTCGTTCTTATTTTCATCATTGGATGTCTAGTTCGAACTATTCCTGTCGGAGTAACTGCAGGCCTAGCGCTCGCCTTATGCGGTCTTTTGGGCGCAGATTATTGGGTTGAATCTATTCGGACGATCGGCATGGTCCTTGTGGCTGTGGTTCTCTGTGCGATAATCGGTGTCCCCTTAGGGATACTTTGCGGTCGAGTTGATTCGGTATGGAATGCAGTAAGACCGGTGCTTGACGCTATGCAGGTTGTTCACGCTTTTGTTTACATGTTGCCAATTATCTTCTTCTTCAGCATTGGAGTTGTGCCGGCAACCATGGTTACGATGATCTTTGCCATCCCTCCATTAATTCGCTTGACTAATTTAGGTATCCGGCAAGTCCCCGAAGACGTGGTGGAAGCCAGCCGCGCGTATGGTGCAACAGAAATACGTGTCCTTACTGACGTCCAGTTACCGTTAGCTCGACCAGCTCTTATGGCTGGACTTAACCAAACTTTGCTTCTTTCAATCTCCATGCTCGGTATTGCAGCGATCATGGGCGCAGGAGGTCTTGGACGACTGGTTTATAAGTCAGTGCAGAACCTTTCAGTTTCTCAAGCAGCTTCCTCGGGGTTGGCGTTGTTCATTGTCGCAGTAGTACTAGACCGACTGTCACAACCAGAAGATTCGGATGGCGGAAATTTGTTCTCGCGAATAAGAAGAGCCTGGGCTACAAGATCAAATCCTGAAGAACTTCTTAAAGAAGCTGAAGCATCAACAGCAAAGAAGGCAGTCGGAAAGAAAGAAGAACATAAACAATTAACCCCTCAAGAACGTGTCGGATATGTTGCAGTTGCTGTAGGAGGTGTAGTCGCTTTCATATCTACCTTCCTGACATGGGGTAAAGACTCCGGACTTTTCAGTGGCCATTCGCGTTCAACAGATTTAGATCTTGCCGGTCAATCATTCACTGGTCTGCAGGCATCTGGAGGTTCGTGGGTTGGATATGCAGTCCTTGGGATCAGCATATTTCTAGTGATGGCGGCCCTTTCATCCCTACGTAAAGCCGGTTCTGGAAATCGGTGGTTCTCTCCAGATGGAGTAGTTATCGGCGCAATAGCAATGTTGATTGTGTCCTTGTCTTATCTATTGCTCAATTCTGCTCAAGGGACCGTCTCATATAGTCACGGAATAGGAATCTACTTAGCATTAGCGGCAAGTATTTTGGCAGTCCTTGGAGCTATATATGCAATGTGGACTGCTCCTTACTCAGCTCTTCGACCATTACCGTTAACGGTTAATTGGAGTCGAGTTGTGACAGTATCTGTTGCGGTGCTGGTTGTCTATGTCGGAACAATTGCTGGTTGGACATTTGATGAACGAGGATCAGGACAGTTATCTCCAGCCCAAGAAGAAGAAGTTGCAGCTCTAAAAGCTGAATGTGATGCAGATTCGTCTACTTGTCCGCTCAATACATTAGAGATAGGCACCATATATAACGATGCTCGACTTTCAAGCAAAATTATTCACGATGGCTATACCGAAGAGGGCGGAGGACTTGGCTACCTCTCAATTATTGGAATAGCAGTAGCAGGTCTTTGCGCTATCCCTGCAGTTGGTCTTATTCGGAAAGAAGAACACTACCGATGGCGATGGAGCAGCATGGTTGCAGGAGTTGGTTTAGGGGTAAGCCTTGTTGGGCTTGCTTGGATCGCTAGCCTCCTGCGAGTCTCTGAAACACTTATCGTTTCAGGTAACGGTGCTTTCCTAGTCCTATGCGCCGGGTACATCGTGTTCTCGTCATCGAAGAAACTCTTGAGTGAGTTCAGACGAGAAATGGATTACGACGATTCGTTAGTCAATACATAGTGAACTAATACTGAAAATAAATCGTGCCACTTGGGACAATTGCTGATTAAACGATTATCTTTCTTGTATGGAAGAAACTAAAGGCGTACCTCTTGATGGTGGTACAGAAGAAATACAAATCACCCGTGAAAATGACATTGTCACAATAACCCTCAATCGTCCTGAGGTCATGAATGCAATGACCTCAAAGATGTTCAGTGATTTTGGGCGTGCCTGTAGAGAAATTAATGAAGACGTCTCAATTCGCGCTGCAGTTATAACAGGTGCCGGAGGAAATTTCTGCTCTGGGGCTGATGTTGGCGGGAAAAGAAATGAAGCCCTTAGTTCGTCAGAAACCATACCTCTTCGCAATCTTCGAAGAATAAAAGAATCAGCTCAAGCGCTTCACGATATACAACATCCAGTAATAGCTAAGGTACGAGGTGTCGCCGCTGGGGCTGGACTCAATTTAGCATTGGGATGCGACCTCATATACGCATCAGATAATGCCAGATTTTCTGAAGTATTTGCCCGTAGAGGTCTTTCTATTGATTTTGGTGGTTCTTGGCTTTTACCAAGACGTGTAGGACTTCACCGAGCGAAAGAACTGGTCTTCCTAGCAGAAATGATTGACGCTACTGAAGCGGATCGAATCGGATTAGTAAACCGAGTGGTGAGTGACGCGGAGCTTGATGCATATGTTGCAGACATCGCAGAAAGAGCTGCAGCCGGACCGCCATTAGCATTGTCATTAAGTAAAGCTCTTTTAAATAATGCATCGACTTCTTCAATGAGTCAGGCGTTGGAAGCAGAAGGGTCCGCCCAAGCAAGCAATTTTTCCACGGAAGATGTCCGCGAAGCAGGATTGGCATGGATGGAAAAAAGACCTGCGAAATTCATCGGCCGTTAGTTATTAGGAGCATTACGTGGATTCAAGAAATAAATATGATGCTGTCATAATTGGTGCAGGAGTAATTGGCTCTGCAGTAGCTTACGAATTAGCACAACGCGGATGGAAAACTTGCAACATTGACAAACTTCCTACTGCTGGATACGGATCCACTTCGAACTCGTGCGCAATTGTCCGTTTCAGTTATTCGACGTACCAGGGCGTAGCAATGTCCTATGAAGGCATGCATTACTGGACTGACTGGGACAACTATTTAGGAGGACCAGAAGTTGACGAATCTGGACTTATAGAGTTTAGACAGACTGGTACTGCGCTCATTAAAGCTCCAGATGGACATCACGAAAAAGTCACCCCTCTTCTTGAAGAACTCAACATCCCGCATGAGCACTGGGACTTAGAAAAACTTTCAGAAAGACTACCAATACTTGACCATGGCGTATTTGGCCCTCCAAGCAGACCTGATGACGATTCTTTCTGGGCTGATCCAACGGACAACATCGTCGGAGCATTATTTACTCCAGAATCAGGGTATGTAAGCGACCCACAGCTTTCGTCACATAATCTGCAACGTGCTGCTGAAAGTTGTGGAGCGGAATTCCGATTCGGACAAAAAGTAATATCAATAAATAAAGAAGGGAATCAAACCACCGGTGTCGGTCTTGAAGATGGAACACAAATCGAATCCCCAGTCGTAATTAATGTTGCTGGCCCACATTCCTACATAATTAATGATCTAGCGGGACTTACAGGAACAATGAACATAACCACCAAGGCACTACGTCACGAGGTTCACCATGTTCCTTCACCAGAAGGATTCAATTTTGAAGCAAATGGTATGCATGTTTCAGATGGAGACGCTGCTGTCTATTTCCGTCCAGCTACCGGTAACAACATTTTGATAGGTAGTGAAGACCCAGAATGCGATGTAAAAGAATGGGTGGATCCTGATAACTACGATCAAGAAATCCGTGATGATCAATGGGAAGCCCAAGTGCTGCGTTGCGCTAGAAGAGTAGAAGGACTAGGTCTACCACATGAGAAAAAAGGGGTAGTTGATCTTTACGATGTGAGCGATGACTGGATACCAATTTATGACCGGACTGACCTCGATGGTTTTTATGTCGCGATTGGTACGAGTGGGAATCAGTATAAAAATGCAGGAGTAGCGGGCCATTGTATGGCGGAACTCATTACAGCTGTTGAATCAGGACATGATCACGATGCTGACCCTGTGAAGGTAAACGGGCGGTATACCGGCTTAGAAATGGATCTTGGGTTTTATTCAAGGAACCGAGAGATTAACCCAAATTCATCTTTTTCTGTGAATGGTTGAACTAGCAGAATTCTGTAAGGCTTAAAGACCAAGGTGTCAGATTTTCATATCCAGTTTCGGTGATCAAAACCTGATCTTCTAGTTTCACTCCTTCGCCGCCGGCATAGGGGCCAACATAAGACTCAACGGTCATTACCATCCCTGGTTCAAGGACACCGTCATAGCCGAAATCTTCCCAACTCGCCGGAAAACCAATGCCCGGCCATTCATCACATTGGCCCACTCCATGAAAAAGAACACTGTAATGGCGGTAATCATCTAACGAAGGAAACCAAGCTTTATGTGTTAATTCATGAAATGAACGCCCAGGAGTAAGTAATTCTATGTTTCGTGTCATCTGTTCAAGAGCCAGTTCATGGGTAAGTTTTTGCGCAGCGTTTGGTTTTGAATCACCACAAATCCATGTCCGCGAAATATCAGTCATCATCCCATATGAGCCAACGAGATCTGTGTCAAAGCCAACTAAATCACCATCTTGGATGACATAACTTGAACACTCCTGAAACCATGGATTTGTTCTTGGGCCTGCTGCAAGTAAACGGCACTCCATCCATTCGCCACCACGCGCAAGCATTTCAGCCCAAAGCACCCCCCATAACTGTTGCTCCGAAATTCCCGGAGTGAGGGCTTCAAAAAGTTTTTGGCAAGAGATACGAGTTGCCTCAACCCCACATCTCATTGCTAAAAGCTCGTCTTTGCCTTTTATCGCACGAGCTCTTTCCATGATCTCCATTCCATTAGTGAGAGTTAGGCCAGTAGCTTCCAATGCCGTAGATCCCTGTGGAGGAATGACATCAACAGCTAAACGGGTATTCCCTCCTCCGTATTTCTTCACAAGAGCATGTATTTCTTTAGCCATTTTTTCTGCTTGTTCATTTGAGCGATCTCCAGCTAAAAAATAAGTGAAAGAAGTATTAGGACGTACTTCCGTTACATGAGGATTATGGCCAGAAAGGAAATCACAGCCGCTAAATTCCCAAAGAACTATTGGACCGTCAGCTGCTATGAACGCCCATCTTGCCTGATTATGACTAATCCAGAGTTGCATATTCGGAGAATCAGTGGCATACATCAAATTCAGTGGATCAAAAAGTAAAGCACCTGCAACGTCATTTTTAACCAGTTGTTCTCTAATTCGATTAACTCGATAATTTCGCATCTCTTCAAGATTGGGAAGAGACAGACCTGCCGCAGCCCACTCACTGAGAGCAGGCTCTCCAGGTCCCATCACAATTCTGTGGCCATCTGAGAGAGCTGCTTGAACTAGTGGATCGTCCATAGATTTACTTATTTTTTCTTCAGCACCCATTAAGCCCTCAACTTCTCATCTTTGACCCAGAAGGATCAAAGAGCGGCTGATCTAATGGAGTAGCTAGACGCTTCTCACCGAGAATTTCAATTTCAAATGTTCCATTTGCATCAATAGGAACGTAGCCAAGAGCACACGATTCTTGTGACCAATGTGCATAGCCCCCAGAAGTAACCCAACCGACCACTTCATCGTTAACCCATATTGGCTCATCGCCGATCGCATCAACATCCTCAGTGTCGACTTTGAAAGCAGTTAGCTTACGACTAATACCTTTTTCTTGAGCTGCTAAAGCCGCTTCCCGACCAATAAAATCTCCTTTATCTAATTTTACGAAGGGCCCCAAACCTGCTTCCCACGGGTTATAGATTGGGCGGTACTCGGTAGCCCAACCTCCAAAGTTTTTATCGAAACGTAAAGAGTTCAGAGCATGCAGTCCAAACAATTTCATTCCAAATTGCTCTCCAGTTTCAACTAGCAAATCAAAAAGAGAAGTCTGTAAAGAAGCTGGCACCCATAATTCGTAACCGAGATCTCCAGTAAAAGAGATACGTCCAACTATGGCTGGAACCATGCCAACATTCATCGGTCTAATGTCTAAAAATCGAAAAGCCTCATTGGAAACATCTTCTTCAACCAATGACATCAAAACATCTCTAGCAAGCGGTCCGGCAATCGAAAGTCCTGTCATTTCATGGCTTAATACCTGATAGTGAACTGATCCATCATCAGGTAGATGGCTTGTGAACCATCGGAAGTGATAACCCTCAGCTACACCTGAGCCAAAGACGAGAAAACGCTCTTCTGAGCTAAATGAGTCGGCCAAAGTCGCGACAGTGAAATCTCCTATCAACATGCCCATTTCATTAAGCATCGGGGTAAGAGCAAGTCGTCCGGGAGAAGGAACGTTGTTTGTAACAAGTTTTTCTAGAAACTCTCTTGCTCCCGGGCCTGAAAACTCATGCTTTGCAAAACCTGTTGTCTCTATCAACCCTACTTTTTCTCTAACAGCACGAACTTCTTCCCCAACGTGATCAAAAGCATTTGAACGTTTAAATGTCACATCCTCAATTGGTTCCTTTCCTTTCTCTTGAAACCACAACGCGTTCTCAAGTCCGTAACTAGCTCCCCAGACCGCATTGGCCTCTGTCAGACGTTCGTAAATAGGAGAGGTGTACAGCGGACGCCCTGCCGGTAGCTCTTCATTCGGGAATGAAATTTGGAACCGGCGACTGTAATTCTCCATAACTTTTTCTTGGGTATAACGCGGAGAAGTCCAGTCCCCATAGCGTGCTACGTCCATTCCCCAAATATCAAAACCTGGGTCTCCTGTGGTTATCCAATTTGCCATAGCTAAACCAACACCCCCGCCTTGGCTTAGACCTGCCATAACGCCACAAGCCACCCAGTGACCTTTTTGGCCGCGAATAGGCCCGATTAACGGATTCCCATCTGGAGCAAATGTAAATGGGCCATTTATTACTTGTTTTATTCCTACGTCATTAAAAATTGGGAAATGAGCAAAACTCACTTCAAATGAAGGCTCAAGTCGGTCTAAGTCAGGGGTAAGAAGTTGGGAGCCAAAATCCCACGGTGTTTCTTTAACAGACCAGGGAACACATGCTTTTTCGTAGGTTCCTAGTAAGAGTCCAGCACCTTCAGCACGCAGGTAAATTTCACCACCAAAATCTACTGCACCAAAACCGTGCCCGCCTGTTGCTTCTAGCCAAGGTTTGATTTCAGGGAGTTCTTCCGTAAGTAAGTACATGTGTTCCATTGCCAAAATTGGTAGTTCGATACCACACATGCGCCCGACTTCACGTGCCCAAAGGCCACCACAATTAACAATGTGTTCGGTGTTTATTACTCCTTGTTCGGTAACTACATCCCATGTGCCATCTTTTTTTTGAACTAGGTCGTGAGCCCATGTGTTTCTATACACTTCTGCTCCAGCCATTCGTGCTGCGGTAGCATAAGCATTTGTTACACCGGATGGGTCTACGTGCCCGCCGACTGGATCCCACATAGCTCCAGCGAAGTATTTTTCCTCAAGGATGGGAAGCATCTCTTTAGCCTCAGAAACGGAAATCATCTCAGTTTCCATAGAGAGATATTGTCCGCGCGCATGTGTCATACGTAGCCAATCCAGTCGCTCTTCGGTGTCCGCTAGCATCAATTCTCCAGTTTGATGGATACCGCAGTCCACGCCGGATATTTCTTCTATATCTTTGTAAAGTTGCACGGTATATCTCTGAAGAGCAGCAATATTTGGATCACCGTTGAGTGTGAGCATGCCTCCAGCAGCATGCCAAGTTGAACCAGCGGTTAATTCTTTGCGTTCCACTAAAACTACGTCAGTCCAGCCGGCCTTGGTTAAGTGGTAGAGGATGCTCGCTCCGACTACACCACCTCCGATGACCACAACTTGTGTGCTGGTTTTCATTATTTTCTCCTAGTAAATTCAATAATCGGTTTCTACGCCGCCTTCAGCGACTCTACGTTCTAAATAGTCATCAAGTTCTTCTCGAGTTTCTTTACGCATTGCCGGCTCTTGATGTGTATCTATAATTTGTTGCGCCAATTTTGTTGCTCGTTGGAAAGCATCAGTGCGGCCAGTTTCATCCCAACTTTCAAAGTTTCGCCAATCAGAAACCATTGGCTGAAAATGTTCAGTACTGTATCGGTCTTGCGTATGTTGCGACCCAAAGAAATGCCCAGCTGGGCCGACTTCTGCGATAGCTTCTACAGCCAGACTCGCATCATCAATGGTGATTGGTTTAAGCATGGCGGCCACCATGCTAAGTATGTCAGCGTCAATGACTACTTTTTCGTATGACGTCAAGAGTCCACCTTCAAGCCAGCCAGCTCCATGCAGCATCAAGTTCACTCCGCCCATCACTGCCCCCCAGATCGATATGACACTTTCATAAGCTGATTGAGGATCAGCGCTATTGGAGGCATTCACATTTGAAGATCTATATGGAACGCCATATCGTCTTGCGAGTTGTCCACCTATAAGACAAGCTTGCCAATATTCCGGTGTTCCAAAAGCTGGAGCGCCAGACCGCATATCTACGTTTGAAGTGAATCCACCATAAATCACCGGAGCGCCTGGACGAACCACTTGAGTGTAAGCAATTCCTGCGAGAGCTTCTGCATTCTGGAGCACAAGAGCGCCAGCAACAGTCACTGGGGCCATAGCGCCGGCCAAAGTAAAAGGAGTAATAACTATGCACTGATTACGTGAAGACATTTCTTGTATTCCATGAAGCATGACCGTGTCGTAACGCAAAGGAGTGCTGGCATTAATTACAGAAGAAATTGATGGTTCGTTGTTGAAAGTTTCCTCATCCACCTCTCGTGCGATACGAGTCATTTCCATAGCGTCAATGTTGCGTTGTCTGCTCAAACTATAAACGAAAGGAATTTTGTCAGAGAGGGTCAAGGAATCATGAGTCGCATATAGATGCCTTACAGAAGGATGTATATCCATTGGCTCAACGGGATACCCACCAGAGGCATGAATAATGTTTAAAACTTGTCCCATCTTGAGGAGATTTCTGTAATCTTCACGATTCCCATCCCGTCGATCTCTCCCTAACCCCGTAACAAAGGGTGGGCTAGCAACCAAAGTGTTAGTAATTAAATTTCCGCCCAAGACCACATTACGTTCTGGAGTTAACCCGTGCATTACAAATTTTTCGGGAGCTGTAGAGACCAACGACATGACTAATTCAGGATCAAATCGGACTCTTTCTCCTTCCACTTCTGCTCCTGCATCAGCGAGTTGAGTTCTTGCTGTCTCGTCTAAAAAGTTGATACCAGTTTCAGAGAGAACTTTTAGTGATGACTGGTGAATAGCCTCTAACTCATCTTCAGAAACGGCTCTTAAGGGTTCAAACCGCATTTGAGGCTGGCCGAAAGGCAGTTGTTCACTAATAACATCGCGAGTTTTTGGTCTTTGACTCCTTGCTCCTCGCCGCCGATTCTCGGTCATAACCCTTCCTTAAACGGTTGAGGTTCAATTTCAGGCATTAAATGAAGGTCATTCTCTGAATAGGGGTTAGCGCGAGCGACATCTTCGTTCAATACCACCCCTAATCCTGGCTCACTAGAAGGAATTACATTTCCGTCTTCCCATCTAATTGGAGTTTCTAAAAGATCGGCATGAAATCCGTCGAAGGTTCCAATACATTCCAAAATTAGAAAGTTTGGCGAACACGCAGCTAAGGCAATGTTTGCTGCAGCTACGACAGGTCCGCAGTAGCAATGGGGGGCAATTAACGCATGATGGGTTTCCGCTATGGAAGCAATTTTTTTACCTTGAAGAATTCCACCACTTCGTCCTAAGTTCGGTTGCAAAATCTGAGCAGCGTTTGATTTCAAAACCGCAGCAAATTCTGAAACTGTTGTAAGTCTTTCTCCTGTTGCAACTGGGATACTTGTTCCGGCGGCAACTGCTGCCATTCCATTGATGTCATCAGCCGGTACAGGCTCTTCAAACCAAAGCGGGTCATATTGCTCAAGTCGTTGAGCTAATCGTAATGCTCCAGATGGAGTGAACTGTCCATGAGTTCCAAAAAGTAGATCAGCCTCATTTCCGACTGCTTCTCTTAAGGTAGAAACATATCTCTCAGACAGATCAAGCCGCTCCAACGAAGGTTGCCTTCCATCGAATGCAGTGTAGGGACCCGCAGGATCAAACTTTATGGCAGTAAACCCCTTACTGATTTCTATAAGTGCTTGTTCAGCAGCTAACTCAGGTTTTGTATATAGATTTGGTTCGTCTTTAGGAGCATAAGCGTCTTCTTCAGGAGGGTAGAGGTATGTGTAACTCCTTAAACCCTCATGGATACGGCCACCAAGTAAATCATAAACCGGACGGTTTGTCTCTTTACCGATAATGTCCCAGCAGGCCATTTCAAGAGCACTGATTACACCACAAAGAGTTGGGTCCGGCCGAGACGAATACCCGCTTGCGTACGATCTTCTCCAAAATGATTCGATATTGAAAGGGCTTTCTCCGATTAGCCACCGTTCGGCAAGATCCTCGATCATTTTGGCGACAAGGTGAGGGCTAAAAGTGGCTACATAAGCTTCACCTACGCCTTTTACTCCTTGGTCTGTAGTAACGGTTACAAATATGAAATACCGTCCGCCATGGCGAGGAGGAGGATTACCTACTACAAAAGTTTCGACTTCAGTAACCTTCATATTTGCCCTCCATCCTTTCAAATATCGTTGAAGACTATGACATTCCGCAGGACTTTTCCAACACGAACTTCTTCAAGTGCTTCATTTATTTTGTCAAGTGGATGAGTGTTACTAATCATCGAATCAAGAAAGAGATTTTCGCTCAAATAGTCTTCTATAAGTGCAGGAATATCCACTGATAATCGAGCTGTTCCCATTTTTGAACCAAGAATTCTTTGATTGTTAGCAGCAAGTAATCCAGGGTCAATAGTGAAAGTCGCCCCGTCTCCCGGCATGCCGACTAAAACAAGCGAACCCATAGGTGACAAAAGATTGATGGCTCCCGAAAGTGCAGATATCGAAGAAGTTGCAATAAATACATAGTCGGCAAGTCGTCCTCCAGTAGCTTCGCGCAACACTTGGGCAACATCATCAATCTTTGGATTAGCAGCATGAGTGGCACCCATACTTAATACCGCTTCGTGCTTTTGGCTCTCAGGATCAACAGCCAAAATGACTTCAGCATTAGCGAGGCGAGCTCCTTGCACAGTTCCTATACCTACGCCTCCACAACCGATTACGACGACGACGTCGCCTTCAGAGACTTCAGCGGTATTCCGTGTTGCTCCAACACCAGTTAAAACACCACACCCCAACAAAGCAGCAGCAGACAAAGGCATTTCTTCAGGAATTTCTACAATTTGAGAACAATGCACGAGTACTTGTTCGGCGAACCCACCCGTGTTTAGACCTTGAAAAATAGTCTTCCCGTCTTTATCGGTTAATGGGCTTCGTTCATCTAATGCAACCGTTTCTTGACAGGCCACGTCTTGGCCTTTTGAACAGAATCGGCATTTCCCGCATGACCTTATTAGCGATACAACCACTGGAGATCCAACGGAGACATTTGAAACGTTCTCACCAATTTCAATAACTCGTCCAGAGACTTCATGGCCAAGAACCAGAGGAAAAGTAGTAGACCATCCTCCATCTATATACATGAGGTCAGAATGGCATATGGCGCAAGCAGATACCTCCACACGAACTTCTTCTGGCCCCGGGGAAGCAATTTTTATGGTTTCAATTGAAGCTGGTTCGGTCACAGTCCGATGAACTGCAGCTCGAACTAAATTACTTTGGTTTTTCCCCATTAGTGGACAGTAGTAGATATGTGTTAGAGACGCCTAAGCCTCTACTGTAAATTTTTCCTCATTTTTAGAGGTAGGCATCCAATGATCACGCAAAGCAAGTAAGACAGTAAGAGAAATGACCACCAAAATTAAACTGAGCGCTAGTGCTTCTTCTGGGTTGGACTCAAGAGCTAAAAAGGTGGCTAAAGGTAAAGTTTGAGTCCTTCCTGGCAGATTTCCAGCAAATGTGATTGTTGCTCCAAATTCACCTAAAGCACGGGCCCAAGCTAATGCTAAACCGGCGGCCATTGCTGGAAATATTTGAGGAAGAGTGACACGCCTTAGAACCGATATCGGAGGGAGCCCAAGAGTTCGAGCGACGTTTTCAAGTTCGTTGAGTTGATGCTCTGAAGTCATTAATGCGCTTTCCATGGCGATTACATAGAAAGGAAGTGAAACGAATACAGCAGCAACTACTGCACCTGAAATCGTAAATGGGAGAGAGATGTTGAACCAGGAATATAACCATTGTCCGATAAATCCGCTTCTTCCCAAAGCGAACAATAAGGCCGTTCCTCCGACCACTGGAGGAAGAACCATAGGAAGCACCACTAAGGAGCGCACGAGACGACGCCCAGGAAAACTCATTTTTGCTAACACCCAAGCTAAAGGTGTGCCTAGAGAAAAGACAATAATCGTAGATATAAGGCTCACTGTTAATGAGACACGCAGAGCATCAAGTGTTGTGTCACTGGTGAGTAAGTTATTTAATTCACTCCAAGGGACACGCTGAAAAAGTCCAATAAATGGAAGAGCAAGAAATACGGTCGTTAGAACGGCGAGAATGATGAATGATCGTTTCATGGTGTCAAAAATCCATATTCAGTAAACACCGCTTGAGCGGTTCCCTCAGATAGGTGCTGTGATATATCTTCGCCCTTGGGAGTAAAGGCAATCCCGTAGTAGTCAACACATGGGCATTGCGGACTATCCGGCCATATTGAAATAATTTGGGGTTCTGAGATCACATCAGTTGCGTAAACAACACCTAAATCAACTTCACCTAGAGTTAAGCGACTCATCACTGCACGAACGCTAGGTTCATACGTGTCTGCGGCAATTGAGACCCCAAGACTTTCTGTAGCCTTTCCACAAGGAACTTCTTGTGCGCAGACAGCGATGGATAGATCTGTTCTAGATAGATCCATAGTTCCTGAAATATTTTTCTCAGATTCCATAGGAGTTGCAAGAACTATGTAATTTGAAGCCAAGACAAAATCGGATGCTTCGGCGATATCGGGACTAAGGGCCTCAACATCAGCGGTTAGAAATAAATCTATGGGTGCGCCATCGTTAATTTGAGCAGCAAGATGGTTTGATCCCCCATAAACAACATTGATATCAATATCTGTTTTTGTCTCGTAAGTCTCAAGTAGGGCAGGGAGTACCTCAATCAAGGAGGAAGCAGCAAAGATAGATATTTCTTTTTCAGAGTGGCTAGCGCAGGAAATGCACATCCACCCCAATAAAGGGGTAAGGAGAAGGCAGAGTTTTTTCATTGAGGACGTTCAATAACCACATTCGTAGATTTAATGACCGCAGAAGCGAGCGCTCCTGGCGCCAATTCTAGATCTTCTGCTGCCTCAGTTGATATAAGGGAAACAATTCGGTGCGGGCCGGCTTGAATTTCGATTTGTGTCATTACCTTGTCTTTAATCACTCGAGTGACTAATCCGGTAAATCGGTTTCGCGCCGAAATGCTATTTTCAGATCCGCTCGGGTCGTTAGCTCGTTTTTGAGCGAATTTGGCAAGGTCATCACCATTAATTAAACGATGTCCCCCATGAGTTCGATGAGCATCAATTTCTCCAGAGTCAACCCACCGGCGCACCATATCGCTGCTAACACCAAGCAGGTGAGCTGCTTCACCAATTTTAAACTTGTTCATACAAGATAATATATATAAAAATCTTGCAAATAAGAGTATTAGCTTCTTTTATTCTTGAGTCGTTCAATATAGGCAGCTTGGGCTTCTTTACTCTCAGGATCCCGCAATGCATTCCCAAGACCTTCGGCATCAGACCAAGATCGACCCGTCCCGACCATCTGATCAGTTACGGCATTCGTATGACGTTTCGTGGCAAGAACAGCCATACGAGGACGAGAAGCCACAGCTTCGGCAAGTGCTTCAACCGCTTCATCTAAATCGTTCACACTCACAACAGAATTAAGAAACCCAGCCGCTTTTGCTTCTGCCGCATCAAATGGGCGACACGTCATAACTAGTTCCTTAGTTAAAGCAGGACCTATCTCACGCACTAAGCGAGGAATACCGCCCCACGCAAGAGGAATACCTAAATCAACTTCTGGAATAGAGAACCGAACATCATCAGCTGCGACTCGAAGGTCACAAGCAGCAGCAAGGACAAGACCGCCGCCCACAACATGCCCATGCAACTGAGCGATTAGAACAGGAGAAGTCCGCTCAAGAGCTTCTGCCATTAACCGTCCCGTGTCAGCAGGGACACGACCACCAGCAGGAGAAATTCCAGTATCGGTGAATGCAGTTACATTAAATCCAGAACAAAAAGCTCGCCCTTCACCGGAAACAATCACCACCCGAAGGTCAGGCTGATGATCAAACCAATTAGCAGCATCAATGATCTCTGCCATTACCTCGTTTGTGAGGCTATTTAGTGAATCCGGACGATCCAAAGTCAGCGTCGCTCGTCTACCATCACAGGTAACTTTGATATGTGAGAAACTAGGAACAGAATTTTCAGTCATAAGACAGTCTGTCTCAGAAAGCTAGTTCAGGCTCAGTCGGGGTCTTCAACTGCTTCAAGTTCAACCTCAACACTCAACTCAGAGCCTTCACAAAGCATGATCTCTGAAGCCTTGGCGCCTAAAACAACATCTTCTAAGGCTTCACGAAGGAGATCAAGCCGTTCCGAAGTATCAGTAAGAGAACACGAAACAACAGGAGTAGCAAGCGAACGCTTCGCTAATGTTTTGGATTTTCTTATCTCAGCTAGTGCGTCAGAAGCAACAACAAAGATTTCAGATTCAGTCTCCTGTGCTATTGAGCGAAGATCCGAAGATAAAGGCCATTGCTGCCGATGCACAGACCCAGACTTCCACCAAGACCAAACTTCTTCAGTGACGAAAGGGAGGAAAGGAGCAAATAAACGTAAAAGAACTGAAAGAGTCAAGCGCAAAGTATTCCGAGCAGACTCGGCTCCTTCAGAGTCTCCTTCGTAGGCTCGAACTTTAACCAATTCAACGTAATCATCAGTAAACGACCAAAAGAAAGACTCTGTTCTTTCAATAGCCCTCGCGTAATCAAAATCGTCAAAAGCTTTTGTCGCCTCTTCCACCAAATCTGCCAAACGGCTTAATAGGGAAAGATCTAATGGAGAAGTGATAGACGTAGGATCAATTGTCAAAGGCCCTTCACCAAACCCGAGAGTAAAGCGACTGGCATTCAAGAGTTTTATCGCGAGCCGTCTCCCAACTTTCATTTGCCCATCATCAAAAGCAGTATCAGTTCCAGGCCGACCGTTAACAGACCAATAGCGAACAGCATCTGATCCGTATTCCTCCAGCAGACCCATAGGTGTAACCACATTGCCCTTAGATTTAGACATCTTCTTTCGATCTGGATCAAGCACCCAACCACTTAAAGCAGCATGCTTCCATGGAGCAGAATCTTCTTCTAAATGAGAACGAACCATGGTAGAGAAAAGCCAAGTACGAATAATGTCATGTGCCTGTGGGCGCAAATCCATAGGGTAGGTGCGATTGAATAAATCCTCATCAGTGCTCCAACCGCACACAATTTGCGGGCTCAATGAGGAAGTCGCCCACGTATCCATAACATCTGGATCACCTGTGAAACCATCAGGTTGATTTCTCTGAGATTCATCAAATCCTGGCGGAGTAGAAGAAGAAGGATCCACAGGTAGTGCCGAAACATCAGGAATGATTGGTTGTTCATAAATTGGTTCACCCTGTTCATCAAGTTTGTACCAAAGAGGAATGGGTACACCAAAGAAACGTTGACGACTAATGAGCCAATCACCATTTAACCCATCAACCCAGTTGGTATAGCGCGCCTGCATGTAAGGCGGATGCCAAGAGACTTCATCTCCACGATCAATTAAAGCTTGACGAAGTTCAGCCTCACGCCCACCATTTCGGATGTACCATTGACGGCTTGTAACAATCTCAAGAGGCCGGTCACCTTTTTCAAAGAATTTCACTGGATGTTCGATAGGTTCCGGCTCACCAACCAATTCTCCAGTCTCCCGAAGAATTTCAACAATTTCTTTCTGAGCTGAAAAAACAGTCTTGCCTGAAAGACGAGCATAAGCAGTTAGCCCTTCTTCAGATTCAATGCCTGGCGGAGAGTCTGTTTGGAAACGACCTTCACGATTAATAACTGCTCGTACCGGCAAATCAAGTTCACGCCACCAGATCACATCAGTCGTGTCTCCGAAAGTACAAATCATGGCAATACCCGTCCCTTTTTCAGGGTCAGCTAGTTCATGAGCAAGCACCGGGACGCTTACTCCAAAAATAGGTGTCGTTACAGACATCCCAAATAATGGTTTATAACGCTCGTCATCAGGGTGGGCTACTAAGGCAACACAAGCTGGCAACAACTCCGGACGAGTAGTAGCAATAGTCAAATCAATTTCGCCATTATGTGAAGTAATGCCTTCAGGCAGGTGAAAAAGCAATTTGTGGTAAGCCCCTGGCTGAGGACGATCTTCAAGTTCGGCTTGCGCTACCGCTGTTCTGAACGTGACATCCCAAAGTGAGGGAGCCTCAATTTGGTAAGCCTCTCCGCGTTTAAGATTCTCCAGAAAAGCTAGTTGGGCAATGCTTTGGCAATGATCGTCAATGGTTGCGTACGTTAAAGACCAGTCAATGGAGAGTCCAAGATGACGCCAAAGAGATTCAAAGGCTTTTTCATCTTCTTGAGTCAGCAAGTGACATAACTCAACAAAATTGCGACGACTAATATCAATGTCTTTGCGCTTCTTTAGTGCTTTAGCATCTCCTGCATCTTCCGGTGGAGAAAAATTCTCTTCATAGGGGAGCGAAGGATCGCAACGAACACCAAAATAATTCTGCACTCGCCGTTCAGTTGGTAGGCCGTTATCATCCCAGCCCATTGGGTAGAAGACCTCTTTTCCTTGCATGCGCTGGTATCGGGCAATTGTGTCCGTGTGTGTATACGAGAAAACATGGCCGACATGGAGAGAGCCACTTACCGTGGGGGGAGGGGTATCAATCGAAAAAATCTCTTCTCGAGATTTTGTTCTATCAAAACGAAAGACATCACCGTTTTCCCAGACTTCATCCCAACGTGATTCCAGTCCTTCAATTGAGGGTTTCTCTGGAATAGAGGGGTCTATTGGGCTATCTGAAGAATGAGAACTCATACTGCATTGAGGCTACCGAAGATAACCGCACCGTTGAACGATGGACAGGAATTCTTTCTATGTAATGGTTAGTTGTCACACAACTAACCCGAGGCAGTCTCCGCTACCACAAAAACATTTCAGACCCTCTAAAATTTTTATATGAGCGAATTTTCAATGAAATTATCTGATGAACAAATCCAATTAAGAGACTGGGTGCATGATTTTGCAGCAGACGTCATAAGACCTGTGGCGGAAGAGTGGGATGAAAAAGAAGAGTTCCCGTACCCGGTGGTTCAACAAGCAGCAGAGATTGGATTGTACGGCTGGGAATTTATGGCACAGGGAATGATGGGCGACCCAACCGGTTTGACTATGCCGTTAGCGATTGAAGAACTTTTCTGGGGAGATGCTGGAATAGGAATGGCAATTATGGGAACAGGATTAGCCGCCGCAGGTATAGCAGCTTCAGGAACTCCAGAGCAGTTAATGGAATGGGTCCCACAATGTTATGGGGATGCAGAGGATCTTAAACTCGGTGCTTTTGCTGCCAGCGAACCAGATGCTGGATCAGACGTAGCAGGGTATAGAACACGAGCCGTATATGACGAAGCAACTGATGAATGGATCCTCAATGGAACAAAAGCATGGATTACTAATGGAGGTATCGCAGATATTCACGTGGTAATCGGAGTTGTAGATCCTGAACTTCGAGCAAAAGGACATGCTTCATTCATCGTTCCTCCAGGAACAAAAGGTTTAAGCCAAGGCCAGAAATACAAGAAACATGGAATCCGGGCAAGCCACACCGCAGAAGTAGTATTGGAAGACGTCCGAGTGCCAGGTCACTGTCTGCTCGGGGGTAAAGAAAAACTTGATGAAAGACTTGCAAGAGTGCGTGAAGGGAAAAGCGGCAATGCTCAAGCCGCTATGCAAACCTTTGAAGCCACACGACCGGCAGTGGCGGCACAAGCACTCGGCGTAGCTCGAGCAGCCTATGAATATTCTCTTGAGTATGCCAAAGAGAGGCATGCCTTTGGAAGAGCAATCATAGAAAATCAAGCTATTGCTTTCATGCTTGCGGACATGGCAACAGAAATAGAAGCCACTCGAGCTCTCATTTGGAAAGCAGCATGGTTAGGCAAAAATGGAACTTTTGAAAATGCTGAAGGATCAATGGCGAAATTGAAAGCTGGAAGAGTTGCTACGTGGGTAACAGAACGAGCAATTCAGATCCTTGGCGGTTACGGCTACACCAGAGAATACCCAGTTGAACGCTGGCATCGGGATGCCAAAATCCACGACATTTTTGAAGGAACAGAGCAGATCCAACAACTGGTGATAAGCCGAGTAATTTCCGGAATTCGTATTGAATAGAAGTTTCAATTAGTCAAATCGTTCTGTGGGTAAGTGCCTTCCGATATAACCGATATGAATCTTTTGGGTTTTTCCCCATGTGTCATCGTAAAAATAGAGGCGTGGTGCAAGTAAGCCATTCGCAATCTTCAAATGAGCCCCCATATATACGGAGCCAGATGAATCAACTTCATGATCAATAGGGAAGACTCGTAACTTTCGAAGATTTTCTTTGCGCTTTACGGTGTCAGATTCGTCTGCAGCATATTTGTTAACACCAAAGTTCCATACTCTTGCACTTTCTGCATCTTTACACCATTCATGAAACCCTCCTGGGTTTCGATCGCTTTGTATCGCATATGTATTCAAGGCGACTAAACCTCGCCAAACCGAATTCCCCCAAGTCCTACTATGTAGTGTCTGGTCTAATTCTTCTAAATCGCCTCTGATGTTCTCGGGTATAACAACTCCTGACAAGTGTTGTCGACCAGCGGAGATTGCCTCTGCGATTGAACTAACTTCCTCAGGTATTCGTGTGGATTCTTCTAATGCTTTGCTTTCATTTCGTAGTAATGCTGCGACACGTCTTTGAAGAAAAGCAATTTTCGTATCACGCTCTTCTAGCTCAGCAATACCATCAATTACTTCATTTTGACTTTTCTCAAGATCAGAACGTAACCGCTGTATCGTTTTTTCATTCTCAGCGAGATCTTCATTGGCGGCACGAAGAGACTCTCCTTCTGTCAAACCAATTCCTTTACGCAGCAGATCAAAACTTGCATCAAATATTGTTGGGGGTCGTCGATTAGCCATAGCCGGTTGAAGCAACATGCCGAATTGCTTAGCAGCAGACTCTGGGGACCGTGAAACTATTTCTCGGTCAAGTAGACGATGTTGATTTGCTGGCATATCTCCAGGTAAGTAAATGCGAGCTTCACCCGACTCGATTCCATAATCATTGCCAATAATGTTATTAAAAACAGCCTCTGCACCTCTAGTGAGCATTCTTACGGCTACTACACCAGCTAGCGAGTCACAGACGCGATTCGCTCTCTCCACTGTTGCTTCTGCTCCGTTTAGGTAGTCATGGGCAAAGACAACTACTGGGCATTCTCGGAGAGGACTTTTTATTAGATTAATCAGATTTGTTTGCACTGAAGTTGGAGGAACAGCAAGTGGTCCATCTGTTAATCGAACTACACCCCATCGAGGTGCAGCCTGCATTGCATTGGCTCCGTGTAAAAGGCTACGAACTAACCAAGGGCTATTGGTGTCAGGTTTTGACCAAAGATTTTCGCTGACTCTTTCAACGTCAACCCAAATCCAATTTTCGATACCAGTGGTCACCTTGAGTGTGGTGGTTCTACGTTCAGAATCATCTTCTTCCCTGAGTAAGAATTCAGTTATAGACAATCCATTTTGCTCTATTGACGTACGGGCTGAAAATAGAATGTCAGAACCCTCGGGTGTAGCGTAAGAAGAGGTATCTTTTGAGAGATCAAGTTCAGGATGGTTGTCTTGCGTCCAATCTTCGAAGGTTTTTTTGGCAACTTCTTCTAAATTGCTTCGATTTTCTTGCCAGATGGCCCGGTATGTTACTGTCACTCAATTCACCTCCTAACAATTCTTCCTAAGTTCACGAACGTAGATTACTGGCTGGCCCTAAACAAACCCAATGTGATTTATAAGCCAAAGCGTATTAATGTGTTTTTATGACTTATTTTGAAAACACCGGAATTGACGACGAAATTTCAACGGATAGTAATATCCCAGCAAGTTATCTCAAGCGTGTGGGCGCAACGATTGTGGATATTTTGATTTGGATTCTTGCTTTTGCGCCGTCGATAACACTATTTGTAGTTGGTTTGGTGCAGGGTATTGAAGACTCAGACGTTGTACTTATTGAAGACGGAGAAATATTAGAATTTGAAATAACCACGTCCGGAGCTACTACAGAACTGTGGATAGTTGCTTGGCTACTCGCAGTTGTGGCGATTATTTGGTCGCTATGGTATTTCGGGTATCGGCAAGGAAAAACTGGATTGACTCCTGGTAAAAAGGTTGCAGGGACCAAGTTAATTCATATAGAAACAGGAGAACCACCAGGTGGAGCTAAAGGGCTAGGAAGGTCAATAATCCCGTCAGCTCTTGGAGCTTTTTCCTCCGGCATATATCAACTTATTGATTATTTGTGGCCTTTGTGGGATGACAAAAATCAACGGCTTACGGATAAAATGTTTTCAACTCAAGTGGTTCTAAATCAGGGATCTAAAGGGGCTCAAGGTGTTTCTTTAGAGTCTGGGACTACTGACAGAAGTGATTCGTTATCGGGTTCTAATCAAGGACCGTTAGGTGACGACCCGATAATAAGTTAGAAATTTGACACAATAAGGAAAAAAATGACTGAATTTGGTAATGACTTTAATGAAAATGCTGCTCCTGAAAAAGCGGATGTTGGAAAGCGAATAGGGGGATACCTCATAGACGCAATCTCAATGGGTTTGATTTCATGGGCTTTGTCATTCGGTAGCCCGCTTCTTTCTTTCATACTTGTTTCAGTGCTATCGCTTTACCTTTTTGGGTGGCGTATGGGGGCCACAGGTCTGACACCAGGCAAACAAGTAGTTGGACTCAAGATCGTTGATGCCACTACAGGAGAGTTGCTGGGATCTAATAGGGGCTTACAAAGAGCTGGATTAATTTGGATCATTGGCTCAGCGGCTATCTTCCCTATAGTTGGACTGTTTTTTGGACTCATAGCTTTGATAGATGTAGTAGTCGCTCTTGTTGATGAGAGAGGACAAAGAGTCACGGATAAGATCGTTGGCTCCATAGTTACTAACGCCTAGAGTCTTCGCCTTTCCCGATTCGTGGCAGTCTCGGCTGTCATGCCAATATGAGTCATGTCTGAATTTCGAAGAACAGGTATTCATCATGTTGCTTATGCATGCAGAGATGTTGAGGAAACGCGGCATTTTTACGAAGACCTTCTAGATATGCCATTAGTGCATACAGAAGTCAAACGAGAAGGGGATAGTTATTTCCGTCATCTCTTTTTTGACACCGGAGATGGTTCCTGCATTGCTTTTTTTCAAGTTTCAGGTATGGGAGAATCAGCAGATTATTCAACGCAGATATCGACTGGGAATGGTCTTCCGGTTTGGGTAAACCATGTTGCTTTTGCCGCAGATGAAGAACGAACAGAGTCAGTACGGCAAAGAATGACGGAAGATGGCATCGTGCCCTTCATGGAAGTAGATCACGGTTGGTGTATTTCGCTTTACTACCTTGATCCAAATGGGATCATGGTTGAAATGTGTAGAGACACAACAGGGTTTGCTATTGATCCTGAGTTGGCGACTGAACGGATGAATACAACTGATAATACGGATGATTCAACTTTTCTTTCCCCGATGGACCTTGAGGGTTTGCGGGGATTTGATCTACTTCCAACTGAAAAGGGGTCCTGATAATGCCTCGCCTTCGGCAGGTCCGTAGATCTGAGTTGCATTGTGGCGCTGAACCAGTTTTTCAATTGTTGTTTGGTGATCGCGACCCAGTGGACGAACCGGGAACCGATACAGGAACACCGGGGGACTGGTGGACCGTTTTTGCTTTAGTGCCAGATGTATTTGACCATGCCACTCATGGGTTCGCTCTTTATCGATCAGAAAAACGGCTGATTGATCCACAATTGCGAGAGCTCGGTCAAACTCGGGTGGGGTGGAATATTGGCAGCAAGTTTGTTTACTCTCAGCACTGTAAGTCGTGTCGGACAGTTGGCTTCACTGAAGAACAAATTGCTGCGATTTCGCAGTGGGAAGAGTCCGATTGTTTTAGCGAAGCTCAAAGGGCAGTGTTGGCGTATACCGATGGGTTAACTCTGGGAAATGGTGATGTTTCTGAAGAAGTTTTTGCAGAGCTTCAGCAACATTTAAGCGATGAAGAAATTCTTGAATTTACCTACATCACATGCACGTACGCGATGCATGCAGTGATGAGTAAGGCGCTCAAATTAGAATTTGATGCAGAAGATGGGCCCTTGGAAGAAGTCCCTGGACCTCATGAAAGTCTTAGTGTTGAACACACTCGACGGGCGCTAAGACTGATTGTGGGCGGTAACGAACAAGGGTAGTTTTTAGTTGCTACTTCTCCCACGGAGGAACCCACTCACCTTCAAGACGGAAAGAAATGCCGGTGTCATCCTCAATTTGTTTAGCTACATGGAGTTCGCCGGCCTCGTTGCCATAGCGTGCAGCAGCTCGACTAAATACCTCATGGGCAGCCTCGGTCATTGGTAAGTCAGAGGGTAAAAGAGATGAAAGCTCACTAATTAGCCCTAAATCTTTTAGGCAAAGATCCAAGGTAAAGGATGGGTCGTAATGGCCAGCAAAAATAGACGGCGCATCATGACGGGCGACAAACGAGTCACCTACAGAGTCTTGAATTGCATCGTAGAGTACGGCAAGATCAACTCCGTTCGCCATCCCTAAAGCAAACCCTTCTCCTAAGGCAGCAGCAGCGATAAACCAAAGTTGATTGGTTACAAGTTTCACTACATTTCCGGAGCCAAGTTCTCCACATTCAATAACTCGCCCAAGGTGCTTAAGAATTTGGGTGGAGCGAATACGCACCGTAGGTTCGCCGCCAACAAAAAGAGTGAGCTTTCCATTTCTGGCGCCATCAACTGCTCCTGTTACTGGACTGTCAGCAACAGAAACATTCTTTGGGGCCTTTTCTGCTAACTCTTGGATGAATTCTTTCCGATTGGTCGTGAGGTCAATCCAGAGAGAACCATCGGATAAACAAGGTAATGTTTCTTGAGTGATCATTACTGTTTCGACATGATCGGGGCGCGGGAGGGAAGTTAATAGAACATCTGAAGAGCGAGCCGCCTCTTTTGCGTTACTTGCGACATTGGCGCCGGCCTTAGATAGTTGTTCGAGTGGTTCTGGATTTAAATCAAAGACTGTGACTGTGTAGCCTGCTTTGATGAGGCGTAATGCCATAGGGAAACCCATATTCCCCACTCCAATGAATCCAATGTTTTGATCTAAGGAGTTAGTCATGCCCGTTATCCTTTCAGCGGGTAAGCGGTTCGATCACACACTGGGCGTAAAGCAAAACTTGAGACTAATCGGGCTACGCCAGGTAGTTGAGCTAGATGGGTTCGGTGGAGAGCCTCATAGTCAGCTACGTCATCAATCACAACACGAAGAAGGTAGTCGAAGTCTCCCGCCATTAAATGGCAACTCATGATTTCTGGTCGTTTAGTGACGGCTATTTCGAAAGCATCTAGGGCTTCTTCGGCTTGGCTAGACAAAGTGATCTCTACAAAGACATTGGTTCCCATGCCGACACGGCTCGGGTTAATTAGTGCTACGTACTGATTGATGAAGCCTTCTTCTTCAAGGCGACGCACACGACGAAGGCATGCAGAAGGAGAAAGGTTGACTGCATCAGCAAGATCAACATTGGCGAGGCGTCCGTCTTCTTGGAGTAAATCAAGAATGGCACGATCAACACTGTCTAAAGAGTTATGCGCATTATTCATGCGTTTAATCTTATATCAATGAAATATTATTGTGCAAATAGGTATATTTTGTGCTTATTCCGCAATCCTATATCAGTCTAAAAGGTCTACTTTTTATATAAGGCATTCCAAAGCCAAGTAAATGACTTAACTAGGAGAGTTGTTATGGATATCGGAGTTCCCGCAGAGATAAAAACAGCAGAAAAAAGAATTGGTCTTACCCCGAGTGCGGTCAGTGAACTTACTGGCCTCGGTCACAATGTCGTGATTGAATCTGGAGCAGGGGTTGGCGCTGGGTACGAAGACAACTCCTACCAAGAAGTAGGAGCATCAATAGCTTCTTCCGCAGCTGAAGTGTTTGACACTTCTGAAATGATTGTAAAAGTTAAAGAGCCTCAAGCATCGGAACGAGCAATGCTTAAACCCCACCACACTCTCTTTACCTATTTACACCTTGCAGCTGATCAACCTCAAACCGATGAACTTATTAAAAGCGGAGCGACTTGCATTGCTTATGAAACAGTTACTGATGATGCAGGACGTTTACCACTCCTTGCCCCTATGTCGGCAATTGCTGGACGCATGTCGGTACAAGCAGGAGCGCATGCTCTAGAAGTCACTCAAGGTGGTTCAGGGCTTCTACTAGGTGGAGTCCCAGGAGTTCGGCCAGGAAAAGTTGTCATTATCGGAGGAGGAGTTGTAGGTGAGAATGCCGCAGAAATGGCTGTAGGCCTTAAAGCCGAAGTCACGGTGCTTGATCGCAATCCAAAAGTACTTGAAGAACTAGATAAAAGATTTAATGGCCGAATACGAACTGTGTATTCAACGAATGCAGAACTTGAGAATTCAGTTATTGATGCCGATCTTGTTATCGGAGCAGTTTTAGTCAAAGGAGCGAGAGCTCCTCGATTAGTTACACGAGAGATGCTCTCTAATATGAGAAAAGGATCAGTCCTTGTCGATGTAGCGGTAGATCAAGGCGGATGTTTTGAAACTACGAAAGCTACTACACACTTAGACCCAACTTTCGTAGTCGATGGAATTGTTCATTACTGCGTGGCAAATATGCCAGGAGGGGTTCCCCGAACCTCTACTCAGGCACTTTCAAATGCCACTTTGCCTTATGTAGTAGCGCTCGCGAACAAAGGCGTGTTAGAAGCTCTTCAACAAGATCCACATTTATTAAATGGACTCAACGTTTGCGATGGAAACATCACTGATAAAGCAGTTGCTGAAACTTTTTCTCTTGACTACGTCGCTCCCATAGAAGCACTTAGCGCTAAATAGAACTTAAAGGCGACTTAACAAAAGGGAGTGAGTGCGGGCACTCTCGTCAGCATTTCTCCCAATTTCCAATGCTGCAAAATCAGTTGTCCCAGCAGCACTAAGAGCATCAAGTTGTGACATCACTTGTTCTTCGTCTCCAACAATCGCAACCTCCCCAGGTTGGTCGACTCCTTCGCGATCAAGCATCGCACGATAACTTGGCAATTGCCCATACATCGCAAACATTTTAGATAGGTCTTCACGCGCTTCAGATTCGTTATCGGTAACGCAAATAGGCAAACTACACACGATGCGAGGAGCTGGTCTTCCTACTTCAGCTGCTGCTGCATTAATTGTGGGAGCGATATGAGAAGCAATAGTTTTAGGGCCAGTCATCCAGAGGATTGTGCCATCACACCGGTGGCCAGCAACTCGAAGAGACTGTTCTCCTAATGCTGCAACCATTACGGATGGAGCTTGACTCGGGCGAGAAGTGTTCATATAAGTGGTGAATGCTTCCCCTTTGTATTCGACAGCGCCCTCTTCAAGCAATGGATTCAGTATCGAAAGATAGTCCATGAGGTGGCGGATTGGTTTATCAAAAGACATACCGAGCATGCCCTCAACTACAGGTTGATGAGATAAACCAATTCCTAAAACTAGAGGCTGCTCTCCCATCACTGCCTGGGTGGTTAGTGCTTGCCCAGCAAGCATGGTTGGATGCCGAGGATAGGTAGGAATTACCGCGGTCCCTAATTCCAGAGAAGGATATTTCCCATCCATTGCAGTGAATACCGTCAAAGCATCAATAAGGCCAGTTTGAGCTAACCACCACCCAGAGAACCCTTCATCTGCACTTTGAGCAGCATGGTCTTTGAGAACACCGACATCGCCAGAACCTAAAAGACTGGAAGCATTTAGAGAGATACGCATAGTTCCTCCTGATTGTGAATTATTTTTTTGAGAGTGTAATTTCCTAATGGGTTATTGATCTACTTCATGTAAGCAACTAAGAAAGGAAATTTAATGTACAAAATAAATGTTTACAAAAAGACTTTAGCGGCTTGCTTGCTTGTTTGTACTTTCGCAGTATTAACAGCTTGTGGCGGCAACGATTCTGATGAATCTGTTAGTCAATTAAGTGAGCGCATTGAAGAACTCGAAGCTCAACTCGAAGCTTCAGAAGAGAATCAACAAGGCTCAATAGAGGAAGAAGCTCCGGTTGCTACTGAGGCTCCGGTTGCTACTGAGGCTCCGGTTGCTACTGAGGCTCCGGTTACTACTGAGGCTCCGGTTACTACTGAGGCTCCGGTTACTACTGAAGAGGAAAACTTCGAAGAAGTTCCTCCTGTTAGTCAAATAGCAGAAGTAGAAGTCGAAGGTGAAGACTGTGTAGATATCAAAGACAATAATGCGCATGACCGAATTCAATTAGAAGTCGGTGGTAATGCATTCACACAAACAGGAGAAGTTTCAAAACCTGGTGACCTATGTGATTTCTATCGCGTGTCTCTAGACGGACTCAACTCATTTAGTAATACTTCAGCTCAGGTTATATTTACTTTGGTTTGCTTAGGTGACCAACACCTTGAAGTTGCTCTTACCGGAGCAGGCGTATTTGATTATGGAGACAATGGAGAATACTCCTGCGGTGAATCTTGGACTGAGACTTACGGTTACCAGTCCTATAACAGCAGCTTCGTGGTCTTTTATGCTGCTGAAGATGGGCTGCAAGGATACAGCGAATATCAAGTATTAGCAGTAGTCATTGATTCATAATTTTCAATTTAAGACTCTTCATTGGGGTCGTGAAAAGATTTAGCGATCCCAATGAAGTAAGTCTTGAAACTAGTGTTTCTTAGTTGGTATCCGTAGAGGATTCAGCAACCGTTTTTATTTGATCAACAAATCCTGTTATGACTTGTTGAGACAGTGCAACAAAGCCATCGCTCTCCCCATTTGGAAGAGGGTCAATCAATAAAGTCCATACCATTAAGCACCCATCTTCTTCTTCAGTTAATGCAGTGGTTCCTTGGTAAAGAGCTACTGGCGCACCGGAGATTTCGTAGACTCGGCGCCATGGGGGTTCAAAAGAAATAACTTCTTCACGTAAGTCTTGACCTGGTATTGGTAGAGCTATAACCGCTCCTAGTCCATGAGGAGCGGGATCACCTTCAGTTAAATAGCCACCTACATTTTTCTCAATTAATTCAAGTAATACGTTCCAAGTAGTTTCACGATCAGCATCAACATGACGTTCTACGACAAAGGTTGTGTATTCTTTCTTTACATACGGGGGAGGATCGTCAGGGTTATTTCCTTCATTCATCGGTGCCGCTTCCTGGTTCGCGCACTTGAGTCAAAGGAAGAATATAAGTGGTGAAATAAGAGCCAGCTTCTTGCTCTTCTAATGCAATACGAGCACGTTGAATTACGTCACCGGCCTTGGTTTGAGTAACAAACCAAGTTTCGGCTTGTCGCGCTCCAGGAACACTTTCACTCAAAGACAGTGAAGCCTCTTCATAAAAATTCTTAATGTCTGCGCCTAACTTCGTTGGGTCTCCAGGCAGACCAACAGAAGTCCAGTCTTCTCCGTCAGCTATTCTTGCAAAAAGAGTTACGATTTCTGGAACTTGTTCGGGGGTAACCACTTTGCCAACAGTGGTTCTTCCATATTTCTCATAGGTTCGCCGCCAGATGGGTAATAACCCAAGTGCCTCTGCTTCAGCAGGATGCTTGTCGCTGTGATCAGCAGGAGGAATCGTGCATGAAAGAGGAGCATCTGCGTCGTCGCTTATTTCTTCCGGGTAGTCAACTAGAACTGGCCCAGATTCCACATTTAATAAATCAAATGCAGCATCAAGAACTTGATGTTGAAATTCTGAGTCACCAGGTTTCCCTAAAGGTCTACCTAGGGGAAATTCGCAATGAAGGGCACGTGGCGGCTGGGTTGCTTCTATCTGCTCACGAATAATGGAAATCGCAACAGTCGCTATACCCGACTGTTCAAGTACTGAGGCGAGCGTACCCACGGTACGCGTGCAAAGAGGTCAAACAGGAGTAAGGAGAACTACATCTACTTCATCTTCAAGCAGTATTTTCGCAGCTGCCGGACCAGTATCTAATCGGATAGTTTCCAAAGTGTGGTCAGGTTGAGCACCCATAAATGAAATATGAGTCTTAGCCACTGATCCAATCTTTCCTTCAGCAGCCATCTCATCAAGACGATCAAGTGGAATCACAATATTGGAGTCAACTATCCATCCAGTTCGATCAAAATTTGGACTGAAATGACCCAAAGTAAAGTTACGCTCTTCACCGGATAAAACAGTGAAACCTTGGTCTCCTGGGTTCCAATCAGCATTCCCTTCTTGATTCAATCCAGCTGTTGTAACGACAGCGACCCGACATTCTGAAAGCGGTTTAGGGCTTACCCAAGGAACCTCGTCAAAAGAATATCCTTCTAACCGAGAAAGCAGTTTCCGTACAACCTTGTCACTCATTTAAATCTCCGTCCTTGAATGAAACTGTAACATCCACAAGTTACCGAACAGTAACATAAGCTGTGAATTTTTCTATAAAAAATTTTCATAACTTTAGTTAGACATATCTCAAATTTTCAGTGAATGGTATCCGGAATATGCATTCTCGTTTTTATTCTGTAGGTTTCATACAGTGACTAGTCCTGACTAAAAGCAAAGGAACAATGTCGTGGCTACAGATAAGGCTCTTGCCGATGAAATGATTTTAACCATTCGCTCTTGGGTAGATCAAGATGTCATACCTAACGTGGAAGCATTTGAACTAGAAGACGAATTTCCTCAAGCCATGTTCGACCAAATGTGTGAATTTGGCTTATTCGGTTCAACGATCCCAGAAGAATACGGCGGCTTAGGACTAGATATCACTACCTATACCCGCATTATTGAAGAACTATCAAGAGGCTTCATGTCTTTAGCTGGAATTTTAAATACTCACAAAATTGCAGTAACAATGATTTGCCGATACGGAACCGAAGAACAAAAAGAACGATTCCTTCCCCGTATGGTTGATGGCTCATTTAGAGCAGCTTTTTCACTCTCAGAACCAGATGCCGGAAGTGACACGGGGGCTCTTCGCTGCAAAGCAGAATTAGACGGCGACGAATGGATAATTAATGGAACCAAAATGTGGGTTACCAACGGCGTTCGTTCTTCCCTCGTCATGCTCCTTGCTCGCACCCCTGATGATCGTGTCACTTGCTTCTTAGTAGAAAAAGAGCCAGGGGAAACATTTCAAGGCATCACTGCCTCAAAGAAAATCAACAAACTTGGATATCGCGGACTGGAAACAGTCGAGATGTCCTATGTAGATCACAGAGTTCCAAATGACAATGTATTAGGAGGCGAAGAAGGCCTTGGTAACGGAAGAAAATATGCGCTTTCTGCCTTAGAACTAGGAAGAATAAATGTTGCCTCTCGAGCAGTAGGAGTAGCACAGGCAGCTTTCGATGCAGCGATGACGTATGCGCAGCAACGCGAGACATTTGGGCAACCAATCTTCAAACACCAAGCTATTCAATTCATGTTGGCAGAAATGGCAACAAAACTGCAGGCAGCACGCCTAATGACCTACGATGCTGCTGCCCGTGCAGACGCAGGAGAAAGGGTGGACATGGAAGCAGGAATGGCAAAACTTTTTGCTTCAGAAGCTGCCTATGAAATAGCCACCGACGCTCTAAGAATCCACGGAGGGAACGGATACACCACCGAATATCCCGTAGAAAGATACTTTAGAGACACGCCGCTAATGATTATTGGCGAAGGAACAAGCGAAATTCAAAAAATGGTAATAGCCCGAAAATTATTAGATCGCTATTCTGTGGAGTGAGATGAAACAACCAGGACTGACATCTACTTCAATTCTTGGCAACCCTGTACTTCGACGCGAGGACGCAACACTTATTCGCGGCCAGGGAGAATACGTAGGAAATCAAATCATCGAAGGCGCTCTTCACTGCCATTTTGCTCGATCCACAGTAGCCCACGGAGAAATTCTCTCTATCGAAACAAGTGAAGCAGAGTCAATGCCTGGAGTCGTCGCAGTGTATACCACCCAAAATCTTGGTTTAGCTGACCGAGAAGGAGCCATGGATTTTTATGCGTCAGAAATGACTCGACCGTATCTGGCGAGAGATAAAGTTCGTTTCGTTGGAGAACCCATCGCTGTAGTTGTTGCAGAAACTGCATATCAAGCCGCTGATGCTGCCGAAAGCATTTGGGCAGACATAGAACCTCTCGATCCAGTTATTGACCTTAATGATTCCCTCGAAGCAAAAACTGTTCTCTTCGATGGGATGGAAAACAATATTTGTTGGGAAAAAGAGATAGAAGACCCAATTGACTTCTCCCAATATGAAGTTGTTATCTCACAAGACCTTGTGAACTCGCGTGTCGCTCCTGTATCAATTGAGCCGCGGGTTGCTGCAGCTACATGGGAGAATGATCGTTTGATTTATTGGGCGTCATCGCAAGGAACCCATGATTTCCGAGACGAAGTTATATCCGCTTTAGAAATTGAGAAAGAAGATATAAGAGTCTTTGTGAAAGACATCGGAGGCGGCTTCGGGGCAAAAGGTTTCGCATCTGAAGAAGAGATCATTGTCGCACAACTAGCAAGACTTTTGAAGAAACCAGTTCGTTGGACAGAGTCCCGAACCGAGAATTTAACCGGTTATGTCCACGGTCGGGCACAAAATCAAAAAGTCAAAATGGCTGGGACCTCAGACGGACGTATAAAAGCCTTCCGGCTAGAAATCCTCCAAGACTGTGGGGCCTATCCAAAATGGGGGCCATATCTACCAGAGTTCACAAGACAACTTGCGTGCGGGGTATATGACATAGAACGAGTTGAATGTGAGTTCAAATCGTTGATGACAAATACCGCACCAACCTGCGCATATCGCGGAGCGGGTCGCCCCGAAGCTACCGCAGCCATAGAACGCGCAGTGGACTTATTCGCAGCAGAAATCGGCATGGATCCTGCCGAAGTAAGACGTATAAACTTCATACCGCCAGAAGCATTTCCATTTACTACAGCAACCGGAACTCTTTACGACAGTGGAGACTACGAAAAAGCATTAGACGCTGCACTTAAAGCCGCCGATTATGAAGGACTACGCGCAGAACAAGAACAAAGGCGCCAAGAAAAAAACACAAAACAACTAGGTATAGGCGTAGCTACTTATGTAGAAATCACCGGCTTCGGTGGTAGCGAATATGGGCACGTATCCTTACGCCCCGATGGAACTGTGTTGGCTACAACAGGCGCTACTCCAATCGGTACGGGACATTTCACGACCTGGGCAATGATAGTTGCGGAAAAACTAGGTATCCCTATGGAAAAAATTGAAGTTTTCCATGGAGATACCGACATTGTTCCGACTGGAGAAACAACGGGAGGGTCACGATCAGTACAACTCGCAGGTTCTGCTATGGCAGATGCCTCCGACAAACTCATTGAAATAGCTCGCCAAAAAGCCGCTGACCTACTCGAAGCTTCTCCAGAAGACATCGTGCTAGACACCGATAAAGGGGAGTTTCATGTAGCCGGGACTCCTTCTATATCCCACTCCTGGGCAGATATTGCAGAATCAACTGAAGATCCACTGGCTGGACTTTCAGATTTTTCACAAGAAGGAGCCACTTTCCCATTCGGTACCCATATCGCTGTCGCTGAAGTAGATCTTGAAACAGGAAAGTCGACAATTCAACGAATCATCGCTGTAGATGATTCTGGAAAAATCATGAACCCACTCTTAGCGGCAGGACAAATACATGGAGGCCTAGCCCAAGGTGTAGCCCAAGCGCTTCTCGAAGAGTTCAAATATGACTCTGATGGCAATCCTCAAACTACAAATTTGGCAGACTATACAGCGATCTCAACCACCGAACTTCCTCTTTACGAGCGTTCCTTTACAGAAACGCTCTCTCCAAGTAACCCACTTGGAGCAAAAGGCATTGGAGAGTCAGGCTCAATAGGTTCCACCGCAGCAGTGCAAAGTGCGATAGTAGATGCACTATCCCCACAAGGTATTCGACACCTTGATATGCCCCTCACTCCAGAGAAAATCTGGATGGCCCTACAAACAGTCTGATTTCAATATGTCAAAAGTTAATCCGTTTCTAATCACACGGATGCAAGACCACCAGTTTTCTATTTTCGCAGAAATGTCAACACTGGCGTTAGAAACCAAATCCATCAACTTAGGACAAGGATTCCCAGACAGTGACGGGCCTACCGAAGTTCTTGATGCTGCAATTCAAGCAATCCGCGATGGGCACAACCAATATCCTCCTGATAGGGGAATAGAACAGTTAAGACGAGCAGTTGCAGAACACCAAGACCGTTTCTACGGGCAACTAGTTGATCCAAGCGATGTGGTTATTTCAACAGGCGCAGCAGAATCTCTTGCGGCAGCGACATTGGCCTTGGTTGCTCAAGGAGACGAAGTCATTTTGTTTGAACCGTATTTCGATTTATATGCATCATGTATTTCTCTGGCGGGAGGAATAAGAAAGACAGTAACGCTCAATGCCCCTGATTATTCATTCAATATTGATGAATTAACTGAACAAATAACATCACGTACTCGCTTCATACTTCTGAACACACCCCATAATCCAACAGGAAAAGTATTCTCTCGCGAGGAAATGGAACAAATAGCTGAAGTCGCTATTAAAAACGATGTTTTAGTCGTAACGGATGAAGTTTATGAACACATGACCTATGACGGAAAGCAGCACATTCCAATAGCGACTCTGCCTGGCATGGCTGAACGAACACTCACTGTTTCCTCATCAGGTAAATCATTTGGACTAACCGGATGGAAGATCGGCTGGTGTCATGGTCCCACTGAGATGGCTAAAGCAGTGCATACCGTAAAACAGAACCTAACTTTTGCTAGTGGGGCGCCATTCCAACCAGCAATCGCTGAAGCGCTTGCTTTAGGAGACGACTACTTTGAAGAACTTGCAAGAGATCTTTGTGTAAAACGTGATCTAATTTCTGCTGGATTAACTGACATCGGTCTTCAGGTTTTTCCTGCTTTTGGAACGTATTACGTTACTGCAGACGTAACACCACTTGGGTACGAAGACGGAATGAGCTTTTGTTTAGACATTCCAAAACGCTGCGGAGTAGTTGCTGTGCCTACTGATGTTTTTTATGATCACCCAACAGCAGGGAAATCCATAGTTCGCTTTGCCTACTGCAAGCAGCCTGAAGTCCTCAATGAAGCGGTAGAACGACTATCAACTCTGAAAGCATGAAATGCAAATAGCAGCAATCCAACACGACATCGTTTGGGAAGACCCACAAGCAAATCACACGCGACTTACTCCACTAATCGCCCAAGCCGCGGAAATAGGAACAGAGATGGTTGTGCTAACAGAAATGTATGCCACAGGATTCTCTATGAATAGTGAAGCCATAGCTGAACCTCCTGAAGGTCAATCAGTTACTTTTCTTTTGACACAAGCAAGAAAGCACGGTCTATGGATAGCGGGTTCAGTTCCGGTCAGAGATAAACAAGAGGAAAAACCGGTAAATCGATTTGTGTTAGCTGGACCAGACGGTGAAAACCACCATTACGACAAGCGGTACCCATTCTCTTATGCACAAGAAAATGAATATTATCGAGCGGGAGACAAAGCAATTACAGTCCCGATAAACGGGATCCGCTACACACCTACTGTGTGCTATGACCTCAGATTTAGTGATGCTTACTGGCCTGTAGCTCTAGATACAGACTGTTACTTAGTGGTAGCTAATTGGCCAGAAAGTCGCCGCCATCACTGGAAAACGCTTCTTGTTGCTCGAGCCATCGAGAATCAAGCTTATGTTGTGGGAGTTAACCGTGTCGGGGTGGATCCAAATGTTTCATATTCCGGTGACAGCCTTGTAATTGACCCACTTGGAGAGATTGTTGCAGAATGCCCACCTGGTATGGAAGCCACGCTTATTGCTGAAATTGATCCAAATAAAGTCGCTGAGACTCGCGAAAAATTTCCTTTCATGAATGACCGCAAATCGTGAAAAGCGCACCCTCAATACTTGAACGAGCACGCCAAATCGTTGAACCTGAAATTGAAACAGCAGTCAATGAGTTATGCCCTGAACTTCTTTTCCCCGTTCGTTATCACTTTGGATGGCAAGAGATTGATGGAACACCAAGTTCAGTCAGGTCTGGGAAAGGACTGAGACCAGCATTAGCTATTTTGTCGGCAGAAGCTGTAGGGGAACCAGCAACAACGGGAGCGTTAGGTGCAGCAGCGGTAGAGCTCATTCATAACTTCTCTTTAATTCATGACGACATCATTGACGGAGACACTGAGCGAAGACACCGCACCACCGTTTGGAAGGCTTTTGGCGTTAATGATGCCGTAATTAGCGGAGACGCACTTCACACTTTGGCATTTCAAATTCTCCTTATGGATCCTTCTCCCGAGCGCGTTACCGCCTCATCTCGATTAGCTAAAGCCACCACCTTGATGTTGGCCGGCCAAGCCGCTGACATGTCGTTCAATGACCAGCCCATAGTAACTTTCGAAGATTGTGTAGCCATGGAAGCCGGGAAAACAGGAGCCCTTCTTGGTTGTGCAGCTAGCATCGGGGCAGTTTTATCTGGTGCACAGAAAAATCAAATTGATGCGCTGGACCAGTATGGACAGAAGCTAGGTATTGCTTTTCAAGCAATTGATGACATTCTCGGCATCTGGGGAGATTCTGAAATTACAGGGAAACCAGCTGGAAATGACTTAAGAGAGCGGAAGAAGTCTATGCCCGTCGCATTTACACTTAGTTCAAACACCATCGAAGCAGAAGAACTAAAAGACATCTATAACAAACAAACTGATCTAAATGATGCAGAAATCAAAAGAGCCAAGGCCCTCATTGAAAAATCAGGTGGCAAAGAAAGAACCCAAGAAGAAGCCCAAAATCAGTTAAGCAGTGCACTCAAAGCATTAGAAGGTGCAGAATTTGAAGATAAACCTCTAGAAGAACTCCAAGAGATAACAGTCTTCGTTCACGAAAGAGACCACTAGAAAACTGTGTAGCCGCCGTCAACAACTATATTTTGGCCAGTGTGATAGATCGCATCTGGATCAGAAAGAAAAATTGCGGCAGGCACCATATCGTCAGGTTCACCCCATCTTCGAACCGGCGTCCTAGCAGTTGTAGCTTCACGAAATTTGTCCCACCCATAACCATGCTCAGTCATTTCAGTTTTAGTCCAACCTGGGCTTAACGCGTTAACGCGAATACCGTGACGAGCAACTTCTACCGCAAGACCTCTAACCAAACCAAGAAGACCTGTTTTGGCCACCCCATAAGGAATGTTATTTGCTGCTCCGTGCACGGCAGCAGTAGAAGCTACCGCGACCAAAGAGCCACCTTCACCACGATTAATCAGATGATCTACTGCATGGCGAAAAGTTAAAAAGACCCCGTCAAGGTCAACACCTAAAACCCGATGCCACTCTTCAAGCGAAGTTTTATGTATCGGGGACCCATCCCCCGGAACTCCTGCGTTTGCAATAACGATGTCAACCTTTTTCATATCTTCAAGTGTTTGAGAAAAAGCGGTAGCCGTAGAAGTCTCATCGCTGACATCTACAACATATGAATTCGCTGTTACTCCCTGAGAACGAAGGACGGATAGTGCTGACTCGTTTTTCTCAGCATTCCTACCCCAAATAGCGACATCAGCGCCTGTAACACCTAACCCTTGCGCTATTCCCAATCCAATGCCACCGTTACCCCCAGTGATCAATGCGGTCTTCCCCGTGAAATCTTTCATATTTATTCCCTCCTACGAGGTCGCTTAAATTGATTCAATTCTTCTTCAACAACAAAATGAAATTTACAACCAAACACATGGTCGTTTACTAGCCCAACGGATTGCATAAAGGCATACATGGTGGTTGGGCCAACAAAAGACCATCCACGCCGCTTTAAATCCTTACTTAGCGCAGTAGAAGTACTTGTACTAGGAGGAATTGAAAATTCTTCTTGCCTCTTTACTTTTTCTGGTTCCCACGACCAGATATAAGCAGCGAGAGAACCAAATTCTTCTTTTATTTCCAAAACCCTGTGTGCGTTATTAATGACAGATTTTATTTTGCCGCGGTGCCTAATGATTGCTTCATTTTGTAGGAGTTGATCTACATCATGGTCTTTGAAAGTGGCGATAATTTCTGGTTTAAAGCCTTTAAAGCTGGCCCGAAAAGCTTCTCTCTTTCGCAAGATTGTTAACCAAGATAAGCCTGCTTGGAAACCTTCAAGACAAATTTTTTCAAAAAGGCGGTCATCATCACTAACGGGACGCCCCCATTCAAAATCATGGTACGAAAGGTAATCCTCATGGTCTCCAGGCCACCAGCAACGGTCTATTCCATCTGCTCCAGAAATTATTTGGTTAGACAATATTTACTCCTGATGTGCCTAAATGCATGTCTTTACAGTACGCTCCAGCAACAGTTATTTGCCTAATCCACGGAGACAATCATGATAATTATTGCTGGAACAATCAACTGCGACCCTGAAAAAATGGAAGAAGCATTAGAAGCTATTCGACCACTCATGGAAGGCACCCACGCAGAAGAAGGATGCATTGATTATGTACTTAGTGCAGATCCATTAACGCCAGGAGTAATACGGATTTTTGAAAAATGGGAGAGTGACGAAGCGTTAAAAAGTCATGCGCGTGCCCCACACTTTGCAGAATTCCAAGCAAAATTAGGTAGTTGCGGAGTTACTGGAATGTCCGTAGATCGGTTTGATGGCGCTACGCAAAGCAAACTTTTCTAATCAGACAGAACATCTTTTCCGACAGGAACTCCATCAATAATTTGATCAAGATATTCTGAGAGACCCCAACCTACAGACCCATCACAGGTGTACTTTGTTAAGCCTTCCGTGATACGGGTTAACAACTCTTCACCATCAGGAGAGGTTCGGCGGTTCCGAAGAGGGATAAGTGAAGCAACCTCTCCTTTTATTTCATAGGAGCGATGGTCCGTGCTCACATTCGCAATGAGATTCGTTTGATACCACTTCTCATCCCACGTCGTTTCAATAGAAGCCTCACGAATCAAGTGATATTCATCACCTTCTAGAACCATGCCGCCTGTTCGGGCATTAACACCGTCGGCACTAACTATGGAAATCATCATTGCGAAGTCTTCACTAAATGCCATTGGTAACCAGCGATACCAAGAAATTGCTTGCCAAAAACGAGGACCCCAAGACTTATCCCGTAGACCTAGACCATTTATCTCAAAGACTTCTTCATCAACTTTTATAACTCCTACACCCGATACATGCTGCTCATAATGAGCCTTAGAAAAAGACTGTTCAGGGTCCTGTTCAGGTTCTTCACCAGTAGTTGCATCAACTGGACGACCGCCGAACATCGGTGAGATACCTCGAAAATCAAGATCAATATTGCATTCAACTATCGGATTTTCAGTAAAAGCTAACTTTGGATTAGCCATTTGTGAAGGGTCAGAAAGCAAACAAACATTGCCGGAATACTTGACTCGGAGGTGTTTAAAGGGTTCAACCACCTCAATGCTGAGCCCACCAGCGTCAAACACGTCGTTAGTTGCAATTTTTGGTCGCTGATACATGAAACCAATACGTCCATCTGGCAAGTAAACGCAACAAGACATCTCGGCGTAACCCTCGTTGACACGGTTGCCGATTCGAAACCAACCTCCAACTTTTTTCTCATGATCAACAACATTGAAATACATTGACTCGTTGAAATTAGAAATGGTTCCGGGATCATGATTGAACTCATCTTCTGGTTCAAGAACGATCCGTGTCGTCAAATGATTAGATTCACTCACAACACATATCTTGACAGGCTGAGACGTTTTAGGCTTGATCGGAACAAAATTTCTGAGATTTTTTAAAAAATCTCCCGTCCACCTCTATATATCGTCTAAAACCCGGTGTAAATTCAAAGTTATGGATATACGAAAAATTACAAGTGTTGCCGACATCATCCTTACAGGAGCGGCAGAAAAACCAGAAGCAGAAATGATCGTCTTTGAAGGGCAGCGCATTACCTGGCAAGAAATGAAAGATCGAGCAGGTCAAGCAGCCAACGCAATGGCAGCTGATGGAGTAGGTAACCAAGAACGCATTGCCTATCTAGACAAGAACGGTCTCGAGTATTTTGAGTTAGCTTTTGGATGCGGGTTCATAAACGCCGTTACCGTTGCTGTTAATTGGCGTTTAGCGCCACCAGAGATGGCGTACATCATCAACGACTCTGAAGCTAAAGTGCTCGTTATCCATGAAGAGTTTTCAGAACAACTCGCTGCTTTCGAATCTGATCTTGAACACGTACAGCGGATCGTAGTTATAGGAAACCATGACACGCACATCTCTTATGACGATTGGCGTAATGCGCAGTCAACAGAATGTGAAATGACACCTGCCGGCGGCGGAGATGTATCAATGCAGCTTTACACCTCTGGAACAACAGGGCTTCCTAAAGGAGCTCAGCTCACAAACGACAACTTTCAAGCACTATTCAAAGTGGTCAAATGGCAAATGACCGACGACTCAAGAAATATGGTTGTTATGCCACTCTTCCACATAGCTGGAAGCGGATGGGCTTTATTTGGTATGGGATGTGGAGCGACATCTATCATGATGCGCGACTTTGACCCAGTACCAGCCCTTCAACTTATTGAGTCTGAAAAAGCCACTCACGCGATTTTCGTTCCGGCAATCCTTGGGTTCTTCTTACTCGTACCAAGCGAAGGTATTGACTTGAGTTCTATGGAACTCATCGCTTACGGCGCGTCACCAATCACTCAAGACGTTTTGGTTAAATCAATGGAACAATTCGGTTGCCAATACATGCAAGTTTACGGACTTTCCGAAACCACCGGAGCGGTGACCCAGTTAGATCCAGAAGACCATGACCCAGGTGGGCCACGGGAACATTTACTTCGCTCAGCTGGAAAAGCAATTGAAGGAGTAGAACTCAAAATTGTTGACGAAGAGACCGGAGAATCACTTCCTGACGGAGAAGTAGGAGAGGTTTGGATCAAAGGTAAGCAAAACATGCTTGGCTATTGGAAACTCCCAGAAGCAACAGCAGAAGCGCTACCAGGAGATGGATGGTTTCGTTCAGGAGACGCCGCCTACATTGAAGACGGATATCTCTACATCCATGATCGAGTAAAGGACATGATCATCTCAGGAGGAGAAAACGTTTATCCCGCAGAGATCGAAAATGCATTAATGGCTCATGAGGCCATAGCTGATGTCGGGGTAATTGGAGTCCCAGACGACAAGTGGGGAGAAGTCGGCAAAGCAATGGTAGTTGTAGCGCCAGGAAGCGAAGTAACAGAAGAAGAAATCATTGCTTTCGCCAGAGAGAGACTTGCTGGATTCAAATGTCCTCAAACCGTTGACTTCGTAGAAGCGCTTCCACGTAATCCATCTGGAAAAATACTTAAACGCGAATTGCGTGATCCCTTCTGGGAAGGTAGAGAAAGACAGGTTTAAGTAACCGCCCGCTAGCGCTACTTACGCTACTCCCGACTAGAGTCACCCAACATGGATAGAAATTTAGAAGGAAAAGTAGCGATCGTTACTGGTGGATCCCGAGGGATAGGTCGATCAATAGCTCAAACAATGTCACAGGCAGGCGCCAAAGTGATGATTACAAGTCGCAAAGCCGACGCTTGTGAAGAAACTGCGGAAGCAATTACTCAAGAAACAGGCGGCGAAGTAGCTTATGTGCCAGGTCACGTTGGAAGATCTGAAGATACTGAACGAGTCGTAACGGCCACATTGGATACATTTGGGGCTATTGATATTTTGGTCAATAACGCTGCAACCAATCCCTACGCAGGGCCTGTTATAGATGTTGATATACCACGCTGGGAAAAAACATTTGATGTGAATGTGACCGCTCCGCTTGCATGGGTTCAAGCATGCTGGGGCGCCTATATGAAAGAACACGGAGGAAATATCATAAACATCTCTTCCGTTGGCGCTTTTTCAACAAACGCAATTCTTGGAGTTTATGACATCACAAAATCAGCTTTAATACATTTGACACAGCAACTCGCCGCCGAACTTGGCCCAAACACTCGAGTAAATGCAATTTGCCCAGGACTCATCAAGACTGATTTTGCACGAGTCCTTTGGGAAGAAGGACGAGGCGATCAAGTTGCACAAATGTATCCACTTAAAAGACTTGGTGAAGTAGAAGACATAGCACAAGCAGCCTTATTTTTAGCTACCGAATCGTCTGATTGGATTACTGGCCAAGCAATAGTTGTTGATGGCGGAGGGCTCGCAGGATTTGGGACCCCTTCAGTTTCTCTATAAATCTTGTCCTAGAGAACTAGACGTCTAATTGGTTTCCAAGACTCTCAGTAGCATCAATAAATTCTTGCACCATCTCTAACACCACTTGCGCTGCAGGGCGTGAACGATTCATAGATCCCACAATTTGTCCAACAAAATAAGTGGCTAATTTCTCCGCACCAGATCCGCTTCTATGCGCTGAACGATTAATTCTTTGCTGAGTTCCACCCGTCAAGATCGACTGCAACGGCATCCCCAGAGGATCAGGAGTGTCTTCACGATCCCATTCATCTGTCCACGCGGTACGAAGCATACGTGCCGGTTTACCAGTAAGAGAACGAGATCGTAATGTGTCATGAGTGTTTGCTTCAAGCATTTTTTGTTTAACCACAGGATGGGTTTCAGCCTCTTCAGTAGTCAACCAAACCGACCCACACCAAACTCCCGCAGCCCCTAAAGCCATAGCCGCCGCCATTTGACGTCCGCCACCTATACCTCCGGCACCTAGAACAGGAACAGGGGAAACAGCATCAACTACATCAGGTATCAAAACCATCGTTCCTATCTCTCCGGTATGACCACCAGCTTCAGCGCCTTGAGCGATAATCAAATCAGCTCCCGCATTCACATTACGTTCAGCATGAACGCGAGAACCTGCTAAAGCAGCTACTTTTACCCCTACTTCGTGGCACTTTTCAATCATTTCAGGGGGTGGAGGTCCAAGTGCGTTAGCCATCAGAGCGGGCTGATGCGACAAGGCTATTTCTAATTGCTCTCCAGCCCTATTAGCGGAAAAAGGAGCATCTACAGATTCGCCTAAAGAGCCCCAAGTTGGTTCTTGATCATTGGCATCCTCATTTAATGGAACTTCGTAACGGGTTAAAAGGTCGTTAAGAAAATCACGATGTTCACCTGGAATTAAGGCCGCTACATCCGCCATAGTTAAACCACCGTCGTCGTCTCCTGCGTAACGAGCGGGGACAATTAAATCCACTCCAAAGGGGCGATCACCTACTTCATCTCGTATCCAAGCCAAATCTATTTCAAGGTCCTGGTCAGAATGAGCTACAGCACCGAGAACCCCCATGCCGCCTGCTTTGCTAACTGCCGCCACTACATCTCGACAATGAGAGAAGGCCAAAATAGGGAATTCAATTTCAAACATTTCAGTTATCGGGGTTTTCATTAGGGTCCTATCTCATTTGCTTACTCTGATTTATTATTTTAGAGACGTTACTCGGTACCAAGGCAATGATCACAATGGGCGAAACAGATAATGAGTGAAGTAGCAATTGGCTGGTGGGGCTTAGTTCTATCTTTAGTGCTAATAGCAGTGACAATAGCCGTGTCTTTGAGTTACAAACTCAAGTTAGAACAAAGTCTTGTCGTAGCGACTTTGCGAGCAATTGGGCAACTTGTTTTAGCAGGTTGGGCGCTTACTTTAATCTTAGATAAAGACGCTTCGGCGATTTACGCTTGGTTGTGGGTTGGGGCCATGATCCCCGCCGCTGCTCTAAGCGCAAAAAGAAGAGAAAGACGACTACCTGGATTAGCTGTGACTACAGCAATTGGTTATGTCCTTGGTTTAGGAGTATCGCTAGTAACCGTCTTTGCTCTTGACATCATGCCCTTAGAAAATCGGGTGCTCGTCCCAGTTGCTGGGATGATAGTTGGCAACTCACTAAAAGTTGTTGTGGTTGCAGCCACTCGGTTAGTTGATGCAGTAACTGAACAAAAAGGGCAAATTGAAGCAATGCTTGCACTGGGTATTGATCAAAGAAAAGCCCTAAATAGGGTACGGGTTGAAGCACTCCGCTTAGCTTTACTTCCACAAATTGAAACTACGCGCTCAGTTGGAATCGTTTTTCTACCTGGGGTTCTAACGGGTCTGATTCTTGCAGGTATAGACCCATTGGATGCTGCGCTTATTCAAGCTTCAGTATTGTTTTTGATTTTAGGATCTGCAGCGATTACTGGACTTGTAGTGGTAATTACAGGGGCTAATCGGTTTATCACAGAAGATCAGCGATTAGCTATTCCCGAACTTTAAGGAATTTCATGAGTTCGAAAACTGCACTCATTGAAAGGCCGATTACATTTTCATGGCACCCTTCAACTCGAGAAATCAGATCTGCTCCTCGTCCCTGAATGGCATAACCCCCTGCTTTGTCTAGAGACTCACCAACTTCTACGTAATCCATGATTTCTTCATTAGTTAAATCACGGAAAGTGACTTCAGTGGTGATCGTTCCAGAAATGTCTTGTCCCATATGGCGAAGAGCAATTCCTCCAACAACGTTGTGAGTTTGTCCCGAGAGATCTTTGAGCATAGTGATTGCCTTTTTTTGTGACCCTGGTTTCCCAAGAATCTCTCCATCAAATTCCACTACAGTGTCTGCGGCAAGACCGGTCTCTTCAAGATCTACTACATCTCTTAGTTTTGCAAGAGCTAATCGTTCAACTAGCACTCGAGCAGATTCTTCAGGCTGTGGAGTTTCATCAATCTGTGGGATACGGACTTCAATTGAGAATCCATAGTCTTTCAATAAGCGAAGTCGTTGTGGTGACTGTGAAGCCAAAATAAGAGTCTTATCCACCGGACACCAAAGCTTCGGATTCAATAGGCAGAGGAGTCATATCGTCGGGATCGTCTAACCAGCCTTCTGGAAGAGAAACTTTTCTCGGCCCACTTCTATGACTACGTGGGATTCGTAAAGATTCCGGGTCAAGAGACAAATTAGGGTCTAAATCATTTAGACATATCTTTAAATCATCAAGAGATTTTATTTGGTGAAGAGCATGTCGAGCCGCGGGACCAGTTGCATAACCCTTTAAATACCAAGAGGTGTGTTTGCGAAAGTCCTGTATTCCATGTGGACCTGCCCAATCAATAAGCAAACTGGCATGTCGAGTCATAGTTTCGCAAACTTCAGCCAATAGTGGAGGCTCTCCTGGTTCTTGCCCTCCGGCTGCTGAATTAGGACCAAAAACAGAAGCAAGATCTCTAAATAACCATGGGCGTCCTAAACAACCCCGACCGACAACCACACCGTCACATCCTGTTGATCTCATCATCCGTAAAGCGTCCCAAGGCTCCCAAATATCCCCATTCCCGAATACAGGAAGAGAGGTTACAGATTGCTTAAGGGCTTCAATTTTTGTCCAGTTAGCTTCCCCAGAATAAAGTTGTTCAGCGGTGCGTGCGTGTAATGCGATAGAAGCTGCACCGAGATCTTCAGCAATTCGTCCTGTATCCAAAAAAGTTTGGTGATCATCGTCAGTTCCTACTCTGAACTTCAGTGTTACCGGTGTTGACTCTGCAGCGTCAACAGCTGCTTTTACGATGGAAGCAAGAAGACGCGGTTTCAAAGGCAAGGCGGCACCACCACCTTTTCTTGTAACTTTTGGCATTGGGCAACCAAAATTAAGGTCTATATGATCAACACGGTTTTCACCTACTAGCATCCGCACGGCCTCGTACATGCTCACTGGCTCTGTTCCGTAAAGTTGGATACTTCTCGGATTTTCTTCTGGAGAGAAATGACTAAGCCTCTGAGTTTTCAAATGACCTTCAACAAGGCCACGAGCAGTAATCATTTCACTCACATATAAACCAGCACCAAAACCTCTACAGAGAGACCTAAATGGAGCATTTGTAACACCGGCCATTGGAGCCAGAATTACTGGAGGCCACACAGTCATGTCACCAATTTTTGGTGCAGAGAACTCTTCAGGGGCTGCAACCCCTACATCCTTATTTATTACTGTTCGTAACCCCATAAGAATAGGTTAGGGGAATTAACGTGCGAGTCGTATACCTTGATGCCCAGTTGAACTATCTGGGGTAGTAGAAGATCGAGCTCCTACTCGATACCGATGACAGTAACTGTCATGACAAAGAAAAGAACCACCTTTGATCACTCGATGAGTTCCAAATTGAGCTCCCTTGGGATTCTTCAATGGGTGTTCTTCACCAAACTGTGTCGAAAACCAATCGTTACACCATTCCCACACATTTCCAGAACAATTAAAAAGCCCAAATCCATTCGGTTTAAAAGCATCAACTGGACAGGTGCCTGCATAGCCATCTTCAGCGGTGTCTTCAGTTGGGAAGGTGCCAGTCCAAATATTGCACTGATGTTCTCCTTCAATCATCAAACTATTACCCCAAGGCAATTCAGATTGATCAAGCCCTCCCCGCGCAGCAAATTCCCACTCAGCTTCAGTAGGTAAACGACCGCCAGCCCACTCGGCAAAAGCAACGGCATCAAACCATGAAACATGTACTACGGGATGATCCTGTCGGTCATCTATATGACTATTTGGCCCCTCAGGTTTTTTCCAATCAGCATTGTGCACCTGTCTCCACCATTCCGCACCCACAACACCACGTGTCTCGGGGAAATCAGTTGGAAGATGACCAGAAAAAACGAAGGACCATCCTTCTTTTTCAGCTGTAGTGACGTAACCGGTTTCATTAACAAAAACAGAAAACTCTTCGTTTGTTACAGCAGTAGCTGAGATAGAAAAAGCGTCGACAGATACTTCTCGAACCGGACCTTCACCATCAGTTTGGTATGACCTTGGGTTCTCACTTCCCATACGGAAAGACCCTCCCTCAAGTTCAATGAACTGGGGCATCTGTTTCATATTCAAAGTAGAGAAGAAACAAATGATCTAATTGCATCAGCGCACTGGTCCGCTGCTTTCAAGTGAACCATGTGCCCTTGGTCAGGGACAACGATACTTTCATGAACATTTAAGTCTCGGGAAAAAAGGGAAGCAGCAGCAGCGAATCGTTTATCTCGCTCACCGAGGATAACGAGGGTAGACGCTGAGATATTAGTTAAATGATCTATTACTTCAGAATCCACATGCATCGATATCTCTTCTACTCCAGGACTCTGATCAAGTTTTTCTGCACTCGCGCGAACAGCGTCATTCCATTCTTCGCGAGCTTCTGCATTGCGGAAACCAGGTCCAGCGGCAATCAGAACAAGACCAGATACATCTTCTGGACAATCCAAAGCATGAGCAAGAGAGAGGTAGCCTCCGAGACTATGTCCAACTAAAACCGCTGGTCGTCCAGAAGCATCAAGTACAGCGCGTAAATCCGACAGAGCATGTTGACGAGAATAAGAACCAAGGGGAGGGGAATCACTTTCCCCATGGCCACGAAGATCCCAACTAGCGACTGTATGGTCTTCAGACAGATTCTTAACTAAGGGATCCCAGACAGATCGATCATTAACCCACCCATGAGTCAGAACTAATAAAGGTCCTGATCCCTGTAATTCAAAACCAATTTGTACACCATCACTACTTGTGATCATCGAACACCCCGGAAAAATTCTCGAACATCGTCAATATATATTTGTGGGGTTTCCAGAGACGCAAAATGACCGCCTTTTTCATGTTCTCTCCAGAACACAACATTGTGCGAAGCTTCAACCCAACGTTTACGAGCTACAAAGAGTTCGTTAGGAAAAGCTGATACTCCCAACGGAACATCACCCAAAGAATCCATAGTCATGCCGCCAGGTTGCCTGTTTTCAAAATAAAAGCGAGTGGACGAGTTAATGGTTTCGGTAAACCAGTACACAGCAACATTCGCAAGTAGAGTATCCCGGTCTACGACTGAGAACAGATCATCTTCATGGTCGGTCCATCCGTAAAACTTTTCTCCAATCCAAGACAGTAAACCAACTGGAGAGTCATTTAATCCTGCGCCGAGAGTCTGTGGGCGAGTTTCTTGGATACGAAAATAACCATTATCTTCAGCCGCATACCAAGAACTTCTATCAAAATGTTGCTGCTCTTGAGGAGTTATGTCAGCAAAATCATCCTCATTCCCAGCAGGACCTGCCGCCATCATATTTACATGACACCCGACAACCTTTGTGGGGTCTAAATGAGCCATGTGCCGAGAGACCATAGAACCCCAATCTCCACCTTGCACTCCATATTTGTCGTAACCTAAACGATTCATGAGAGTCACAAAAGCAGAAGCGGTGCGGTTTACCCCCCATCCTTTTTCTGTAGGTGGTTTGGACCATCCGTAGCCAGGAAGTGAAGGCGCCACTACGTGAAAAGCATCCGACGGATCACCTCCGTAAACTTCCGGATTTGTTAGAGGATGGATTACTTCAAGAAATTCTACGACTGAACCAGGCCACCCATGATTCAGCACTAAAGGCAAAGCTCCTTCGTGAGGGGATTTCTGGTGAATGAAATGAAAACTTTGGTTATCTATTTCAGTTAAGAAATGATCGAAAGAGTTAATTTGATTCTCAGTTGCTCGCCAGTCAAATTCCTCTGCCCAATACCGTGCTAAATCTTTTAACCAAACTTGATCGCAGCCATAATCCCAGCCACTATCGGGTATTTGATCAGGCCATCGGGTGGCACTTAAACGGGCATTTAGATCAGAAATCTGATCTTCGTTTACTGAAATTGTGAAGGGATGAATTTCTTCTGACACTTTGAATCCTTTTTGTTAACTATAAAAACCGTACTCTGCTTCTTTCACTATGTAGGAGCCCGGTATAAGTTAAAAGTATGGAAATAAAAAATGCACAAGTCTTAATCACGGGAGGATCACGGGGAATTGGAGCAGCATTAGCCCGTGAATACTCAGCAAATGGAGCGCGAGTAATCGTTACAGCTCGATCTGAAGAAGATCTAGAAAAAGTAGCTACAGAAATTAATGGAATAGCGCACGTGGCAGATTTAAGTGTTTCTGATCATGTGGATAATTTGATACAGGAAATTGAATCATCACATGGTCCAATAGACATACTTGTCAATAACGCTGGAATCGAAACAGTTAACCCTGTAGCAACTGTTGACGTAGGAGACATTAGAGCGGCCGCAAGAATAAATCTTGAAACTCCTATGGTGCTTACACGTCAAGTGCTACCCGGAATGATTAACCGAGGAAAAGGCGCTTTAGTCTTTTTATCTTCGCTTGCAGGAACTTCCGGATTCGCTGGTATGGGTCCTTACTGCGCCACAAAGGCAGGTTTGAATAATTTTGTTGCTGCTTTACGCATAGAACTTAAAAACACCCCAATTCATGCAACTCTTGTCGCTCCCGGACCGGTTGATACACGCATGTGGGATGCAGTAGAAACTGCTTCTGAAAGCATTCAACGCTCCGTTAAACGATTTGAGAATCTTGGCCTGTTACCGAAGACCAGTCCAGAAAGACTTGCCCAACGAGTTGTTGCAGCTACCCAGAATGAACGCCGCCATGTGCGTCACCCACACCGTTTGGCACTTAATTTCTGGTTAGGCGAAACCCCACGACGAATAACAGAGGCTTCAATGATTGGAGTTAAATTTAATCCCTTAGATCACGTTTAGTGATTAGGCATGCTCAGCTAACTCTCTAAGTTTGCCTAAAGTGCGAGCAGTGTCACCTCCGACCGCACTCACATTCAACGTAGTTACCCCGGCTGCCTTATAGGCGGCCAATCGATCGACGATGTAAGCCTCGTCACCACACAAAGTTGTGTTCTCAATCAATTCAGCGGGCAAAGCCGCCATAGCTTCGTCTCTACGTCCATCTAAATATGCATCTTGAACAGCTGCTGCTTCATCAGCAAAGCCATAATCTCGGCAAACGTCGTTATAGAAGTTCTTTCCTTTTGCTCCCATACCCCCGATATACAGAGCAGCCATTGGTCGAGCAAAATCACGGTATTGGGCAGCATCGTCACCAATAGCAACAATACCTCCAGCCACTACGTCAAATTCTCCAAGTGAAGGATCGCGACGGTTCAAGCCAACTTCTACAGCTTCTCCCCAAATTAGGTGCATACGCTCCGGATAAACGAGGAACGGTAACCACCCATCGGTAGTTGCAGCAGTTTCCTCAACGCTTTTCCTTCCGAGAGACGCGACATAAATAGGAATGTTGTCACGAACCATATGGTTAATAATTTTAAGTGGCTTACCTAAACCAGTGCCTTCTTCCGGAGGTAAGGGCAGGGTAAAAACTTTTCCTTCAAACTCAAGTTTTTCTCTTTTCCATGCCATTCGACAAATAGAGATAATTTCCTTCATACGAGTAAGTGGCATTGAATAGGGCATCCCATGGAAACCTTCAATTACTTGAGGGCCGGATGCTCCAAGCCCTAAAGAAAAACGGCCACCCGATAAAGCATCAAGGCCTGCGGCTGTCTGAGCGAGCAAAGCCGGTGTACGGCTATAAGTATTAAGGATGCCGCTTGCTAATTCAATTTTGTCAGTAGTAGCGGCTAAATAGCCCAACAAACTGACAGCATCTAATCCGTAAGCTTCAGGTATCCAAATTTTGTCCACGCCAGCTGCTTCGAGCTCTCGAGCCTGAGCGGCAGCTTCTTGTGGGTCAGTGGCATAATTGAGAAGAGTTGTAATACGCATGCTTATATCATCTCATTGAAAAACCTAAAATGGTTAGTCGGGTAACCATCAAATACTGCTTAAATTGCTTAAAAATCTCGTATTTCCGGTCATCAGTCACATAAATTCCCAATAAGGGCTCATACTCACCTACGATTTATAGATGGCTGACTTCCCGCCAATGCAATTAACGAATGAATTTGAACAAGTTTCAAATTCAGATTGGGTTGCCCTCGCAGAAAAAACTTTAAAAGGGGAGCCACTGGAGTCTTTAGTTACGACAACAGTTGATGGCATATCAATTCAGCCGATTTATTCCGCATCAGAGAATATAGGACGCACCACCTCACCAGGTAGCGATGAATGGGATATACGCGCACTAGTTATGTCTTCAGGTCCAGACACTGCAAATCAAATAGCGCATGAAGAACTAACGAAAGGTTCGACCTCGCTGCTTATAGACCTATTCAGCATTGGTTCTTCAAACCTTGAACAAATTTTGGAAGGCATATATCCCGAGATGACAACCATCTCACTCCATCCAAATCCCTATGGGTTTGAAGCAGGAGAAAAATTATTAGAACTATGGAGAAGCAAAAACCTTTCTTCCTGCAAAGGTGATTTAGGGCTTGATCCGCTTGGAGTTTCTTCTCGTTATGGCGGAGAAACGGATTGGAATGGCATAGTTGAAGCCACTATTTCAACACAAGATCATCCTGACGTTCATTCAATCACTGTTGATTCAACTGTTTATGCCGAAGCGGGAGCTAGCGAAGCATGGGAGTTGGCTTGCTCTCTGTCTACAGCAGTCGCTTATTTAAGGCATCTGCAAGACAATGGGATAGAACCCAGCGATGCCGCTGGTTCATTTACCTTTACGTATTCCGCAGACACTGATCAATTTCTTACTATGGCAAAGTTCCGTGCGGCACGGTATCTCTGGGAACAAGTGCAGCAGCACTGCGGTATCTCTCCAATGCCTCAGCATCAAACAGCGGTCACTTCAGCGGCAATGCTTACACGGTCAGATCCTTGGATGAATCTCTTGCGTACAACAGTTGCTGCTTTTGCTGCAGGAACTGCAGGGGCAAACGCAGTTACTTCACGTTCTTTTGATACGCCATTAGGTCAACCTGATGAGTTTGGACGGCGACTCGCTCGAAATAGCCAGTTACTTCTTACCGAAGAAAGCGGCTTAGGACAGGTAAGCGACCCGGGCGGAGGCTCTTGGTATTTAGAGAATCTCACTAAAAGACTTTCAGAAGAATCTTGGAAAAGATTCCAAATGATTGAAACTGAAGGCGGAATGCAAAATACGTTAACGAGCGGGAAGATACATTCTGAAATTGAAACTACTTGGAAGGCCCGTAAAAACAGTTTGGAGTCAGGAGAGACCTCCTTAATCGGTGTAAATATCTATGCAAATCCTGAAGAAGAGACTTTGTCTCGACCATCTTCTCTTCCATCACCAGACGGACCGTTTAAACTTCGACGTTGGTCAGATCCGTTTGAAGAGTCAGGAAAGAAATTATGATTCCAGACTTTTCAACACTGGAGATGCAAACTCTGCATTCAGAACCTCTAGAGAATGTAAAAGGCGAAGCATTTAATACGCCAGAACAAATAGACGTGCTCCGCTACACAACACAACAAGACATTAGTGAAGTTGATTTTCTTAACACTTGGCCAGGATTCCCACCTTACTTAAGAGGCCCATACTCAACGATGTACACAAATCAGCCTTGGACAGTTAGGCAATATGCAGGGTTCTCAACAGCTGAAGAGTCAAACGCTTTCTACCGCCGAAACCTTGAAGCGGGTCAACGCGGACTTTCAGTAGCTTTTGACTTAGCGACTCATCGAGGTTACGACAGCGACCACCCCCGTGTAGCTGGTGATGTTGGAATGGCAGGGGTAGCTATTGACTCCATCCTTGATATGCGCGCTCTATTTGCAGGAATACCTCTAGATCAAATGAGTGTCTCGTTCACCATGAATGGCGCAGTACTACCAATTTTGGCTTTTTATGTTGTAGTCGCAGAAGAGCAGGGAGTTTCCCCTGATCAACTTACCGGAACGATCCAGAATGACATTCTGAAAGAATTCATGGTCAGGAATACATATATCTACCCGCCAGGGCCTTCTATGCGTATTGTCTCCGACATCATTGAATGGTCAAGTAAAGAGATGCCAAAGTTCAATCCAATCTCAATTTCTGGCTATCACATACAGGAAGCAGGAGCTACGGCTGATTTAGAGTTGGCTTACACACTCGCCGATGGGATTGAATATGTCAGAGCCGCAATCAACGCTGGTCTAGACGTAGATGCATTTGCTCCTAGGCTAAGTTTCTTTTGGGGAATCGGAATGAACTTCTTCATGGAAATCGCCAAACTAAGGGCCGGACGTCTTCTCTGGGCTCATTTGATGCAACAATTCAATCCTCAGAATCCAAAGTCTCTATCGCTACGTACACACTGTCAGACTTCTGGCTGGAGTTTGACCGCCCAAGATCCTTATAACAATGTGATTCGAACCTGTATAGAAGCGATGGCGGCAACACAAGGGCACACGCAATCTCTTCATACGAACGCTCTAGATGAAGCACTTGCGTTGCCAACAGACTTTTCGGCACGAATTGCTAGAAACACTCAACTATTCCTTCAAGAAGAGAGCGACACGTGTCGGGTAATTGACCCATGGGGAGGCAGTTATCACGTTGAGAAACTAACTCATGATCTAGCTAACCGGGCTTGGGAACACATAAAAGAAATTGAAGAAACCGGCGGAATGGCAGCAGCTATCGAAGCAGGCATACCAAAAATGAGAATTGAAGAATCAGCCGCCCGAATACAGGCTCGTATTGATTCAGGCCGTCAAATAGTCATTGGTGTAAACAGATATCAACTCGAACAAGAAGAAGAAATTGATGTTCTCCGCGTAGACAATGCTCAGGTGCGTTCTGACCAAATCAGTCGGTTAGAAAAACTCAAAAGTGAAAGAGACACAGAAAAATGTCTAGAACAACTCGAAGCACTCACTCGTTGTGCAGAAACTGGGGAAGGTAACTTACTAGCTTTGGCAGTCAACGCTGCCCGAGCACACGCTACAGTCGGTGAAATAAGTGAAGCTATAGAAAAAGCTTTTGGCCGGCATATAGCGGAGGTAAGAACAATTTCTGGAGTGTTTAGTTCTGAAGCAGGAGATGAAGCGGCAGTGCAAGAGGCACGAAATCAAGTCGTAGAATTTGAATCTCTTCATGGTCGTCAACCGCGAATCTTGGTAGCCAAAATGGGCCAAGATGGGCATGACCGGGGGCAAAAAGTGGTTGCTACCGCTTTTGCTGACTTGGGTTTCGACGTTGATATCGGGCCTTTGTTTTCCACTCCGGCAGAAGTCGCACGCCAGGCAGTAGAAAATGATGTGCATGTAGTAGGGGTAAGTTCGATGACCGCTAGCCATTTAACTCTGGTTCCTGAGTTACGAGATGAATTGAAGAACCTTGGTCGTGGCGACATCGCCATAGTCGTAGGTGGAGTTATACCTACCCAAGATCATCAAGCTTTATTAGATACCGGGGCATCAGCAATTTTCCCGCCAGGAACAGTAATTGCAAGTGCTGCAACAGAATTAATTAAGAAGTTGAAGTGAAGACAAACATTGAAGATCTAATAACTGGAGTTAAAGAAGGTGACCGAGCTGTTATTGGACAAGCCATAACTTTAGTTGAATCTTCGCTTGATGAAGATAAGCAATCAGCTCACACGCTTCTAGAAGAGTTACTTCCATATACTGGTAACGCTCATCGAGTCGGAATTACTGGAGCTCCAGGTGTAGGGAAGTCCACTTTAATTGAGTCTTTGGGCAGCAAACTCACTGATTCTGGACACCGCGTTGCTGTATTAGCAGTGGATCCAACGAGCAGCATCACTAAGGGATCAATTTTGGGTGATAAAACCCGTATGGCTCAACTCGCTAATGATCCTGCGGCATTCATACGTCCTTCTCCTAGTTCAGGAACGCTTGGAGGTGTTGCGCGCACAACTCGTGAGACAATGGTGGTTCTTGAAGCAGCTGGCTATGACGTAGTGATAGTAGAAACGGTTGGTGTAGGTCAGTCAGAAACAGAAATGGCCAGCATGGTAGACACCTTCTTAGCGTTGTTGTTGCCCGGAGCTGGTGATGAGTTGCAAGGGATTAAGAAAGGTGTTCTCGAAGTCGCAGATTTAATTGCGGTAAATAAAGCAGATGGCGACAATCTTGCGCAAGCACGCAACTCAGTAAACGATTACACAATGGCTTTACGTTTAACTCGATCCACTAATCAGAATTGGGACCCAAAAGTGATGATGGTAAGCGGATTGACGGGTGATGGGCTTGATGATTTATGGGCAGCGATCATGCAGCATCGTCAAGTTCTAACTCAAAGCGGAGATTGGGGCCAACGACGAAGAGAACAACGTTTGTCGTGGATGTGGTCAACGATAGAAAACCATGTTATTTCTGGAATCCATAGCCACCCTGAAGTAGTTGAAATTGTGGAGAGAATAGAAGAAGAGGTTTCTGCAGGCGCGATGAACCCAAGACGTGGTGCAGAAGAAATTCTTAAAGTTTTCGAGAAAGATTAGAAATCTTCGTCAAAAGCTACGTCTCCGGAAACACCTGTTTGGTAGGCAGCAACTGTTCTCTCGAAGAAGTTTGTTAACTCTTGTACATCTTGTAGATCCATAAATCCGAATGGATTTTTAGAGTTATAGCGTTTTTCCATACCTAGTTGCAGGAGGCGCTGGTCAGCGACATATTGCAAGTATTCGCGGGTGTCTTTGGTTGATAAGCCAGAAATTCCTTGCCCCAAAAGATCTTCAGCAAACTGGTATTCACATTCAACGGCTTCTTCAAGCATTTCAATGATTCGCAATTTCAGGTCTTCATCAAAAAGTTCTGGTTGTTCAGCACGCACCGTGTCAACCACAGCAAATGCAAAGTTCATATGGCAACTTTCATCACGGAAAACCCAATTAGTGCCAGCAGCTAAACCGTTAAGCAAGCCCTTTGATCTTAGGAAGTACACATATGCAAAAGCAGCGAAAAAGAAAAGCCCTTCAATGCATGCGGCGAAACAAACCAGATTCAATAAAAACTTTTTTCGGTCTTCAACGCTATGAAGTTCACCAAGTTCATCGATTGATCCAATCCATTTAAAGCAAAAATCTGCTTTCTTCTTAATAGAAGGGATGTTATGGATTGCAGCAAAAGCTTCTTCCCTTTCTTCATGGTTAGGGATGTAATTATCAAGCAGGGTCAAATAGAACTGGACATGGAGTGCTTCTTCGTAGAGTTGACGAGAGAGGTACATCCGTGCTTCAGGGGCGTTGATGTGCTTGTAAAGGTTCAGAACTAGATTGTTTGCGACAATAGAGTCCCCAGTAGCGAAGAAGGCGACAAGTCTTGATACAAGATGCTTTTCGGCTGGATCAAGTTTTCTATCAAGGTCTGATAAATCGTCAGAGAAATCAATTTCATCTACTGTCCAAGTGTTCTTAATTGCATCTTGGTACATCTCATAGAACAGCGGATAACGCATCGGCCGTAATGTGAGATCAAATCCGGGATCCAGGATGTTTCCACGAAAGTCAGCAGTGCTTTGAGACGGGGTTTCTTCAAATTCTTCGAAGGGTTGTTCTGCAAGAGCCATCAGTCGCAAGCCTCGCATGTCTCAGGGTTCTCCAAAGAACAAGCAACTGCTTCAGCATCTGTAAATGCTTTCTCTGGTTCAGGAGGAGTTGTTCCATTAGAGGTAACAGTTGTTTGGTTAATCCGTGTCGCAGGACGTGACCTCAAATAGTAAGTGGTCTTTAGCCCTGACTTCCATGCATGAAGATACATCGAACTTAGTTTTCCTATAGTTGGTGACTCCATAAAGAGATTCAGTGACTGGCTTTGATCAATGAACGCTCCACGATCTGCCGCCATGTCAATTAGAGACCGCATTGGAACTTCCCATGCGGTTCTATAAATAGCTTTAAGGTCTTCAGGGATACCATCAACATCTTGTATAGAGCCCTCAGCTGCTTTTATTGCAGAAATTATTTCTTCTGTCCACAAATCGCGTGCCTGCAGTTCTCGAACTAGGTACCGGTTTATTTGAAGGAACTCACCTGAAAGAGTCTCTCTCTTGAACATGTTTGAAACCTGAGGCTCGATGCACTCGTAGCATCCTGCGATTGTCGCAATTGTTGCAGTGGGGGCGATTGCGATCATAAGAGAATTTCTTAAACCGTGGGCCGCAATGCGATCCCGTAGGGTCTGCCACCGCTCTGGGTTAGATGGAGCTACTCCCCAAAGATCAAATTGGAGGTCACCTTTTGCTGCTCGAGTGATTGGAAAGTTTTCATGCGGTCCTGAAGCCTCTGCTAATTCGGTTGAGGCCCAAAGAGCATTGAAGTAGATCTCTTCAGATATTTGAGCTGAAAGTTTTCTTGCTTCTTCCGAATCAAATGGGAGGCCTAATTTGAAGAAAACGTCTTGAAGACCCATAAGGCCCATACCTACTGGACGCCATGCTGAGTTGGAGAAACCAGATTCTGGAGTTGGGTAGAAATTTATATCAATAACTCGGTCTAAGAATGGAATAGCGGTACGGACAACTTCGCCTAACCGATCAAAATCAAATTCTCCATCTGAGACTAAAGAACCAAGATTGACAGAGCCAAGATTGCATACAGCGGTTTCTTGTTGATCTGTGACTTCAAGGATCTCTGTGCAGAGATTTGAGAGGTGAATCACCCTTCCTGGTTCTCCGGTTTGGTTAGAACGAGTATTAGATGGATCTTTGAAGGTCATCCAACCATTACCAGTTTGGGCGAGTGTCCGCATCATACGGCTGTACAACTCCCTTGCTGGTAGTTGTCTCTCATATAGTCCTTCCTCTTCCGCTTTGAGATAAGCGGAGCGGAACTCTTCTCCATAAGTGTCGGTAAGTTCTGGAACTTTTTTGGGATCAAAAAGAGACCAAACCCAATCGTTTTCTACTCTTTCCATGAACAGATCAGGTACCCAATTTGCAAGATTTAGATGGTGGGCGCGTCTTTGATGGTCACCAGTGTTGTCTCTTAACTCAAGAAAGTCTTCGATGTCGGCATGCCAAGTTTCAAGATAAACACAAGCAGCTCCTTTTCTTCTACCGCCTTGATTCACAGCAGCCACTGAAGAATCAAGTGTTTTCAGCCAAGGAACAATTCCGTTTGACAAACCATTTGTTCCGCGAATCAAAGAATCCTTAGAGCGAATTCTGTGCCAAGCCACTCCGATGCCACCAGCGAACTTAGAAAGTTGAGCTATATCGGCGTAACGCTTATAGATGCCTTCAAGGCTGTCTTCTGGAGAGTCAAGCAGGTAACAAGAAGACATCTGTGGATGTGACGTGCCTGAATTAAAGAGAGTAGGACTTGAAGGCAGATATTGAAGCGAGGAAATAAGTTTGTAGAAGGTAATTGCTTCTTCTTGAGACGTGGCGAGACCACAGGCAACTCGAAGGAAGAAGTATTGAGGTGTTTCAGTCACTTTTCGAGTTTCTGGATGCCGAAGCAGATAGCGGTCGTAAACAGTGCGTAGCCCAAAGAATTCAAATAACTGATCTCTGTCGTGTTCAATAGTGTCATTCAATTTTCTTGCGTTAGTAGAAACGAATTCAGCGACTTCTTCACCAATAAGGCCTTGGTCAAGTCCAACCTGTATTGATTGAGAGAATGAATGGATGTCTTGATTGCGGACCTCTTTGTCAATAACAGTGGCTAAAAGTCGTGCAGCGAGACGAGAGTAGTTTGGCTCTTCACCAATAAATGAAGAAGCGGTTCGTATCGATAAGTCATCAAGCTCTTCTGTGGTGGCTCCGTCACAGAGTCCCGAGATAGTTCTAGTAGCGATTCGTAAAGGGTCAACTCCGGAAAGCCCTTCAGAGGAACGCTCTACTGCCTTTACAATTTTGTCTAAGTTGACTGGCTCAAGGTCACCGTTACGTTTGCGCACCATCATCTGAGACGATCCTGTATTTGGGGGAGTGTCAAGATGTTCTTCTATGAGCGCCATATGTATTTTCCTGTTCTTCTTTGCGGCGTTCCTACCGTGGTGTACCGCTTACTGTCTTGAGTTTTAACCCGAACCTTTCACGCTCTACAAATTTGTAATAAGTAGATCATTGTTTAACCCGGAATATTAATTTCACGCATGTAATTACAACAATGTCAAGAGAATTGCGTCTCTAATGGAAAATTTTTTTTTCATCACACTCTGTGTGGCCATATAACTTCAGTTAGGTTCAATAGTCGCGCTCTAAGCGCGAATACAGAAGTATTAAATATCGGCTACGCGGAGGCCGATTGTTAAGGTGTGGCCCTCGATTTCAACTTCGGTCACATGCTCTCCGTCTTTACCAATGAGAATCTCAGTTGCGAGAACTTGGCTTGCAACGTAAGACTCATGAGTGCTCACTGCTTGAAGAAGATCTTCACTTCCCTCAAGCCAGAGCTTTATGCGATCAGTAACGACTAGATCAGCTTCCCGCCTGGCTTGTTGTACTTGACGAACTACGTCACGGGCCAGTCCTTCAATTTGAAGTTCAGGGGTGAGTTCAGCATCAAGTACCACCACTATGTTTTCTCCACTTAGAGTTGCTGCAGTTGTGCCCTCAGGAGAATTTAACGCCAGTTCAAACTCACTGGGTTCTAGTACTTCATCACAGATGGTTACAGTGCCATCGTCATTTTGAATGAAGTCTCCAGAACGAGCAGCAGCGAACACTTCTTGCACTTTTCCTCCAAGGCGCGGCCCCAGAACCCCGCCATTGGGTTGGAGAGTAAAGGAAGCGTATTGGTTAATGTCTTCCGAGAATTGCACCGATTTCACATTCACTTCGTCAGTAAGAAGGTGAGTCAATTCTGGAACTATTGCAACTTCTGTTCCTGCTATTGTCAAACAGTTCAAAGGTAGCCGGACGCGCAACCCACTTTCCTCGCGTAACCTCAAAGCAGTTGAAGCTATTTCTCGAATAAGGTCCATGTTCTTTACAAGGTCAGGGTCAGAAGGTAAAGAAGAAGGATCTGGCCAGTCGCAGAGATGAACACTCTGACTTTCGGTCAAGCCAGTATGGATCTCTTCCATGATCATTGGTAAAAAAGGTGCAGACACTCTTGAGAGAGTTACTAATACGGTATAGAGAGTGTCATGAGCATCCCGTTTATCAAGTTCGTTATCGTCCGAAGATTTAGCCCAGAACCTGTTACGGCTACGCCTGATGTACCAATTATTAAGAGCATCAATGAAATTATGGATCTCGGTTGTGGCACCAGAGATGTCGTAAGCATCCATACGCTCGGTCACTGACTCAATGAGTAGTCGAGTTTTTGCAAGAAGGTATTTGTCAAGAAGTTGTTCTGAATTTGTGCGAAATTCGGCTTTATAGTTGTCTGCGTTCGCATAAAGAGTAAAGAACGAATATGCATTCCAGATAGGAAGAAGCACCTGTCGTACTACGTCATCAATTCCTGTATCGCTAATGCGGAGGTCTCCTCCGCGAACAATCGCAGAAGACATTAGATACCACCGGAGAGCGTCTGCTCCTTGTGAAACAAAAATTTCCTCAGGCTCTGTATAGTTTCTCAGTTTCTTTGAGAGTTTCGCTCCATCTTCAGCGAGGAGAATTCCGTGACAGATGACATTGGAAAAAGCAGGTCGATCAAATAGTGCAGTTGCTAACACATGCATTGTGTAAAACCAGCCCCGTGTTTGGTTGATGTACTCAACGATGAAATCAGCGGGGAAGTGTTCTTCGAACCACGCTTCATTTTCAAATGGATAATGGAATTGTGCAAATGGCATTGACCCGGATTCAAACCAGCAGTCAAGAACTTCTGGCACTCTACGCATCACCGATTTCCCTGTTGGGTCATCAGGATTTGGACGGGTTAGGTCGTCAATAAATGGACGGTGAAGATCATTTGGTCTTACTCCAAAGTCTGCTTCAATTTCGTCGAGACTTCCGTAAACGTCAGTTCGGGGGTACTCAGGGTTGTCGCTTTTCCAAACAGGTATAGGGGAGCCCCAAAATCGATTACGGCTAATTGACCAATCCCGTGCTCCGGAAAGCCACGTGCCAAACCTTCCATCACGAACATGGTCTGGAATCCAATTTATTTCTTTATTGATTTCAACCATTTGATCCCGAAAGTCAGTCACTTTCACATACCAAGACGAAATAGCCTTATAGATGATCGGGGTGTCTGTTCTCCAACAATGGGGGTAGTTGTGCTCGTAGGTGTCATGGCGGATTAGATGACCAAGGCTTTTAAGTTCACGAATGATTTCTGGGTTAGCGTCGAAAACATTCATCCCAGCCCAATCAGGTACAGCTTCAGTGAACTTTCCTTGATCATCTACCGGTACAACTTCCCCAATAAAAATTCCATTTGATTCACATAGGTTCTGATCGTCTTCACCGAATCCAGGGGCCATATGAACCACACCGGTTCCTTCAGCTGCATCAACAAAATCAGCTTCTAAGACTCTGAAAGCGTCTGTTCTATCAGCGAAATAATCAAACAAGGGAGTGTATGTTCGACCAACCAAATCAGATCCGTGCATTGTTCCTATTTCTGAAGCGGATTCAAGTTGAGCCGAGTATCTTTCAATAGCATCAGATCCAAGAACAAAAATTGTTCCTTCACTATCCTGCATCAGCGAATAAGTAACTTCAGGTCCCACCCCTAAAGCTAGGTTTGACGGCAAAGTCCACGGGGTGGTGGTCCAAGCAAGTATTTTCATTGGGCCAAGATCTCCCTCAGACGGAGATAAAGAGAACGCTACGGTTACCGCAGGGTCTTGTCGAGGTCTAGTGGCATCATCAAGACGAATTTCAAAATTTGAAAGCGGAGTTTCTGCGCCCCATGAGTACGGCATAACGCGGAACGCTTCGTAGAGCAGCCCTTTGTTCCATAGTTCCTTAAAGGCCCACATGACTGATTCCATGTAGTCACGATCCATGGTTTTATAGTCATGGTTAAAGTCAACCCATCGTGCTTGTCTGGTGACAGTCTTCTCCCATTCATTGGTGTAGCGAAGCACTGAGCTGCGACAGTGGGCATTGAATTCTTCAATGCCGTAGTCAATGATGCTTGCTCGACCAGAAACTGGGAGCTCTTTTTCAGCTTCCATTTCTGCAGGGAGTCCATGGCAGTCCCAACCAAACCTTCGGGTTACTTTGTGACCTTTCATAGTTTGGTATCTCGGTATCACATCTTTTACGTAGCCAGTTAGTAGGTGTCCGTGATGTGGAAGACCATTTGCGAAGGGAGGGCCGTCGTTAAAGGTGAATTCGTTATTGTCTGGCCGCTGGTCTATTGATTTTTGGAATGTATTGTCGTCAAGCCATCGTTGGAGAATCTTTTCTTCAATAGAAGGAAAGATTGCTTTTCCGGCTTCTGGATAAGCCTGCGAGGAAGAAGTCGATTCGTTATTCATACTCATGTAAAGGTTAGTGGGAGATCAGAACTAGACAGGGTGATCGCTTCTAGTAGTTACTTATCGTCGGTCGATTCATTCGATTCGTCGGTCGATTCATTCATTCGTCGGTCGATTCATTCGATTCGTCGGTCGATTCATTCGATTCAACGCCGTCCCTAAGGTCTTGCCATGTTTTGAGCGCTGCACGATAGGCAGTATCAGCTTCGGCTATAACGTCTGCTTCTGCTCCAGCATCTTGTGCTTTCTTTAGAGCGCGGGCTGCATCATCCTTAGCTTTAGCAGCTTTCGCTAAACGCTTATCTTCGACTGCTTCAGACTCAGCCGTTTCAGCTCTTCTATTGAAGAGTAAAAGAGCTTTACGTGTCTCTTCATCAAGTTTGACCATGCCTTAATGATCGCTTGTGAAAATGATACTCACACCTTTTCTGCTCTGATTCTTTAAAATCTTTATCAACTGTTATTGCCCAAGTAAGGCTTTTGCTCGACGAAAAACAGGTTCATCAACCATTTCTCCGTCAACTTGTATAGCTGCTTTACCTTCGGAAAGAGCTTTTGAATATTCAGAAACGATTCGATTTGCCCATTCAATCTCTTCATCTGAAGGGCGGAAAAGTTCATTTGCTAAACCTACTTGATCGGGATGTATGCAAAGTTTCCCTGCATACCCCAGTGACCGGGCTTCCCCAGCTTCTCGTTTGAAACGCTCAGAGTCTCGAAAGTCTGTAACCACCATGTCCAGCGCACTTATACCAGTTATTCTCGCTGCTTGTGCCACTTGACTTCTTGCCACTAAAACTTCAAGGTTGTCGGATCGGCGTACCCCACCTAGATCAGCAACATAGTCTTCTGCTCCAAAATAACACCACTTAATTCTCGGGTGCTTAGTGACTTCAACAGCGTTCATGACACCCTGTACAGTCTCAACGCCCGCCATTATTGAAAGATCGGTCAGCCCAGCACTGTCAAGGGCACTAACTGCTCTTTCGACATCTTCAGATGAAGCGAGTTTTGGAACCAGAACTCCAAGAAGGGAAGGCGAGAGAACTTGTGCTACATCGTCTTCAAACCATTCAGTATCTATACCGTTGATGCGTATGAGCAGAGGACAAGATTTTGTAATAACTTCGGTCGCCTCAAAAGCAATTTGACGAGATTCAGCCTTATGAGAAGCCGGAGTGGAGTCTTCTAGATCAATAACGGCAGCTACTGGGTTGGTGCGCGGCAGTTTACTAATTACATCTGGTTGATTTCCTGGAGCGAATAAAACACTTCTCATAATGGAAAACGTTAATACCTTTCATGCCAAGTACCTCTACTGCGATTTTCCCCCGAGTGGTAGAGAACGTATCAAGAGAGAGTAGTTTTCAATTTGTGAATGACGAAATAACTCTACCAGACCGAGAATACCCAGGATTTTGGGCTGAACGAGAGCCTGATCGTTTAGCCATTGTTGTTCATGGCTCAGACCAGTCAATGACTTTTCTAGAGTTACACAATGAAGCCGCCCGTATCTCCAACCTTTTTCGCAGCTTGGGTCTTAAGCCAGAAGACCATGTTGCTTTTTGTTTAGAAAATAGAATCGAATTCCTTCCGCTCGCTTGGGGGGCAATATACGCAGGGCTTACTTATACAGCGATATCTTCGCGGCTCACCACAGATGAAGTCGCGTACATTGTTAATGACTGTGGAGCTCGAGTATTTGTAACTTCGCCATACAAAGCTGAAGCTGCAGCAGAAATTGTCTCTGATACGCCGAATGTGGAAGCCCGTTTTTCTATCGGAGGCGAACTCCCTGACCATGCCCCGTTTGAAGATGCGGTCGCAACTCAAGGAATAGACGTTCCAGAGGATGCGGTAGAAGGTCAAGACATGCTTTACTCCTCTGGAACCACTGGTCGTCCAAAAGGAGTTAAACGAGCTCCTATCGGAGCGCTTCTTGGCATGGGCGACACCATAGCTGCGATGGTGAAACTTTTATTTAGAGGTGAACCAGGTGGCGTATACCTTTCGCCTGCCCCCCTTTACCATGCCGCACCACTTCGGTTTTGCTTGGCATATCAAAGGATAGGTTGCACTGTGGTCGTCATGGAGAAATTCGATCCAGAGGAGGCGCTTGCCGCGATTGAGGAACATAAAGCCACTGGAAGTCAGTGGGTTCCAACAATGTTCGTGCGGATGCTCAAATTGCCTGAAGAAACAAGAGCCAAATATGACGTTTCTTCGTTGTTGTCTGCCATCCACGCAGCAGCTCCATGTCCAGTAGAAGTAAAACGAAAAATGATTGATTGGTGGGGTCCAGTAATACATGAGTATTACGCAGGAACAGAAGGGAATGGTTTCACCTATATCGGTTCGGAAGATTGGTTGGAACATCCTGGTTCGGTAGGAAGATCACTTGTTGGTGAGTTAGTTATTGTTAATGACGAAGGTGAAGAAGTGCCTATTGGTGAAGAAGGTGGGGTTTACTTCCGGGGCACCGCGGGATTTGAATATCATAATGATCCAGAAAAAACAGCTGGGGCAAAAATAGGTGCTGACTTAAGCACCCTTGGTGATGTTGGTCGTGTAGATGAAGAAGGGTACCTCTATCTCACCGACCGTAAGGCATACATGATCATTTCAGGTGGAGTGAATATCTATCCGCAAGAGGCTGAAAATGTTTTAACAATGCACCCCGCAGTTTTTGATGTAGCAGTAATAGGGGTCCCAAATGATGAATTTGGAGAAGAAGTGAAAGCGATAGTCCAACCTGCTGATATGTCTACGGTTGGGCCAGAGTTAGAGAGGGAACTAATCGCTTTTTGTCGCTCACAACTTGCTGATGTTAAGTGTCCGCGTAGCGTTGATTTCCGTGAAGAATTGCCACGTCATCCAACTGGGAAACTTTACAAACGGCTACTCAAAGATGAATACTGGGCAGGCCGCGACACGCGTATTTGACTCCTGTTGCTAGCCGGCCTCGGAGTGGGTAACTGGTTGTTCTCCCATCCATTCTCTTAGCGTATTTTTTAGCTTTGTTTGTTGAATGAAGAGGTCATGCTCTGGCCCCGACTCTGTTGCGGATTGAGGAGCTTTCAAGTAGAAAGACAACCATTCTTGGACACCGGATTGTCCAGCGCGTGCCGCTAAATCCATAAAGAGAGCTAGATCGAGGACGATGGGTGCGGCAAGAATTGAATCCCGGCAAAGAAAATCAACTTTGATTTGCATGGGGTATCCAAGCCAACCAAAAATGTCAATATTGTCCCAGCCTTCTTTGTTGTCTCCTCTTGGTGGGTAGTAGTTGATTCGTACAACATGATGAATGTCGCTATAAAGATCCGGATAAGACTCTGGTTGGAGTATTGCATCTAACACTCCGAGTTTTGAAACTTCTTTAGTTTTGAAATTTTCTGGGTCATCAAGAACTTCGCCATCACGATTACCCAAAATGTTTGTTGAGTACCAGCCATTTAATCCCAACATGCGAGCTTTTAATCCTGGAGCTAACAAAGTTTTCATGAGGGTTTGACCAGTTTTAAAATCTTTTCCTGCGATAGGCACTCCACGTGATTTAGATAGTTCAATCATGCAAGGGAGGTCTACAGAAAGATTTGGCGCTCCGTTAGCAAAGGGCACATCACTCATTAAGGCTGCATATGCATAAATTTGGCTTGGCGAAATGTTGTCATCGTCTGCATGCAAGCCGGCTTCAAAAGCTTCGACCGTAGCGTGAACCTCACTTGGCTCTTGGAAAGCTTCGGTGGAGCCGCACCACACCATGACTAGTCGTTCACAGTTGTTTTCGTTTCGGAAATTCTCTATGTCGGCTATAAGCGCTTCAGCCTGTTCCCATTTAGAACTTATATTCTTGATACGAACGCCATCGAGTTTCTTCACCCACCTGTTATCGAAGACTGCGTCCATCGGGACAATGCCTTCTAACTCGGCGGAAAGAGGAGCAAGATCTTTCTCTTCAAGAACTCCGCAAGTTCTCGCTGCTTCTAAAGCGTTTGGTGAAATTGGATCCCATCCACCAAAAACAAGGTCATCAAGTCCTGCAAGTGGAACAAAATCTCGAATAAGAGGATTCCGATCTTCTTCTCTTGCTCCTAAACGGATGTGAGCCATTTGGCTAACAGAGCCGATAGGGGCGGCTAGACCTTTACGTGCAGCAATTACTCCCGCAATGAAGGTTGAAGCTACTGCTCCAATACCTGGAGTAAGAATGCCAAGTTTTCCTGAAGCTGGTTTGATATCTACGGGTTTGTTCATAACGACTAATCATAAGATATTCTCAAGCAAATTGTTTATAATTAAGAAATGCTTAATATAAAGAAAGAAGATTGAAATGTTCGATGATGAGGCAACCCCCTTGCCAAATCTGAGTGTTCAACAACTTGAGTATTTATTAGCTGCTGCGAATCATCCCACCAGAGCCGCTGCTGCTGAGCAATTAGGGGTAACTCCATCCGCCTTAACTCAGGGGCTCACAGAACTTGAGCGCAGAGTCGGACTATCGCTATTTGAACGGAGAGGAAAATTTACTGTGCTTCGACCGCAAGCGGAACAAGTGCTTGATTATGCACGACGGGTCATAGCAGAAACAAGAGATCTAAAGAACTGGACACAAACAGAGCTTGCTGGCACCTCTGGACAAATCCGTCTAGGCACAGTGGATGCGGTTGCAGTACACCACAGAGCAAATGAAATAAGAGAGTTCCATAAGAGTCTTCCAAAAGTGGATTTACGACTCACTGTCGCCCCCTCTGGGCAATTACTAGAGGCTTTGTTCGACGGAGCATTAGACGTAGTCGCTTGCGTAGAGCCAGAAATAATCCCAGATGGATTATCAAGTGAAGTTTTTTTAGAAGAACCTCTATTTATTTATGCCCCAAAAGGAAAAGTGATAAGAGATCCAAAGAAATGGGGGCCATGGGTCTCATTTCCAAAAGGTTCTCACACACGGGAAGTAATTGCCTCTTCGCTTGCTGCCCTTGGGGCATCTTACGAAGTGACAGCTGAATCAAATCAGCCCGAAGTTCTCGCAGAAATGGTCCGCCTTGGTTTAGGTTGGGCGGTTCTGCCTTCCGCCCAAGCCAAAACTGGAATTGAGAACCTCACACCAATCAAAAAAACTCCTCTGGCGATGAGGAGACTCGTTCTGATGCGTAGATCGTCATCACCCCTAGATTCTGCCACTCAAACACTGGTTAAATATTTAAAAAAAATAGAGACATAACTATCTTGATGGTGAATACCTCGGTTAGTTTTCTTATACCTCTTGAATGCGTGGTTATATTCGTAGTAGCGCATTAAGAAGTAAAGATAAATAGAACAGTAAGGAAAGCAAAGATGCCTTGGCCAACAAATCGAGACGAAGAACTTTTCGGATACATCGACCAAGAAATTGAACGTCAGAATTCCACGTTGCAACTCATCGCTTCAGAAAATTTTGCTTCACCAGCGGTATTAGAAGCCTCTGGCTCAGTGCTTACAAATAAATACGCTGAGGGATACCCCGGTAAACGCTATTACGGCGGAAACATAGTTATAGATGAGGTCGAAGATCTAGCACGTGAAAGAGTCAAGGCACTCTTTGGGGCTGAACACGCAAATGTCCAACCACATTCCGGCGCCAATGCAAACATGGCCGTTTTCCAAGCGCTATTAGAACCTGGTGACACGGTTCTTGGACTCAGTCTTGACCACGGAGGACATCTAACTCATGGATCACCAGTCAATTTCAGCGGGATACTTTATAACTTCGTCTCCTATGGTCTAACTAAAAGTGACGAGCGCCTTGATTTCGAAGAATTACGTGAGCTTGCCTCTACCCATAAACCAAAACTGATTGTGTCAGGCGCAACTGCTTATCCCAGAATTATTGAGCCAGCTCCCTTGCGTGAGATCGCCGATGAAGTTGGTGCATTATTGATGTTTGACGCAGCACATATCGCAGGTCTAATAGCGGGAGGTGTTCACCCCAACCCAGTCCCTTATTCAGATGTAGTTACCTTTACGACGCACAAAACCCTCCGCGGGCCAAGAGGCGGATGCATACTCACACGCGAAACTCTTGCAAACAAAATAGATAAAGGGATTTTCCCCGGAATACAAGGTGGACCCTTAGAGCACCACATCGCAGCTAAAGCTGTTGCCTTTAAAGAAGCCGCTGATCCCTCTTTCCCTGTTTATGCCGCTCAAATAGTAAGCAACGCTGCTGCATTAGCTGAAGCATTAGGCGGACATGGCTTTCGACTGGTTTCAGGAGGAACCGATAATCACTTAATGGTGGTAGATCTACGTACGTTTGATTCAGAATTAACTGGAGCAGTAGCACAGGACGTTTTGGATCGCGCTGGCATTACTTTAAACAAAAATACCGTTCCTGATGACCCACGCTCTCCTTTTGTTACAAGCGGTATGCGTATCGGAACTCCTTCCACTACAACTCAAGGCATGAAAGAGCCGGAGATGGTCCAGATAGCAGATTTGATTGCGCGTACATTAAGAAATAGAGAAGATGAACAAGAGATAACCGCAGTACGAGCAGAGGTAGCTGAACTTTGTAAGCAGTTTCCTGTCTACGGAAGTTAACTAGAGGACAGATAAGTGCCAGGAGCAGTTGCCTACAGCATCGTAGGGGTAGTAGCTGCGCTTGTAACTACGGCAACAGTTCCAATAATCCATCGAGTATCAGTTAAAGCTGGGTTATTGGTAGAACCTGACGAAAGAAATGTTCACTTAGAACCCACTCCATCTCTTGGAGGGGTAGCGATGCTGCTTGGCTTATTAGCTGGGTTACTTACTGCATGGGGACTCGGAGATTTCGCATCTGTATTTGCAGCACCGACTGAAATGATCGGACTAGTTGTCGCATCTGTTTTTATATGTGCCGTCGGGGTAGTAGATGATATTCGCCCAATTTCCGCTCCAGCAAAAGTTGCCGGAATAGTTGCTGCTGGAAGCATTTTATCTTTAGCAGGAATTTCACTTCTTGTTCTACGCGTCCCATTTCTCGATCTCATAATTCTTTCCCCGGATTTATCGGCACTACTCACAGTTGTGTGGGTTTTCTTAATCGCAAACGCGGTGAACCTTATTGATGGTCTTGATGGCTTAGCGGCAGGTGTAGTTGGAATAGCGGCAACAACTTTCTTTCTCTACGCAATACGTTTAGGAGACTCTGGAGTTTTATTTCCCGGCAACCCAGGTGCACTCATAGCAATTCTTATCGTCGCTACATGCGTTGGGTTTTTACCTCATAATGTGCACCCGGCTCGAATTTTTATGGGAGACGGTGGGGCGCTATTACTTGGACTTCTTTTCGCCGCATCGACAGTTTCTGTTGGTGGTAGAACTGACGTACCTTTTAGTGGACAGTCTTTCTTTTTCTTCGCTCCAATCTTTATACCGCTAATTGTTTTGGGGGTTCCTTTATTTGACATGACATTTGCAATAATTCGACGTGTGGCCACCCGAGGCATTCGGATTACACAAGCAGACAAAAACCATCTTCATCACCGCATACTCCGTTTAGGGCATGGGCATCGCCGCGCCGTACTCATTTTGTGGGCATGGACAGCTTTACTTTCAGGATTTGTTCTATGGCCTACGTATACCGGGGAAGGAAATTCCATTGTCCCAGCAGGTATTGCAGCGGTTTGCCTTATTTTATTTACCGTCTTACATCCTCGGCTTAGATCAGATAAAGATGCACCGGTTTAAAAACTTCAAAAAAAATCAGAACAAGATTGAGATTAGGTTGCCACTAACCCCATTTGAGAATAGATTCACAAACGTCTGAAGTTTCTTCTTCAGGCACTTGCAGGTTTAGAGGAATTCCTTATGAAAAAAGCTGATACGCGTGAATTGAAGAACGGATTTGGTGACGCTTTTGCAGCAGCTTTTGAACTTACAGTCACTCCAGCAATCTTTGGTTTAATTGGTTGGTTTGTTGACCGTCAATTAGGAACAACACCTCTTTTAACAATCATTTTTGTCTTAGTAACAGTTGGTTACGCCTCTTGGAAAATGTATCGAGAATACTCAGACACTCTTGAGAAAAAAGCAGCTGAGCGTAGAGAAATCTGGCAGTCAAACGGTCCTTTAGCATGAATTCCACAGTCTCTTCCGTAGAAGCACCCGAAGTATCAATCGCTCGCGATTTAGCTCGCCGAGCTTTACTAGTTTCACCCACCTTTCTTGTACTGGGAGTCGTTCTAGACGGAGTAGGTGGGATAATTTCTTCTGGTTTAGCACTCGCTTTAGTAGCGCTTAACTTCTTTCTTGGAGCACAAATAATCTCTCGCGCAATAGCAGTTTCGTTGAACGCTCTCTATGGGGCAGTTTTATTCGGTTACCTCATTCGACTCGGAATGATGGCTTTTGCGGTTCTGATTGTACGAAACGCCGAATGGTTCGCTACTGTTCCTTTTGCGATAACTCTTTTAATAACCCACTTGGGATTACTTATTTGGGAGACAAAGCATGTTTCAGCATCGCTTGCCTTCCCAGGAGTAATGCCAGTTAAACCATCAACAGACAACTTTCAGGAGTAGCAGACCAAAGTGAATATACTTGCACTCGAATTCCCGCCAATAAGCCACTTATTTCAATGGCCGGACATATTGTTTGACGGTACGTGGTATGCGCTCAACAAAACATCTCTCATTTATTTGACTGCTGTTGTTATCACGTCAGCGATTTTCCTTTCTGCTGGAAGGAAGAAAACATCATTAGTCCCAGTTGGTGTTCAACATGTAGCTGAAGCTGGGGTGAACTTCATCGAAGAGTCAGTCGTGATGGAAACTATTGGGCCAGAAGGTAAAAAGTACATGCCTTTCCTGACCACGATGTTCTTCTTCATTTTGTTCTCAAATATTTTCGAAGTCATCCCAGGAATCCAATTCCCTGCGAATAGTCGTATGGCCATACCTATCACTCTGGCTCTTGTCGTTTGGTTAATTTACAACTTTGTTGGGATTCGCTCTCAAGGACTCTTCGGATACTTTAAAAATTCTCTTTTCCCTCCTGGAGTACCTAAAGCTCTTTATCTGATCGTTACTCCGATTGAACTCGTCTCAACATTTGTCGTACGGCCTTTCTCTTTAGCTATTCGACTCTGGGCGAACATGGTGGCGGGACACTTGCTTCTTGTTACCTTCGCCATACTCACTGCTGCCCTCTGGGACGCTACCTATGTGGGAGCAGTAGCACCGTTCGCAATGCTGGTTCTTATGACTGGCTTCGAAATTTTGGTATCGGTCTTACAAGCCTTTATCTTCACAATACTTACCGCCGTATATATCGGTGGTTCGTTACACCCCGCTCATTAGGGGAAAGATCTTTAAACAGAAAACTTCTTTCGGAAATTCCGTAAGAGACAAATAAAACAGGAGAATCCAAGTGTTGAACGTTCTTGCAGAAACTGCATCTGGCGAAATGCTCGAAGGCCTTAAGGCAATCGGCGCAGGTTTAGGTTATGGCCTTGCCGCTATTGGCCCCGGTATCGGTATTGGAACAGTTGTAGGTAACGCGATTTCATCAATGGCACGTCAGCCAGAGTCAGCTGGCATGGTTAGGACAACGATGTTCCTGGGTATTGCCTTTACCGAGGCACTCGCCCTTATCGGTTTCGTTGTCTTCATCCTTTTGCTGCCTTAAGACAGGCCTACGAGAAAGAGTTAAAACTATGAGTAAACGATGGACCCGCCTTATGGTGGCCTCGCTCGTTTCACTGATGAGCATTGTGGCCTTTGCTGGCCCCGCAAGCGCAGCAGGTGAAAGTGTGGGGAGTTGCGTCGCAGAGAAATTTGAGCAATCGCTTGAAGGTTATGGTGACGGCGATCATATATCGCATGAAGACCTTCATGAAGTAGCAAAAGATAAAAAAGTACAGGAAAAGCTTGAAGGTTGTTTAGACGCCCCAAGTCCCATACTTCCTGAGCTAACTGAGATTATTTGGGGTGGCTCAGCCTTCCTGATTCTATTAGTCATCATGGTAAAGAAAGGTTTCCCTGCTGTTAAAGGGGCCATGGATGCTCGTTCAGAGAGAATTCGCGCTGATTTAGATGCAGCAGAACAAGCAAAAACTGACGCTCAAGCAGTGCAGTCTGATTACGAAGCACAACTAGCAGATGCAAAAACAGAATCAGCACGAATTATTGAAGAAGCAAGAGTTACTGCAGATCAGCTAAGAGCAGATTTGTCTACTCAAGCCGAAAGTTCAATTGCTGAAATGCGTGAAAAAGCAGCTGCTGATGTAGAAGCACAAAAGGCTCAAGCAATAGCCGATCTACGTGCAGAAGTTGCCGGTATCGCTTTAGGAGCAGCAGAAAGAGTTGTTCAGTCAAACCTTGATGCAGAGGCACAAACACGATTAATCGATGCTTATATTGATGAGGTGACAGGCAGCAATGGCTGATTCACCAGTAGTCGGATACGCCGACGCTCTATTTAGCGTTGCGGAAGCAGAAGGAAACATTTCTGCGGTTGAAGATGAGTTGTTTGGATTCTCGCAAACACTTCAAACAAATGAAGATTTGCGATCAACTCTTTCAGACCCAGAAATTCCAGTGTCAAAACGTCTTCAAATCATTGAAGACCTATTAGACGGAAAAGCTTCTTCAACAACTACATCATTATTAACAATGATTGTTAGTGCAGGTAGAGCAGGTGATCTTCCTTCTATTATCAATGCATTTGTAGAGAGAAGTGCTAATTCACGCAACAAAGCAGTAGCAACAGTGCGTTCTGCTATTGACTTAACTCAAGAACAACGCCAACGCCTTACAGAAGCGATCAAAACTTCGACCGGCAAAGACGTTGAAGTCAAAGTAGTTATTGACCCATCAGTGTTAGGTGGAGCAATAACAGAAATTGGCGATGACATTATCGATGGCAGCGTTCGCCGCCGCCTAAACCAGCTCAGAGAGAGCTTCCGTTAACAGAAGAACTAAAAGAGAGACAGAGAGAACATAGAACATGGCTGAATTGACTATTAATACGGCAGATATAGCCGCAGCAATCCAGAAAAATCTTGATGGGTTCCAACCAAGCCTTGAGCAATCTCAAGTAGGACGAGTGCTCGAGGTAGGTGATGGTATCGCCCGCGTTTCCGGACTTCCAGGAGCAGCAGTAAACGAACTACTGCAGTTTGAAAACGGAAGTTTTGGACTTGCACTGAACCTAGACGAGGGTTCAATCGGTGCAGTGGTACTCGGAGAAGTTGACGATATTGAAGAAGGCCAAACAGTTAGCGCCACAGGAGACATTCTGTCCCTTCCTGTTGGTGACGGCCTTCTCGGTCGAGTAGTAAACCCATTAGGTGAACCAGTAGATGGTAAAGGACCTCTAACAAATACTGTTCAACGACGCATGGAAGTACAAGCACCAGGAATCATGGGGCGTAAACCTGTGCACGAACCAATGCAAACAGGAATCAAAGCCATAGATTCATTAATTCCCATTGGACGTGGACAACGAGAACTAATTATTGGCGACCGTAAAACGGGAAAAACTACCGTTGCTATTGACACAATTATTAATCAAGCCGGACAAGGCATGAAGTGTGTTTATGTTGCAATTGGTCAAAAAGCTTCAACCGTTGCTCAAAATGTGGCGGTGCTTGAAGCTTATGGAGCTATGGAATACACCGTTGTAGTTGTAGCTCCGGCTTCTGATCCAGCTCCATTTAAGTATCTCGCTCCTTACGCGGGGTGTGCAATGGGACAACATTGGATGGACAACGGTGAGCATGCACTAGCCGTATATGACGATCTCTCCAAACAAGCCGAAGCGTATCGTCAAATGTCTCTGCTCTTAAGACGACCACCAGGACGTGAAGCCTACCCAGGAGACGTCTTCTACCTCCACAGCCGTCTTTTAGAACGCGCTGCTAAATTAAGCGACGACCTTGGAGCAGGATCCTTAACAGCTTTGCCGATTATTGAAACAAAAGCTGGAGACGTATCTGCGTTCATCCCAACAAACGTGATTTCAATCACGGACGGACAGATCTTCCTGCAGGACGATCTTTTCAAATCAGGTGTACGACCCGCAGTAGATGTAGGTATTTCCGTTTCACGTGTAGGTTCAGCAGCACAAGTAAAAGCAATGAAAACAGCAGTAGGTACTCTCAAGTCAGATCTTCAACAATTCCGTGAACTCGAATCTTTCGCGGCATTCGGATCTGATCTCGACGCAGTTTCTCAATCTCAGTTAGATCGGGGCTATCGACTCGTTGAACTCCTCAAACAAGGACTGAACTCACCGCTTCTCGTAGAAGAGCAAGTTATTTCTATTTGGGCGGGCACACGAGGACACCTCGACGGTGTAGCAGTAGAAGATGTTCAACGCTTTGAATCCGAATTACTTGACTGGTTCCGAACAAGAGAAGCAGCCAAACTCGCATCTGTAAAAGAATCAGGAGCGATTGAAGACGAAGAAGCCTTTGATGCTGCTATCTCAGAATTCGCTGAACAATTCGTCGGATCCCAGACTTCCGAAGAAGCTCCAGATTCTGAATCTACAGACACTCAATCAGCAATAGTTGATGCGGAAACCACTCTTCCAGAAGAAGATATTTCCGCAGATAACGAGTGATTTAATGACTAGTCGTTCACCCCTTCAACGCTTTGGTTCTCAAGAAGTAGACCTTACGCGTGCTTATTCAGCGGGGGTGAAGCATGGCTGGCGGTAAAGAACGCGAACTACGACGGAGAATAGACAGCGTTCAAAATACAAAGAAAATTACTCGCGCCATGGAATTAATCGCCGCGACTCGAGTAGTTAAAGCCCAACAGAGAGCGAGAGAAGCCCGTCCTTATGCTGAACAAATCACTACAGTGATCGAAAATTTGGCTGCAGGCGGTGCAGAAATCGATCACCCGCTCCTCCGAAAAGCCGAAAAAGTAACACGAGTCGGTGTTATCGTCATTTCCTCTGACCGTGGTCTTGCGGGACCTTATAACTCTTCAGTGATTCGAGCAGCAGAACGTCAAGTTCAGAACGCTCGCTCTGAAGGCGCCGAATATTCTCTCATTGTTATTGGGAAAAAAGCCCGTGACTATTTTGCTTTCCGCAATTACAAAGTCGAATCCTTCACAGAAGGAATAAGCGATAACCCCACTTATGAAGATGCCCGGAAAATTGCTGAAACAGTGGCACAACTTTTCATTGATAATCATATCGATCGCGTTGAATTGGTTTATACCGAGTTCCTAAGCATCGGAAGCCAAAAAGTAGCGACTCGACGTTTCCTTCCTCTTGAAAGCACAGAAACGATCGCTACTGAAGGCGGTGGCGATTCAAAAAACACAGATTCATTCGAATTTGAACCATCACCAGAAGCTGTGCTCGAATCACTATTGCCTCGCTACGTAGAAGCTCGATTGTTTGGAGCGCTACTTGAGTCGGCGGCATCAGAACACGCAAATCGTCAACGAGCAATGAAATCAGCAACAGACAACGCTGAAGAGTTGATCGTGAAACTTGATCGGGAAATGAACAGAGCACGCCAAGACGCAATCACAACCGAAATCATGGAAATCATCGGTGGTGCAGAAGCGTTAGGTGATGACGAACAACCTGAAGACTTAGTCCCAGCCGGGGCAGAAAACTAGAAAGAACGAGACAACCAGGAGCAACTATGACAGTTACAGACCTTCAACCAGGAAGCATCGTCGGTATTGCCGGACCGGTAATTGACGCCGAATTTCCTCCAGGAGAACTACCAGAGATCAACACAGCTCTCGAGTTTGATGTTGAGTTAGACGGTGTTGAAACCACCATCGTGGCGGAAGTAGCTCAACAGATCGGTGACAACCGAATAAGAGCTATTGCCATGAAGCCAACAGATGGTTTGACACGAGGCACCCAAGTGCGTAACACCGGCAAAGGAATCACAGTTCCAGTAGGGGACGACACCCTCGGTCACGTATTCAACGTCACCGGACAAGGGTTAGACGATGCAACTGCAGCGATCGACGCAGAACGTTGGGAAATTCATAGAAGTGCCCCATCTTTTGACTCTCTTGAACCAAAAGCTCAAATGTTTGAAACCGGGGTAAAAGTTATTGATCTACTCACCCCTTATCTACAGGGTGGAAAAATCGGCCTCTTCGGCGGTGCCGGCGTTGGTAAAACAGTACTTATTACAGAAATGATCAACCGTGTTGCTTCGAACCACGGCGGTGTTTCTGTATTCGCCGGAGTTGGAGAACGAACTCGAGAAGGAACAGATCTTCGCCTTGAAATGGAAGAATCGGGAGTGCTAGAAAAAGCAGCACTTGTTTTCGGACAAATGGACGAACCACCAGGAGTTCGACTACGTGTAGCTCTTTCAGCTCTAACCATGGCAGAGTATTTTCGCGATGAACAAGGTCAAGACGTATTGCTTTTCATCGATAACATTTTCCGCTTTGTTCAAGCAGGGTCAGAGGTATCAACCCTATTAGGTCGCATGCCTTCAGCAGTGGGGTATCAGCCCACTCTTGCTGACGAAATGGGTCAACTTCAAGAGCGGATCACAACGACACGTGGACGTTCAATTACGTCACTGCAAGCTGTTTACGTTCCTGCTGACGACTACACCGACCCAGCTCCGTTCACTTCCTTCACTCACTTTGATGGAACTACCGAATTGAGCCGTGACATTGCCGCGTTAGGAATTTACCCAGCGGTTGATCCGCTAGCCTCAACTTCCACAATTCTGACCCCAGAAGTTGTGGGTGACCGACACTATGAAACAGCACGACGTGTGCAGGAAATCTTGCAACGCTACAAAGAGCTACAGGACATTATTGCCATCCTTGGTTTGGATGAGTTATCTGAAGAAGACAAAGTCACCGTATCTCGAGCACGAAAAGTACAGCGTTTCCTCTCTCAGCCAATGAACGTCGCTGAAATATTCACTGGTCTTCCAGGGGTTACCGTTCCTGTTGAAGAAACAGTGGACTCTTTTGCAGCGCTTGTAGAAGGCGAGTTAGATGATCTCCCCGAACAAGCATTCTTGAATGTTGGTGGGGCAGATGACGCTCGACGCAAGGCAGCAGAACTCGAAGGTTAATTTATGGCGTTTCAAGTAGAGCTGGTTTCTCCAGAAGCTATTACCTACAGCGGAGAAGCTGAAATGGTGATAGCGAGAACAGTGGAGGGTGGAGACATTGCTTTCCAACCCGGTCACGTGCCGTTCATTGGAGTGCTTGCTGTTTGGTCAGTTGAAGTCATACGACCAGATGGCGATCGAGACGTATTCGCTGTTCATCGAGGATTTGTTCAAGTCGCAGGAACAAAAATCAGTGTTCTCTCTGATGTTTCAGAAAAATCAACTGAGATTGATGTAAGCCGTGCAGAGCAAGCAAAAGAAAACGCGGAAGCGCAACTCTCTGAAAATAGCGAGAATGTTGAAGCAGCCGACGCACTCGCACGTGCTGAACTTCGGTTACAGGTAGCTAACGCTTGATTTAACTACTAGGAATCGCTTGATTCCAACTTATCAATGATGTGGCTGGCATCAATTTGTCTCACAGTTCCAGACTTAGATCGCATTACCAATGATTGGGTATGAACCTTGCCTCCGGAGTAATGCACACCTTTGAGCAGCTCTCCGTCTGTGATTCCTGTGGCCGCAAAAAAGCAACTATCTCCAGAAACTAAGTCTTCAATAGTTAGAACAGCATCCAAATCGTAGCCTTTATCAATCGTCTCTTTTCGTTCGCTTTCGTTACGTGGCCAGAGACGACCTTGCATCACTCCGCCCATACATTTCAAAGCGGCAGCGGAAATAACTCCTTCCGGAGTGCCTCCAATTCCGAACAGAACATCTGCTCCTGAATCAGGCCACGCGGTTGATATCGCTCCAGCAACATCGCCGTCGGGAATTAGACGAATACGAGCACCAGCGGCACGGACTTCATTGATCAAATCATGGTGGCGGTCGCGATCAAGAATCACTGCAGTAATATCGCGCACTGATTCTCTTTTAGCTTCAGCAATCGCTTGCAAATTTTCTGTTGCTGAGCGGGTTATATCTATTGCTCCATGACAATCAGGTCCAGCAGCAATTTTCTCCATATAAACACATGGCCCTGGATCAAACATTGTTCCCCTTGGCGAAACAGAAATAACTGCTAAAGCATTTCCTCTACCAAGCGAGGTAAGTGTAGTTCCATCAATTGGGTCAACAGCAATATCGGTTTGAGGTGGAGAGCCATCACCTACTTTTTCTCCATTGAAAAGCATTGGGGCTTCATCTTTTTCACCTTCACCTATGATGACTAACCCATCCATTTGGACATGGTTGAGAACTTCACGCATTGCGTCGACTGCGGCACCATCTGCACCGTTTTTGTCACCTCTTCCCATCCATCGTGAGGCTGCTAAAGCCGCAGCTTCAGTTACTCGCACTAATTCAAGGGCGAGGTTACGTTCTGAGGTTTCGTTAAGAGAATTCATACTTCTTGAACCTAGTGGAAAGTAAACGGTGTTACACGCTATGAAATGTCGCAGTGATTTTTTCTTTTAAAGAACGAGGTCTGAAGTTGGGGTTAAGAGAGCATCATGCAAAGATGGCACGATGAGTTGGTGCTTTCAATGTCAAACAGAATATGCAGAAGACGTGTCGGTATGTGTTGATTGCGGCATAGAACTCGTTGATGACGCCCCTACAGAGTTAGACAAGGTAGGTGGTTCAGATGAAGAACAAATTGTTTATGAACTTCATGAATGGGCAGGGGAGAGTAGGCGAGCTCTTGACCAAGAACTCACTGGTCAAAACATTGCACATTCATGGTTAGGGGCCACTTTGGTGGTTCGAGCAGCAGATGAAGAAGACGTTGACAAAATTATTGACGCCACAGATGAAACCGGGGGACCAGTTCTCGACCCTGAAGCAGAAAAAATTGCTTATGAAGTCGAAGGCTGGGCAGCAGATGAACAAACAGCGTTTAGTGAAATGCTTGCACGCTTAGGAATCCCACACGAATTCGACCAAGCAGGAGATTTGTTAGTGCTAGTTGAAGATGAAGACGCGGTAGAAGCAGCGTTAGATGCATTTCAAGGAGCTAATGACGACCGGCCAGAACTTGAAGGCCTTGATGCCAACGCATTACTTTCAAATGTTTTTGTGGCTTGTGACCGTTTAAGAAAAGATCCACGAGACAATCGCGGAGTAGAAGAAATCCTTGCTTACGCCCCACTCTTAGTAAGCCATCGACCGCCTTTTGGCTTTAACCCGGTGACTTGGAACTTACTTGGCGAAAAAACAAATGAACTGGTCGACCTTCTCGCAGAAGGAGATACCAGCGGCGAGGATTTGAAACTTTTGGCAAAAACACTGACTGAAGTTTTACGACAAATGGTTTAAATCTGATGCTTTAACCAGCACTCTTTAACATTGACTTCCATAACGTTCGATAATTTGGCCAAATCAACTCTTTCGTAAGGTAACCATCCTCAACTAAAGCTTGATGAAGGCGAGGAAGATTTCTCCACGGGACTGTCATATCAACATGGTGAGCTAGATGATATCCGACCCCCACAGGAGTCATTAAAGCCCGAGCAAGCAGTGATTGGTTAACTTGATGGGTCGTGCATCGACGGTCTTTCGCTCTCGTCATACCGCCATGTTCCGCAATGGCGCGCAGCCGGTTGAGAACTTGGTAGATAAAAGCCCACGGCGCTATCCAAAGAAAAAGATAAAGCCACGGGTGGCCGACAAGAGCAAAAATTAAAAAAACTGCGGCTTGCCCGAAAAGAAACATCATCGTTAATTTTCGGTGCCGCGATTCATTCAACCTTTGAAAACGTGGACGGAGAATACGAAAAGCGGAAACACCAGTCGCGTCCCGAATCACTTTTCTCCGCATAGAAGATTTAGAGATTGGATAGAAACTATAAAGCAGAAAATCTGGCTCTTTTGGGCCGAATTCATCGCGGTGATGATTCATATGCCCAATGCGATAACCATGACTTCCCGTTCCGAAAGTAAGAAGACCAATTACATTAATCCCGATGAAATCGTTGATCTTCCGATTACTAAAGAGCGTTCTATGGGCAGCCTCATGATGAAGAATAAATAAACGATTCTGAGATATCCCCATCAATAAAGCAGCAGCAACCCACGAAAGAGGATGGTTGACCGTTATCGCTCCCCAAATCAAAAAAATAGGTGTCAGCAGGGAAGAGAGGACAGTCCAAGAATTTTTTAAATTAGGAATCTTTCGTAATTCATCACGGAATTCTCCTTTGGGTCGTCCATCAGGATGCAAACGTTCACTTCCCCCAAAATTTGGAGCATCAGGAACCATTCCTCCGGTCATAGTGGCAACACGGGTGTCGTGATCCAACAATTCGTTCATGGAATAAATACTAGTAGTGGTTCTAGAATTTAAATATGTCAGACAAAAACCGCTCTTACTCCGGTCTTTTTCTTACCCCTGGAGCTGGATCAAATCGAAATCATTCCACACTTTGCCATTTGGAAAAACTTTTACATCCATTACCAGTAGAACGATTCGATTTTCAATACCGGAAACAAGGTAAGCATTTCCCTGCTCCGGTATCCAATTTGGTATCAGAAGTCAAAGATGCCGTAGAAAAAATGTCAAAAAAACACGGAGTAGAAAGTCAAGATCTTATTCTTGGGGGACGCTCTATGGGAGGAAGAGTCTGCTCAATGGCTGTAGCAGAGGGTTTACCAGCCGCAGGACTGATCCTTATTTGCTACCCCTTACATCCAGCAAAAAAACCTGAAACCCTTCGTGTGGACCATTTCCCCTCTATTCAAGTTCCTTGTCTATTTATTTCCGGCGATAAAGACGAATTTGGAACACCCGAAGAATTTTCCCAACATCTACCAAAAATCTCTGGACCAGTAACCACCGTTTATATAGAGGGGAAGCGCCATGACCTCAAAGGAGCAGATGAGAGAATAGGTCAAGCAGCCATTGAATGGCTCAACCAGCTCTAATCAAAAATCTTCAATTTCAATATCGTCAGGATTTAGTTCCTCAAGTTCAGTCTGAGCTGTTTCCGGATACCGAGTTAGAACCAGAGCAGCAGCCAACAAAGGACCGATTGCTGCAATCAAAAAAGCAGGACCATAACTATTGAAATGATCTTGGAGTAAACCAACTACAAGTAAACCTGAAGCACTGCCTAACACTCCAATGGTGACGATCGTTCCATTTGCCTTAGCTCGATGACGAGTCGAGAAGAGTTCAGGTCCATACACGCCTAAAGCAACAGTTAGAGAACCAATGACGATCCCCATCAAATGAGTAGCCCACATCAGTGAACTTGAAGCAAAATAACTCGCCGTAAGGAAAACGGTTCCACCAACAAGACCTAAAGCACCTACTGGCCGTCTTCCGCGAGTATCAGCCCATTTCCCCGCCCAAAAAATACCGATTGCCGCTGGAGTAGAAGTCAATAGCGTATACATAGTTATTCCTGCTGCGCTGTACCCGCGATGATCACGAAGAAAATCGTTCTTAAACTGGCTAGCGGAAGATGCAAAGAAGAGAAAGAGGAAAGCTCCTACTGCCAGTAAAAAGAGTCGTCGATATTCAAGACTCTTTTGTTCGGAACTTAGGTTCTCAATCTCAGAGTTGGCTTCAAATCTTAAAGTTTCTGGCAACCGGCGGCCCACTGCCGCGATCAACGGAAGCGAAAGAAGAGGAACAAGGTACACAATACGCCAGCCCTGTTGATGTAAATCCGCTACGGGAAGAACCCACACCGCCATTCCAGCCCCTAAGGCGGCCGATAAAGATAACAAACTCACGCCATAAGCTCGCGAACCACGAGGCAGCTCTTCAGCAGCCATCACACCAATAAGTATTCCCATTCCCGTTGTAAGACCACGAGCAACGATTTGTGTTCCACCAAGAAACCAAAGATTGGGAGAAAAAGCACCGAGTGCGGTCAGCGCAATAGCACTAGCTGTAGCGAAAATCAGCAGTCGTCTTCTTCCATGTTTATCCGCAACAAACATGACTCCTAAAGCAACCAAGACCCCAATTCGAACAACAGCCAACGTGACACCTTGAGCAGTTGTTCCACGATCAAACTCATCTGCCGCAAAAGTAATGGTTTGAGTGATAACTGTCCCGAGATATCCATCAACAATTTGCACAGCCGCAAGAAGAGCAAGAACTCTCGCCGCTCGAGAACTCAGACGATTCGGAGGAGCCCACCAAGGAATACTGCGGTTAAGAAGACTGCGTCGAAACAAAAAATTGAACAACGGCCGCCAAATCGGGATGGCTAGACGAAACGCAAAAGACTCCGTCACTTTGTGACGATTTTCTCCTTCTTCGACGACCAAAGTTCGCTCATAATGCTCAAATGGGCCATGGACAAAACCAAACCGATTTTCACTTTCAACTTCCTCTTTCACCAAGTCATCGCGCGGTGAACGCAGCTCAGATAAGCCAGCGTTATCAACAAAAACGGTGTGAGAAAACCTAGGAATAAAGAAGCCGCCTTTCAGTCTGGTGCGCAACAAAGCATACTTAATAGGTGAAGAATGAAATCTTTTCTGAGAATAATCCTATCCTTGTTCAAAAATCAGGACCTCTGCACGGATCAGTAACAGTCGCCGGGGCAAAAAATTCTGCTTTGAAGTTAATGGCAGCCTGCCTTTTGGCTCCAGGAAAGTTCACGCTTCACAATGTCCCAGCAATTGCTGATGTGAAGTGGATGTCAGAACTCCTAGAACACATGGGTGCTTCTGTTACATTCAACGAAAATCAAATCAACATAGAAGTTCCAGAATCACTTACTCCTGAAGCGCCCTACGAATTAGTTGAACGGATGCGCGCATCAATCGTAGTTCTAGGACCCTTACTGGCACGCTTTGGTCAAGCAAGAGTCTCTGTTCCTGGAGGTGACGACTTCGGACACCGCCCAATAGATATGCATCTAAGAGGTCTCGAAGAATTAGGGGCACGCTTTACCACTAGCCACGGATACATCGAAGCAGAAACAAGTGGCTTAACTGGCACACGAGTACTACTCGAATTTCCTAGCGTAGGAGCAACCGAAAATCTGCTTATGGCCGCAGTCTTGGCAGAAGGAACCACCGTCATTGATAACGCTGCCCGAGAACCAGAAATCTCTGATTTAGCTGACTTCCTAAACCAAATGGGTGCAGAGATCAGCGGGGCAGGAAGATCAGTCATAACAATCACCGGAGTAAAAAAGCTACATCCCGCAGAACACACCGTTATTCCTGACCGCATTGAAGCAGCAACATATCTTGCCGCCTTAGGAGTAGTAGGCGGAGAGATAGAAATCAAGCAAGCTCGAGCAGATCATATGGACATGCTCATCCGCAAACTTAACGAGATGGGAATGTCCATTTCTCCTTCTGTCGAAGGACTACAAGCATCGGCAGGCAAACGTTTAGATTCTGTAGACATCTCCACTCTTCCCTACCCGGGTGTTGCTACAGACTACAAACCACTTTTTGTCGCCATGCTTTCCGTCGCTGAAGGAGTAGGAATAGTTACGGAAAATATTTTCTCAGGCAGATTCAGATATGCGGACGAACTTGTACGCATAGGAGCAGATATACGCATTGAGGGACATCACGCCGTTGTCCGAGGGTTACCAGCATTATCTGGAGCTCCCGTACGAGCCCATGACATTAGGGCAGGAGCGGCACTAGTCGTAGCAGGGCTCGCAGCAGAAGGAGAGACCCGAATTAGTGATGCCTACCATATATCCCGTGGATATCAAGATCTTGTCGGTAATTTGAGATCTTTAGGAGCAAATATCTCTTATTCCTGATCGCTTGGCGGTTCCAACTTTCGTGCTCGACGGTCAGCGACCCAAAGTAATGCCGCAACAACAATTAATGGGCCAGCAACAATCAGGATTTCATCCCAACCACCTTGATGAGCAAAAACCAGAACTTTGATCATTTCTCCAATCTATGAGGAGGAAGAAAGGTTAAGGCATGCGAGAATGAAACTATGTCATTAGATGTTGCTTCTGAAAATTCAAACTCATTAAACGAGGAAGTGAAAAAAGTAATTGACGTTATCCGTCCAGCCATCCAAGCTGACGAAGGAGACATTGCTTTACACGAAGTGAATGAAGAAACTGGCGAAGTGACCGTTGAGCTATTTGGCGCATGCATAACTTGTCCAGCTTCTGACCAAACTCTCAAAGCCGGTATTGAACGAATATTAAAAGACCGAGTACCCGGAGTAACCTCCGTTCGAAATATTGGAGAGACACTCGAGCAAAACGAGACCTCTGTAAGCCTTTAATTAGGCGCCTCCACTCACTCTTCGGATACTGTTAGAACATGAACAACTTTGAGAACCTACAAGTAACAACTCACCCAATAGAAGACGGTGCCCCTGTAGTCGAAATTGCTTTAAATCGACCAAAGGTAAATGCATTATCAACAGCTTTACTCGAAGAATTACTTATCGCTGCTGAAGCCTGCACCGCTGACCCACCTGGAGCTGTAGTGATCACCGGAGCAGGAAGATTTTTTGCGGCTGGCGCTGAAATATCGGAATTCACTGACCCTGCCACTCGAGAACCACTTTTAAAAGCATTCCGAGACGCATTTGATGCTGTCGCAGGAATTCCCTGCCCAACCATCGCAGCAGTGAACGGACTCGCACTTGGAGGCGGAGCAGAATTGGCATGGTGTTGCGACTACCGGATAGCTGGCGAGAGCACTGTTTTCGGGCAACCAGAGATTCTTTTAGGAATTATTCCAGGTGCTGGCGGGACACAACGACTCGCTCGCCTAATTGGAACTGCTCGCGCTAAAGAAATTGTGTTTGAGGGAGAACAACTCAACTCTGAAGAGGCACAAAACTTAGGGCTAGTTAATGCAGTCGTGTCAGACGAAGAAGTTCTATCAGCAGCCATGACCCGCGCAGAAAAACTCGCAAAAGGACCTCTTCTGGCGATACGGGCAGCAAAAACTGCAATAGATACCGGTATTGACGGAACGCTTCCCGATGGCTTAGACCTTGAAGGGGAAATGTTCGATGACCTATTTGACACAAATGATGCAGCCACAGGCATTGCTACCTTCTTTGAACACGGCCCAGGTAAAGCGACCTTTACCGGAACCTAAATAACGCATGTCAGAGCCAATCCTTGAAGCATTCCACCTCCTCGCAGATAACGAAATAAAACGCACCCCCGCACTCGCCCCCTGGATGAATCTTCTACAAACAGGACTGGAAGACGCCCAGCCACAAGAAACAGGCGAACAGTACTCTTTGCCCGTAGTAGAAAAACATTTCATAAAAACGCTGTCTAAAGGGTCCGGTTTACTCGCGGACATCGTTTCATTATCCGCAGATCGCCTTAGTTGGGGCATTCCTTACAAAGAACATGTTGGTGAGCCCGATATGGATGAACTACGAAACAACTATGCGTTTGCTCCAATCATTGGTTCACAGAAAGGCAACCGTAGTGAACCATTACCCGCTCCGCTCTACTCCTCAAATCAAATTTACGCCGGCGTTGTTCTTCAAGGCCCTCACATAAATTACCCCCCACATGTGCATCGTGCTGCAGAAATTTATTGGACAGTAGCCGGTCATGCCGAATGGCAAAAAGGAGACGAATGGAGCCATCATGAACCAGAATCAGTACTCTTGCATGAGCCAGGGGTACGGCATGCAACAATCACAAACGAATCACCACTTCTCATGCTTTTCGCATGGGTAACTAACCCAGAATCAATTCCTGTAATTGTCCGCTTATAACAAGAAACGAAACGATACCGTCTCCATCATGAACGAATCAGAAACCTGCGACCGTCATCCAGATCGCCGAGCTGGAGTTCGGTGCCAACGATGCAACAGTCGAATATGCCCAGACTGCATGAGAAACGCATCCGTAGGATTTCATTGCCCCTCTTGCGCTTCGGTTTCGCCAATAGATAAACGAACACAAAGGAAACTAAGAAGTTTTACTGGGAACCCAATAACAACCAGAGCACTCATAGCGCTTAACGCTTTAGCGTTTATTTGGATATTGATAAGTGGAGGATCTGTTAGTTCTGGAGGGGGAAGCTCAACTTTAGATTACGGACTAGTTGGTTTCGGAAGAATAAGAGAAGCTAGCCAGTTGATAGACGTAGGTGTCGCTGAAGGTGAATGGTGGCGTCTTATCACTTCAGCCTTTTTACATGCAGGACTTTTACACTTTGCCGTAAACATGTACTTACTCTGGGTTCTAGGTCAACAACTTGAACGGCTACATGGGAGAAGCAGATACCTCGGTCTCTATTTCGGGTCATTAGCGGCTGGCTCGCTCGGAGTGATGCTCCTAGACCCAACCGCACTCACTGTAGGTGCTTCTGGAGCAGTATTTGGATTGATGTCCGCGACTTTCATTCATCAAAAACGTCGTGGAATAAGCCCCTGGAGGTCAGGAATCGGAGGGCTGCTTATTCTTAACTTGATTTTTACTTTTGGCCGTTCAGGGATCAGTATTGGTGGACATCTCGGGGGGCTGCTTGGTGGTGCTTGTCTCGCATGGGCTATAGAAGAAATAGACCGAAAACGGTTAAACCGCAGTTTAGGGTTAGCAGTCATAACAACTTTCACACTTCTTTGCCTCGTTGCAGGTATCTGGGCTGGTAATCGCTGGTATGACCCGGTGTTAGGGTAAATCAGATGAAATCACGTGAAAGGAAATTTAATTTCCAAGGCCAACATGCATGGGTGAAAACCCAGTGGGTATTCCGTGAGAACAAAGCCAAAAAACAGAATAAAAAACAAAACAGAAGCTAGTTGTATGATTCGATGCGTCACAACATTTGCTAAAGAATCAGAACGGTGAGTTATGGCGCCTTTTTCTGACCCCTATCTGGAACATGCCATTGGGGGAACACCAATCGTTCAACTAAAAAACCTTGCCCCTTCTTCAGGGCAAGTATGGGTAAAAATTGAAAGCGGCAACCCGACCGGAAGCTATAAAGACCGCATGGCGTACGGTGTAGTAAAAAATGCTTTCGCACGCGGCGACCTCAAAACAGGAGACCGTATGGTCGAATACACCGGCGGAAGCACCGGAACAGCGTTAGCGCATGTCGCCGCCCGATGCGGAATCAAATTTATTGCCGTGTCTTCAGACGCGTTTGCTCAATCAAAACTTGATGCTATGCGCGCTTACGGAGCCGAAGTAATTGTTGTTCCTAGTGAAGAACGAAAAATCACGCCAGAACTTATCGCTGCGATGAAACAAAAGGCATATGAAATAGCGGAAGTACCAAACACGTTTTACGTCGACCAATTTGGATCCCCCGATGTGATCGAAGGATACGTTCCTGTTGGGCAAGAAATCGCTAACCAAATCGGGGCAGATATAGACGTTTTCTGTGCAGCGGTAGGAACCGGAGGTGCGTTTACCGGAACAACCAAAGGGTTAAACCATGCAGGACAAAAACCAGACCTCATAGCTTTAGAGCCACTCCAATCACCCTTCTTAACTACTGGGCAAGGCGGGGCGCACCGGATCGAAGGAATCGGCTTAGGATTCACCCCCCCGTTTCTCAACCTTGACCGATGCGATGAAATAAGGGCAATTGATGAAAATGCAGCATTTGATATGTGTAAAAGACTTGCTGTTGAAGAAGGAATCTTTTGTGGGCCATCAACAGGGCTAAACGTGACCGCAGCGTTAGAAATAGCAGCAGAACGCGGACCCGACTCAGTGACAGTTACCTTAGGGTGTGACCACGGATCAAAATACAAGGAAGGTGACTGATCTCTAAAAGGTGTGAAGTTTTTTAATATTTTGCCACAAAAGTTTGACTTTTATAATAACCACACTATTATAAAAGTATGAATAACCACAGAAACAATCAGATAAACGATAACAGTCTCCGTTTGAGAGCATGTTTTCTTGGTGATATTGAGAATCTTGCGGGCAGGAAAGAAGGACCTACACACTTAGACGTACGTTCTATTGCAGAAGCTGTGTATAAGACTTTCGGAATGTATAACGTTTTCCCGGTAGTAGCCACAGCTCATTGCAACGCAGAGCCAGTTTGGTTTAATTGGCCGGAAGCCCGTAAGTTAGTTAAGTCCGGGGTTGATGGAGCTGACTTAAAACTCCTCGAAGTAATGGAGAATGAAGATCTTGCAAAAAGATTTGATCTGGTGATAATTGGATCCTGCGATCATATTTTTTCAGAAGCCGCGTCAAAACTCGCTTCTGAAGGAGTTCGTGTAATAGCCGCGTTGGGGCGTGGAAGAATTTCAAAAAGGTTGCGGATGGCTGTTCATGATGTAATACGCCTACCGATTGATTTTTATACAGATGAGGAAGAGGTCAGAATCAGTGCCTGAAGATTTACCACCACTATTTCCGATATCGGCTAATGAAATAGCGAGAATGGCTGGTGTAGGAGCATCAGCGGTTTGGAATTGGAAGAAACGTTATGATGATTTTCCTAATCCAGTTCCAGCACCGGGTAAGAGGCTTCGTTACAACCGACATGAAGTTCTGGCTTGGTTCGAAGAAAAGGGCATTCAATTCGAAATAGGTGATACTGGCCAGGGCCAACTGTCTTTATGGCTAGGTCCAATTGCGTCCAGAAATTGGTCAATTAGTATTTTTCAGAGTCTGGTAATTGCTGGGCTAACTTTCTCTGAACATGTAAAAAATCAAGACAAGCAAGTTCTAGTTGCTCTTGAAGGTTTAAGGCAAAATTTAGCTAAAGAACTTCCGACACTTTCTCTAAGCGAGGAAATGTGCCGACACGTGGAGCAAGCTTCAGAAATATTGACATTTTCATATGAGTCCTATGAGGCTGTTGCAGACACTTTGGTAGAGGCTTTACGAGCTGAAGCAACAGGTCACCAAGAACAGTATCTTGAGGAAGAAACTCTTTCTAAATGCATGGCTTATTTAATGAAACCCAGAAATGGTGATTACCTTTCAGAAAATTTAGAAAAGTCTCAAAAAAATCCTGTCCTTTTTGACCCTTGTTCGGGGACTGGGCAGTCCTTGTTGAAAGTTGCTGAAGCATGTGAGTCAAATGTCGTAGTAGGTCAAGAAGTCAACCAAGCGGTAGCTGATTTTTCGACTCTCATTTTAAGCTTGAAGGGATATGAGGCTGAAATCGCTATAGGCGATTCAATACAAGAGAGTCTTTGGCCTGATCTTAAAGCAGACATTGTCGTTGCTAACCCACCATTTGGGGCACCTATATCGCGAGCACTAAGTAACGATGTTCGGTGGTTTTTAGGTAAACCCGGTAGAAATGGAATAAATGCTTGGATTCAAATAGTTCTCAACCATCTGGAAGAATACGGACGAGCAGTGGTAGTAGTTGATGGAGGGTGGGCCTTCAGGCATGACACCCAAGATATTCGGGCTTCTTTGATTAAGCAGAATTATTTAGATGCCGTTATCGCTTTACCCGGGGGAGCTCTTCCGGGTACGAGAATTAGCGCCTTGTTGCTTCTTTTATCTAAAGACCGGGAGAGTCGAAAGCATCCTCGATCCCCCGGGGAAATATTGATGATCGATAGCCATAATGAATTAGAAAGTGCTTGGTCAGGAATTTCTGATTTTGGATCAGAAATTTATGTGCAATGGCGTGATCACAATGTTGATCTTCAAGGAACTTATGTTGGGATAAAAGACATGGATCCGGCTGAAGCGAGCCTACGAGGCGCCTTTGGGAGGGGTTTATCCAACTTAACAAATCCAGTGGTGTTGAAAATCCCTGAGCAAATACCTGAGAATCACAATAGGGCTGAGTTTATGACTCAAAGAAGAACTAGTCGATTTGCAAAGGAAACAACTTACGCCGATTTAGCAGATAATGAATTTAATCTCACGCCTCGCCGGTATAGCGAATTTTATCTAGGCCCCACTGATAGAGAATCTTTGGGTGAAGTCCTAGAACGTGTAGAGGAAATAGTTGATGAAGGAGAAGAAGTTCTAGAAAGAGCGAAACACTCACTCAGAGAATTGAGGCCCTCTTTGAACGATGATCAATTTTCTGACGCAAAACTTTCAATCATAAATTTGCCTTTAAAAGTCCTTTGCGATACAGGGAAACTAACTCTTATCCGTCCGATAAAACGTGTAACTAAAACTTCTTCCGAAGAGGTATCCCTCTCGTCGGGAAAAAGGAGAGGGGCCTCTGAAATAGATAATCTGGATGACTTTGATCACGTTTTCGCTATTGATGAAAAATGGATTAGGGAAGCTGTGAATGGTTATAAAACTTTACCTAATTTACTTGAGTCAGAAGGTATAAGAGAGCTTTCCTCTGAATCTATTTTAGAAGTCGGTGATGTAGTTTTTTCTATGCGCAATGCCAATAGCTATCGGATTGAAGCTTTTACCATCACACGTCCAGAGGCAGGTTCAGTCTTGGAAGGAGATCTTTGCGCTATCCGCGTAACAGATGAGACTTTTGGTTTATCACCAGAAAGCATTTGCTTATGGTTAGATACAGCAGATTATTTTCAACAGTTTCACCGACTAGCCAATGGAACACATGTGCGCCGCATCGCATTTTCGGATGTATTTAATTTAAGGGTCCCAGTTCCCCTGAATAAAAATACAAAAAACTGGTATGAGAAGATAGCCCAGTTCAAAAAAACTCGACTAGAAATTAAAAAAGAATTGAACACCATCCTCGATTTCTCTATTTCGGATGGATATCTCCGTTTAGCCGATACTTCCATCAACGAAGAAGACAACAGCAATTTTCAAGAATCCGGCAAATCAGCTGAAGAACTTCTTCGCACGGACATGACAGAAGAAGAGTATAGACGGTTCTTTCCCGATCTTTCGGAGGGGTCACATGAGTAACAAAATATCGTTGCAACAAATGGAAGCTTTCCTTTGGGAAACAGCAGACATCCTCCGCGGCAACATGGACGCATCCGAGTTCAAAGATTACATCTTCGGCATGCTGTTCCTTAAACGATTATCAGACGCGTTCGAAGAAGAACAAGAAAAAGTTGTCGCCCACTATGTTTCTTCCGGTAAATCCCAAACGGAGGCGGAAAGTTTGGCGTCTGACGAAGACGAATACGATTCCACCTTTTTTGTTCCAGAACGCGCCCGCTGGAACAACTTAAAAGATTTAAAACACGACATTGGCGCCGAGTTGAACAAAGCCACGGAAGCGATCGAAGAACACAACGCCTCGCTAGAAGGCGTGCTGGTCTCCATCGATTTCAATATCAAAAACAAACTCTCCGACAAAAAACTTCAAGACCTCCTATCGCATTTCTCTAAACACCGGCTCCGTAACGAAGATTTCGAATCTTCTGACTTGTTAGGTTCCGCCTACGAATATTTGATTAAACAGTTCGCTGATTCCGCAGGGAAAAAAGGCGGCGAGTTTTACACCCCCAGCGAAGTCGTGTGGCTATTAGTGTCGTTGCTGAAACCTTCGGCAGGTATGCGTATTTATGACCCCACCGTCGGGTCGGGCGGTATGTTGAACCAGACCCGCAACTATCTAGTAGCGAACGGTGAGAATCCACAAAACCTGTCTTTGTTCGGGCAGGAAATGAATTTGAACACGTGGGCGATTTGCAAAATGAACATGTTCCTCCACGGCGTGTTCAACGCCGATATACGTAAAGGTGACACTCTCGGAGACCCGCAACACACTTCTGGCGGTGAGTTGATGCTGTTCGACCGGGTTATCGCTAACCCTCCGTTTTCGTTGTCGAACTGGGGTAAAGAAGCAGCGGACAGCGACCCGTATGGACGATACCCGTACGGAACACCACCAAAGGGCGCGGGGGATTTAGCGTTCGTGCAGCACATGATCGCTTCTTTGAACGCTGAAGGAAAAATGGGCTGCGTTGTCCCTCACGGTGTTCTCTTTAGAGGGTCATCGGAGAAAGAGATACGTAAAGGCATTCTCGAAGACGACCTCCTCGAAGCCGTCGTCGGGTTACCTTCCGCATTGTTTTACGGAACGGGTATACCCGCTGCGTTGCTGATCATCAACAAAAACAAACCCGCAGACCGCAAAGGCAAGGTTTTGTTTATTAATGGCGAGCTTGAGTATGAGGAAGGAAAAAATCAGAACAAACTCGACGACGATGCCATTAACCATATTGTTGACACGTTTGACGCGTACACGGATGAGAAACGCTATTCACGGGTCATCGATATCGAAGAGATTCGTGAAAACGATTACAACCTCAATATCCGCAGGTACGCGGATACGACACCGCCACCTGAACAATTCGACGTCAACGCCGTCCTCAACGGAGGCATACCCGTCACAGAAGTCGAAGACGAATACATTCAAGAAACCCTCAACGGCATGGACGTCACCGTCGTCTTCACAAAGAAAAACGACGACTACTACGAATTCAACACAAGTATTGAAACAAAGGACCAGATTGGTGAGGCGTTAGGTGACGTAGACCAAACTGTAGTAGATCAGTTTGAGCGCTGGTGGGATAAATATCGTGTGTCGTTACGTGAAGTAGATGAGCAGGTGCGTGTATCTGAGGAACGTATGTGGGGGTTTTTGAAAGAATTAGGTTATGACTGACACAATCCCACAGGGTTGGCTCCTTGAGGAACTAGATCTCCATGTTCAAAGAGTTACTCAAAAGAATAAGATCGGGAACACTAACGTATTGACTATTTCAGCTCAGAAGGGATTAATTAATCAACTGGAATTTTTTAATAAAAGTGTTTCTAGCAAAAATTTGGATGGCTATACGCTAATTGAGAAAGGGGACTTTGCATATAACAAGAGTTACTCCAAGGGTTATCCAGTGGGTGTTATTCGGAGGTTGACTGATTACAACCAAGGTGTACTTTCGCCACTTTATATTTGTTTTAAAGTCTCGAGCGATAAGTGCTCAGATAAGTATCTATCGTATTTCTTTGATGGAAAATATTTTGAACACCAATTGAGTTCCAGAATCCAAGAAGGGGCGAGAGCCCACGGGCTAATTAATATTCCCATTGGCGATTTTCTAGACACGCTCCTTTTGTTACCTCCTCTTGTGGAGCAGGAGAAAATCGCTGACATCCTCACCTCCGTCGACGACACCATCGAACACACCCAAACACAAGTCGCGAAACTGCGGGATTTGAAAACAGCGACCATGAACGAGTTATTGACAAAAGGTATAGGGCATACGGAGTTTAAGGAGTCTGAGGTTGGTTTGATCCCAACAACCTGGAGTGAAGAATTACTTTCAACATTGTTAGAAACTTTGGAGAGCGGATCAAGGCCAAAAGGTGGGGCGACTGAATTAAGTGGAACAATCTCTAGCTATGGCGGAGAAAATATAGCTATGTCCGATGGAATGTGCTTCGACTCTGTTAAGAAAGTTACTCAAGAGTTTGCAGGGTCAATGGATAAAGGGATTTTGTCAAACGGAGACGTTCTTATAAATAAAGATGGAGCGAATACAGGAAAATGTGGTTTTTATAAACAACCCAAAGGTGAATCTCTTGCAACAATAAATGAACACCTGTTTCTATTGCGAGGGATGAAGTCAAAAGTTAAGCAAGAGTATCTGTACTATTCGGTTTGCTCTGTTGATTTTAAAGAACAGCTAAGGCACCTAATCACTGGGTCAGCCCAGCCAGGCCTAAATAGTAAGTTTGTGGAATATTTAAAGATTCCATTGCCTCCTCTTGTTGAGCAGGAGAAAATCGCTGAGATCCTTACCTCGCTAGACGACCAGATAGAAGGCATTGAGTCAAAGTTGGTGCAGTTGGAAGCATTGAAGAAGTCGTTGATGGGTGATTTGTTAACAGGCAAAGTCAGGGTTTCGGTGGTTTGATGGCTGGTCCTGAATACGACATTGTTGAGGGCCCTGCGCTGCAGCAGTTGCAGACGTTGGGATGGGAATACATGGATGGCACCCTGTTAAGCCCTGAGGTATCTGACGAACGTGACTCGTTCAAGGACGTGGTGTTGCTGAAGCGTTTTGCTGAGAGTGTGCGACGGTTGAATCCGTGGATTAGCGACGAGAATCTCCGCAAGGTTGTGCGTGATGTGACGATGGGCCAGTACGCGAATCTGGTGGAGGCGAACCAGTCGATTTGGAACATCATCAACCAGTGCGTATCTGTCCAGCAGGACCTCGGTAAAGGCAACAAGGGCCAAACCGTACACCTCATCGATTTCGAAGACGTAGAGAAGAATGATTTCTTGTGTGTGAACCAGTTCAAAGTGTCAGGTCCGGTGCAAAACATTATTCCGGACATCATCTTGTTCGTGAACGGGCTTCCTTTGGTCGTTATTGAATGCAAGTCCCCGTTTGTAACTGACCCCATCGAGTCAGCTATCAATCAGTTGTTGCGCTACGCGAACCGTCGCAACCCGTCTGATGATGAGGGAGCGGAGAAACTTTTCTACTACAACCAGATGATGGTTTCCTCGTGTGCTTATAAGGCGAGGGTGGGAACGATCACATCCAATACGGAACATTACCTTGAATGGAAAGACCCGCATCCTCTAACCGTCGACGAGGTGGGTGACGAACCGTCCTCGCAGGAAGTCATGATCGCCGGGTTGTTTACGAAAACAAATTTATTGGACATTATTCAAAACTTCATCGTGTTTGAACCTATAGATGGACGGTTAATTAAAAAAATGGGCCGCTACCAGCAATTCAGAGCCGTGCATAAAACCATTGACCGGTTCAAATCAGGGACGGACCGTAAAGAACGCAGCGGAGTGATCTGGCATACACAAGGTTCAGGCAAATCACTGACAATGGTGTTTTTGGCGATCAAAATGCGCCGCGACCCCGATTTACGCGAGTACAAACTGGTGTTTGTCACAGACCGCACCCAATTAGACACCCAGTTAACAACAACGTTCATGAACGCGCAAGACGAAACGGTTCATCACGCCGAATCAGTAAACATGCTCAAAGACCTGCTATCCACAGACGCGTCAGACATCATCACCACCACAGTGCAAAAATTTCAAGAATCCGCTGACGAGTTCGAATTCCCTGTGTTAAACGAGTCAAACAAAATTATTGTCCTCGCCGACGAAGCACACAGAACCCAGTACGGAACATTAGGGGCCGCAATAAACACTGCGTTACCGAACGCACCAAAAATTGCGTTCACCGGCACGCCGTTAATCAAAACCGAAAAAACCACCAACGAGTTCGGAACCTACATCGACACATACACCATCGAACAAGCAGTCCAAGATGGCGCCACGATCCAAATACTTTACGAAGGCAGAGAAGCCCAGGTGCGAGTCACCGGCGACTCACTCGACAGCCTTTTCGACGAATATTTCGTAGACAAGTCTCCGGAAGAAAAGGAACAAATCAAAGCTAAATTCGGCACATCCAAAGCAGTTCTTGAAGCGCCACAACGTGTCCGCAGAGTCTGTATCGATATTCTCAAACATTACCGAGAACACATAGAACCAAACGGGTTCAAAGCCATGATCGTGGCTTCGTCTCGTCACGCCGCCGTTCTCTATAAAGAAATACTTGACGAACTTGGGTCACCTGAGTCAGCAGTTGTGATCTCAGGAGACCACAACGACGAACAACGATTAGCCCAGTACACAAACCCTAACGACCATAAACAACACATCGAAAATTTTAAGAAACCAATAGGGGCAGGGGATAATCAGTCGAATTTGTCGTTCCTGATCGTCAAAGACATGCTCCTCACCGGATTCGACGCCCCAATCGCCCAAGTCATGTACCTTGATAAAAAATTGTCCGACCACAGTTTGCTTCAAGCAATCGCCCGCGTGAACCGCACCAACGCAAACAAATTCCGCGGATACATCGTCGACTATTACGGATTAAGCGACTATCTAACAGAAGCATTAGAAATGTTCTCCACCGAAGACGTCCAAGGCGCTTTACAAAACCTCAAAGACGAGATACCGAAACTCAAAAACGCTCACACTCGCGCACTGAAACATTTCACTGACATGAACCTTGACGATGTTGAAGAATGTGTTTTATCTCTCGAAGACGAAGAACGCCGCCAAGCCTTCCAAACCGATTTCCAAAAATTCTCTAAACAAATGGACATCGTGCTTCCAGACTCTGCAGCGACACCATTCATTAACGACTTGAGGCGACTCGGCAAAATAGCTGTAGGAGCCCGCAACCTGTTCAGAGACGAACAACTCAACATTGCCGGAGCAGGGGAGAAAGTCCGAAAACTGATCGAAGAACACGTCTATTCCACCGGTGTTGATGTAAAAATCGCCCCTGTTGACCTCTTAGACGAGGACTATAAAGAAAAACTCAACAACCATAAAACAGACAAAGCGAAAGCATCAGAGATCGAACACGCCATCCGGAACCACATCAAACTCCGTGCTGAAGATGACCCTGAATATTACCGAACCCTGTCTAAACGACTTGAAGACATCATTGCGCAAAACAAAGAACGCTGGGAACAACTCGTCCTTATCCTTCTCGATCTTCGCGACACCATTGAAGAAGACCGTATAAAGAATGCTGAAGACCTCGGACTAACAGAAACAGAAAGCGCCTTCCATGGCATCCTCACCCGAGAACTAGAAGAAATCGGACACGACATCACTGAAGAAACTCAGGAGGAGGTAAAAAACCTTGTCCGCGAACTTGTTGAAATGATGGACGAAGCTACCGAAATCGTTGACTTCTTCCAAAAAACCGACGAACAGAAAAAAATGAAAAAAGCAATCAAACGCACCATCATTAACCAGTTCCCAAGAAAACTAGTCAAACCTGTCACGGACAAATTTATGGAACTCGCAAAGGTCAAATTCAAGTGACAACACAATTCGCTCTCCCTTTAGAAATAATCCAAACCGACCGAAAAAAAACTGCATCTATAGAAATCAAAAACAATTCCATTAAAGTCATCGTCCCTAAAACCCTGTCAGAAGACCGAATCAAAGCACTCATACAACAACGCGCCTCATGGATTGAAAAAAAAATCAAAACTCAAGCAGAAATGCCTCCATTCAGACCAAAAGAATACGTAAACGGCGAAGACTTCACTTACCTTGGAAAAAACTATCGACTCAAACGAATCACCTCCAATACAAAAGAAACAAAACTCAAAAACGGATACCTTCACGTTCCCGTTAACCAAAACGCATCTCCATCCGTGCAAGAAAAAGAGATCAACGCATCATTAACACAGTGGTACAAAACACATGCGTTAAAGAAACTTCAACAAAAAACTGACCGCTACGCGAAACAAATGAACGTCACCCCGCGCTCCGTAACAGTCAAAGATTACAAAGCCCGATGGGGATCCTGCTCACCTTCAGGAGACATCACTTACAACTGGAAAATCATTATGGCACCACACCGAATCGTCGATTACGTCGTAGTGCATGAACTCGCTCACCTCTTAGAACACAACCACTCAGATAAATATTGGAAACATGTCGAAAACATGATGACCGATTTTCGCGAACGCCGGGAATGGCTAAAAATTAACGCAAACACCCTGATCGTTTAACGATCACTGCAAGTCTTGAATAACGAGTTCTTCCATCCCATTAACTGGTGGGTCACAGGCGTCGGCGAGCATGGTAAAGAAATGTTCAGGTTCTATAACAGTTTCGGGCGGGTGAACACCAACAGTGGTGATGCGTCCATCGAGTAATTGGTGTAAAGCGATGGCGAGCGGCCAACTTGTCACACCGGCCATGCCGTCAGCAGGCGCAGAGGTAACAGTTGCACCAACAACACGTGTTTCACCGTTATATTCACCACGCGCCCAGGCAAAAAACAGTGGTAAGTCACCGGGACCGGGAAACCAGAAGCTACGAAAAGCAGCTTTCAAACGGCTGAGCAAACTTGGTTTACCAACTGCTTTTGCTCCTTCTTCTAAAGAGAGTTGACCGGCATCAATGCGTTTACGGAGACCATCAATAAAAGACGCAGTGTGTTTACGTAGCAGCATCAAACTGGCAGACGAGCCTTGTATATCCATTGTTTCCACCAGCGTGATGGGTTCTGGATGACCAACCGTGTAGCCAGTTCCTTCACCCGCATTCGGATAATTCAAGGTGACGGGCAGCATTGGCCGCTGCGCCACTCGTTGCCCCTCTTTAACGACCTCTATCTCACCAGAGATTTGTTGCATCCAATGCACGATGGCCGCGGACGCTCCTTGATTTTCTTCAATCACTACTTGAATCGCATCACCACGCTCATCACCAGCATCAACCGGCCACACCGTATACAAATCATCAACACGATCAAGACGGTCACAGACAACCCGGGCAAGAATATTGGAAATACCTGGGCTTGCTCCAATACCGATAACTGCTACGACATCAGACTCAACAGCTTCCTTATTGAGGGCAAGCATGTCCACTGTTGGTTCCCAATCATCACAAATATCGAGATAATGACATCCCGCGGCTATAGCAGCTTCTAATACCGGCACCCCTAATCGGTAAAAAGGACCGGTCATGTTCAACACAATGTCGTTTTCTTCAAGCAGACTAATGAGTTGTTCAGAGTCAGTTACATCCACAGAAACAGCTTTAAGGGGCATTTTCGCTTCCGTAGCGTTCTTAGCGACAATCTTTTCCGCACTAGCCAAGTCAAAATCGGCAACAACTAATTCTCCGATATTTCCAAAATTAGAAATAATAGAGACCGCTTTTCTACCCATCTCACCTGCTCCACCTAAAACAATGACAGTTGGGTTTTGAGGAATTTCTTTCATTTTTTACTCACTTAGAGAGAAGAACAATATTACGCAACATGCGACGAAAGATAACAATATGAAACGGTAGCAGCACATACCAATAGGCTCTCCCGAGAACACCTCGTGGAACGAACAACGCTTGTTGGGTTACTTCACTACCTTTTTCAGGAGTTTCTTCAACCCTCCATTCAAGCCAAGCATGCCCAGGAACTTTCATTTCTGCCAGAAGTTGTAAATGGTTGGTGGTTAACGTGGTCACTTTGAAAAAATCTACGGTATCTCCTACACGAAGGTCTGTAGGGTGTCTTCTTCCGCGTCGAAGCCCGACACCACCAATGATTTTGTCGGCAAAGCCACGAATAGCCCAAATCCAGTTAAAAGCAAACCAACCATTTTCGCCGCCAACGGATTTGATAGTGGCCATCAGTTTCTCTGGAGAAACGGAAGACTTCATAGATCTTCTATCAACAAGGATTTTTCCTCCCGACCATTCAGGATCTGATGGAACAGGACTCGCGGGATCCTTATATCCACCTGTATCAGACCAACGGGTAGGTATTTCAAGCTCTTTAACTCGAGTTACCGCTTTACCGATTGAATTCTCTAATCCATCTTTCGGTCCCTGAGAAAGAAATTGACTACTTGATTCTTTCACAATGACGTCTGTGGTCAGAGAGTCAATCAAGGCTCGTGCCAGAGTAAAAGGAAGAGGGCTCACAAGATTCACCCAGTGGGAAGAAAGCCTTGGAGTTAAAACTGGAACGGGAAGGATGATTCTTTTCCGCAGCCCAGCTACTTTAGTGTAGGCATCCATCATTTCTCGGTAAGAAGCCACTTCAGGGCCGCCTATCTCTAGAACTTTGTTTAGAGACTGTTCGTTGCCGAGAACGTGAAGAAGTTCTTGGAGCACATCACCTATAGAGATCGGTTGGCACTGAGTTTTTGTAACCCAACGGGGTACAACCATGACCGGTAAAACCTCAACGAGGGAGCGGAGCATTTCAAAAGATGCGCTGCCTGACCCGATGATTATGGCAGCTCTAAGTTCAGTAACCGGGGTTGAACCACTTGCCAGAATTCTTCCAACATTATGTCGACTTTGAAGATGCACAGAGTTTTCTAGATCGTCTTCGCCTAACCCGCCGAGATAAACAATCTGACGAAGTTTTGTTTTCTCAGCACAGTCGGTGAAAACTTGCGCCATATTTTCCTCTGCTGCTGCAAAGTTGCGTTCAGCAGACATGGAATGCACAAGATAAAAGGCGTAGTCAGCTCCATTCAAAGCTTCAAAGGTTTCCACTGGGTCTTGTAGATCAGCTACAACTATTTCAACATCGTTTGACCAAGGACGATTTGTTAAGGAGTCTGGTGAGCGAGTAACGCAACGCACACGATATCCCGACTCAAGTAAGCGAGGGACGAGACGTCCTCCGACATAGCCAGTTGACCCTGTAACAGCGACAAGTTCGTTTTGGCTCATGACGTAATTCTACGCTTTAGCGAAAAAATCAAGTTGTGAATGATTTCACAACTAGTCGCTGGTACAAACTTTGTTTGAAACTATGAAGATTTTTTCCAAACAGAGATATGAACTACTGATTCTTCTGTAAAAGGGGAGTCAAGCCAATCCTCCCATCGGTGCTCTAATGATAAACCCACTTTTGTTGCCATTTCATCAAGTTGTGACGGATACACGTAACGCAACAAATAAGGAAACAACCGGTTACCCGAAGACGTCATTTCAATTCTTTGCCCCGTAATAGTTTGTTCTTCCTCATCAGTTAGTACAGCGTCAGCGAGAATACGATCTATCTCTATAGATCTGATGGAGAAACCATCATGCGTTTTAGGATCAGGAACGAAAGCTTCGATAATGAAACGTCCCCCAGGTTTAAGTAGTCGTTCAACCGCAGAGATACAGGACTCCTGATCTTTTTGGCTGGTGAGATTAAAAAAAGTATTGAAGCCCACAAAAATTAGCGAAAACGTTTCCGGTTCTAACCCGGGCGGATCAGCCATATCGCCTTTAATGAGAGTTATCGCTTCAGAACCTGGTTTAGCTTGTAAAAGATCAAGCATCGCGTCTGAAGCATCCACCCCAGTAACATCTAAACCTTTTTTAGCTATTGGTAAAGCAAGACGGCCGCTTCCAACCCCCAGTTCAAGTACCGAACCACCGTCCGCTAAAGAAAATATTTTCTCCGCCACTACATCCGGATTCCCCATAATGGACAAAGCAACATTGCCGTCATCGCCGTACCAGTCGTCGTAAACACAAGCGAACAAATCCCCGTAAGTTTCCGGTCCATACTTTTCCATTCCTTTACTATGCCTTCAATCGGGGTCGTTACCGACAGTGAACACACCTACCCTTAACTAGTGATGACATATTTAGATCACGCTGCGAGCACCCCAACTCGACCGGAAGTAGTCGAAACGATGATGCCTTGGTTCACCCAACACCCAGGCAACCCTTCGGGCGCCCATCATCAAGCACGAGAAGCCCGTCGAGCCGTAGATGAAGCTAGAGACGCAGTCGCTGCACTTGTCGGAGCTGATTCTTCCGAAGTGGTGTTCACCAGCGGCGGAACCGAAGCAGACAACCTTGCCATAGACGGTGTTCTCCGAGCCAAAGGCGGCACACCGATCTGCACGGCAACTGAACACCCCGCAGTGCTTGAACCAGTAAGAGACAGCGGCGGAATAGTTGTGCCCACTGATGAAGCGGGGCAAATAAGTTTAGAAGCTCTCGTAGAAACCTTGAATTCAATCGACAACATCTCTTTGATTTCAGCAATGACAGCAAATAATGAAACAGGAGTCATCAACCCCATAACAGACATCGCTGAATTATTGGAAGAACGATTCCCCTCCACGTACTTGCATACTGACGCGGTTCAAGCAACAGCATGGATGGACCTCGCTAAGTACTGCGAAGGAGCTCATCTCATCAGCATCACTGGACACAAATTCGGCGGTCCAAAAGGAGCTGGAGCACTGATCATCAAAAAAGGCGTACCCTTCCTTGCAACACAAAGAGGAGGAGGCCAAGAAAGAGAACGAAGAAGCGGAACTCAAAACGTTCCAGCGATCGTCGGCCTCGGCAAAGCCGCACAAATCATGATGTCTGAAAGAGAAATACTGTCCGCTCGTGTCACTGACTTAAGAAATCAACTTGAAGAAAAACTTATAGCCCTAATACCAGACACATTCCGAACCTTGCCTGCTGAAAGTAACCGGACACCACAAATCGCACATTTATGCTTCAAAGATGTAGAAAGCGAATCCTTACTTTTTCTATTAGAACAAGAAGGAATTGCCGCCAGCGCAGCCTCTTCATGCGCAAGCGGAGCACAACAAGTCTCCCACGTACTCCAAGCCATGGGCATCGACTATGAAAAAGCATCTGGTTCGATCCGCCTCTCTTTAGGGTGGACAACAACCGAAGAGGAAATAAACCACGCACTGAACGTAATACCTCAAGCGGTCACCCAATTAAGGGAATATTCAAAATGAGTAAAGTCATGGTTGCAATGTCAGGAGGCGTTGACTCCTCAGTTGCCGCGGCACTGATGCTAGAACAAGGCCATGAAGTCGTAGGAGTAACCCTTCGACTTTGGGGAGGGGAATCGGATTCCGGTTGCTGCGCAATTTCTGATGTGGATGACGCGCGCCGGGTCTGTGACGAACTAAAAATAGACCATCATGTGTTCAACATGAGCGACGAATTCGACAACCATGTAGTAAATCCCTATGTTTCTAGCCATGCCGCAGGCCTTACCCCAAACCCCTGCATCGAATGCAACCGACACATAAAATTTGATCTACTCCATCATCGAGTTCAAGCCCTTGGATTCGATCGTCTCGCCACCGGCCATCATGCTCGCATTATTACCCAACCTGATGGAACCCACTATCTCGCACGAGCCATCGACACAAGTAAAGACCAGTCCTATGTGCTGTACATGCTCGACCAAAACAAACTTGCGATACTAGACCTCCCCATAGGTGACCTAACTAAAGAACAGGTACGTGATTTAGCCACAAAATTAAATCTCCGAACCGCAGCCAAACCAGATAGTCAAGATGTTTGTTTCATAACTCGAGAACACGGACGCAACGATTTCCTCCGTAAAAGAATTCCACTTACCCCCGGACGAGTGATTGACACTACTGGAGCTGAGGTAGGAAGTGTCGAAGCAGTAGAGATGGTCACAATAGGACAAAGAAAGGGTATGGCAACAGCAGGGGGAACAGACCCACGTTATGCAATAGATGTTGACGTTCCTAATGCAACAGTGACCGTTGGAAAACCAGAAGACCTTTTGGTGGACTCTATGCCCGTGAAGGACTGTGTTTGGGCAAACCTACCAACAAGCGGTTCGGTGCTCGTTCAAATTAGCGCACACGGTAAACCAATGGAGGCGACGTTAAAAGATAACAACGTTTATTGGGCTGAGCCTCAACGTCGAGTCGCACCTGGACAGGCGGTCGTGTTTTATAGCGACAACAAAGTCCTAGGTGGGGGAATGGCTTGTTAAAGAACGGCGAGTAGTTTCAACTAAAAGATGATCGGGTCGTACCGGAGCAAAGAGAAACGTCTCAATTGTTTGTTTTTCTGTTTCCTTTTTAACAGCGGCTACCCATACATCATGGGGAGAACTACAACAAACTTCAAGAGCAAGACCATACGCCCCTTGGGTGAAGTCCACAGCATCAGTGTCTGCCGATGCAGGGCCAACGCTTTCAATCTCACTTCTTTGAAAAAGAGTCGGTTCGTTTAATGATAAGTGGTCATGTAAAACTAGTCCGGCTGGAACAAGAACTACCCACCTGCGATTTATTTGATGCAAAGAACGCAACCCAACAAAAGTTAGAGGAAACCCGATAACACAAGCAATGATGCCAGCTACAGTTCGTCCGTCAGCAAGTAAATAAGGTCCGGCAACCAAACCGACGACAGAGACCAAATACGTCGCAGGACGAAGAAAACTTGTAACTGCTGCCGGTGCTCTGAGTAAGAATCGACGCTCATTCCCGTAAGAGATCCGGTCAATAAATAGATCACCAATCGTTGCACTAGAACCGATCACTAAAGCAACAGTTGCAAAAACAAACGCAATGATAATTACCGAAGCGGTGGAAGAAGTTGTAGCAGCCCAGAACGTAAGAATAAAACACAGGACACTACCGAAACGAACACCAGTTAGAGACAGAGGGCGAGGCACAAAAGTAGAAAAAAGCCCCACTCCCCACAAAAACCAAAGAATCACAGAAAGCACCGAACGCGGAGTGTTCTCTAGCGGGTCTAATCCATCAGCCATTAACGGACCGACCCCTAAAGGCAAAGCAAACCAAATAATGCGTAAACCTATTAAGAGTAGAAAGTTTTTGTCCCTAAGAGAAATGTCCACGAGATAACGCTAGAGGATTTAATAGCGTCCTGCCCCTACCAGAGCACTCCGGTAGAATCAATGTGTGACAAATAACAGCAATTCAGAGGATATTGCAGCGGCAAGAATTCAAGAACTACGTGAATTGGTCCAATATCACAACGAACGCTATTACTCTTTGGATTCTCCTGAGATACCTGACGCCGACTATGACGCGCTTTTTAGAGAACTAAATCAGCTAGAACAACTTCATCCAAACCTCATCACAGCTGATTCTCCGACTCAAACCGTTGGAGGCAGCACAATCAACACTTTTGAAGAGGTTGTTCACAGAACACCGATGATGTCGTTAGATAACTCATTTTCGATTGAACAACTTGAAGCTTGGGCGGACCGTGTCAGAAAAGGACTCCAAGAAGAAAAAACCGACCCTCAATGGGTATGTGAACTTAAATTTGACGGGCTTGCTGTTTCTTTAATTTATGAGGAAGGCAAACTCGTGCAGGCAGCTACCCGAGGTGACGGAACAACAGGAGAAGATGTAACAGCCAATGTCCAAACAATTAAGAGCATTCCGCACCGATTACCAGAAAAAGCACCAGCTTTTCTTGAAGTCCGCGGCGAGGTATACATGTCCCTCACTGCATTTGTTGAATTAAATAAGAGCCAACAGTCTTCAGGGGAGAAGACCTACGCAAACCCGCGAAATACCGCAGCTGGATCCTTACGACAAAAAGATTCAAAAATCACTGCTACACGCAACTTGTCTTTCTGGGCCTATGCAGTTGGCGGCATAGAAGGACAAGAATTACAAGACTCCCACTTAGATACGTTGCATTTTTTAAAAGAACTTGGGCTCCCGGTAAATGAAAAAGCTAAAAAGTTCGAAGATTTCTCTTCTGTTATTGATTTCATCAATCAAATAGAAAAAACACGACATGATTTGGATTATGAGATAGACGGAGTCGTAGTAAAAGTTGACGCCTTATCCATGCAAGACACGTTAGGCGCTACCGCTCGCGCACCCAGATGGGCAATGGCCTACAAATTGCCTCCAGAGGAACAGACAACCACACTTCTAGACATTGAGGTATCAATTGGAGCCGGAGGCCAAGCAACACCATTTGCTCGCTTAGACCCAGTTGTAGTTGGCGGATCTACAGTATCCACCGCCACCCTTCACAACTCGGACCAAGTAGAAGCAAAAGACGTCAGACCGGGCGACACAGTCATTGTTCGTAAAGCAGGCGACGTTATTCCTGAAGTAGTCCGGCCAGTTTTATCTGAACGACACCCAGGTAGCACACCCTGGAAATTCCCAATTCACTGCCCGGTCTGTGAATCCCTTCTCATACGTCCCCAAGGTGAAGCAGCGACCTTTTGCCCAAACCATGCTTGCCCAGCACAAGTACGTGGCAGAATCTCGCATTTCGTATCACGAGGAGCCATGGATATAGAAGGCTTTGGCGAACAAACAGTTGACCTATTTGTTTCTCAAGGCCTCATTTCAGATGTAGCAGACATCTTCACTTTAGATATGGAAAGAATCGCCAAATTTGAAGGCTTTGGCGAGACATCAATAAACAACCTAAAAACAGCGATAGAAGAATCAAAAAACCAGCCTTTAGGTCGACTCCTGTTTGGTTTACGAATCCCACACGTAGGCACTACTGTTGCCGACCTTGTAGCACGATCATTCAAAAACCTAGATGGTTTAGAACAAGCCACAATTGAAGATCTAGAAGAAGTTGAAGGACTAGGTCCAGTTATCGCAGCTTCTATTTTTGACTGGTTACGCGAAAAACACAATCAGCAACTTCTTTCTAAAATCAGAGAAGCAGAAATCAATTTAACGGCAGCCTCAAGCTCTATCTCTTCTACGGAGGCTCAACTACTTGAAGGTATGAGCATCGTAGTCACCGGAACCCTTTCCGTGATGAAAAGAGAAGAAGCTAAGGCAGCGATTCTTGAACGAGGTGGGAAAAGCCCAGGCTCCGTTTCTTCTTCAACCACGTTTTTAGTCGCCGGCGAGGGCGGTGGTTCAAAACTCCTGAAAGCCGAATCTTTAAATATTCCCGTACTTGACGAAGAATCTTTTATTCAATTACTAAAAACCGGAAAAGTCTTAGACTCTAACTAACCGTCAACACGGAAGCACCAACTAAAAAACTGGTCCCTATCTGGCGACCGAACTTCCCAATAACGAATTTGTGCACATACTTCTTGAGCCGGGAGCCGCTCAAGAACTAGACCTTCATCGGGACGAAAGATCACTGAATTAAGGGCACGCTCAATTCTTTGCTCATCTAAAGGTATTTGAACGTTATCGATATAGGTCAACTCGCCTAACCACCCAGAAGCCAAAATGACACCAACATTTGATTGAGGAAGGATGGTGTCTCCACGAGGTGGAATCAACTCAACGATGGCCGGATTGCTGTCTACACTCACGTCATCGACATTGTCATTTGTGGCAATGATGGCAGCAACTATCGCGCCCACACCTAAAGCAAGAAGAAGCGAAATCCATAAAGCGCTACGACGATTCACATAAGTGAGACTACCTCGGTTATAACCGGAGTAGCGTAAGGGGGGTGAATGATTCAAGTAAATCTTTTTCCTCAGAAAATAACTTCCCTGATCTAACCGGGGAGACGCTCAATAACCGGTATCGCTTACATCAGGTAATCGGAACTGGCGTATCCGGGATTGTTTATGTCGCAGTTGATTTAAATACCAGTCAACGAGTGGCGGTAAAAGTTCTAAATCCGTCATTAAGCAGCGACAACAAGTTTCTTGAGAGGTTTTATAGAGAAGCTAAAAAAGTTAGCTCATTGAATCATCCAAATATTCTCCGCGTATACGACTGGGGAGTTGATGGCTCCCCTTATGTCGTAACCGAATATTTAGGGGGCGGAAGCTTAAGAAGTATCTTGATGACTGGATATCGGCTTACTCCAGGGCAAACACTTCTTGTCGGGTTAGAAGCATGCAGAGCTTTGGCCTACGCCCATGAACGTGGAATCATTCACCAAGACTTAAAGCCAGCAAATTTTCTATTTGGCCAAGACGGAGTGCTTCGTATAAGTGACTTTGGACTAACTAATGCATTAAGAGAAACAACTCAATCAGAAACGCCCACTGAAGGGTTCACCGGAACAGTGCGTTATGCCTCACCAGAACAAGCCAGTGGACAAAAGTTGACTGGAAGCTCAGATATCTATTCCCTTTCAATTATTTTTGTTGAGGCGGTCACTGGTTACGTTCCATTTCTCACGGATTCTCTAGCCGGAACACTTAAAGCTCGTATCGGTAAATCTGTTCCTGTCCCCGAATCACTGGGTCCTTTAGGCCCAGTGATTCAACAAGCAGGAATGGCTGATCCTAGTAATCGCCCAACAGCAGAGCGGGTAAGAAGAATACTCCTGGAAAAAACGCCTTCTTTGCCTCGGCCGAGCACACTTCCGCTAGTAGGCCCTGGTGAAATAGGGGCAGCGCCACTCTCAGGTGAAGTCACAACTGTCACTCCGCAAAAAGAAGAAGTATTTAAAGAGCCTCGGCGAATACGCTCAGTCGGACCGAAACGTCGCTGGCCAACCATAGTAGTAGCAGCCTTACTTCTTATAGGAGCTATCACTGGAGGGATCTTACTTTGGCAAAATACGCAGGCAGAAGAAATAGTGGTTCCTTCAATTGCAGGCCGACCGATCGAAGAAACTTACGAACGTCTTATAAAACTTGGATGGACAGTTGAAGAGCGTTACGAACGACGCGACGGAACAGTCGAAGGTCAAATACTCGGTACAGATCCGCCAGCTGGATCTTTCTATGAAACCGATCAAAGTGTTGCCATTATTATTTCCTTGGGCCCCACTCGGGTAGAAATACCTTCTGAAATCCAAGGTGTCACACTAGAAGAAGCAACTCGACTCATTGAAGAAGTTGGCTTAGCAGTAGGCCAAGTGACTTCAACATATAGCGAAGAGATTCCAGAAGGTTTTGTCATAGGTTCCTTAGCTCTTTCAGAAGACTTACCGAGAGGTTCGTCAGTTGATTTGGAAGTATCTAACGGACCACCACCAAGAATTATTCCCGAGGGATTAGTGGGGCAGGAAGTTGCAGAAGTTCAAGATGTTCTTGCCGCTCTCGGTCTTAATTTAGAGATAGTAGAAGAATATAGTTCAGAGATTGAAGATGGTTTAGTTTCATCAATAAGCCCGCAAGAACAATCAGAAGTTAACTTTGGCTCAACGGTCGTTATTGGAATATCAATTGGGTTAATGCCCCGTCCAGTTCCAGATGTAATAGGACTTGATCTTGTATCTGCAGAAATGCGTTTACAATCCTCTGGGTTCCTAGTGATCGCAGTAAATGGGAATGAAAGCGGAGTAGTCACTGCTCAGACACCAATTGCTGGAGAAATGGCGATACCAACTGACACAATAGAGTTAGTGTCTGAATGACTAGTAAAATAAGTGAACAAAGTTTACTTTTAGGCTTTACCCTCAAATCATAATGAATGAACGAATTTCGCGCGAAGATGTCGCCCATGTAGCCCGCTTGGCATGCCTATCTTTGACAGATGCTGAACTTGATGCGTTCACCAGTCAGCTAGCAGATATTTTAGAACACGCAGCAGATCTTGATGCCCTTGATCTAGAGACTGTTGAACCAACAGCGCATCCGTTACCTCTCATAAACGTTTTCCGTGATGACGAACCAGGAGAAGCCGTAGATCGAGAAAAGTTTCTTACAAGTGCGCCCGAAGTAGAAAATAATCAGTTTAAAGTTCCGCCAGCCCTTGGAGAACATTCATGACTGTTCAAGAAACTGTACTGGCAATTCAAAAAGGTGAAATGAAGGCCAAAGAAGTTTTGGAAAGTCACCTAAAAGCAATCCAAGATAGAGAAGAAGAAATCAATGCTTTCAATCTTGTAATGACCGAAGAAGCGATAAAAGAAGCAGAAAAAATTGACTCCCTAGTAGCAGAAGGAAAAAATCCTGGACCATTGACAGGGATACCAGTAGCAGTCAAGGACAATATTTGCACCCAAGGAATACCAACAACATGTTCATCAAATATTCTCGCCGGATGGCTACCACCCTATGACGCCACCATTGTTGAACGTCTTAGAGATGCAGGTGCAGTAATTGTAGGGAAAACAAATCTTGATGAGTTTGCGATGGGGGCTTCAACAGAAAATTCTGCCTTCGGGCCAACCCGAAATCCACTTGATACAACACGAGTACCCGGTGGTTCCTCAGGAGGTTCCGCAGCAGCCGTAGCCGCAGGATTCACTCCGTTAGCCATAGGAAGTGATACCGGTGGCTCAATTCGCCAACCTGCCGCACTTTGTGGAGTTGTCGGCGTAAAACCGACCTATGGGCGAGTATCTCGCTATGGCCTCGTCGCATTTGCTTCAAGTTTGGATCAAATCGGACCATTCGCAGAAACTGTTGCTGACGCAGCGTTACTGCTAGAAGTGATATCCGGTCATGATCCATTAGACACAACTTCTATACCTGAGCCTCCACTTGACCTTTCTTCAGCATTAACTCAAGGAGTGGAAGGGCTTCGAATCGGAGTTATTGATGAATTAAGCGGAGGAGCAATTGAGGGCATTTCAGATGATGTCCTCGCGTGCTTAGAAAAAGCAGTAGAAGCACTCACCTCAGCAGGAGCCATTGTTGAAAGAACGTCTGTTCCATCAACTGTCTATGGATTATCCGCCTATTACGTGATTGCCCCAGCAGAAGCTTCCTCAAATTTGGCTCGATATGACGGAGTTCGATTTGGCCCACGAGTTGACGCCAAAACAACCTCAGAAATGATGGTCGCTACCCGCACCGCAGGATTCGGAGATGAAGTCAAACGCCGCATCATGCTCGGAACATATGCACTTTCTGCAGGCTACTACGATGCCTATTACGGGAAGTCCCAGAAGGTTCGAACTCTCATAATGAATGATTTCGCAGCAGCGTACGAAAAATTCGACCTACTCCTCAGCCCAACTGCACCCACCACCGCATTCCCATTAGGAGACAAAACGGAGGATCCGCTACAAATGTATTTACAGGACATTTGTACCATCTCTTCAAATCTGGCCGGCCATCCCGCAATGTCTGTCCCATTTGGTCAAGGAACAGATGGGCTTCCAGTCGGAATACAAGTTCTAGCTCCTGCTACAGATGAACACACAATGTTTCGCGCTGGAGCAATACTTGAAGCCTCAAACCAAGGACAGTCATGACAAGCAAAACTCTTGACGGCTGGGAGATAGTAATCGGGTTAGAGGTTCACGCTGAACTTGCTACCGCTACCAAACTTTTTTCCTCTGCTCAAAATGTTTTTGGTGGTGAACCAAACACAAACATAGATCCTGTTTCTTTAGGCCTACCAGGCTCCCTACCTGTGCTCAACCAGAAAGCAGTGGAACTCGCTATCCGAGTTGGTTTGGCATTGAATTGCCGAGTGCAACGATCAGTTTTTGCCAGAAAAAACTATTTTTACCCGGATATGCCTAAGGCTTATCAGATTTCACAGTTTGATCTTCCCATTAATGAAGGCGGATGGCTGGAACTCCCAGATGGACAACGGATCGGTATAGAGCGAGCACATTTGGAAGAAGATACAGGGAAGAGTTCTCACGTGGGAGGCGGAGGCCGCATCCACGAAGCAGACTATTCTCTCGTTGATTACAACCGAGCCGGCGTTCCTCTAATAGAAATAGTTGGTGCCCCAGATCTACGTAGCGCAGAAGAAGCCAGAAGCTATGTTTCAGAACTGCGATCTATTTTGGTGGCTATCGGCGCTTCGGACGGGAAAATGGAAGAAGGGTCAATGCGAGTTGACTGCAATGTTTCCGTGCGACCAGAGGGAAGTAAAGAATTTGGAACACGATGCGAAGTAAAAAACATTAACTCGCTTCGTTCTCTAGGGAGAGCAATTGAGTATGAAGCCCAACGGCAAGTTGACATAATTACTTCCGGTCAAGAAGTCGAGCAACAAACGCGCCATTGGGACGAAGCTGATGGACGGACACATACTCTTCGGTCAAAAGAAGAAGCCTTTGATTATAGATACTTCTCTGAACCAGACCTTGTTCCTTTAGACCCTTCACCAGAGTGGATAACAGAAATACAAGAATCTCTTCCTGAGTTGCCTCGTCAGCGTCGAATTAACCTTTCTGAAGCTGCAGGCATCACACCTCAAGAAGCGACTCTCGTAGTTGAAAGAAATTTAGACGAATTTGCTGTTGCAGTTATAGAAAAAGGTGCTGACCCCACCCGTGTTCTCGTGCATCTAGAAAACAACTTGGCTGATGGGATAGGAGAACTAACCACTGAGTCTTTTGCTGAACTCATCTCTTTAGAAACAAGCGGAGATTTGAGCGCTACTCAAGCTAAGACAGTCTTAGCTGACTTAGCACACAAGGGAGGCGATCCTAAAGAGATTGCGGCACACCATGGATTTGAAGCAATGGACACTTCAGAACTTGAAACGCTGATTGAAGGCATACTTGCCGACCATCCAGAAGACTGGACCGCATTTGTTGAAGGAGACCCGGAAGAAAGAAAGAAGAAGTCCGGATTCTTTGTAGGTCAAGTCATGAAGATGACAAAAGGCCAGGCCGACGGAAAAGTAGTCAACGACATTCTTCTACATCGAGCCGAGAGTTAAATTCCGGTAACCATCCACCGTTCACTTCTAAATCGCATTCCAAGAAGAAGAGAACGAAGCCCCATAAACAGGCAGATTGTTGCCCATAGCCAGCCAATCCCAAGATCAAGAATGCGCGTCAAACACATAATCGGAACAGTGCAAATAGTCGCGGCAACCATGGCCTTAGCGAGATAGCGATGATCTCCCGCTCCAATAAGTATTCCGTCTAAAGCAAAAGCTATTCCAGATATTGGAGACATGGCAGCTACATAAATAAAGAGAAAACTCGCAAGAGCGGTTACCGCTGGATCGCTAGAGAAAACTTCTGACAATGGGATATGAATAGCCGCGAGCAAAGCACCGCTTACTACACCAATTCCCACTGACCAGATAATGGCTCTTTCCCCGACTTTTTTTGCTTCGGATGAATCGCCAGCTCCAAGAAGGTTACCGATCATGGCTTGTGCGGCAATAGCCATAGCATCCATTGCCATGGCCAGGGTAAACCAAATCTGAAAGGCGACTTGATGAGCTGCTACATCTACGTCACTTATACGAGCAGCGACCGCAGTCGCAATCAAAAATGTTCCAGCAGTAGACAGATTGCGGGTCAAAAGCTCTAAAGAGACGCGTAAAAGATCTTTAAGAAGATCAAACTTAGGAGCTAATGAAATTTGATGTGGCCGAATCGTCTGACCTATCCAAATAAGATAAATAATGGCCCCGATCCATTGAGCCACAACCGTTGCAGCGGCTGACGCTCCGATCCCCATTTTGAACCCATAAATCAGAATTATCTCTAAAATCAGATTCAATATTGCTGTGCCGACAGAGACCCATAGAGGGCGCACAGTATCCTTTACACCCCGTAAATACCCGACCCCCGCCAACATAATCAGCATTGCAGGAGCGCCATACATGCTTATCTGAAGATAAATACGCGCTTGAATGAGGAGATCACCAGTAGCCCCCATAGCTTCCAATATTTGAGAAGAAAAGATAAAAATAATCAGACCCAAAGAAACACCCACAAAAACAGCAAGCCAAATACTTTGAACTACTTGACTTGCTGCTTTTCTCGTTTCACCTGCACCGGTAAGTCTCGCCACAGCCGCTGTTGTTCCATAAGCAAGAAAAAAACATAAACCATAGATCAGCAATAAAGCAGAAGACGAAACACCTAAGCCGCCCAAAGCGGAAGTGCCGAGATGGCCCACTACAGCAGTATCAGCAAGAACATAAAGCGGCTCCGCTAGAAGCGCCCCTAGAGCTGGAATAGCAAGTTTTAATAGCTGTCGATCACGAGAAGAAATACCCACAAAATAAATGTACTTCATAGCACAAGGTGCCGAAGGCAGGTTTGTGCTCTACCCTGCAATTATGAGTGAAAATGCAGAACACGACCAAAGACCTCGTTCCCGCGAAGTAACAGAAGGGGCAAGTCGAGCTCCTGCACGCGCGATGTTACGAGCAGTTGGAATGACCGAAGACGATTTCTCTAAATCCCAAGTGGGCGTAGCGTCTTCATGGAACGAAGTAACCCCTTGCAATCTTCCGTTAGATCATTTAGCTAAAAGAGCAAAAGAAGGCGTGAAATCAGCCGGTGGCTACCCCCTAGAGTTCAACACCATCGCTGTATCAGATGGCATTTCAATGGGTCATGAAGGAATGCGAGCCAGTCTTGTAAGCCGAGAAATAATCGCCGACTCTGTTGAAGCAGTAATGCACGCAGAACGATTTGATGCACTCGTAAGTTTTGCCGGATGCGACAAATCACTACCAGGAATGTTGATGGCCTCTGCTCGCATAAATCTCCCATCAGTATTTGTTTATGGTGGATCAATCATGCCCGGTGAACACAACGGCAAGAAACTCGACATCGTCAGCGTATTCGAAGCAGTTGGTGCTCATGCTGTTGGCGACATAGATGATGAAGAACTTTTAGCTATTGAAAGTAAGGCATGTCCCACAATAGGTTCATGCGCCGGAATGTTCACTGCAAACACTATGGCTGCAGTTGGAGAAGCGATTGGCATGTCTTTACCTGGGTCAGCATCTGCTGCAGCGATTGATAATCGTCGTGGAGACATCGCCTATGCAAGCGGAACTGCAGTTATGCAACTGCTATCGGCAGGAATTCGCCCAAGGCACATCATGACTAAAGCAGCTTTCGAAAATGCAATCGCAGTAGTGATGGCGTTAGGAGGCTCAACAAATGCTGTCCTTCATTTACTCGCTATAGCTTTTGAAGCTGGAGTAGATCTCGAACTTGATGACTTCAACAAGGTCGCAGCACGAGTCCCTCATCTAGCAGATACAAAACCGCATGGGCAATACCACATGTTTGACATCGACCAAATAGGTGGCGTCCCAGTTGTGATGCAGATGCTTCTTGAAGAAGGACTTCTTCATGGAGACGAAATTACCGTCACTGGCAAGACTGTTGCTGAAAACCTTGAAATGCTTGACCCGCCAGAACCTGATGGCGAAGTAATTCACACTTTTGACAATCCCATACACGACATTGGTGGAATCACAATTCTTACCGGGTCACTCGCCCCCAAAGGCGCTGTACTAAAAGTCGCAGGCATAGACATTGATTACTTCGAAGGCAGAGCCCGAGTTTTTGACGGAGAAGATGACGCTATGGAAGCTGTTCTTGGGGACCGAATTGAAGCAGGAGACATTGTGGTTATTCGTTACGAAGGACCTAAGGGCGGACCAGGCATGCGCGAGATGCTTGCTATAACTGGAGCAATGAAAGGAGCAGGCCGAGGAGGAGACGCAGCTCTGATAACAGATGGACGTTTCTCTGGTGGAACTCATGGATTTTGTGTAGGCCATGTCGCACCTGAAGCTGTAGATGGCGGACCAATTGCTTTAGTGGAAGAAGGAGACCGCATAGTCATTGATGTGCGTAGCAACAAAATTGAATTAATGGTCGACGCAGCTGAGTTAGAAGAAAGACGAGCCAATTTAAAACCATTTGAACCTCGTTACGAATCCGGATTTTTAGCAAAATACGCCGCTTTAGCACGTGGAGCTGAAGCAGGAGCTGTGACCGACGTATAGGAGCCTGGATCTATAGGGGGGAATATATGAGTGAACAAACTATGCAATATGAAGTTCTCAACTTGGCAAAAATCAAAGCCAAAGTTGAAGAAGCGGGAGGCAAAGTTGGTTGGCTCGTGGACCCAGATGATCCAGAATTATGGGGGGTAGGTTTAAACGCTTATGCGCTAGAAGGGTGGACTGTCGTATCTTCCTATGTTCGAAATGAATCAGACGGAAGCGGGGAAGTAACTGTTATTTTAGGCAGGCCAGTCAAATAGTTTGTCTCTGTTGTATCTGCCAAGGTTGTTGCTTAGGCCTCTTAAACCCCATACTTAAAGTCTATGAAAAGCAAAAGCACCACAACTCAGTTAGTAGTAGTGCCCTAGGCGCACATCGTCGCAAAGACGAATGTGTGCCCTGACCTCCCGAAATTGGGAGGTCATTTTACTTTTCAGACCAACTAGATCAAATAAATCACTTTAGACTTGGAAAAGTTATGAAGACAGACGGTGGACAAGCCTTAATTAAGTCTCTCGAAAGAGAAGGGGTGGAGGTCATGTTTGGCCTGCCCGGTGGGGCAATTCTGCCCGTCTACGACCCAATAATTGATTCAAAGATTCGCCATATCCTTGTTCGGCATGAACAGGGAGCAGGTCACATGGCTGAGGGTTATGCCCAAGCGACAGGCAAACCTGGCGTAGCAATGGTTACTAGTGGGCCAGCTGCGACAAACATCGTTACTCCATTATGCGATGCTTATCTCGACTCTATTCCAATGGTGGTCATAACAGGACAAGTGCCTACAGCGGCAATTGGAACTGATGCCTTTCAGGAATGTGACACAACGGGAATCACCGCTTCTATCACTAAACACAACTTTCTAGTAACTGAAGCACAAGATATTCCAAGAGTAATCAGAGAAGCGTTTCATATCGCAACTACTGGACGGCCTGGACCTGTGCTTGTAGATATACCTAAAGACATAGTAGATCCGACTAACCCACGCTCATCTCTTGAATGGGAAGACGAAGTAGAAATTGATCTCCCTGGATACAAAGTTGATACTTCAGTTGACGAAGACGCAATCAAGAAAGCAGTTGACTTAATACAACAAGCGGAAAAACCTATTCTCTATATCGGTGGAGGAGTGCTCAAATCACGAGCAGCGGAAGCGCTTCTTGAATTAGCAGAACTCACCCAGATACACGTAGTTACTACTTTGATGGCACGAGGGGCATTTCCTGATAGCCACGAACTCTGTCTTGGTATGCCTGGAATGCACGGCAACTTTACTGCAGTTACAGCAATGCAAGAATCAGATCTATTAATAACTCTTGGAGCACGCTTTGACGATCGAGTCACAGGGAAACTAGATGAATTTGCAGTTACCGCGAAAATTATTCACGTTGATATTGATCCTGCAGAGTTAGGTAAAGTACGTCGACCAGATATTCCAATACAAGGCGACTGTCGAGTAGCCATAGAAACAATGGTCAAAGTCTTAAGGGAATCAAACTCAGAAGCAACAGATAGATCAGCATGGAAATCACGTATCAGTGGATGGCAAGAACGTTTCCCTCTTGTCTATGAATCCTCAAACCCAGGACAGGCGCTTAAACCTCAATTCGTTATTGAAAAACTTCGCGATGCCACTCCTGCAGACACCATTGTTGCTTCAGGAGTAGGGCAACATCAGATGTGGGCAAGTCAATACTGGACATTTGATCACCCTTACACCTGGATAAATTCTGGTGGGTTAGGAACAATGGGATTCTCAATACCAGCTGCCATCGGAGCCAAAGTAGGACACCCTGAAAAAATGGTTTGGGCAGTAGATGGAGACGGATGTTTCCAAATGACCGCTCAAGAGTTAGTAACAGCACGTGTGGAAAACATCCCAATCAAAGTAGCGCTTTTGAATAACTCCTATTTAGGCATGGTAAGGCAATGGCAAGACATGTTCTATGACGAACGCCATTCAGAGGTGTTTCTATCTAAAGAAATACCTGACTATAAGGGATGGGCAGAATCAATGGGTTGCTTCGCATTGCGGGTAGATGACCCTGATGAAGTAGAAGAAGCGATCGCTCAAGCAAACGAAATAGAAGATCGCCCCGTCGTTATTGATTTCAGAACAGCTGCAGAAGAAAAAGTTTACCCAATGGTTGCAGCAGGAACAGGCAACTCAGACGTGATCGTTCCCCCTTCTCAAGAAAACGAAATTCGATGAGCAGTACGTCAGCAGAACATCGAAACCACGTACTTGTAGTAACGGTCGAAAACAAGTCAGGAGTTCTAGCCAGAGTCGCTAGCTTATTCGCTCGAAGGGCCTTCAATATTCGTTCGTTAGCCGTAGCGCCAACAGAAGATGACAATTTAAGCCGTATCACAATAGTGGTAGATGGTGAATCCGCTCCGATAGAACAAGTGGTAAACCAACTAGACAAACTCATCAACGTTGTAGACATTCGAGACTTACAACCAGGTCACGCTGTAGAAAGAGAACTAATGCTTGTTACCGTTGCAGTAGAACCAGAGCATCGTGACGATATTGTTGAACAACTTGATCGAGCTGGCGGAAAAGTGATGAGCGTCGGAACGGATTCCATGATGTTGTCGTTAGTCGGAGATCCAGATCACATCGATGCATTTGAAGACTTACTTAGACCATTTGGTATTTTAGAAATACAAAGAACCGGTCGAGTCGCATTGGCCAACCTAGACGAGACTATTGAATAAGAACTTAAATAAAGAGAGATAAGAGAAAATGGCAAATATTTATTACGAAAATGACATCAACCAAGCTGCAATAGCTGAACGCAAAGTAGCCATATTGGGATATGGATCACAAGGACACGCTCATGCGCTGAATCTCAAAGAATCAGGAGTGGAGGTCTGCGTTGGCCTTCGTGACGGATCAGGTTCTATCGCAAAAGCTGAAGAGGCAGGACTTACCGTCCGGTCGCTTTCCGAGGCATCAGCATGGGCGGATGTCATCATGATTCTCCTACCTGATACAGATCAGGCAGAGGTATACCAAGAACATGTTGCCCCAAATTTGAAAGCAGGGGATGCTTTAGCTTTTGCTCATGGTTTCAATATTAGATTTGACCTCATTACGCCACCTGAAGACGTTGACGTAATCATGATCGCTCCAAAGGGTCCTGGGCATCTTGTTCGCAGAACCTATGTTGAAGGTGGAGGAGTGCCATGCCTTATCGCGGTAGAACAAGATGCAACAGGAGGAGCTAAAGAACTAGCTCTTGCTTATGCAGATGGTGTAGGTGGAGCACGGGCAGGGATCATTGAAACCACATTTACCGAAGAATGCGAGACAGATCTTTTCGGAGAGCAGGTAGTGCTTTGTGGCGGTGTAACCGAACTTGTTAGAAGCGCTTTTGACACTCTTGTCGATGCTGGTTACCAACCAGAGATTTGTTACTTCGAATGTCTGCATGAATTAAAACTCATTGTTGACCTTATGTATGAGCAGGGAATTGGCGGTATGCGGTATTCAGTTTCAGATACAGCTGAGTATGGAGACTTGACACGAGGACCGCGAGTTATAGATGACCAAGTTCGGGTAACTATGAAAAAAGTTTTAGAAGAAATCCAATCAGGGGCTTTCGCTGAAGAATGGGTTACTGAAGCTCATTCTGGTAGAGAAAACTTCTATGCATTAGAAGAAAAAGGCCGTCAGCACCGCATCGAACAAGTCGGCTCAAAACTACGTGCAATGATGCCGTGGATTAGTGAAGGAAAAGTTTCTGTACAAGAAGCTTCAGGTGGACAGGGCTAGTAAAGGCAATGGCTGATCCAGCCAACAACTCAGAAAATTCTTCACTAGTTTGGCGCGAACTTAGCCGCAGAGCGGCGTTAGTCTCTCATCGACTTATTGGATGGATTTACTGGGACCCGGAAGCTATCGAAAATTATGCAGCGCTTGGGGTCCCCGACGGTATCGGGTACTACATATCTACACGCGGAGCATCCCTTGGGTCAGCAGGAAATTCGGCAGTCACAGCAGCGTTCTATTCAATTCATCCTGAGTTCGTGGGAAGATGTCTTGATTTATGTCGAGAACATACAACCTTTGAAGAGGCAGCAGCAGCCCGAGATAGCGCAGTGGCATCTGGATTAAAAAGGTACTCGCCAGAAATATGCGAATCGCTTGCATCAATGGAACCGGAACTATGGACTGCCGCAGAAAGCCTTCCAGTCTCCGGGCGTGTCTTGTTCTCCTCTTTGATTGACTGGGCCCGCCATACGGATCCGCTCGTATCATCTTGGTTGGCAGTCAATGCGATTCGAGAGTGGCGTGGAGATACTCATTGGGCGATACAAATAAGCGAAGATCTTGACGAAAGCATGGTAGGGATTCTTGATGGGGCTTGGAGAGGCTACGAGGATGACTGGTTGGCAAGAAGCCGCGGAGCTGATGACGCGGCTCTAGAAAGAGCCTATGTGAAACTAGAGCAACGCGGGTTGGCTAAAGATCGCAAAGTCACGGATAGTGGCCTCCATTACAGGCAGGAACTTGAAGACCGCCTAGATGATTTAACCAGTGTGGCTTGGAAAAATTTTGGTTCAGAAGAAACGACTCGCTTTATTGATTTAATCGAACCAATTGGCTCACGTTTTGTCGAACGCATAGACCAAACCGCAGGACCAAACTGGATGCCGGCGGCACGCGACAACCGTCCAAGCGACCGCTAATTCTTTGGTTGTGTTGTTTGAATTTAAGATTTAGTTGAGGCGTTGAACGACCATAGCCATTCCTTGACCACCACCAACGCACATAGACTCAACACCGAATTCTTTGTCAGCGTCTTCTAGGCCGTTAAGTAACGTGGTCATGATACGAGCTCCAGTCATGCCGAATGGATGACCAAGAGCAATAGCTCCACCGTTTACATTCAATTTGTCTAAGTCAATACCAACTTGATCTGCTGACGGCAGAACTTGAGCAGCGAAAGCTTCGTTGATTTCGAAAAGATCAATGTCAGCCGGAGTCATATTTGCCCTACCGAGTGCCTGTTTGATTGCATCAACAGGACCAAGCCCCATAATCTCTGGGTTAAGAGCAGAAACACCTGAAGATATGATTTTTGCTATAGGCGTTATACCTAACTCTGCAGCTCGAGTAGCACTCATTACCACTACAGCGGCTGCCCCATCGTTAAGAGGGCAAGCATTTCCAGCGGTAACAGTTCCATTTTCACGGAACACAGGTTGCAGTTGCGAAACTTTTTCATAAGTTGTTCCAGCGCGGATGCCATCATCAGCAGAAACAACAGTTCCATCAGGTAGGACATAAGGGGTGATTTCACGTTCAAAGAAGCCACGATTTTGGGCGTCTTCTGCTCGGTTTTGGGAACGAACACCCCACTCATCTTGCGCTTGTTTTGAAACATTCTGAGACTCAGCAACATTCTCAGCAGTTTGACCCATGGCTATGTAGAGATCTGGAAGACCTTCAGTCGGAGTCCAATCTCCGGCTCCACCACCACTTCTAGACGCTGTTCTTTCCTCTGCCTCAGCAAATTTTTCATTATGTGAAGCGGTGTCAGAGGCTCCGTAACCGTAGCGGCTAACGCAATCCACTCCGCCCGCTATAAAGGCATCACCTTCGTCCGCCATAATCGCGTGAGCGGCCATACGAATTGTTTGCAAAGAAGAAGAGCAATAACGATTTACGGTTACACCTGGTGCCTCAAGCCCTGCAAGAAGACTTACAACACGGCCCAGATTGAATCCTTGTTCCCCGCCAGGTTGAGCGGTACCCCAAATAACATCCTCGATTTCTTCACGCGGAAGCTCAGGAACTTTGTTGAGCACTGCATCAACAATGAAAGCGGACATATCATCAGGTCGCGCTTCAATTAAACTACCTTTTCCTGCACGGCCGATCGGGGTTCGACCTGTAGCAACTATTACGGCTTCGGACATTATGTTCTCCTAACTATGCTGACTGTAAATTTCGCCAGTTTTCATAATCCTAACCAGAAGCAGGCGATGGGTAGAACCGGGAAATAAAAAAACCAAAGAACTGCTGAAGATGCCACTTTTTATAAGGCTTTGCCACTACAGTCAAATCATTCAATTATTGGAGGAAAAATGCTTGAAGAAGGAAGTCCAGCACCACAATTTTCAGCACCAGATCAACATGGAAACATGATTAATCTTGAAGATTTTTCTGGTAAATGGATAGCCCTTTGGTGGTATCCCAAAGCAAGCACACCTGGTTGAACGATTGAAGGAGGAGGGTTCCGTGATCGAGCTCTCGAATTTGAAGCACTGAATGCAGTAATTATTGGTGCAAGTTTTGACACCATCGAGGAACAAAAAGCATTCGCAGAAAACCAAGGTTATGAATTTTCTCTACTTTCAGACCCTGACCGCACGATGGGTGAGGCATATAAAGTAGTTCGCCCACCTGACCACCCATTCGTTAGTCTTCCAGAACGGGTCACTTATTTGATTTCCCCTGAGGGGCTGATAGCTAAAGCGTATGACCCTAGTAGCGCGACAAGTTTAGATGAGCACTCCGCTCAACTGCTCGTTGACATAGAAGAGTTGAGTTGAGAGACCGTCCACTTCAGGGTTTGCGAGTCATTGAAGGCTCTGCATTTGTAGCAGCACCTTCTGGGGGCATGACTTTGGCACAACTTGGCGCTGATGTCATCAGATTTGATCAAATTGGTGGGGGTATCGACCATAAAAGATGGCCTCTCACAGAAAATGGAGCAAGTCTTTATTGGAATGGCTTAAATAAGGGGAAGCGTTCACTAGCAATGAATTTGCGTGACCCGGAAGCCCAAGAGTTACTTTCAGGTTTGATATCTCAGGCTCGAAATTTTATTACAAATTTTCCAGCAGTGGGTTGGCTCGCCTATGACGAACTTCAACGAAAATGCGAAGACCTAGTCATGGTTTCTATTGTTGGAAACCACGATGGGTCAACTGCGGTGGACTACACAGTTAACTGTGCCATTGGATATCCAAACGCAACTGGCTACCCAGATGATCCACGACCAGTTAATAATGTTGTTCCGGCGTGGGACCTTATGTGTGGTCAGATGGCGGCATTGGGTTTACTAGCTGCCGATAGACACCGAACTCAAACCGGCTGCGGGGATTTAGTGACACTTGCATTAACAGACGTAGCTTTAGCGGCAGTAGGAATGCTTGGTGGAATAGCTGAAGCTCAAATCACAAAAACAGAGAGACCGTCGATTGGTAATGATTTATACGGAGCTTACGGAACAGATTTCCTGACAAAAGATGACCGACGAGTGATGGTAGTAGCGATAAGCCCAAAGCAGTGGAAAGGTCTCCAAGAAGCAACACAGACAACCACAAAAGTGGGGGAATTGGCTTCGTCTCTGGGGGCAGATTTCTCAGACGAAGGTGAAAGATACCTATCTCGAAGCAGACTAACCGAACTATTTACCCCATGGTTTAGTGAAAGAACCTTCAAAGAAGTTTCAGACACTTTAGACAAGCACGGAGTTTGCTGGGGGCCTTATCAGTCTTTTGTTGAGTTGGTTGAAAACGATGAACGCTGTTCCACTCAGAATCCTTTATTCTCCAATCTTGAACAACCAGGAGTTGGCGAGCATTTAGTTCCAGGTTCCCCTCTCGCTTTCTCACAGGTTGAAGATCGTGGAGCGATGATCGCCCCACGACTGGGAGAACACACAGAACAGATCCTTTCGGAAGATCTTGGGCTTACCCAGTCAGATATAGGTTCCCTTATTGATCGAGGCATAGCGGCAGTCTCTTAGGGTAAACGTTACTACTGAAGAGTAATCGTCTGAACAAATCTTGAACGTAGATACCTATCTGTTTTTCAGATAGGTATCTTCTCTAACAATTATCAAAAATCTCTTTACTCTTGCCAATCTTTTTCGTACTGTCGCGCGAGGTGTAAGACCAAAAATATTTGGTTGAGTAGGGGAGAAAATTAAATTGTTTGAGATCTCGGTAAAAATGCCCGCTGAATATCCAACTATGAGTTGGGTCGACCAAGGCAGTTGCCGAGGAGAAAGTTCACTCTTCTTCGCACCTTTTGCGGAACGCCCAGAAGCGAGAGTGAGACGCGAAGCTAAAGCTCGGAAAATCTGTGAGGCCTGTCCTTCAGTTGACCCGTGTAAGGCATATGCACGAGAGAATCGAGAACTTGGATTTTGGGGAGGCGAATCGGAATCAGAAAGAGCGACCGCCGGATTCGCTCCGACAACTCCAATCATTGGTAGACGCCAAGTAGCAGCCCAACGAGCAGCAGCAGCGCTAAATCGTACTGGGTGATTATCAAAGACGAGAAATTGATTAACTGCTTTCTGCCGACAGTCAATTCATAAACCACTTATAGAATGTTGATGTGGCTATCGTTGCAATCTGCCACGTTTAATATTGAATAGGAAAACACTCATGAACGACAGCCTTAGTTCTACAACACAGGTTGACTCCAGCACTCAGATGTTTTCTAAATCAATGGTGATTTCTGGGATTCGCTGTTTACTTTCCTACATTGTTTTCCCTTGGCTTCTCCCGCTTTTAGGGGTAGCAAGAAGCGTAGGTCCACTTATTGGCATTCCTATAGCCTTAGTTGCGATTTGGTTCAATCTTTCAAGCATTAAACGATTCATGAAAGCTGAACATCGTTTAAGGAAGATAGTTATTCCTATCAATGCAGCAGTTATTGCTTTGCTTCTCATTTTGATTGGGATCGACATCGCAGAACTCATTGACTAAAGAAACAAAATGACTGAAATTAAAGACGAATCGAAGCAACTATTAAGTCGAAAACCTGCCCGTATTTTCTGGGCCACCATCGGTTGCATTTCCGTAGCTATTGGAGGCATCGGGATAGTCGTACCAGGACTTCCAACTACGGTATTCATGATCATTGGCGCATCATGCTTTGCCCGCTCCGTTCCGCGGTTCGAACAATGGATTCTGGATCTACCTACTATCGGCCCAATGGTAAAAGATTATAGAAGCGGTTTAGGCATGCCTCGAAGAGCAAAGAGGCTGGCGATTTCAGTGATTATCCTTACATCGGGTCTTAGCGCAGGATTATTGATCAACTCATTGGCTGTTCGTTTGGTCGTAGTAGGTGTAGGACTAGCAGGAGTTTTATACATACTCAAGCGAGTGCCGACACGAGAAAAAGTTTTAGAAAGCAGCAAAGAAGAAGCCGCTGAGTTGGAGTAATCGGGGTCGCGGATTAAGGAAAGATTCCCCGTTGGTTATAAACAGTTTTTAAACGTTGAAGAGCAACTGCGTAAGCGGCGTCCCGACGAGAAGAAGCGCCAAGGTCTTCTCTGAGAGCTACTACAGAATCAGCTGCAGACCAAAGAATTTCGCGTAAACGATAGTCAACGTCGTCAAGATCCCATCGTTGAGCTGACCTATTTTGCAGCCATTCAAAGTAGGAGACGATTACCCCTCCTGCATTGACCAAAATATCAGGAAGAATGTCAACATTTTTTTTACTTAGAATCTTTTCTGCTTCTAATGTTGTAGGTCCGTTTGCTGCTTCTACAACTACTTTTGCTCGTATGTCATTCGCGTTATCTACGTTTATCTGATTTTCCAAAGCTGCCGGAATCAGTATGTCAACGTCCATTGACCAGAGATCCGAAGGTTCTATCTCATCGGCATTTGGGTATCCCTTAACTGACCCATGTTCTTGTACCCAGTCTGTGAGATCAAAGGCATCAATGCCGTCTTCATCGGCTATTGATCCAGCATGATCAGAAACCGCCAGCACTTTCGCCCCGTGGACTTGAAGTATTCTTCCTGTAGCACTACCGACATTGCCCCATCCTTGTAAAGCAACGGTTGCACTTGATAAATCAAATCCAACTTCGTCTGCCCAGTGTTGAAGACAAAAAACTACACCTTGACCAGTGGCCTTCTCTCGGCCATGACTTCCTCCAGTTTCAAGGGTCTTACCAGTAACTACTCGTTTGACATTTTGTCTTTCAGATGAACCTGTCGAATTTGCATAGGTGTCCATCATCCAAACCATTGTTTGAGAGTTGCTTCCAAGATCAGGAGCGGGAATGTCGTAATCAGGGCCGATGTTTCCACCCAAACTATGTGTGAATCGACGGACAACTCGTTCAAGTTCTTCACCACTACAAAGATGAGGGTCAAAAGAGATACCTCCCTTTGCTCCTCCGAAGGGGATATCACATAAAGCAGATTTCCAGGTCATCCATGAAGCTAAAGCCTTAACTTCATCAAGATTCACCATCGGACTAAACCTAACCCCTCCTTTGTATGGGCCAAGAACATTGTTGTGTTGAATGCGATACCCCGTAAAGACCTCAAATCGGCCATCATCCATTTTCACGGGAAAGTTGACAATGATCTCATTCTTAGGCTGAGAGAGTATTTGTCGGAGATCATGGGAAAGTCCGATTAGGTCTGCTCCACGATTGAATTGTGTCAACGCAGTAGCAAATAAACTTGATTCAATTTCTGACATTTCTTCTCCGTTTAATTCCTTACTCAGACCTTAGTTGAATGTTTTCTTAAAGACCTGTGAAACAGCACCGACAGCAACGACTCCAATGACTGAGCAGGTAATGATTGTTAGCCAAGCGTTGTCCGGAGGTAAGTCAAGTTCAAAGAAACTCTGACCCGCATCATTAAACATGATGAATACATAGGACAAGGCCATAGCAATAGCTAAACCCAATTTCCAGACTCGAAGAGGTCTACTAATTGAAATAAGGATGCTGAGACCAACGGCAAGAAGAATTATTGTCGCAGCAGTACGAGATTCATTCAAAGAAGCATCACCATTTCGTATCACTTCATATCCAACAAAGGTGATTACCCCCGCGACAAGCCCAGATGGAAGAGAGAAATAAAGAACACGGCGTAAGAATCCAGTTTTTACCAAACTTGTATCAGGCGCTAGCGCTAAGAAAAAGCCCGGCAGTCCTATTGAAAAAGATCCAATTAGTGTTAGTTGTTTAGGTAGTAAAGGAAAAGGACTGCCGAAAATTCCGACAAGGAATATAAGCAAAAGAGCGTATGCGGCCTTTGAAATAAATAGATTCGCCACACGTTCAATGTTGTTAATGACTCTTCTTCCTTCGGCTAACACCCGAGGCAAAGTGCTGAAACGGTCATCAAGCAAAACAAGTTGAGCCACTGCTCGTGTTGCAGAACTTCCGGAACCCATGGCGATTCCCATATCAGCATCTTTAAGAGCTAATACATCATTCACACCGTCACCGGTCATCGCCACCGTATGACCATGTTCCTGAAGGCAAGAAACCATAGCTCGTTTCTGGTGAGGAGTTACCCTTCCAAAAACAGCTTCTTCTTCCAATATTTTCCCAAGTTCAACGGGATCTTCAGGAAGGTCACGTGCATCAAAACCTGAATCGCTGTTCGGTATTCCTGCTCTTTGAGCAACAGCGGCGACAGTGGCAGGATGATCGCCAGAAATTACTTTCAAAGTAAGGCCTTGACTGACAAAGAAAGAAAGAATTTCTTCAGCGTCTTCTTTAACGGTGTCTTCTAGCAGAACTAAAGCAACAGGCTCTCTATTGTCAGGTAAGACCTCTAGATCCCCTGAATGCTGTGTTGAATGGGTTAAGGCTAGAACCCGTTTGCCAGATTCAGCATAATTTTTTACCATCTCTTTCTCAGTCAAGGCATCTGCCGGAAGCAAAATATCAGGAGCACCTAAATGGTAAGTACCCTCATCGGCAAAATCAGTAGCTGCCCATTTACGAGCTGACGAAAAAGGCAGAACATTTTTTGTAATCCAATTCGGATTCGGACAATTCAACCCAATCGCCTTTAAGGTCGGATTTGGACTCGGATCAGAAGCAACCAGAGCTCCTAAAGCATCAGTAGGATCACTTCCATTGATTTCATGAACTCCCGAGAACGAAATTTCTCCAGTTGTGATTGTTCCAGTTTTATCAAGGCATAGAACGTCTACACGAGCTAGAAGTTCTACTGAAGCCAACTCTTTAGCCAATGCTTTGCGTCGAGCTAAAGCCACAACTCCAACGATAAAAGACAGACTGGTGAGAAGAACTAAACCATCTGGCACTGCTGCAACAGCTCCAGCAACTGTCCCACGTATCGCTTCATTCCAAGTATCTTCTTCGGCGAGAAGACGAAGAAGAAGCAAAATCGCAGCAGGAGGGATAATAAAGAAAAGCCATTTCAAGATTGAATTAACTCCTGCTTTCAACTCGCTGTTAGCGAGTTTGAAACGCCTCGCTTCTTCCGCCAGAGACGAGGCATATGAGTTCCCTCCGATGTCGGTGGCTCGGTAGAAGCCAGAACCAGCTGAAACAAAGCTCCCAGAGAGAACGGAATCCGATATTTGTTTTTCTACTGGATCAGATTCTCCTGTAAGTAAAGACTCATCAATTTCTAATCCAATTTCGGTAATTACTTCTCCATCAACAACTATCTGATCTCCAGGTTGTAATGCCAAAAGTTCGTCAGCGACAACTTCCGAAACGGAAATCTCTGTTTCTACTCCTTCGCGAACCACCCGAGCCTTTGGAGAAGACAAAACGGCCAGTTCATTTAAAGTACGCCGTGCTTTGAGTTCTTGGGCTATACCAATGATGCTATTAGACACGATCACACCGGCGAATAAAGCATCACCGGGAAAACCTGCTATCAGAATCAAAACAAGTAGCGACCCCATTATTGCATTTACTGGGGTAAGGACGTTTGCTCTTATTATTTCACTAGTGGTACGAACAGGGGCATCAGGCACATTGTTTGTGCGCCCGTCGCCGACTCGCTCTTCGACTTCAGCAAGGCTAAGCCCAGTTAATGAATCGGAAAGTTGAGCATTATCGTTCACGTCATTGATGTTAGAAGATGAAACAAGTTAGCCCGACGATTGCTCGAAAAAATAGACGTTATTGATCATTGAAAGACGATGACGGGATCCTGGCAAAGAGGGATCGTTTGAGTCGTAACCCGCATCTCCCTCCCACATAGCGACAGTTCCGTTATTAGTTTTTGCCATATGAGTTCGATAAAAGATTGGATCCATTTCATTCAACTCGCTAAGTGCCTCATCGACAGAGTCAAAGCGGGAAAGCAACGTCAAAGTTATCCAAGTAGGTGGCGCAAGTTCTATATCTGCATTATCTCTGCGCTGTAACGCACTCTGCGGCCGCATCCAAGAATGATCGGTGATTTCCCCATGGTCAATTGCTACATTTCCTCTTTCCCCCTCTAGAGATCGCGTAGCGAAAAAGAATGTTGAGAACCTTTTAGGGACGATCGGAGGTGGAACCCAGTGAGAAAACCAGACCAGAGAGTCAGTATCTATTGCAATATCAGCTTCTTCCCCTGCTTCACGAATTGCAGCAGAAGAAGCAGTTGCAAGTTCGTCACGATTTCCGCTTTCGTCAGTTATTTCATCCTCTTCGTCTACCCGGCCTCCAGGAAACACCCACATGCCACCGAAAGCTATTTTCGAATTTTTTCTTAACATAAGAACTTCTGGTCCTTCATCTGTATCTCTCATAACCACTACCGTTGCTGCAGGAATAAGAGCAGACTCCCCATATTCATCATGATTTTTTGACCAGGCCTCGTATCGCCTTTGATCATTTGTTTCTGTCACTGGATAACTCCAGCTTCCCTTAATGCGGCTATGTCATCACCTAGACCGGCTTCAGTAACTACTTCGTTGGTGTGCTGACCTAAGTGGGGAGCTGATGGTTGCCTTAAATGTGTGGGTGTTCCATGAAATCTAGTGGGAGGACGTGGTTGCATAACTCTCCCTAAAATTGGATGTTGATGTTCAGTGAAAGTTTGATTAGCAATAACTTGTGGGTCGTTTGCTACTTCTTCTACATCTCGGATCACGCCAAATGGGATTTGTTTCGACTCCAACGCCGCTGTCGCTTCGTCAACGGTAAAAGATGTAGCGTTTTTCTCAATTTCTTGCCGCAAAGCTTTTGATTTAGGACGGTTCCTTAAGCGGTCACTTAGATGTTTGAGATCCGGATCAGAACTATCTACACCAAAAATTTCTGCAAGGCCATGAAATTCAAAGTCATCTGGAATAGCTACAGCAATATGGCCATCTGCTAGTTCAATAGGGGTGTTTGAAGCTGACATAGATTGCATCCATGTGTGTTCCGCATCTGGCAAAATTTCATGGTCAGCTCCGTCTACGAAAAGAAAAGCTATAGCAGCATCAAGCATAGAAAGTTCAAGGTGCTGGCCTCCAGCACCTCTTTCACGAGCAAACAGTGCAGCAGTAATAGATTGGCATGCAGTGTGTGCCGTAAGTTTGTCAGCTATCAATTGTCGTAAGAATTTTGGCCTGTCGTCATTCGCTCCGGTCTGATTACCTGCAAGTCCTGAAGCCGCTTGAATGGCTGTGTCATAAACTCGCCGGTGTGCGTAAGGGCCTTCGGAGCCGAAGCCAGAAAGATCAGCATAAATTATGTCCGGTTTAATGGCAGCAACGTCTTTGTAAGAAACACCAAGCTTTTCTGCTACCCCTGAACGAAAATTCTGTATGACTACATCAGCATCAGTATCAGCTAAAAGATGCTCGAAGATTTCTAGACCTTTAGGTTGTTGAAGGTCAATAACTGCCGAACGCTTACCTCGATTACAAACCTGAAAACAAGAAGAAATATCACCGACGCTGGTGCCCAGTCTTCTCATAATGTCACCATTAGGTCCTTGCTCAATTTTGATGCACTCCGCGCCCTGATCAACAAGTAGCCCAGCTGCAAGAGGTCCGGTGATAGCTACCGAAAGTTCAATAACTTTTATTCCGTGAAGTGGCCCGGTCATATACGGACTGTACCTTGTTGATTACTTATCAGGCGAGGCAGGTGCGATACTTCTCGCTAGATATATAGAAGGCTTAGAGGCATTAAGGAAACTCATGAAACAACTTGACGGAAAAATAGCAGTTATAACTGGAGCAGCGAGCGGAATAGGACTTGCATTAACAAAAACCTTTCTATCAGAAGGGATGAAAGTCGTAATGGCAGACATTGACGAAAATTCTTTATCTAAAACCGCTAGCGAACTTGAAACTGAAGGCGCAGAAGTTCTTGGTGTGCTTTGCGATGTTTCAGACGCTTCTTCGGTAGAAACGCTCGCAGATGCAACAATTAAGAATTTTGGAGTACCGCAGGTGCTGTGTAATAACGCTGGGGTTGCTCCAGCAGGACCGATTTTAGATACAACACCTGAAGAGTGGCAATGGACAGTAGGAGTGAATTTATTAGGAGTTGCTTATGGGACGAAAACATTTGCTCCACTCATGCTTGAACAGGGAGAAGGGCACATTATAAATACCGCGTCTCAAGCAGGTTTAATGACCACTCCAGTGCTTGGCATGTATTGTGCAACAAAGCATGCCGTAGTTGGATTTTCTGAAGCTCTTTATCGAGAACTAGAAGACACAGAGGTTGGAGTCTCATGTTTATGCCCTGAGTTTGTGAAAACTGAAATTGCTGACCCAAAGAGGCTACGACCTCACTGGGTAAAAGTAGATGAAGCCCACGATACCTATCAGCCGTTACTGGCTGAAGCGATTCACGCTACAGGTATAGACCCAAGTGTGGTTGCCTCTGACGTTGTGGAAGCAGTAAAAAAGAATAAGTTTTGGATTTTCACCCATGACACAACTCTGGCTCAAGCCAATCGACGGTTTGAAGACATTAATGCTGACAGAAACCCATCTCCAATGGTTTAGAGAGGTCAATGATGCATTCAGACCATTAGCGGTCTACCTTTAATAATATGAAAATTGAAGACATTGATTTATCAGCAACAGAGTTCTGGGGACAACCACTTAACTACCGAGAAGAAGCGTTTGATCTGCTACGCACTAACGATCCATACCGTTACTTCGAAATTCCAGAACAGATCACAGAGATGTTTCCTCAGAAAGGCTTCCACTCTCTCGTAAGACACTCCGATGTAGCTGAAGCTAGTCGACGACCCAATGATTTTTGTAGCGGCCAGGGCGCAACGAGCGTTGTGGATCTTAAAGGAATTGAGTTATTCGGCGAGGACATGAATTCCTTTTTTGGCTCAATGATTTCGATGGATGATCCCCGTCATCAAAAATTAAGAAAAATTGTTTCAAGCGGTTTCACTCCTCGCCGCTTAACCGCTGTTGAGGATTCAGTCCAAAGAATAGCTGAAGAAATCATTCAGAAAGTAGGAGATCAAGGAGAATGCGACTTTGTAGTTGACGTAGCCTCCCGACTTCCGCTCTTGGTTATCTGCGAGATGATGGGTGTGCCGGAGAGTCAAGTAGATCTCGTATTTGACAAATCAAATGTGATTCTTGGCGCCGGAGATGACGAGTATCTCCCCGAAGGACAAGACGTTCTCGGAGCCATCATGGGGGCAGCGCTAGAACTCACAGCATTGATGAATGAAATGCTTGAAGAAAGACAAGATAACCCCAAAGACGATTTAGCATCAGCTCTTTTACATGCCGAAGTGGATGGAGAGCGGCTCACCAATATGGAAATCGCCTCATTCTTCATTCTTTTACTTGTGGCAGGAAATGAGACAACAAGAAATGCTTTGTCCTGGGGGCTTCATTTATTAACTGAAAATCCTGATCAAAAAGAAGCCCTTTGGAATGACTTTGAAACGTTAGCTCCAAAAGCGGCTGAGGAGATAGTGAGATGGTCAAGTCCAGTCATTTATATGAGACGCACAGCCACACGTGATGGAGTTCGGATAGGAGAGAGAGAATTTTCAGAGGGAGATAAAGTTGCTCTTTACTATTGGGCGGCAAATAGAGACCCAAATATTTTTGAGAACCCACACAAATTTGATATTTTCCGTGAATCAAAAGAGCATTTCGGCTATGGGGCTCCAGGTCCGCATTTTTGCTTAGGGGCGCATCTTGCTCGCAGGGAGATAACTGTGATGCTTCGAGAAATTTGCAAAAGTATCCCAGATATACATGCAACCCACCCACCAGACAGGCTTCTTAGTAACTTCATAAATGGGATCAAGCATTTACCCTGCAGTTTTACACCTGTAAAAATTTAAGCGAGTTCCCAAGGGGATTTAAAATCTTCAACATCTTCGTTTGTCACGCGCTCATCTTTTATAAGCGCAATTAGGTGAGAATAAACCGAAGCTGCCGCCGCTTTATGAAGCTCTTCATCCACATCTTTGTAGATTTCTGCAACGATGCTCATGATAGGTGCTGGGCCCTTTGATAGTTCGTCGAGAATTTGTTGCGACCGTTTTTCACGGTGTGCGATAAGCGACTCAACATAAGGGATTGGGTTACTTATTGCTGGCCCATGTGTAGGACGATAAATATTCTCTTCCCTGTTGGTGAGGCGTCTCATGTTCTTTAGATAATCATTTAGATCGCCATCTGGAGCTGGAATCACGGTAGTAGACCATCCCATGACATGATCACCAGAAAATAAAGTACTCTCTTCCTTGAAAGAAAAACAGAGATGGTTTGAAATATGACCAGGAGTATGAAGAGCTTCGAAAGTAAAGCCGTCTCCCTTAATAATCTCATTATCGGAGATATAAACATCAGGCACAAAACTGCGGTCACCAGCTCCCTCACCATCCTCGGGTTCTGGCTCTTTCCCTTCTTCAATAGCCTTAGCAACACGCTTTTCGTAAGCCTTTATCGCTAATTCTGGATGGGTTCCAAAACCAAAAGTAGAAGCACCTGTAGCTTCTTTAACTGCAGCAGCTGCAGGTGAATGATCCGGATGAGTGTGAGTAATTAAAAGATGGCTTACTTTTTGTCCATCTACAGCTTCTAGAAGAGCTTCAATATGATCGTCTTCATCAGGTCCAGGATCAATGATTGCAACTGTTCCACCTTCAGGGGGGCCGACAATAAAAGTTCCAGTTCCGTAGTAGGTAAACACCGAAGGGTTTTCCGCCATCACCCTTCTAACAAGAGGAGACACTTGTTCTGTTACTCCATAAGGAGGTTTATCCTCAAATAAGTGGTCAATGGCCATATCACTATTCTGCCTTAATATCAGCATTGTGCTTGTCATCGGAGAGGCGTTCTTATGAACTTTGTTGATGAAAAGCCTATTTACCTATAAGGGATGACAGACTGTTGGGATGCCAGTTGAAGACGTAAACCAATCACCCAATCAGCGAGTAGCTCAAAGGGTAAGAGATTTAATTCATAGGCTTCATAGCCGTGTAGCCAACGAAGAAACTCTCCAGCAGGTCGATTTACTACTTGAAGAAGCCCAGTCGCTTCTTCAAGGACCAGTTCGAACCAAATGGTATGAAGTAGACGTCGATGTGGATGAAGATGTAGCTAATCAACTCAGAGAAGAGCACCGGGATTACTCATTATTTCGCGGGGAGAGTAATCCATTGGCACCACCAGTTATTTTTTCAAAGACTCAAAATCCTGATGGTAAAGAAGTAGTTGTGGGAGAAGTTGTCTTTGATCAAACAAGAGAAGGTCCTCCTCAAACAGTCCATGGCGGAATGATGGCAGCAGTATTTGATGACGTGCTCTCCGGTGTTCTCTCAGGGGCAGGTGCTACAGGGTCAGTCACAGGAAAACTAACAATTCGGTATCGTCGCCCAACTCCGATTAATACGGATCTTCGATTTGAAGCGTGGATAGATCATCAACAGGGCCGCCGCCTTACCGCGCATGCACATTGTTTATCTAATGGTGAAGTTACTGCCGAAGCTGAGGCTCTTTTTGTACGGATAGACATGAAGGACTTTGCAAATTAATGAGTGAACTACCAATAATTTGTTTCTTATGTACCGGTAACTCAGCTAGATCAGTTATGGCACGCGCCTTTTTTGCGAGTAAGACCTCTGATTTTGAAATTACAAGTGCCGGAACGCTAGTACTAGAAGGCCAGCCAATGAGTATTAGAACACGTAGGGCTTTAGCTTCTTACGACCTTTCAGAGCCTGATCATTTAAGTCGTCAATTCGGGCAATCGGATCTAAAAACTGACTTAGTTGTCGCTATGGAACCAAGCCATATCCTCTGGATGCGACGCCATTTTCCTGAAATGGCAGCGCGGACTGGAACGCTTCCACGGCTAATTCGGGACTTTCCTAAAGAAGGAAACTTTGAAAATCGGGTGGCAACTATGGGCCTAGCGGAAGTTGAAATTGAGGAATGGGAAGAAGTCGTTGATCCTGCAGCAGGGGATCAAGATGTATTTGACCGTTGCGCAGAAGAGCTAGAGGGTCTTATCAGCCGATTTGCGGTGAAGATTTTATGAACAACTCTCATCGGAGAGAAGCTTTTGTCCTTACCGCAGCTATCGGATTGTTAGGTATCACATTCGGAGTTTTTGCTGACTCCGCAGAATTTTCTCTTGCACAAGCAATAGTTCTTTCTTCTCTTACCTTTACTGGAGCTTCTCAGTTCGCTGCGGTGTCTGTAATAGAAAGTGGAGGAAATCCAGTTACAGCTGTAGGGAGCGCTCTTCTTCTAGCAGCGAGAAACTCCCTTTATGGCCCCCTAGTTGCACCCTTATTAAGTAGCCCATCTCGATTTCAACGTGCTTTAGGCGTTCATTTTGTTATAGATGAAACCACTGCAATGGCTACCGCACAAAACTCAATAGAAGAATCTCGAGATGCTTTTTGGTTCACGGGAATTTGGCTTTTTATACTTTGGAACGCTGGAACAATAATCGGAGTTTTAGTAGGCGGCTTGTTAGAAGACCCAAGTGTTTGGGGGCTTGATGCAGCTTTCCCAGCAGCATTTGTTGCGCTTCTTATGCCTCATTTACGTACACGAGCGAAGAAAGTTACTGCTTTCTTTGGAGCAGGAATAACTATTGTTGCTGTTCCTTTAAGCCCGGTGGGGTTACCAGTTCTTCTTTCCCTTTTTGCTTTAGGGCCAGGCATTTGGCTTCAGTACCGAAAAGGCCCACAATGAGTTGGAGTTCGTTGCTTGTGCTCTCCGGGGGAGCATATTTATTCAAGTTAGTTGGGGTTATAGCCGGAAATCGGCTATCAAGCAGATTTGAATCGGTGATAGCACTTCTTCCAGCTGCGCTATTTTCTTCAATTATCGTTCTTATGTCGGTTGCAGATGGCTCAACTCTCGTAATTGATGCCCGGTTAGTCGGAATAGGAGTTGGAGCGATAGCAGTTTGGAAAAAAGCACCGTTTATTCTTGTCGTCGTTGCTGCAATGGCGTCAACGGCGATTTGGCGCGCAGTCACCTGAGTAACTTCATCTATTGACTAGCGTGTCAGTTGTGGATCATTCTGAAGAGCTTCCCGTTATCCCGCCTGGGGTGTCTCCATCTATTGAACGTATGCTTTCTCGCCCTCGTCCAAGATGGCGAGGGAGGATACATCGTGTAGCTATTCCTTGTTCAATTCTCACCGCTTTACTTGTTGCATTTAACGTTCCAGCAGGACCTGACCGTATTGGAGCACTTGTTTATGGGGCAGGAGCAACTTTGATGTTTGTGGCTAGTTCCATAGTTCACTTCAAAAAATGGCCTATACCTATTTGGGAAAAGTTGTTTCGGTTTGATCATGCAGCAATTTTCGTCCTTATTGGTGCTGGAGCTACTCCTGTGGCGATCAGTGCATTAGATGGAAGTGCGACGACTCTTATGTTGCTTGCGGTTTGGATCGGCGCCGGTATAGGCGTTGTTATGAGGCTTCTTCCATTCCACCCGCCCAAAGGTCTGATGAATACTTTATATATTTCTCTTGGATGGGTGCCGATTGTTGTAGCCCCGGAAATATTTCAGTCATTAAATGGAACTGCTCTTGCTCTTTTGATATCTGAAGGAGTTTTATACTGTGGGGGAGCGTTGATGCTTGGAGCACGTTGGCCTGATCCCTTTCCAAAAGTTTTTGGTTATCACGAAGTATGGCATGTGTCTGTTACTACTGCAGTATGGCTGCATTACGTATTAATTTTGATTATTGCGAACCCCTAACAAATTTTCCTGCTGCCGCAGGCTAAGTTGCATATGTGCGGTACAGAACAATTTTCTTTCTTTTGATTCTTTTTACTTTTTCGTGTTCTTCAAGATCAATATCTGATCCAACTCAAGCAAAAGATTGCACTGAATTAGTGGAGGCTGGAAAAGCAGTAGCAGAGCGTGTTTTGGAAAGATTAGATGGCCAAACGTTAGAAGAATTAGAGGCAGCGAACCCTGACGAGCCGCTTGCTCCAATAGATTATTTGATGCGAGTCGAAGAATTTGAGAACCAAGCCGCAGTATTAGGTTGCGGGAAAGACCAACTTCGGTTGCAGGCATGTTCGGTATACGCTGATTTAGAGGTAAAAGCTAGTGGCGATTTAGCTCGAGACTTTCTCGCCCCCTATCTTGAGTCCTGTAGTTAATAAATGAAAATAAATCTGTTTAGAACAACAAAAAATGGCAGTATGCATATACGTCGTTTATTTAATGGAGTTATATGAGTGCATCACGTTTATCTCAACGCGTTGGAGCGATAGCTGAATCAGCCACAATGGCCGTTGATAAGAAGGCTAAGTCATTAAAAGCAGCTGGTGAACCTGTAATAGGGTTTGGTGCAGGTGAGCCAGATTTTCCTACACCAGAACATATAGTAAAGGCCGCTGTTGAAGCATGCGAAAATCCCGCTTCTCATAAGTACACACCTGCTGGAGGTTTGCCTGCTCTTAAAGAAGCTCTAGTAATAAAAACAGAACGTGATTCAAAATGGCGACCAGACCCTTCGCAAATACTCATCACGAATGGGGGAAAGCACGCTGTCTATAACTCATGTGCTGTTTTGTTGAATCCTGGAGACGAAGTCATATTGCCGGCTCCATATTGGACTACATATCCAGAGTCAATAGCTTTAGCCGGCGGAAAGACCGTGCCAGTTATGACAGATATAAGTAATGAATTTCGAGTAACCGTTGAACAGCTAGAGGCAGTTAAAACGAATCGAACAAAAGCATTGATGTTTGTTTCTCCCTCAAACCCAACAGGTGCGGTGTACCCGAGAGAAGAGATGGAAGCTATAGGGAAATGGTGCCTTGAAAATAACGTTTGGGTAATTGCTGATGAGATTTATGAGCACTTAACATACGACGGACATGAACATCATTCCATTCGTTCACTTATTCCAGAACTAGCGGACACTTGTCTAATTGTAAATGGTGTCGCCAAAACCTATGCAATGACTGGCTGGCGTGTGGGCTGGATGTTAGGTCCAGAAGACGCAATAAAAGCAGCAACTAATTTACAGTCACATGCTACGAGCAATGTAGCTAACGTCTCACAACAAGCAGCTCTGGCCGCTGTTGCCGGAGACTTATCTGCAGTTCAAGAAATGAGATCCGCCTTTGATCGCCGTCGCCAAACAATGACTCAGATGTTGAAGCAAATTGAGGGTATAAAAGTGATCCCACCACAAGGTGCTTTTTATGCGTATCCAGATCTAACCGCATTTCTCGGTAAGGACATTAATGGTGAGGTCGCTCAGACAACGAGCGAACTTGCTGGAATTATTCTCGATCAGGCTCAAGTAGCGATTGTTCCTGGAGAAGCATTCGGCACCCCTGGTTATGCCCGTCTTTCCTTCGCATTAGGCGATGAAGATCTAAAAGAAGGCATTGAGCGTATCGCTGATCTGCTTAGCAGTTAACGGATGAAGAGTTCAGCACCTTATGGATCTTGGGGATCTCTGGTTAGTGCTGAACTAGTAGTTTCAGGAGCTGTTGGTTATGGCGAAGTCATATCTCAAGAAAATTCTTTCTGGTGGGCTGAATCACGCCCTGATGAAGGAGGTCGAGTTGTTGTCGTTAGAGATGGTGTAGCCGCAGTTCCAGATGATGTCAACGTCCGCACTCTTGTTCACGAATATGGTGGTGGTGCATGGACGGTCACAACAGACAGTCTTATATACAGCAATTACGAAGATCAGCGTCTTCACAAAATAGATAGCCAAGGACACACCCTTGAACTAACCCCCGAACCTGAAATAGTAAGGGGGCTACGTTACGCCAATGGAGTAGCTACCCCTGATAACGAGTGGCTTATATGTGTGCAAGAGAAGCATGCAGAAGGAGAAAGTGAACCAGAGAATAGTCTTGTCGCGGTTGCTCTTGACGGAACTTTTCAGATCAATGATTTAGTATCTGGCCCAGATTTTGTATCCAATCCTGCGATCTCTCCAAACGGAGACCAGTTGTGTTGGATTCAATGGAATCATCCAAATATGCCTTGGGACAATACAGAACTTTGGGTGGCAGATTTTCAAGATGGAACGATATTCAATGCTCACAGAGTAGGGGACCGGCAAGAATCTTTTTTCCAACCATCATGGAGTCCTGAAGGCAAACTTCATGTTGTCACTGATAGGGATAACTGGTGGCATCTTTACAGAGTCGAAGAAAACCAATTCGTGCAATTAACTTTTGGAAACTTTGAAATAGCAACGCCGCAGTGGGTGTTTGGGTTGAGCCGTTACGTATTTCAAGATGAAGCAATTTGGTTTGCCTACTCCCAACAAGGAAAAGATCATTTAGCCATTCTTGAAAAAAATGGTGATGTCAGAGAAATAAATCTAGAAGCTACCAGTATCAATTCATTATCAACCACAAGTGATGGAGTAGTAGCAGTCATCGCTTCCTATGAGCAAGAACCCGCAGTTGTAAAAATTACAGAAAAAGAGCAAGTGCTTTGTTCAACTCCTCGAGACCTGAATTTGAGTTCAGAATGGTTCCCTCATCCAGAATTGCTTCAATTCCCAACTTCAGAGGGAGACACTGCCTGGGCTCATGTATACCCCCCAACAAACCCTGAATTTCAACAATCTGGTGAAGAATTACCTCCACTGATTGTTCTCGCTCATGGCGGACCTACAGGAGCAGCCCGCACTCAACTCCAACTTTCAATAGCATGGTGGACAAGCCGCGGGTTCTGTGTAGCAGACGTTGACTACCGTGGGTCAACCAGCTATGGAAGAAAATATCGGCATCGTCTCCATAACAATTGGGGGGTGCTAGATGTTGACGATTGTGTGGCAATTGCTGAGTATTTAGTTCAACAAAGACGAGTAGACAAAAATCGGCTCGCAATAAAAGGAGGAAGTGCTGGGGGGTTTACCGTTTTAGCAGCGCTTACATTCCATAATGTTTTTTCAGCAGGTGCAAGCCGCTATGGAGTGGCCGATCTAGAAGCCTTAGCCAAAGACACCCATAAATTTGAAGCAAGGTATCTAGACCGACTCGTAGGGCCATGGCCAGAGGCTAAAGACATCTACCATTCTCGATCACCAATAAAGCATGCAGACCGACTAAACACGCCGCTGCTTTTATTACAAGGATCATTAGATCCAATTGTTCCTCCGAATCAAGCACACATGATGGCGGACACACTGAAAGAGAAGAATCTCCCATACTCACTTTTGGAATTCCCCGACGAAGGTCATGGTTTTCGTAAGTCAGAGAATCAAATAAAAGCCTTACAAGCAGAACTGGCTTTCTTTGCTGAACAGTTCAGTTTTACCCCGCAAGACTCTCTGCCACCTTTAACGATTAGTTAATAGGTTGCAAACGATGGAGTTACTCTGGTTAGACTGTTAACTATGTACAAAGACCTTGACCTTCTCTTGCTAACTTAGGGCGAACGCCTACATAACGCGTTTGTCCACCTCCTGTACCAAAACAGGAGGTTTTTTTAATTTTCAGCAAAGAAATATAGGACACAAAAGAAAACGAGAAAAAAATGGAAAATTCCAACTCTCCAGAACGGGTAATCATATTTGATACGACCTTACGGGACGGTGAACAGTCGCCGGGTATTTCTCTGGACGTCGGAGAGAAACTCGAGATAGCTGAACAACTCGCTCGTCTTGGAGTTGATTACATCGAGGCAGGGTTTCCGATTGCAAGTCAGGGAGACTTTGATGCAGTCCACGCAATCGCCTCTTCAGTTAAAGGGCCGGTTATTTGCGGTCTCTCTCGTACCGCCCATAAAGACATTGATCGCTGTTGGGAAGCAATAGAACCTGCAGAGAAACGTCGTATCCACACGTTTATAGCCACAAGCCCTACGCATATGGAACATAAATTACGGATGACTCCTGAACAAGTACTTGAAGAAGCTGCTTCTGCCGTTGCAAGAGCCCGAGAGTACACCGATGACGTGGAATTTAGCCCCGAAGACGCTTCACGCTCCGAATTCGGATTCATGTGTGACGTACTTCAAGCCGCTGTAGATAATGGGGCTGGAACACTAAACATTCCGGACACGGTTGGATTTGCTACTCCAATGGAATGGGCGCAGCGGATAAAAGATATACGTGAACGAGTAAATGGCGATTACGTTATTAGCACTCATTGCCACAATGACTTAGGCCTAGCGGTAGCTAACTCTCTAGCGGCAGTTGGAGCCGGAGCTCGTCAAGTCGAATGCACCATTAACGGTATTGGAGAACGTGCAGGTAATGCAGCGATGGAAGAAATCGTTATGGCGGTAAATACACGACCAGACATTTACACCGGTATAGATGTAGATATACGAACAGAAGAGTTAGCTCGAGCCAGCCGAATAGTTAGCCGTTTAACGGGCTACCCAGTCCAGTTCAATAAAGCGGTAGTTGGTAGAAATGCCTTTGCTCATGAATCAGGGATACATCAGCACGGAGTTTTAAACGAGCGGACCACCTATGAAATTATGGATCCGGCTGCGGTTGGCCAAGGAGAAAGCCAAATAGTACTCGGAAAACATTCCGGAAGAGCAGCGTTCAAAGACACTCTTGAAAAGTTAGGTATCGACATCAAAGGTGATGCCCTTAACTCGGCATTTACACGTTTCAAAGAACTTGCTGATCGAAAAGTTCAACTCACCGACGCAGACCTTGAAGCATTAGTCGTCGAAGAGATGGGCGGAAATGTAGATCATGCGTATGAACTGGTAAGCATTTCCGCACGAGGAGGAAGCACCACAACTCCATCCGCGGACCTAGAAATCAATGTTTCAGGAGAACTAGTGGCCATTTCCTCAGAAGGTGACGGCATGGTTGACGCAAGTTGTACAGCGATCAAAAAAGCTACAGGAGTAGAGGGCCGTCTTACAGATTATTCAGTTATGTCGGTAACAGGTGGCGTTGATGCATTAGCTGATGTCACTCTTTCATTTGTCAGTGAAGATGGTTTAAAGGTCGCGGGACGCGGATTGTCTACTGATGTTGTTGAAGCATCCGCTCGCGCTTTCATAGCGGCACTTAATAAAGTTGCACACATAAGATCCACAGGAGATGACCCGAACGCAATTGAGCGTCCGGGTCATATCGGATAGTGCAATTCAAGAACTAAAGTTTGACTACTTCCAACCGATCTAAAGTGTTGAGATCGTTAGATTGAAGCCGATCAAAACTGTACGACCATAATTGATCTCCTATAACGAGTGTGCGTTCAATCTGTGGCATCCAGTAATACTCCTCTGGATTACATATAGTGATCATCTTATTTTCAGGAATAGCGTCAGTGTCGAAACCCTCTTCTTCAGCCCAAGCAACAGCTAAATCAGAAGGAATATGATCGCACCAATATCCATCCATCTCTAGATAGGTGTCGGCTTCACACAGCATGACGACCCCAAAGGTGCCGGGTTCTCCTAAAAAGTCAGTAAGGGCTTCTTCCTCTATAAGGTCACAGACGGGGTCAACAGGTTCTGGGTTCTCATCGGTATGATCTATGCGACCGACTTCGATGATTTTTCCATCACTGATATTAAGGGCTACTGCACCCGAGAAATTTGAGTACCAGTCATTGAATGGAAGCACCGCGAGATTCTTAGCAGGCCACCACAGAAACGCTCGATGATCCCACTCAACCGATGAAGAACCACCCGAAGTAGTCCAAGAATCTATTGCTGTGGGTTGATCCAGATCTGACACATCGAAAAGAGTGACTTTTGCTCCAGTAGTTTGTCCAGTTTCAGTTGCATCCTGGCCTATACCAAGAACAAGATCGTCGCTAATTGGGTGAAGATACCCGCTGTAACCCGTTATTTTCAATTCCCCACGGACCACAGGGTTAGTTGGGTCCGATAAATCAACGGTATAGAAAGGATCGGTCTGACGAAATGTGACGATGTAACCGACATCTCCGACAAAACGAACTGAAAAAATACGTTCACCCCGTCCCATATCACCTACTTCTCCAACAATCTCAAGATCGGAGTCATTGCGGATCAAAATAGAGACTTTAGATTCGCTGTCATCACTGAAACCCCAAGGTCCTCCCAGAGTAGTCGCAACCCGTAAATGCCCTTCATGCTCAGACATAGCAAATTGGTTCAGCAAATGGCCTTCTACCGACCCAGATGCTACGTAACTTGTTGCATTTGAATTAGAGACATCAAACTGATGAATTGAAGTCGTATAGTTCTCTGAAACCGCTTCCCAGCGGCTTTCATCGTCTTCAAAAAGAATGGGGTCAAGATAACTTGTGGTAGCTACATAAAGATTTGAGTTACTTGCATATACTGTTTGACCATCAGCCAATACTGCAGTTGTATTCGGGGACTCCAGAGAAGAGCCAAGGTCCACTGAGACCACTGACAAAGTCGAAAATCCAGCGAACTCAGTCGGATAATGAACATTTGTGCAATCAACCATCAAACCTTCAGAAGAAACCCCATCAGAGTTCTTAAGGGCATAATGGGGCAGCCAGTCATCTAAAGTCGTTTCAGAAATAACTTCTCTGTTGAACCTCTCTGCACTTTCTTCCCCTGCTTGATTCTGTGGATAAACAAAAGGGAGCTGATTCATAGGAGTAGATGTCACAATTCGCGCTACTCCATCAACTACTCGTGCACTTACATAATTTCCGTCCACTGTAAGCGTGCTGACTATAGACAGCTCATCGGGATTTGAAATATCTACCTCAATGACACTGGATAAACTTCTCCAATACCTACCAAATCCTGGCTCGATGACGGTCGCTTCATCGAGGGCGACTCCATCTTCGTAGTCAGTAAACGAGTCGGTAGAAGCAAGAACAAAAACTCTGTCTCCCGAAAAAAGAATCTCTCTTGGCCAATGGCCTTCAAACAAAATCGAATCAGTTAATTCAGGCGTATCTCCAGACACGTCAATGAGGTGCAGTTCGTTGTTGCTTATAACCATGATTCTGTTTCCATCGGTTTTGATTATGTCCGGTTCGTCAATACCAACTTCTTGAACATTTGTTCCTGAGTAGTCGACACCTTCCGCCATAGATCCTGAATCCCCATCAAATGCTTCGCCTGACGTAATGGCCACCTCCTCAACTGCTATCAGGGGAATATCTGTTCTCTCAATTCCGACTGGCCCATACCAGTTCCCACCTTCAAGTCCGTAAGGACCTACTCTGGCAATAGCTTGCTCCTGCAGATAAGCCAGCAAATTGTCGCAACTGTCAAAAGAAACTAGAGCAGAAACGAATTGAACATCGTCAAGATTGATTTCTTCCAAAGTGGTAGTAGTACTAGTTATTCCAGATGTTCCCGGCGTGATATCGCTGCTACAAGCCCCGGCAATGAATAGTGAGGCTAAGGCGGCGAGTAAAAAAGTTCTCTTCATAGTGGCTCCAGACTAGTTGTTTCTAGTTCAGACGTCTGTAGAAGCTAGTTAGTTCCCGAAACTAGATTATTTCTTTGTACTAGGCATCCATTCTGGACGACCAGTTTCATAATCTTTAATTTGTTGAGTGAGACGCATACTTAAACCAATGTCGTCAAGACCTTCTAAAAAGCGCTCTTGTGTGGCTGGTTCAAGAGGGAAAGAGCAGGCAATCTCAGCTTCTGGGGCCTCTAATGTCAGATTCGCTACATCTATAGTTATCACTAGATCTGGGTTTGCTTCTGTCGCGTCAAGCAGACTCTCTCCAATTTCATTGCTTACTTGAACGGGAACTAAGCCATTTTTTGTGCAGTTATTTCGAAAAATATCAGCAAATTTTGGTGAGATAACTGCTTGAAATCCATATTGTTGAATCGCCCATACGGCATGTTCCCGTGAAGACCCGGTACCAAAGTTTGGTCCACCAATAAGTACTACTGCTTCGCTGTAACGCTCATCGTTAAGAACAAAATTTCGGTCATCGCGCCATTCTGAAAAAAGACCCTGCTCAAAGCCTGTGCGCTCAACGCGTTTAAGCCAATCAGAAGGGATGATTTGATCTGTATCAACATCTGAGCGACGCAAAGGCACTGCTGTGCCAGAAACGATTTGTATAGCTTCCATGAATCCCCCCTTAACTTAAATCCTCTGGAGTGGCGAATGATCCCGCAATAGCTGTAGCTGCAGCCACTGCAGGAGAAACAAGATGAGTTCTCCCGCCACGACCTTGTCTTCCCTCAAAGTTTCTATTAGAAGTGCTAGCACAACGTTCACCAGCAACAAGCTTGTCAGGGTTCATCGCCAAACACATCGAACATCCAGGTTCGCGCCAATCAAATCCAGCTTCTTCCAAAATTTGCGGTATACCTTCATTCTCTGCTTGAGCTTTCACAGCCCAAGAGCCTGGAACGACAAGAGTTCTCGTTCTCTCACTTACTTTTCGCCCTTTAGCGACTTCAGCAACTGCTCGGAGGTCTTCAATGCGGCCATTAGTGCATGAACCAATAAAAACGGTGTCAACTTTGATGTCACGCATTTGCGTACCAGAGGAGAGCCCCATGTATTCAAGGGCTCTTTCAGCAGATTCGCGTTGGACAGGGTCTTCAAAAGAATCAGGAGCCGGCACTACATCAGTTATTGGTATGACCTGACCAGGATTAGTTCCCCAAGACACATGCGGAACTATTTCAGATCCGTCAAGGATCACCTCTTTATCAAACTCTGCGTCTTTGTCAGTTGATAAAGAAAGCCAGTCTTCCACAGCGAGGTCCCAGTCGTTTCCGCTTGGAGCATGCAATCGTCCTTTTAGATACTCAAAAGTTGTTTCGTCAGGAGCGATCAAGCCGGCTTTAGCTCCAGCTTCAATTGACATGTTGCAAACAGTCATCCTTCCCTCCATGGAAAGATTTTCAATTACGCTTCCTCGGTACTCAATGATGTAGCCAATGCCGCCTCCAGTTCCGAGTTTCCCGATGATGGCAAGAATCACATCTTTGGCTGTGCTGCCTTGAGGAAGAGAACCATTAACGGTTACTGCGAGAGCGCCAGGCTTTTGTTGGGGAAGAGTTTGAGTAGCTAAAACATGCTCAACCTCACTTGTGCCAATACCGAATGCCAAAGCCCCGAAAGCACCATGAGTGCTGGTATGGCTGTCCCCACAGACCACTGTCATGCCGGGTAGCGTAAGACCCTGTTCAGGTCCAATAATGTGAACGATTCCTTGCCCCGGATGACCCATGGGAAAAAGTCGAATTCCGAACTCTTCACAATTTTTTCGCAAGGTTTCAATTTGAGTACGACTAATTGGGTCAGCTATGGGCTGATCAATATTCTCAGTAGGTACGTTGTGGTCTTCTGTAGCGATAGTTAGATCGGGACGGTAAACGCTGCGGTTCGCCATGCGTAGACCATCAAAAGCTTGTGGCGAAGTGACTTCATGAATGAGGTGCAGGTCAATGAATAACAAATCAGGTTGTCCATCACTTGAATGAACAACGTGACGATCCCACACTTTTTGGCTCAGCGTTTTGGGTGACATTTATTTCCTCACAACTTAAATACTTCTATTTAGGATACGCCGGTTAGATAGATATCAGTTAGAGAGCTTTTAGGAATCCCAGAATCAATGCCCGGTCACTAGAAGAGAGATCAGCGTAAGCATCTCTGGAGGATTGTGCTTCGCCGCCATGCCAAAGAATTGCTTCCTCTAGCGTCCGCGCCCGACCGTCGTGTAAATAGTGTTCGTGCCCAACCGTACTTGTTAAGCCAATACCCCAGAGAGGGGGAGTACGCCATTCAGAACTCTCGGCCCCTTTTTGAACCAGCCCGTCATCTAGACCTGGTCCCATGTCATGTAACAAGAGGTCTGTAAAAGGAATGATCATTTGGTTAGAAAGAGCTCTTACTTCATGATTACCGGTAACCCATGGCGTTGTCCGGTGGCAACCAGCACAACCGATCTGTTCAAACCAAGCAGCTCCCATTTGTATATTGGGGTCATCGTGTCCCCGTAAAGCCGGCACTGCCACGGTGGAAGTATAAAAGGCTGTGTCTTCTAGAAAATCAGAACCGAAAAGTTCAGTTGCTAGTTCGTAGTCAAGTGAAAGGTCTTGAGTAAAAGCACTTTCAGTAAAACTAAGAACAGTGGGTTCTTGTGCTTTCCACCCAAATCTTCCTATTTGGTTGTTGAACTGTGACACTCTTCCCGATATGCCGTCGTGATCTAGATCGTCAGGATCAGCTCCTAAAGCGATATCTGAAGCTGGAATAGCTTCAAGAAGTCCTCCACCGAAAACCGGAGGGGCTACTCGAAGAGAATTAAACGTTTCGTTCAAATCTATGGAATCAACGTGAATTATGGGTTCGCGTAAAGAGAAGGATGTTCCATCGCCCATAGTTCCGGATGTTTCTTTCCAAGTCACGGTTAACGAACCTTCTTTAGAGGCCCCTTGGTCTTGGAGTTGAAGCCCAATTTCAGGATGCGGAATCATCGCCCCTGAATCGTCAACACCGAGACTCACCATGAGTGTCGGTCCAGAAGCTCTTACTAATCCGTCTGGAGCAACAGAGCGTCCGTTGTTTATGTGGCAACCTAAGCAACTGTTCCCATTTCTCGGATCCCCGAGCCCCTCTTCCATGCTCCAAATGTGCTCAAATGGAACGTCCCCATCGGCAAATCTGATGCGTTCGGGTAGGCCCATCGCTCGATTCGACAGACTGAAAGCTCGCTCATTCGAAGCCATCGTTGTTCCTTCACCACCGCTTCTTAAAAAAAGTTCAGGAGGAGCAGTGTTAAGTGATGGGGTGTCTGGTCTTGATATCAGAAACCACAGCCCTAGAGTCAGGGCTGCGATTACCGAAAGTTGTAGTAGGCGGTTACCCGCCTGAGAGATCACTCTGCAGAAGGGACACCAATATTATCAATATCAATTGATGGTGGCGGCCCGGCAGGCACTCCCTCGGCAGTATCAGCATCAGGCATAGAAGGTTGTTCTTCTGGAACTGGCATTGTTTTGTAATCTACTGATTCAAACTCTCCCATGTTAGGGAATGCAATGTCCTCAGTGTTTGTTGAAGGCCCTTCACACGGGAAAGCTGTTTCAATATTTAACGGTAAAGAAGTCTCAAAGGTGTTGTCGGCAAAACAGTTTCCGTCTGAAGGATATGTTCCATCTTCTGCTGGAAGCCCTACGTAAGCCAAGTCATATTCGCTTCCCGAAATCACGTTCTCTTTAACAGTGTTGTCTCTTGCCCACCAGAGGTTCTCATCAAGGAAAAATGCAACAGCTACTCCCGCGTACGAGTTATTTTCTGCTCGGTTACGCAAGATCAAGTTTCCGTTACCGCCCGCAACTACAATCCCCACACCGTAACCTGCATCCCAAGCGGCGCTTCGCCGAGGTGTGTCTTCATTTCCGTTGTCGGTAACAAGGTTCCCTACAACAGTGATATTTCCTTGTGGCGCTAACTCTTCTGAATCAAGAGTATTAGGTACTACACCTAGGCGGTTATGTCTAAAAATAGAATTCATAATGACAATATTGTCACTGGCGTTAGTTCCTGAATACCCAAGTGCGTTGTGCTCACTAATCACGTTGTCGATTACCGCGTTACAAGGGTTACATTGACCGATGTAAAAACCGGAGTCAGGGTGTCCGCTTCCATAACTATGCTCGAAAACACCATTCTGGGCGTTAAATGCGTAGATTCCGTAAAGGCCGTTGTTGTAAGCCGTTACGTAAGAGGCGCGATAGCCATCAACAATGATGTCTGTTCCGTAATCACCAGTAAAGAAAACTCCGTTAGAAGTATGTGAATGGACAGTCAAATTCTCTATGGCAACACCATTTGAGAACACTATGAACCCATTAGGCCGTTCATGTTGACCATCGATAATTACTTCATTTCGATCTAATCCGCGAATAACTATGTCATCGGTTTCTACGATTACTGACTCATAGTAAGTACCGGGAGCGATAAGAATCAGATCACCAGGTGCCGCTGCATCGACTGCGTCTTGAATAGTGCTGTAATCATCTGGGACCCTCAGAGCATCAGGTAAAGCGTCCCCAGCGTCCCCGGCGAGTATTTCAAACTCTTCATCGGAAAGAAACGAAACACATGCGATAGCAGCCGCTTCAAATTCCATTGAATAGGCATCGTCGTCAGTGGAAGCATTCTCCAACATAGTTGCATAGTCATCACCTGAAGCTTCAGACACGGCATCAACAATGCATTCTGAATAGTCTGCATTAACGAAACCGAGCTCTTCTCCGGTAATAGCGTCAATGAAACCCACAAGTGCCGCCCGAGAATCCAAATCGACGCCATCGTCCGATTCGCTTTCTTCAACTGCGGCAGCTGTAGTTTCAGCTACGGCAGCTGTGGTTTCAACTACTTCAGCAGTCTCTTCAGCCTCAGAAGCTGATCCAGAGGAAGAGTCACTCCCTCCACAACTTGAAGCTATAAAAGCCAATGAAAAAATGATTGCAAAAATTTTGTGAGTTTTCATGCTCTTTACTTTAGAGCATCTAGCAGAGAGAGAACGACCTCAGCCCGCAATCACAAAAATTTGACCTGTTTGACCACGAGTGGCGGTGCCGTGAAAAGTACAGAAATAAGGAAAGTAGCCGCCTTGTTCGAATTGTAAAGAAGCGGAACCAGCCTCATCAAACAGATCTTCATTCAATCCGAGGAACCATCCGGGTTCACCTTCTTCAAGGGACGGCATCACATTGTGTCGATTGCGTCCGTTATTCACCCAAGTGATATTTGTGCCAGTGGAGACAGTAATTACACGATCATAAAAAACGTTGTCCTCAATGCTGATAACAACTTCGGTTTGTCCTGTGTAATCAATTGCATTATCAGGTATTTCAACCGTAGCTAAAGGCGTTTCTTCAAAGTTGCCACTAATAGAGGCGGGCCCAGAATTCATAGTGTCGCTACACCCAATAAGAAAAGAAAGGGTTAGAAGTAAACGAATAAGGAGTTTCACGCCTAGAAACTTAGTGGGAGAGACAAGATTCTCCTCTGATTCCAATCAAGAACTAGGAGATATCCAATGCATTCAATGTTCGAATCCACAAGTCATGGCGAGGATTCAAAATATCAAAATGCGTGGCGGTGTCGTTAAAAATGCCTTCGGCATCAACAAGAAAATCACTTTGGCTAATTGGGACTGTCAAGTCATAGCGGCCATGAACAGCAATAATTCGTGCCTCTGTAGTTCCAGGTGTTGCCACTCGATAATGTTCAGGTACTTCTTCAGGTCCGCCACCTAAAAATGCCTGAACAGCGCCACGGCCAAGATTCTCTTCTGCTGCAACGTATAAATCAACAACCGCAGCTTGAGCAACAACGGTGTGGGGAAGAACTTTTGGATTACTGCCTGGATCTTCCTCACCAAGCCCTGATCTGCCTGCAGCCCAAAGAGCTAAGTGGCCGCCCGCAGAATGACCAATAAAGGTCACATCATCAAGGTCTAAAGGTTCGTCCAACTCAGTTAGATAATCAATTGCGTCTGCTACATCTTCAAGGGTTCCGGGGTAGCCACCGCCTGGGATCCCAACAGCCCGATAGTCAAAATTCCAAGTCGCTACTCCACGGTTAGCAGCATCATCGGCAAGACCTGTCATGAGCGTTTCGTTGAATCCGGCTTTCCAAAAGCCTCCATGAATAAAAACTAAAACTGGAAATGGTCCTTCCCCAGGAGGTATGCGTAAGTTGCCGGCGTTCCAAAGGCCATCTCCATATTGAATTCTTTCGACTCGTAAAACATTAACCGGCACACTTGTTGTCGTAGTTGTCGTAGTTGTCGTAGTTGTCGTAGTTGTCGTAGTTGTCTCAACACGTTGAGTTGTGAGATCTCCTGAAACCGATGTTTGGCCAATTTCTGGGTTGTTTCCACAAGAAGAAATAATGGTACAACTAAGAAGAAAAACACAAAGTACACGCATTACCGCAACTTATAACAACGAGAAAGATTAGATGTGGACTAGATCAGGCTTCGCGGTTAGCTTCAACGAATTTTTTGAAAGCGTCGCCAGTTAAATCACCCATATGGCCGGTTACATCACCGTTAGTAGTCACTAAAACAGTTGCCGGTTGTCCAAATACTCCGAATCGTTCCCATACAGAACCATCTAAGTCAACCAAGTTGATAAGCCCAGTTAAACCCCACTCATTCAAAGCGGTAGAAACAATGTCAAGCCCGTCACCTTCACGCGCAACACCGACAATAGTTAGATCCTTAATAGAGGTATTTGCCTCAGCGACCGTTGGGGCTTCTCGGCGACAAATCGTTCAATTTGGATCCCAAAACCAAAATAAGACATCTTCACCACCTAGCGTTGCGACATCAAATTCTGATCCGTCAACTTGAACCGAAGTAAAGTTCAAAATTTTTGGAATAGAGAGGTTTACAGTCTGACTCTGATCGGTTTCTCTGCTGCAACTCAAAGTTGCAGCAATGATGAAGATGAAAGATAAACATATAAGTACTGGCCGTAAACGCACACAAATACTCTATGCCGGATACGGTCAGACGTGTGAGCACACGGTTTCTGATTTTCACAGCACTACTATGCGGTCTAGTGCTCCTCGTAGCATTCACTGTTCAAGTTCTAATTGCGGCATGAATTCTGTAAAGAAACTTTGGAATAAGAGCAGGTGGTTTAAATGATTGATTTAGACGCCGCAACGGTTTTACTTCAATGGTCAACTGGAAGCCTCTTTTTCCTTTGGCTTACTGGCAAAAGAAGAGAAGTAGGAATCGGGTATGGATGGACAATCCGAATCACCTTTGGAATAGTGCTCGGAGGATCAATTTTTGCTGGGTTTGCTCAGGGAGAACTTCTTTTACGTGAAATTTTCTCTTTAGGAATGTTGGCAGCTGTTGTGGCGGCAATGATCGTTTCAGTCATACGAAGGAAAGCCGGTGTCGCTAATCAAAGAAGAACAGAAGAGCAACGCACCGCTCGCGTAGCAGCAATGACTGGAATAGATAAAGCTAAAAGAACTTTTGAAGAAGGTCCAGAATATCCACCAGCTCTTGATCTAGTAGCCCCATTTTTTGGCTTGGGTGCCTTAGTTATTGCAGGCATAGATGCTGGCGACCCTGCTCTTTTGGCTATCGCTCGTACGCTTATTGGCGCTTTCTTTTTAGGAGCGGTAACAGATGCCATGTTGCTTGGTCATTGGTACCTTGTTCAGCCAGGATTACCACGCGGCCCATTAAATGAACTCGTGAAATGGACAGGATACATTTGGCCTTTTGAATTGATAGTTCTTCTATGGCCTACAGGAATGGTCTCAGTCATAAACGGAAGTATTGATGACGGATATAACGGAATGCTTGGTTGGTTTTGGATTGCCTGTGTAGTTACAACAATCATTCTGGTCTTCGTTACACGAGCTGCGCTAAAAGAACGCCAGTATTCTGCGGTTATGGCAGCCACAGGCCTCCTTTACTTAGCAATTCTCACTGCTTTTGGGATGGATTTAGTCGCTCGTGCCTCTCTGGCCTAGGGTAAAGATGTGAAGATATATACAAAGACAGGTGATGATGGAACAACCGGACTCCTTTATGGAGGCCGAGTTGGGAAAAATGATCCGCGGCCCGTTGCCTATGGCGATGTTGATGAGACACAAGCGGCAATAGGTTTAGCGCGAGCTATAGCCCATGGGGCAGAAGAGAAAGAGTTAGGAGAGATCCTTCTTTCTGTTGAAGGCGATTTATGGAAAATTATGGCGGAATTAGCTTGCAACCCAGAACAAATCAGCCAACTGAATGAAGCAGGTAACTGTATCACCGAAGAGAATGTGAGCGATTTAGAACAAATCATTGATCAAGTCAGTGAAAGATTTGAAATGCCAACTGATTTCGTTCTACCAGGTGAGAATGAGATATCCGCTCGCCTTGATTTAGCTCGTGCGATTACTCGCCGAGCAGAAAGAGCGTCAGTAGAGGTCGAGTTGGGAGAAGATTCGAAAGTGATTCCTTATTTGAATAGACTTTCAGATCTCCTATGGTCTCTAGCACGATGGCAAGAAGGAACAGCAGTAACCGCTCGATCAATAGCGGCATCAGATGAAAAATAAGAGAGGAACGTTATGACTATTTCTTTTTCTTTAGGAAGAAAAACACCCGCCAATGTAGAAGTTGCAGCATTTGGAGTCACAGAAGAAGGTTTTCAAGATCCAGCATGTAAAACAGATCTAACAATAGATTTGGAGACACTTGGTTTCAAAGCACAAGTAGGTCAAATACAGATAGTGCCCCAAGGTAAACAAGTTGTTGCCGCTGTTGGTCTAGGGCCTGTTGAAAAATTGAGTACGTCTGAATTAAGAGCAGCTTCAGCAGCATTAGCTCGAGCAATAAAAGGATATAAATCAGCTGCATGCGACCTTGTAAATGCTTCTAACCTCCCCACCGAATCTGCAACACGAGCTGTCGTGGAGGGTATGGGTTTAGCTTTATACGAATTTGGGTACAAATCTAAAAAAAGTGAAACACAACTAAGAAAAGTGGTGTTAACAGGATCTACTTCATCGGCTGCCAAAAAAGGTTTAGACGAAGCTAACGCCATTCTTGAAGCGGTAATGTTTGCTCGAGATCTTGTAAACGAACCCGGAGGAAGTTTAACCCCGGCCAAATTTGCCAACAAAATAGTCCGAATGGCAAGAGCAAAAGGTCTTTCAGTCAAAGTAATGGATCAAGCGGCAATCAAAAGAGCTCGATTTGGAGGACTACTAGGAGTTAATCGTGGTTCAACCAACCCTGCTCGTTTTGTAGAACTGACTTACACGCCAAAAGGACAGACAAAAGGAACGTTGGCTTTTGTGGGTAAAGGAATCACTTTTGACGCAGGGGGGCTCTCAATCAAACCTGCTCAAGGGATGATGGATATGAAAATGGACATGGGGGGTGCTGCAGCGGTTGCAGCTGCTATGTCAGCTCTTCCCACGCTGGCTCCTAAATGCAAAGTAAAAGGCTACATCCCGATGACAGACAACATGTTGGGTGGAGATGCAACAAGACCTGGAGATGTTCTTAAAATTCGTAACGGAAAAACTATCGAGGTCCTTAACACAGATGCAGAAGGAAGACTAATTTTAGCGGACGCTCTTTCTTTCGCTTCTGAAGCTAAGCCAGATGCGATGATTGACCTTGCCACACTCACTGGTGCTTGCATGGTCGCACTAGGGCCACATATTGCTGGTCTCATGGGCCATAATAATGATTTTCTAAAACAAGTAGAAACAGCTTCGGAAACCTCTGGAGATCGGGTTTGGAGGTTACCTCTTCCTCCTGATTATAGAAAAATGTATGAATCTTCAGTTGCGGATATGCAAAACATTGGTGGTTCCTACGGGGGAACGCTTACTGCTGGCCTTATTCTCAGTGAGTTTGTTGCAGAAGGAATACCTTGGGCTCATTTAGATATAGCTGGACCAGCCTTCTCTGATTCGTCAGATGGTGAAAGAACCAAAGGTGGAACAGGATTTGGTGTGCGGCTTTTAGTAGATCTGGCTCAGAATTTCCATAAGCCCGAAATTGAAGAAAAATAAAGGGTACATGCAGAACGAACTAGATGACGCAGTATTAAAGGCGTCACGTTTGGTGCAAGACGCTGAAAAAATATTAGTTGTAACCGGCGCCGGAATTTCTACTGACAGTGGCATACCTGATTTCCGAGGACCGGACGGGGTGTGGACAAAAAATCCTGAGTTGGAGAAAGCATCTCATATTGACTACTACGTAAACGACCCAGAAATTCGAAAATATAATTGGCGGTTTCGAGCCAGCGGGGAACTATGGCCAAATATAAGACCAAATGCAGGCCACATAGCCCTCTTGAATTTGGAGAAGCAAGACAAACTTCACACCATTGTCACGCAAAATGTTGATGGGCTTCACCAAGTTGCCGGTAGTGACCCGAAAAAGGTTGTAGAAATTCATGGCAATGTTCAAGAAGCGGTCTGTTTGTCTTGCGATTGGCGAGACAAAATTGAACCAGTTTTAGAAAGAGTGCGAAAAGGGGAAGAAGATCCACACTGTGAATGTGGAGGGTTAATTAAAACCGCCACCATACTTTTTGGCCAGAATCTAATTCCAGAAGATTTAAAAAGAATGTTAGAAGCTCTTGATTCTTCTGATTTACTTCTCACTATTGGAACTAGTTTGCAAGTTTTCCCTGTCGCTTCAGTCATTGAAGGAGCGGTTATGAGAGATATTAAGATTGTGATCTTAAATGGAGAGCCAACACCAATGGATATTTATGCTGATGTAGTTGTGAATGGGTCCATCAGTGAAGTTCTGCCATTAATTTTAAAAGAACAAGATTCAAAATAAAGAAATTAGACTTTCGCCATGTCGTCATTTCATCAGATACTAATAGACGCAAAAAGCCGTGTTGAAGAAACAGATGCTTTTGGGGCACTCAAGTTGCTGGAACAGGGTTACAAAGTTTTAGATGTTCGCGAACCGGAAGAATATCAACAAGGAAGTGTCCCAGGTGCATTACATATTCCAAGAGGGATATTGGAATCAAACATAGAGAACCACATTCCCGACTACGAACAACCGCTAATAGTGATGTGCGCCAGCGGTGTTCGGTCAGTGTTTGCAACGGAAACACTTAACCAGATGGGATACACCACCGTTGTTTCAATGGACGGAGGTTTTAACCAATGGAAGCAAAGTGGATTTGATTGCGAAACTCCCTACACCCTCGTATCAAATCAAAGAACCAGATACCAAAGACACCTCCAACTATCTGAAGTGGGGGAAGAAGGTCAACTCAAACTACTCAACGCCAAGATTTTATTACTAGGAGCTGGAGGTCTTGGTTCTCCAGCAGCCATGTATTTAGCAGCAGCTGGCATAGGAACTCTCGGCATCATCGATATGGACGTCGTAGATGAATCAAACCTCCAACGACAAATACTTCATAATGTGGATCGCATAGGAGCGCGAAAAGTAGATTCCGCAAAGGAGACGATCGAATCACTTAATCCAGATGTCAACGTAATCACCTATGACACCAGACTAAGCGCAGAAAACGTTTTAGAAGTTCTCGAAAATTACGACGTAGTTGTAGATGGAGCTGACAATTTTCCAACTCGCTATTTATTAAACGATGCTTCAGTGAAGCTGGGAATACCTGTAGTACACGGTTCAATTTTTCAATTTGAAGGCCAAGTAACAGTTTTTGACCCCCGTGAAGGTGTGACCTATCGAGATATGCAGCCTCAAGCACCTCCTTCTCATGTTGCACCCAATTGTGCAGAGGCCGGCGTATTAGGAGTTCTCCCAGGAATAGTCGGCTCTATACAAGCGCTAGAAGCTATAAAGCTAGTACTAGGCATTGGTGAAAAATTGTCTGGCAGACTTGTTGTTTTTAATTCACTTGAAATGACTTTCCATGAATACGAAGTCAAAAAAGATCCGGCAAACGAAATAACTTGGGAAAATCGTGGCTCAATCGAAATAGTAGAAGCTGACGAAACCTGCCCGCCTTCGACTGCCAATCATCCTCCAACGGCAAGTTAAATGGAGAAAAAAACAATCCTTCAAAAAGGGTTATTTAGTCGCTTAATTCAACGTCTGCCTCAAGGGACGATTTCTATAGGTGTCGGTCTTCTAGTAAACGGAATTACTGCTTATGCCTTCATCACAATCTCTTCACGCGACCTCGGAGCCGATGCTTATTCTCCTGTTGCTCTCTTATGGGCGTTGAGTTTCCTTCTCGGAATTGGATTCTTTTTGCCTCTAGAACAAGAAACAGCACGAATAGTTGCAAGTCGAACTAGCAGAGGAGAAGGGGTAGGACCAGTAATCCGTTTGGCTGCCCAACTTGGGGCAACATTGGCGGGCTTCCTGCTAGTTGTTTCGTTAATAGCTAGTTCTTGGTTCACGCAAGAATTCTTTAACGGTGAAACAGCTTTATTCATTGGGCTGCTCTTAGTCGTCACTGGGTTAGGAACAGCGCATCTAGTCAAAGGAACACTTGCGGGCCTTGGTCGTTTTAATGGCTACGCACGCTATGTAATTGGAGAGGGAATTGGGAGACTCCTTTTAGTCTCTGCTGTTTTGATTTTCACAACAAAAAATGTTGGAGCCTATGGGATAGCTATCGGACTGGCTCCATTCATCGGGATAGTACTTGCAACCGCAAAACAGAAGGAAATACTTACACCCGGGCCTAAAGCAGAGATAAGAGACCTTTCTCGGGCACTGGGTTCGTTGTTGGTTGCTTCAGTTGCGACAGCCTTAGTTTTAAATGCGAGCCCCTTAGCAGTGCAAATTCTGGCTACAGATCAACAAATAGACGAATCTGGACGTTTTCTTAACGCCCTGTTAGTAGCTCGAGTCCCGCTTTTTTTCTTTCAAGCAGTTCAAGCGGCTCTTCTTCCGCGGTTATCTGGATTAGTTGGTCAAGGAAAATTTGTTGAACTATGGAGAGAATTGAAACGGCTGCTGAGTTTGGTGATTGGGTTAGGGATAGCCGCTGTTTTATTTATGGCAATTATCGGACCTCAAATAGTGGTTCTTGCTTTTGGAGAAGGTTTTCGAGTGTCTCGTGGAGACATGATTCTTCTTTCCTGTTCAAGTGCAGGTTTGATGATCGCATTATCACTCACCCAGGCTTTGATTGCGTGTAAAGCACAGGGAAGAATGGCGTCTGCATGGGTTATAGGTGTTGTAGTTTTTCCCATATCGCTTCTAATAGCCAAAGATAACCTTTTCTTGAGGGTCGAAATCGCCTTGATTGTCACCGTATTTACTACCTCATTGCTGATGTTTGTGTTGCTGAAGAAAACGCTTTCAAAGCAAAGCATCACAAATGAAGTGAAGAACTAAGACCCTACTTCCATTCATATTTTTAATTCTCTAGACTTAACTATGGGTGGAGCCAACAGTTAAAAGATTTAGTTCTTTAGTGCAGAGTAGAGCGGAAGACGTACCACCAATGAGAAAAAGAGATAAAAGGAAATTCACGCGCCGGTCCGTGTTGATGCTTGTTTTAGCTCTGCTGTGTACAGTGTTGTCAACCAGCCCCGCTGGGGCAGACACTACTTATGTAGTAGTTTCCGGAGACACACTTTCTGGTATAGCTCAGGATTTTGGTGTTTCACTTCAAGACTTGTTAGACGCTAACAACTTAGATATCAATGACATTATTTATGTGGGGCAACAGCTCATTATTCCTGGCGTTGATGGTCATACCACGAATTATGGCGACGTTATTGTCGAAGGTCGAGGATGGGGGCACGGACGCGGAATGGGCCAGTATGGCTCTCTTGGCTATGCGATAGACGAAGGATGGACGAGAGATCAAATTCTTGATCATTTTTACGGGAATACCACTGCATCAGTTCTAGACCCACAAGAAATGACCGTTAGGTTAAGAGGGCACGATGGTTCATCAACCAAGGTCTACGTTGAAAACGCCATCCTCGTAGTAGGAGACGAAAACGGCAATTGGATAGAGCTAGACGATCAAGCAGTCAAAGTAACTCTTGATGGGAATCTTGACCGTTATTCCATTTCCGTGGGATCTGATTGCGGGAGTTCTTTTACTGACACCGGTATAAATATCGAAAGCCCCATCGTTAGAATTCGTTCAGCCCACTACGCCCCACCAGAGAGTGGCAGTAGTTTTATAGCTCCACCGGAAGAAAGCCTAGATGCAGGATTTACTATTGCTGAAACTGATGGTTCTACAGTTGTAGATGAATCAGGCACTGTTGATACTTTTACAGTTGTTCTAGATTCTCAGCCAACATCAAATGTGGTGCTGACGGTGACCTCAAGTGACACAAATGAAGTGACCGTAAGTTCGTCTCTGACTTTCAGTCCCGAAAATTGGGATACGCCACAGACAGTGACACTTACAGGGGTTGAAGACAACAGCGATGATGGGGTTCAGACAGTTTCTGTTGTCGTTTCAGTAGATGATGCGAACTCTGATGATGCATTTGATGGGGTGTCTGATCAAACCATTGCAGTTGACGTTACAGAAGTTGTTCTAACAGTCATAGATACAGATGACGCAGATCTTGATGTGACTTTGCAACTATGCGAAGGCTCAAATACTGCTACTTGGTATCGCGGAGAAATCAGAGCGGCCCGCTACGAGGGGAATCAAAGAACCGTAAATGCATTACCGCTTGAACAATATCTGCGATCAGTAGTGCCGCGAGAAATGCCAGCAAGTTGGGCTGATCATGGTGATGGTGCTGGAGTGGAAGCATTACAGGTCCAGGCGGTTGCTGCTCGGTCCTATTCGTTAGCTGAAAATCGTTATAACTACGCTAAGACATGTGATACCACAAGTTGTCAGGTCTATGAAGGGCGAGAAAGCCGTAGTGGAGGAAGTCAGTGGAGCAACGAAGATAGCAGAACCGATGCAGCGATAGAAGCAACAGCAGGATTGGTGCGCATGTGGGGAGACCAAGTTGCACGTACAGAATTTTCAGCTTCAACAGGAGGGCACACCATCACTGTTGACTTCCCAGGGGTGCCAGATGACGGGGATGACGTAGCGATTAATCCAGTTCATCGATGGACAGAAAACTTATCTTTGTCTGAAGTTTTAGATGCTTACAGCATAAATGATTTGTATGAAGTAGTTGTGGTTAGCCGCGATGGATTTGGTGACGATGGGGGAAGGGTAGAAGATCTTGAACTTCGAACTCGGTCAGGGCAAACAGTCACCGTAAGCGGATATGACTTTCAGTGGGAATTTGGTCTTAAATCTAAGTGGTACACCATTGAATATGGACCCCCAAATGCCACTGAAAATTTTCCAGAACAACGCTATGACGAATATCGAGTATCTACCGGGTATAGCGCAGAGGAACTATCTGGGTTGCAAATGGCCGCTGACTATCTTGAAGTATCAGAAGAAGATCTTCAATCAATAGCGGTAGGTATGGTGGCTTTTCTTTTAGCGCTAGTCGGAGATAGTTCAGAAATCGAACCAATGGAAACTCCTCCAGTAGTCGATGAGGGAGTCATGATAAGGACCCCATACTTTGCTTTAGATGGCTCACAAGAGGCAATGGAATCTGTTGCACAGGTTTTCGAACTTACAGGAGCAGAAGCACAAAAATTTGCGTCATCAGTTTTAGTGTTTCTTATTGCTTTAGCTCAGGCGTCCGCAGAGTAACTAGTGGAAGGGTGAGTCGTTCCTGAAACCCACCAGATATGAAGCTCGTAAGAACGATTTTTTTCCGTTGAGGGCGGGCTCAAACTACTTCCCCAGTTCTCCTCCCAATAAGTGAGATTTCCAGAGACCGAACCAATATAAACAAGAGAATTCTCAACAATGAGGGGATCAATTTCTTTAGATCTGCTCAAGTAATACAACGTGCGGCTTTGGTAGCTGTTTGCATAATTCTCTAACAGTTCTTGATCAATTTCCTTAGTGAGAACTAAACCTGGACGATCAAATACCACCCATAGAGCAGATGAAAGATTTCGCGAAGGGTCAAGCATGTCGTTCTTTTGTGGCTTCTCCCAAAGTAATGCCGGTTCAGTTCCCTCGGTGTGGTACTTAATTTCGCTGCTAAAAGAGTGAGCCCCTGCCATCTCTCGATGACCACTGAGAGGAACCGATTGGAAGAGCTGAAGAGCGAGAGCAGCAACAATAAAAACACTGCCCAAAGTCAGGTTTAGATTTTTGTTGCCTTTTCTTTGAAACATCAGCCAAGTGATTCCGACAGCAGCGAGACAAATCAGTAAAGGAACAACGGTTGGGGCGTAACGGCGTGTCCACCACATTAAACGCGGGGAAACACGGGCTTGGTAAAGGTAAACAGGAAGAGTTAGCAGCCCGGGAGCGATAAAGATCCAATGCCGCCATTGCCAATTAGCGATACAGATTATGAGCCCAACGAAAGCAGCAATGAGTATAGGGACTGGAACAAAAAGAGCTAAACGATAAATATTTAATTCATCGTAGGTGCGTCCAAAATAGGAAAAGTCTTCCCCTAAAAGGAGTGGCCGAACAAGAAAGAAAATTGCAAGAGCAGAGATCAAAATATAGGAAAAAGTTTTTAGCCCATTTGATGGTTCAGATCCATCCCATATTTTTCCTTTGGACTTATTAAAGAAGTTCTTTATAGATTCAGATTTCTTTAACAACAATGCACCAATTCCTGAAACTAAAAAAGCAAGAAGGAAAAGACGCAGTGAAGGAACTTCAGTACTTGTTGAGTATCGAACGTTTCTAAAGTGTGCTTGATAGAAGGCTAAAGGAAGCGGAATGACCAGTCCAAAAGCAAAGCATTTTGAAATGAAGTCTGCTTTAGTTGCCCCATATATGAACGCAACAGCGAATAAAGCAGGAATAACGAAAAGAAATCCATCCGGGCGGACAAGAAAAATCATTGATATCAAAAATCCGCACACACCGGCATAGAAAGATCGCTTCGAGTCAAATGCAATTACTCCTGCCAGAATCGCAGCAAACAAAAACAGTTGAGCCAAGATTTCCGTTGTCGGGTATTTTGCTTGCCAGACTTGGATCATGTTTGTGGCTAGTAAGGCACTGGCAAGCCAAGCAGCACGTGAGCTAAACACCCTTTTCATTACGAGAAAGGCGGCGGCAACAGATAGAGCAGCTGCTGCTGCATTGAAATGCAGCAGCAATGACCATCCCCCAACATCAAAAGCAGTAGCCAGAGTGGCAGGAAGAAAATGAAAGAATTGTGGGTTAATTAGAGAAGCGTCACCTGAATTCGCATACCAGAATCCAGGAAAACGGAACCCATTTCCCGTAGGAGTTAATCCAGGCAATCCCACACCTTCAGAAGCAAAGTCGTCCTGAATGAGCACATCGCCAGTTTCTGCGATCGAATAAGCATGTATGACGTACACGCCTGGATCTTTATCCCCGTAGATATAAAAAGAACCTGGAAGAAATAGGACAAGAGAGCAAAGAAGGATAATTCCTATTGAGATAAAGGAACGAGAACTCGATTCTGAAAAATTAAAGGTTTTTCTCAGTCCCCAGATCAATAGTCCGATAATTAAGCAACCTATGGCAACCGCAACCCAACCATTGTGGAATCCCATCTGAGCAGTCCACAACGAAACACCTCCTACGGAAGCTAAACCAAGGATTACGACTAAGAAGGCAGTTTCTTCAAATTTAGCTTCTTTGCTTGTCGATTCTTCGCTGGTTTCAGGTGAAAGAGTTGTAGAAGTCATCTCAAACATTATGCATCTAAATCTGTTGCTATCTGGGCACTTAATGGCAAAAGACTGATGCTGTCAATAACGAAGTACATCATTCCGCTAGAGTTTGTAATAGTTCTATTGATCTAGTCTCTTAATTTAAAGAGGTTTTACTGCATGAGTGTTGATTCCCAATTCGGATTATTTGGGGCCATAGACAGGCATAACTTGGGTGATTTGCTGATGCCATGGTGTTTTGAGCGTTTACTTCAAGAACAAGCAGGGCCTTGGCTTTCTCTAGATGCCGAAATGTCCGATCTGGAGGAGAGAGTTGGGGCGGAATCCATTGAAAGTTGGCACAAGAGAGGCGGACGGTCAGTGCTCCATGTTGGCGGCGATATTTTGTCTTGTGATTGGGAAATCGCACACTCTTTTGTTTCAACAGAGTATAAAAATCAGAACTCTCGGCCTTTCCCTTACTTATTACCAAATGGAGAAGGAGCATCTAGTTGGGAAAACCGATTTATCTACGGCGCAGGTGGAACAGGGATCGAATCACTTACTTCAGAACAAAAAACTGATCTAAAGAAAACATTAACCGGTATGAAAATTGTTGTCCGAGATCACTCAGCGCACGAAGCACTTACCGAGTTAGAGATTGAATCGAAAGTAGCTCCATGCATAGTCACTCTTTACCCTCATCTCACTGACCATCATGTAGACCAAGGTGACAACCCCATCGTTTTTCAAGCCTCAGACACAGTGGCGCATAAATTTGGAGAACGCATCGTAACTGGTCTGAGCTGCCTAGCAGAGTCAATGAACAATCGACGTATAGTCATAGTTCCCGCTGGGTTAGCGCTAGGTCACGACTCATTCAAATCAGCAGTGCTGCTACGTCAGAGACTTCTGAAAAAAGGATGCCAAGCTGAAGTCCTTTTAGAAGCAAATCCGCATTCTGTAGCAGCCGTAGTGGCTAATGCGGGATTAGTTATTTCTTCAAGCCTCCACTTGCGGATACTCGCTATAGCAAACTCTGTGCCCAGAGTTAGTTTCAAAATTCCAAAAATTGAGACATACATCCACAACTGGGACCCTGGCGGATTGTTAGTTAGCGACTCAGACGATCTCTTTGATCAGGCACAAGCAGCACTGGAAGTCACAGCCTCGGATCTAAAAGCAACAGCAGACATGAATTATGAAACAGTTTGCCAAGAAGTTTCTGAATTGTTTGAGCTGAACAATATGAAAGAGAGAACACAGATTAGTGATGCTCTTCAAGAAGATCGATGGAGCGCCGACCAGTGGCTAAAAGATGCGTTCAACAAATCTCTTAATGATTTAGCAGACCTAGTTGATATAGAAAGAACACGGAGCGAAGAGTTCTCAGGGCAGCGCGACCATTATGAAGGATTGAAAGACTTAGCAGAGAGAAAACAAAAAGAAGCGGAAAATAAAGCAGAGCAGACCAAAAATGAATTAGAACAAGCTGAAGATTTAGCTAAAGAGTTCAAAGGACAACGGGACCATTATCAAGGGCTATTTCAGAAAGAAAGATCTGATTTGGAAACTATCCTTCAATCCAATTCTTGGAAAATGACCAAGCCATTACGTTTAGTCAAAGAAGGAATTTTGCAGTTAAAGGGCCGTTTTGCAAAATAGCTGTCAAGTTCGAATTGTTGTAGTTAATTTTGATGGAGGCGATCTAACACTTGCTTGCCTAAAGGCTCTTGTTGCTGATCAGTATTCTGATCTCAGCACCCAGATCGTTTTGGTTGATAACGGATCTTTAGACAACGTTGTTGATACGACTCGTGCAAAGTGGCCAGAGATAGAGGTCATTGAGCCTTTAGAGAATTTAGGATTTGGTGGTGGCTGTAACCTTGGAATTCAATTACCAGGATCATTTGACTATGTTGCGCTTGTGAACCCAGATGCAGTCGTAGAACCTGGATGGCTGCAACCGATGGTGAAGAAGTTAGAAAGCGATTCTGCACTAGGCGCAGCAAGCCCAAAGATGCTGTTTGCTGGCGAGAAAGCAATAATCAACTTAAATATTCCCGACGCAGGAACACTTGGAGATGAAGACACCCGAGAGTTGGGGGTTCGACTAGTAGATTTCCGTTTGAATTCCGACGGCAAATTTATTGACGGCTCACCTATCTTAGGTGCAGGTTGGTACGGCTATGAATCTCCGATTGGAGAAGAAAAGATTGCTGTGTGGAGCAAGAAAGATGCATCTCTGCTGGTTTCAATAGAAGGCTTAGAAAGTCCGGAAGCCGAGATTCAAGTCAAAAGAAATGAATCGGCTTCCTTATTTCTTGAATCTGCCGATCAGAAAATCCAGATTCAAGTTGGCTCTAAACCGGTATGGGTAAAAGTTGATTTATCCGGGGCAGATATAGATGTTGTTCAAAATGCAGGAAGCCAGATACACCCAGGAGGGCATGGAGGCGACCGCGGATTTCGAGAAATTGATAATGGGCAGTTTGATGAGCCTGAAGAAATGTTCGCCTGGTGCGGCGGAGCAGTTTTGCTTCGCCCCGATTACTTGAAAGACGTTGGTGTCTTTGATGAAAAAATGTTCCTCTATTACGAAGATTTCGATCTTTCGTGGAGGGGTCAACTCAAAGAATGGAAATATTGTTATGTCCCCTCCGCGGTTGTGCGTCACCATCATGCACAAAGCACTGGAGAATGGTCACCACTTTTCCGATTTTATGTTGACCGAAATCGACTTCTCGTTTTAGTAAAAAATGGTCCAGCTAAGGTAACGCTGATCGAGACAGCAAGAGCGCACGCCGTCTTCTTCAAGATACTTATAAAAGATTTCTTCGTTCCCTTACTCAAATTTCGGATCCCAAAGCAGCAAGAAGTCAAACACCAGATTCGGTACCTATTAAGTTTTTGGAAGCAATTCCCCGCAGCATTGCGTCACCGTCTGAAAGCAAAAAATTTAAAGAACCGGTCATTTACATATGAATCGGGATTAGGCAGCAGATGAGAAAAATAGGAATATATAACCTTTACTGGGACACAATGGGAGGAGGAGAAGTCAATTCGGGTGCTCTAGCTGAGGTGCTGAGCCAAAACGATCAAGTGACTTTACTGGGGCCAGTAGAACCTAAAAAAGAAGATTTCCTTAAATACCTCGACATTGATTTATCAAACTGCACGTTTTTGCCTGTCGACAGTGATGATAAAGCAACAATTGTTAGCGAAGATTTTGATATTTTCATTAATCATACTTGGATGAGTAAAGCAGAGAATCGGTCAGATAACGGGATCTATCTAGTTATGTTTCCTAGAAATCCACGAAGATTTCGGTCCTACATTAAATCTGGAGTGTTTAGAGCGTTGTGGCTAATCACACTTCCTTTTGTTTCCTTAATCCCACGTATTGTCCCATTTACTCAGGCGTTTAGACGCCGAGTCTTTAATGAGTCATGGTTAAATTCTTATCAACAAATTATTTCAATTTCCGAGTATTCCGCAGAGTGGACAAAACGATTATGGAAACGAGAGAGCGAGATACTGTGGCCGCCCATGAATTGCTCCACATCTTCGGAAAGTAAAGAAAAAATTATTCTTTCAGTAGGAAGATTTTTCCCAGAGAATATCGGCCACTGTAAACGTCAGTTAGACCTTGTGGAGGCATTTCGTTCCCTGCATGAAAGTGGGAAAGCCGATGGATGGAGACTTGTTTTGGCTGGGGGTTGCGCTCCAATAGGTCGTGATTACTATTTAAAAGTACGCAAAGCAGCTCAAGGGCTGCCTATAGATGTGCACGTAAATTTGCCACAAGACGATCTTGAAAATCTTTACAGCAAAGCCTCCATCTACTGGCATGCCACAGGGTACGGTCAGTCAGCACGTCGATTCCCGATCTGGTTTGAACACTATGGAATATCAGTTATTGAAGCTATGGCCGCTGGTGCTGTACCTGTAGTTCTTGAAATCGGGGGTCCTGCTGCAACGGTTCGAAATAAAATAGATGGAGTTCATTGGGGTTCATTAGAAGAATTGATCAATGCGACAGTTTTTTTGATAGAAGATCAGGAATATCTTGAGGAACTGAAGAACAACGCTCAACAAAGGGCACTAAGTTTTGATCGACGAGTTTTCGATGAGAGAGTTAAGAAGGTTTTCTCAGAAAATAGGGAAAAGGAGAAAATCGGTTGATTACCGTAGAAGGGCTTTGGAAAAGGTTTCGTCTTTATCGCGACCGTCATCAATCTTTAAAGGCAAGACTTGTAAGTCGCAGGCGTAGTAAATACGAAGAATTTTGGGCGTTAAAAGATGTTTCTTTTGAAGTCACCCCTGGAGAATCTTTGGGAATAATCGGTGCGAACGGTTGTGGGAAAAGCACGTTGTTGAAATGTTTAACCGGCATTTACAAACCAACACAAGGTGCTTTAACAGTGGATGGCCGCGTTTCAGCTTTAATTGAATTGGGAGCTGGTTTCCACCCAGAACTCTCTGGTAGGGAAAATATTTTCCTAAATTCTTCTATTCTCGGATTAGATCAAAACACAATCAAAAGTCGGTTTGATCAGATAGTTGAATTCGCTGGCTTAGAAGATTTCATAGAAAGTCCGGTCAAGGTTTATTCATCAGGAATGACAGTGAGGCTTGGGTTTGCTATTGCAGCAAATGCTGATCCGGAGGTACTTCTAGTCGATGAAGTATTAGCAGTAGGAGACGAGGCATTCCAGCAGAAATGCTTTGAGCACCTTGCTAAATTCAAACGACAAGGTGGCACAATTGTTCTCGTCAGTCACTCTTTAGAGCAAGTACGTCAAGTTTGCGATAGAGCAATTTGGCTTGATGAAGGGTCAATTCGAACTATAGGAACTCCATCTGAAGCTATTGATCAGTATTTGGCAGAAGTTCATTCAGCGGAAATTGATGAAAGTGGGAGAGCGCGCTGGGGTACAGGTGAAGTATGGGTAGAAGATGTTGAAGTTGTTGATGAAACAGGACAGCAAGCCGCATTTATACGAAGTGGCCGACCATTCGGAATAAAGGCGCGTATAAAAGCAAATCAGCCGGTTGATGATTTGGTAGTTGGTTTAAGACTAGACACGGTTGAGGGAACACGTGTCTGGAGCACAAACACTGCACTTAAAGGGATCAAAACTATCGCAGTGGCAGGATCAACTCTCGTTACTTTTTTATCAGAAGAGATGCCACTTCTCGGAGGACAATTTGAATTAACAGTAGCGTTAGCTGACGAAACATTAGTTAATCGTTATGACCAGTGGGAGCGATGCAAAACAATAGATGTTTTACCAACTGAGATCTCAGATCTTCACCTTGTCCGGTTAGACGGAAAATTCAAAATAGAAGACAGCTAAGACTTATAGGTCTTCAGCAACCGAGTGTGTGAAACGTCCAAAGAGAACCCAGCCAATTACAAGACTTCCAAAAGAAATACCGACAAGGATTAGCAGGGACCCAAAACTAACCCCTTTCCCGTCATAAAGAGTTGTCCGAAATGCTTCAACGAAGTGGTTGATCGGATTTAAATCCAGAATTAATTTCAACGGGCCTTGGACATGTTGTTCAAGCAGACTTGGTGGATAAACGATCGGGGTTGCAAAAAACCATATTTGGATGAAAATACCCCAAAAATGAGGAATATCTCTTAGGTAAACGGTTCCCACGGACAGCAGCAGGGAAACCCCAGTAGTAAAAATTGTAAAAAGCAGCACTAGGAGTAGAGTCTCGGGCAACCAGGGAAGAAGAGGGCTTCCCGCGATAAGGAAAACAATAACTAAAAGAAAAATTTCGATACAGAACTGTACGGCGGCGTTCAAAATTTTCGCGAGGATTAGGCTCTCCCTAGGAAAAGCAACCTTTCTGATTAAATCCGCACTCTCTACAAGCGCATTAATTCCCGCTCCAGTAGCGCTAGAGAAAAACCCAAAGGGAATCAAGCCACTAAGAAGAAAAAGCCCAAATGTAGTTATGCCGCTCGGGTCACCGGGAGGAGCGCTAGTTTTTAACAGCGTCCCAAAGACATATGAGTAAATTATTAAGCTAGTTAAAGGTGTTGCTAGCGACCAAAGCCATCCAAATAATGTCCTTCGGTATCTAGTACGTAACTCCCTTAACGTGAAATTCCAAACAAGCTGACGGGCCTCAAAAAGAGCATTTACGCGCTTAAACATAAAAACCTCTTTCAAATATGCTGAACAATCTGTCTCTCATAGTTTGCATATAAGAACCTACTTGGAATCCATCTTTTCTAGAAGTCGTTCTAATGACAGAAGATGATGAGGAAGGAGTTCACATTCAGAATCGGATAACGCTTGGTTGGCCAATACTGAATTTGCAGGTCTTTCCGCAGGGCGTTGAGGAGTTAATTCAGAAGTGCTGATAGCTTTCACTCGCTGAACATCTACGTTTAAAAATTGAGCTACAGATACAGCAAACTCATACCAGGAAACCGCTCCACCGTTAGTGACATGAAAAATACCGGATAGATCCTTTTCGATTAAAGAAAGAACAGTTAAAGCCAAGTCATCAGTGAAAGTAGGGCATCCCTTTTGATCATCTACGAAAAATAGATCTTCTTTTCCGTCTAGCAGATGCAGAATAGTCTTAAGCATATTTTTTCCATCGCTACTCATAACCCAGGATGTTCGAACAATAAGTGCAGCTTCGCCTGCGAGTTCTTCGCCGAGCAGCTTCGACTTCCCATACACAGATAAGGGGTTTGGTTTATCTGATTCAAGGTAAGGGCCTTGTTTCCGTCCATCAAAAACATAGTCAGTTG
>CACFCV010000002.1:0-133789 GCA_902564875.1 Actinomycetota bacterium
TTGTATAACCGCTGGATAAATATTTCCCATCACTAGTGCTACGAATGCCCAAAGGCCGACGGCAAGTGATGGTAGGACCCATCCTTTACGGCGAATATTTACTAGAAGAAGAACAACTGCTAAGAGCGAAATCAGGATCAATAAGTTTGTGGCAGGTAGTTGTGCTTTGACATCGGTATAACTTGCGCCGTCAACGTGCCCCCGAGTTGAAGTGGTGAGTTCAAAGCGAGCGAACCAATAATCAACTGCTTTTACTATGGCGAGGAAAGCGAGGATTACTGATAAGTGTGCTTTAACTCTTGGTTGTACTCTGTCGCCCGATGTTTGTAAACGTATACCTCCGTTTACGTAATGAGCGATGACAGTTATAAAAAATACGATTAGAAGGCTTCGGAAAAACCAATTAACCACAAATGTTAAAAAGGGAAGTTGGAAGACATAGAAACTAATGTCTTTTCCAAATTGAGCATCAGTTGCTGAGAAATCCACCCCGTTTGTGAAGAGAAGCCATTCTTGCCATCTTCCTGATACTCCAATTCCAATAAGTAACGCAAGAACTATTGAAAGGATGAGTTGAATGCGTAATGTTCTTTTGCCAAAAAGTTCGTGGAAGCGCCCCAGAATATCTTCTTCTGGTCCGGGTGGCCGTATTGATGGGGCTAAACGATTTGCTACTCGTAAATTTACAAATAGGAGAGCAAAGAATAAGAAGGTGAAGATCAGGACAAGTACGATTTGAGCGCCAAATACTGAAGTAAAGACATCACCGTGTCCTAGTTGATCGAACCAAAGAAAATCTGTGTAGAAACTCGCTAGTCCACGGAAAAACATCAGCCCAAAAGTGATGACTGCAAAAAGTCCGATGGCTATCGTTCGAATTCTTCGTGGGTTTCTTCCTGATCCCCTACCTCTGACTCTGCCTGTTCCTCGGAATCCACCACCGGGCATCCGTGGTCCAGATCTTGGAGAGTTCGGTGGTTCAGGCGGAGAGGTTCCTTCTAGATTCATAATTGAATCCTACCGGTCTATTAAGACCCTCTACACGCCCACTTTAGTTATTTGGAAGAGAGAGATTTGATGCATTTCCTCCAGCTTCCGTGAGTGCTTCTAATGCCTCTTCAAGATTTGCTACCGCCACAACCTTCATATTCTTTGCGTGTTTAGCGGCTTCTTCAAATTCATTTGTTGGGACAAGAAATAAGTCGACACCAGAGCGTCGAGCAGTGATTGTTTTTTGCACTATCCCGCCGATTGGTCCTACATCTCCACTTAGAGAAATCGTGCCAGTTGTAGCTACTCGCAATCCTCCGGTTAACTCACCAGGAGTTACAAGGTCCAGAACGGCTAATGTGAGAGATAGCCCTGCAGAATTACCACCTACTGCACCGGTGTCGAAATGAACTGAGAAGGGCATGCCTGGTGCATCTTCAATTCTAGTTTGTGCCCCAATTCCGAGGAAAGCAGCATCTGGATCATCTGGCCGTGAGCCTAAAACGACAGCTACTTGACGTTGGTTTTCGCCATCGACAGATTCAATGCTGAAGAAGACAGTATCTCCTGGAGAATAAGTTTGGAGTTGTGAAATCAATTCTTCAGAAGTGTTCAACTCTGTCCAGTTAGATAAATCGAGTGTGTCGTCTGCAGCGATTGCAGTTATGACGTCATCAGTTGTGAGAAGTCCTTCAGCGGGGCCCTGTACTTCTACCATCCCGACTCCAGTTGCAATGTAGGGTTCGTAGCCAAGGTGTCGAAGTGCTACAGCTACTGCAGTCATTTTTGATGATTTCATTAGTTGCAAGTTAAACGCTCGGACTTCACTTCGGTTTCGTTCTCCGAGGATTACATCTTCGTCAATGAGCAGAATCGACTCATCAAATGTTCCTTGGAGAAATTCCCATCCGTTGACATCTGAATCTTGAGAAACAGTGGTAAACAAAATTTCTCCTTCTGGCAAGAATGTCTCTGTTCCAGAAATGGCTACACGTTCGGTAAGAGGATTAACAGATCCTGGGGCGTACGCATAGTAAGGAAACTGGACAAAAGACATAACAATTACAACGACAAGGCCGATGAGGAAAAGTATTTGTGGCCATTTTCGTTGATTTGATAGATCAGTTATTTCTTTTATTTGCTCATTATCAGTAGGTATTTCTTCCGGTGTGACATGGTGTCCTGTACTCTTTTCATTAATGTTGTCTTCCATGTCATCTATTGCTTTCGGAGTCAGTTTTCTGATTTTCTTTTTTTGGATCCGTTTTTTTACTGATTTCTTTAAGCCTGCCATGATTCAAGTCGTTTTCCCTGTCACTAAACCAATAGTTAGAAGAAGAAAAGACGTTTTTTTAAACAGAAACGATTTGCACACTATTGGTAGGAACTGGTTGCCTCCTGATGGTGATGTTGAGAAAGGCGTAGAACAAAAATGGAATATTGGTGCTTTGACTGGGATTTGGTTTCAACCACCAAGAAAAGTCGCCACTGGTAAGAAAGCGAAGATTCAGTGGTGGCATCGTCTGAGATCCATCATTTTTATTGTTGCCATCGTTGTTGGGGGCGGTATGGCTATAGCTACTGTTCTTGGGGTCATATTTTTCGCTTCTGGTTTTTTGCTTGAACAATTTATTGGGTGAACCAATTTGAACAAATATGTACATAAAGAGGAGCCACCTTCAAAAGAGGTCTCTGAGCGTCGTCGTGAAATTATCCTTGCTGGCCATGGAAAAGGAGATCTTACGAACTCAGAACTAATCGTTTTTCTGAATGATGACGTTCCTGAATTAAGAGAAGCGGCGTTGAATGCTGTTCTGCAATTGGATTTAGACGCGGAGGAGAATATTTTTCACGCCCTTTCTGATGAAAATCAAAATGTAAGAAGGCGTGCTCTTGAACTAGTGGTTAAATTGCCGTCTAGCCAAAAACAGATAGATCAGACTCTCCTATTGTTGAAAGACCCTTCATCTTTTGTTGTTGAAATGGCATGCTGGGTTATTGGGGAAATCGGAGACACGTATAGAAGCACTGGTGAATTAGTTAATGAAATAATTAGCGTTGCTTCTGAACATGATGATTCTCTTTGTCGGGAAGCTGCAGTTGCATGTTTAGGGTCTCTTGGTCACGTTGATGGTTTACCGGCAATCCTCGCTGCGTTGGAGGATAAACCGAATGTTAGGCGTCGAGCTACTTTGGCTCTTGCTCCATTTGAGGGACCAGAAGTAGATGAAGCGCTGAAACGAAAAATAGAAGACCGAGATTTACAAACCCGTCAAGCCGCCGAGGATCTTCTTTCTTGATCTGAAGACACAGTGCTGCTAACGACCGACTTTTCGTGGTCTTGAGTCCATAAACATTGCGCGCATAGCTTCAAAGCTTTCTATGCATTGTCCTGCTCCAAGGACTACGCATTCAAGTGGTTCTTCAACTTGATAAACCGGGACACCGGTTTCTTCAGCTAGTCGTAGATCAAATCCGCTTAAAAGTCCGCCACCGCCTACTAAATGAATGCCTTGCGCAATGAGGTCTTGACCGAGTTCCGGTGGCGCTTGTGTTAAGCACGTAACGGCGGATTCGATCATGGCTGTTACTGGTTCATTAATTGCTTTACGTATCTCGGTTGCGGTCAGGATTACTTTTTTAGGTAATCCTGTCATTAGTTCTCGACCGGTCACTTCTGCTCGTAACTCGACTGGCATTGGGGCAGCTGAACCTATTTGGATTTTGATTTCTTCTGCGGTGTGTTCACCAATAGCCATTCCATATTCTGTTTTCAAATAATCTTGAATGGCGGTGTCTATATCGAATGAGCCAACTCGAACTGCTTCTAGGGCGACAACACCGCCAAGGGATAGCATGGCGGATTCTGAAGTTCCACCGCCTATATCAACCACCATGTTGCCCACTGGTTCACTGATAGGAAGGTTCGCTCCAATGGCTGCAGCGAGAGGTTGTTCAATGAGTTGAGCATCAGTAGCTCCGGCTCGTCTAGCTGCTTCAGTTACTGCTCTTCTCTCAACTGCTGTAATGGCTGAAGGAACGCAAATAAGAACTTTTGGACGGTTAAACCTGCTTACTCCCACTCTTTCGAAGAGGACTCGAACCATACGTTGGGTGATATCGAAATCTTTTATTGCTCCTTTTCGAAGTGGTCGTTCAGCAACAATATGACCCGGGGTTCTGCCGATCATTTTCCATGCTTCATTCCCCATGGCGAGAACTTCGCCGGTGCGTTTATTTAAAGCAATCACTGAGGGTTCTGCGAAAACGAGTCCTTCGCCTCGGGTGTAAACCAAGGTATTAGCTGTGCCTAAGTCAATAGCGAGATCTCGTGCCATGTTCTCTACCTACTTCTCAAACGGCTGTTCTTGGGATAATTCTTCATGTGACCGTAGGACGCTTGATGGTTGAGCTGGAGATCCAGATCTACTTCTCTTCGTGCCATTTTGATGCAGATTTCTTAATGTGTTTCTTAGTTCATTTGGATCTTGGGGGCGAGAACGTGGACGGCTTACTACCCAAACCAGAATTGATCCAATAAAAGCAACAGCGACTCCTCCGGCAAGAAACAGTATGGAAGAACTCATGTTAAGGAAGCCTTGTCTTTGGTTTGTGGGAGTTCGGAGATATTGAGGACATGTTGAGCGTCCACACCCCAGTTTTCATTTTCTCCCCATTTTTCGTACTTCCAAATTGGAACAGTTGCTTTGAGCGCGTCTATGCAAAATCGAGATGCTTCGAATGCGTCTTTGCGGTGCGGGGAAGAAGCTACAACGATGACAGCTGTTTGGCTTATTTCGACTTTTCCTGTTCTGTGAAGTAATGCCAATCTTCTTATTTCAGGCCATCGTGCCCGTGCTTCTTTAACTATTTCCTTCATTCTGGGAAGTGCTTGTTCTTCATAAGCTTCATAAGCGAGTTCGGTTACATCCGGTCGTTCAGGGGCGTGGTCTCTAGCGTTTCCGGTGAAGAGCACCACTGCTCCGCAGTCTGGTTTATTGACCCAGTCAAGGGCTTCTTGAACAGGGAGATCTTCGGCATGCAATGCACACCAATCATCTTCTGTGAGAGATGAAAAATTTGAAGATTCTTCTAATAGTTCTGACATCTATTTCATCGTACGACCCGATTGTTAGGGCTCCACGTATTTTTGGGACCTACTTGGGTTCTCGAAATGCTCGTACTATTCCGGAAATAACGAATCCAACGATTATTGCGGCAGCGATAAACGCTAAGCGTTGACGGCTTCCGGCATTAAGTTGATCGCTTAATTTAGGTTCATAGCCAACGACATAGGCTTCTTCGTTGGTGTGTTGGGCTTCCCAACCTAACTCTTTGATTCGGTCGTTAGAAATAATCCATGGATAGATGGTGTAGGGCACTATGGAAGCGGGTGCGTCTGTTAAGCCGATTTGCCATCTTATTGATGCGGCGAGTCGAGCGATAAAGGCCGGTACCCGTATTCGCGGTACCGGGCCGCTTAATTCTGCTAAAAGAGCGGAGGACATCCAGCCGTCTGGGGCGACATTGATTGGTCCGTCAAAGTTATTTTTTACTACGCAAATAACCGCTTCAGCGAGGTCGTCTGCGTGAAGGAACTGGCCCATGGGGTCGCCTTCTTCTGTGCGGATGTTCTTTGCTGACTCTAGAACTCTTGCAAGTCCACCTGGTCTTTCTTCTCCGACTGTGACTGCGGTTCGTAACACGGAAACAGAACGTTTTTTATTCTTTTCTGCCCATTCACGTGCAATTTTTTCAAGAGCGGCACGGTGTTCAGCGAATCGGAAACCTGGGCATGGGCGGATTTCTGCATCTTCTGTAAGGGGTACAGGATTGTCTTCCCAGGCTCCGTAAACCATTGCGGAGGAGCGGATAACAAAATGAGTGACTCCTGCTGTGTCGGCGGCAGCTAATAGTCGTTCAGCGACAGCAAGCATGTTATGTCCAGGGTCTTCTTCAACGTCATGTGCTTGAACGCCGGAAGCAAGATGCACGACGATATCTGCGCCGGTAAGAAGTGTCCGTAGATCTGCAACAGCTAAATCAACGGTTTGTAATGTGACTTCTGGATTTAAAGAAATTCCGGATCGGCGATCTAATCCAAGCACGTGATATCCCTCTTCAGCGAGGCGTGAACATACTTGACGGCCAACTGCTCCTGTAGATCCTGTGACCACAACGCGAGGCTTCTGGGTGTTCATTGCTCTACGATGCCTTTGTGGACATTAACGAAACACCAGATGATGAATTTGATGAAAATCCGTTTGAGCAGTTGGGTGATTTTTTTAAAGTCATAGGGTCAAGTGATTTTAGTGGTATTTCAAAAATTAACCCTAATGAAAATGCTCGTCGTTTGGCTATGTCAATAGCTGCTGATGGTCGACCGGAAACAAATATTGATCCAGTTGCTCGGATGGAATATGAGCAATTAGCGAGAGTGGCGCAATTACAGGTTGAGAATAAAACTGGTCTTTTAATTAATCGTGGTCATCCTTTAGTTATTGAGCCCCTTAACCGGTCTTTGTGGGCGGAAAGAAGCATTAGTTCGCTCGAGCCGTTACTTTCGCAAATGACTGATTCTTTACAAGAGGGGATGCCTGATCCTGAGACTCTTAAAGAGAATCTTCCAAGTGAGGATTTCCTTGGGCTCCCTGAGGGTGCTATGGAGGCGTTTGCTGAAATATTTGCAGCTATTGTTCCGCAAATTTCTAGTATCACGACGGGGACTATGGTTGGGCGGCTCGCCACTCGGAGTCTCGGAAGTTACGATCTTCCAATCCCTCGCAACGAAGATCATCTTCTCGTGATTGACCCGAATATTAGTGATTTTGGTAAGGATTGGAGTTTGCCTGTTGACGGCCTCAGACTTTGGGTGTGTCTTCATGAGTCGCTTCATCATGCACTATTTGGTGTCGCTCATGTTAATGAAGCAATTAGCGATCTTCTGAAACGTCATGCAAGTAGTTTTCAGAATGACCCGTCTGCGCTTGAGGAACAATTAAATGAGATGGGAATTTCGCCAGACCCTGAAAGTCTTTTAAATATCGGTGAAAATATTGATCCTCAATTTATTTTGGGTGCCGTAAGGTCTGCTGATCAAGAAGAGTTGCTTCCTCATCTTGAAGCGCTTGTCGCGGTAGTGATTGGTTACGTGGACTATTTCATGGATGAGATAGGCACAGGTCTTGTTCCGAACTATTCAATGATCACCGAGGCTCTTCGTCGACGACGTGTTGAAACTAGTGAAGCAGACCGGTTTGTTGAAAAAGTTCTTGGACTTAATCTCACACAAGATCAGGTGGATCGTGGCGCGAGTTTCGTTAGTGGAGTAATTAAATGGGGTGGAGCCGATGATCTGTTCAGATTATGGGAAGATAAAAGATGTCTTCCCACCCCAAATGAGGTGGAGAACCCTCGTCTTTGGTTAGCGAGAACAGAACTTCTTGATACGTAAGCCTCTATTGATCTGGATCTATATTTTCTCTTTCCCAAATCGGTAGTTGGCCGTCTGGGCGATCAGATTTTGTTGGGGTAGCACGTCGTCGTGACTCTTGTGTAGCGATGTGATACCAGAGAAGAGCTGCGGAAGAAATTCCTGCTAATCCGGCGTATCCCCAGTGGGGATGTATGGGTGCCAAAGCAGCGATGAGTGCGCCTATTGCCCAGCTCATTTGGAAACGTCCTTCAAATTTTGCGAAGAATCTTCCGTGGTTTGCGTCTGGTGCGTCACGTTGAACGAGCGAGTCGAACGCTAATTTGGCTGTGCCTCCAGCGATGGTGGTGACAAAGGAAATAAGAACGGCAGCGAGAACTCCCAGTGCGAATGCGGCGGTTATAGCTCCGGTAAAAAGTAAGAGAAGTGCAAGAAAGATTATTCGCTCTTCGATGAATCTTTTTCTCATGCGTGGTGCAAGATTTGCTCCTATGAGCATTCCAAGTCCGGCTGCGACCATAACTACTCCGAAATGCCAAGCAGGAGCTCCAGGGGTTCCAAAAACATCTTGATTACGGAGATGGCCAGTTGCTACTCCGGCTGCTTCACCGATGCCGCTTAGTGATAGTCCTTCGTCACCGCCTCGGAATTCGAAAGCGAGCAAAAAGGTTACAAAACCTACTGCTGCGCGTAAGAAAGCCATCGTTGCTGCGGTGTAAACGATGCTTTCTGTTTTAAGTTCTGTTATTTCGTTAGCGGATGCTGGTTTTTTGGCCACGACGGTTTTTGGTACCTGTAACGCGTACAAAGTTGTTATTCCAAATCCGAATACGGCTACCCATGCTGGCCAAGCGTCTCCACCTAATAGAGCTAGGCCTCCGATTGCTGCTCCAGCCATAGAGCTCAATGCTCCAACGACACTGAGTTTGGCGTTGCTTTCCACGAGACCGAGATCGGATCGCACTAACTCAGGCAGCACGGCGCTTTTAGCTACGGAATAGCTTTTCCCGAGAACAAGGAATCCGAATGCTTCGGGAAATAGAAGAAGGCTGTCAATGTGGCGAGTCATTAGCCATGCTAAAACGCCTCGTCCAATTGTGGTGAAAAGAATCATCCTTCTCCGGCCACCAGAAATTCTGTCAATTAGAGGACCTATGAGTGGAGTAACTACTGCAAAGGGGGCAATAGTGAGAACTAAGTAAAGGGCAACCCGCCAACGAGCAGCACTTGGGTCAACCGAGAAAAATACTGATCCGGCAAGAGCTACTGCGATCATGGCATCGGACATGGTTCCGAACGCGTGGGTTCGCCCTAATCGAGCAAACGGTGTTAGCCAAAGACCAGACGGTGTGTTTTCTTTTTTAGGCCTCAAGGAGGATTCGTCATCTAAGTCCACAACTTAAGACTATGCCTTACTTTCTATTAGGTGTTGCTGTATTTGTATCCCACACCTCGGACAGTGATAATTTTTTTTGGATCTTTATGGTTAACTTCGATTTTGTTGCGAAGACGCTTTATGTGGACATCAAGGGTTTTGGTATCGCCGACATAATCAAATCCCCAGATTCGATCAATTATGGTGTCTCGAGTTAGAACAAGGTTTGGGTTTTCCATAAGTAAAACAAGAAGATCGAATTCTTTGAGGGGCATCATTACCTGTTGATCGTCTACTAAGACTTCGTGACGACTTAAATTAACGGAAACATTGCCTACCTTAAGTAGGGAGTCGTTGTCTGTTTGGTTTCCTAATGTTGGTTTTGTTTTTTTAGTGTATTCAGCTCGGCGAAGCACTGATCTGATTCGTGCTACCAATTCCCGTAGCCGGTAAGGCTTTGTTACGTAGTCATCTGCTCCGATTTCTAAACCGAGAACAGTGTCAATTTCTTCTCCTTTGGCTGTGACCATGATGATTGGTACATCTGACTTTGTACGGATTTCTCTGCAGACATCTATTCCGGATATTTCTGGGAGCATGATGTCAAGAAGAATTAAGTCAGGTTTGGTTTCTTCAAATATTTTTAGAGCTTCGGTCCCATTTATGGCGACATTGACTATAAATCCCTCGCGTTCTAAACCTACTGTTAATGCGTCAACAAACGAATCTTCATCTTCGACTACAAGTATTTGTTTCTTATCCATGTTCCGCTCTTTCTTTTTCTTTCAAAGTTTGAGCTGGAATATGAACAGTGACTGTTGTTCCTTCGTGTTCAACGGAATGAACCTCTACTGTCCCTCCATGTTGTATGGCGACGTTGCGGACAATTGATAAACCAAGTCCTGTTCCACCACTTTGACGGCTTCTAGCGCGGTCAACTCTATAAAAACGTTCAAATATTCTTTCTTGTTCACGTTCTGGAATCCCTATACCAGTATCTTGCACCTGCAATTTCACTAGTGGTTTTTCATCATTAATGTATTCAAGAGTAACTTTCACTTCACCGTTGTCTTCGGAATATTTGACTGCGTTTTCAATTAAATTATGCACAAGGCTTATGAATTGGAGGCGATCTCCACTAATAAAAGTTGAAGCAGTTTGTGTTTGTATTCTCACTCTCCTGTTGTCTGCCACTGTTGAGAGACGGTCAACCACTTCTCCAACTATTTCTTCAAGATCTATTGCGGTTCTGTCGTCTAATAATTGTCCTTCTATCCTGCTTAGATCAAGAATGTCGTTAACTATTCTTCCTAATCGTTGAGATTCAGCTTCTAGTCGCTTTGATAAACGTGCTATTACTTCAGGATCGGATTCTTGTGTAAGGGTTTCAGCTAATAAACTGACTGCTCCAATGGGTGTTTTTAGTTCGTGACTCACATTTGCTACGAAATCACTACGCACTGTTTCAATCCGGTTTTGTTCTGTGACGTCTGATAGCACCGCTATTGATCCAATGACATCGTCAAGTTCGTTCAATTGACGGGTTGTTATCTCAATTGTTCTTTGTGGGGGGCCGGGAGTTCGAACTTGCTCAGAGTTTTGGTTTTCCTTAATTGCAGCATGCAAACATTCTCTGACCTTATGGCCAATGACTCCGTTCTCCCAAGAATCAATCAAGGCATCAGCAGTATTGTTTCTAAAAACTATTTCTCCTTTTTTATCTGCAATAACTACTCCCATTGGGACAGTGTCTAACGCTCTTTCAGCAATCTGGTAACCAGGTGTATCTACAGAGTGATCTTCAAGAGGCTTATTCTTGATTCTCTTACCAAGCAAGTAGCCGACAATTAGAGATAATAAACAACCGGCGACTAAAGCAACTAACACATCTTTAGCCTTCCTGATCTATTTCCTCATACCAACCTTGAAATGGAAGATTCATCTCCACAGCTGCTGTTGGTGCCAAAGCGGTAACGGTTGCATAACCTTCGCGTAGCTTCGCAGAGTCTGTTCCTTCGGGCATCTGTCCATCTGTGGGTAAAAGGTCTATGTGTATTCCTGTTTCGTCTTTTCCAACAATGCTGGTTTGTACTCCGCCTAAAGGTGCCAAGTCGCATTGGGCTAGACCTTTTACTTCCGCCAATTTCACATTTGGGACATTTAGGTTCAGTACTGTTCTTGGTGGTGCGCTTGTTAGCCACCGTAATAACGGAGTAGCAATCGCCGCTGCAGTGGGCCATTCCCATAGATCAGATTCTTCTTCTGTGCCATCGCCGAGACTGACCGCTAACCCTGGACAATCAAATTTGGAAGCTACAAGTGCGGTAGCGACTGTTGCAGAGTACATCGTTGATCTACCGGTGTTAGGGCCTTTGTTTATTCCAGAGATTAAATAATCTGGTGGGTCCCCGAATCCTCCCAGCATTGCAAGCATCACGATGAGAGCAGGAGGAGCGTCAACGGAAAACGTTTCTATCTCTTCAATTCCGTCAAGATTAATTGAAGAAACAGATACATGATCTGGATTAGTTAAGGGCCCTAAGGCAGCAGATGCCCCGCTCCAGTTAATTGAAGGAGCGGCAATAACTGGGGTGAAACCTAATTCTTTAGGTACTCGGGCTAATTCTTTGAGTCCCGGTGAGTAAATTCCGTCGTCATTGGTAACCAATACTCTTTTCGTCTTAGTCACCTTTTGTCCTCTCAGAGACGTGTGTCCTCTGATTCGTCGAAGTAATCAAGTTGATCTACTGGCATAACTACAGCAGATACGACGTTAGAGGAGTGTGCAGTGACCCTTTTTAAAAATCGGTAAAGCAAAGCTTTTGGTACAGAAGTGACTGCAGGCTCTGTTGAATGAAGGAGTTCGCTGATACGGCTATCAAAGTCGCGGCGAAGCTCATCCCCTCGTTCAATATAGATTCGAGCTCGTTCTTCGTCTCGAGAACTAAGTATTTCTCCCATCAGTGCGATTCGAGAAGATATTTCATCTCGTAGACCAAGAATGGATTCAAGATCTGGTGAGTCTATGAAAGATACGCCTTCTTCAGCTAAATCGAAAATATTTTTGTTGTAATCGCCGATGCGTTCTAGGTCTTTGACCATATTCATGAATACGAGCATCTCTGAGGTGTCTGCGCCTCCGTGTACTGAAGCGTGGACTACAAGTGCTCGTCGGATCTCTACTTCGGTTGCATTGATTCCACGATCTGTTCGTCGAACCTCTTCAGCCACGGTGTCAACGGGACCACCAGTGAGTGCACTAAGTGCTAGGTCGAAAGTGTGACGAGCATCGTTCACCATCCGTTGTACTTGGGACTCAATACTCTCCAACCCGCCTTCTTCGGGTTTGCGAAAGAAACTCATTACCATTTTGTGTCTCCTCTATTAGTTTCAATCATACTTTGCTATTTAAATGTTTTCTGCAAGAGAACTACCTAAGAACCAATACCACTAATAACGGTATGATCACGAACATAGTCAAGGCGTACATAAGTGCTAGCGATCTTCGTTCTGCCGCAATATCAGAAAGTTTGTTAGCCATTTTTATTGGCAGTTTCCGAAGATTAGATATCGGATAGAAGGCAAGGATTCCGCTGATATTAAAAAGAGTGTGAACTAGTGCGACAGTGACTGCAGCTGGGCTTCCGGTTGCTAGGGAAGCCAAAAGAGCAGTAACTGTAGTTCCAACATTTGCTCCGAGAGTAACAGGGTAAATATTTTCAAGAGTTAAAACTCCTGAGGCGGCTAATGGAACAAGAACTGATGTTGTGATTGATGATGACTGCACTGAGATAGTGATCAATGTGCCGATGAGGATCGCTACTATTCCGGATCCTGCACTTAAGGCACGGTTGATAGCTACTTCTACTCTGTCTGCGACAAGTAGCCGCATGTTTTTTGTGATGTAAGCCAGGGCTAAGAAAATAAAGATCAAACCAAGAACGATCATTAGTCCACCCTTGACATCTCCTTGGGCGCCAATGCTTGAAAGTAATTCTTTTATCCAGGTTGCTGGTAATTTGACTGCTGCTTTTAATGGGCTTTTGAATTCTGCACCTGATGACCCGATTATTTTGTCGGTTAGCCATGATGCGCTTTCAGATAAATAGCCGGTTGCGAGTTCTATAGGCAAAAAAACTATTACTGCCAGAATATTGAAAAAGTCATGGACGGTTGCTGCAGCAAAGGCTCTTCGGAATTCAATATCGTGACGGACGTGTCCAAGAGATGCCAATGTGTTAGTGACTGTTGTGCCTAGATTGGCGCCCATAATCATGGGTACTGCGTCGCCGGTACCTACGACACCGCTAGCTACTAGACCAACAATGACTGAAGTTGAAACTGATGAGGATTGAACAAGGACTGTTGCCAGAAGACCTACAAAAAGTCCTCCTATTGGATTTGAAACACCTTTAAATAATCCATCAACTAAATCTTTACCGAGACTTTTAAATCCGCCTCCAAGTAACTCGACCCCGGTGAGGAATAAATAGAGAAGAGCGAGAACCAGAATTGCCCGAACAAGTGTTGGAATTTCACGATTGTTTGGGGAATTTGGTGATAGTGCAGGCGAAGAATTTTCCACAAGAGTCCTAAATCTAAGTTGGACTCAAAGTAGTTTACTTATCTTTCAATATAGGAAACAAAAGGTAAACAAAAGGTAAACAAATTTTATGTTTATACCTCGTAGCGGTATCCGACTCCACGAATTGTGATAACCCGTAACGGTCTTTGTGGGTCGTCTTCGATCCGAGAACGAATTCTTCGGATGTGGACATCGAGAGTTTTAGTGTCTCCGACATAATCTGTTCCCCACACTGCATCAATTAAGTCATCTCGTGACAAGACCCGTCCTGCATTCGCCACCAACTGTAATAACAATTCGTACTCTTTAAGTGGGAGCGCAATAAGCTGGTCATTTAGTAAGACTTCATGCCGATCTTGATCAATAACAAGATCTCCTGCTTTTAGTCTGCTCGGCACGTTTTTGATGACTTTGTCCTGATTTCGTGCTTCTGCTCGTCGTAGTACGGATCGAACTCTGGCTACAAGTTCCCTGAATTGATAAGGCTTTGTCACATAATCATCAGCGCCAAGTTCTAAAGCTACGACTGCATCTACTTCTTCTGTTTTTGCAGTAACCATTACGATTGGTACTTCAGATTTCAGGCGAATCAATCTACAGACATCAAGACCTGACATATTTGGAAGCATCACGTCTAGAAGGACAAGATCTGGGGTCTTCCGTTCAAAAACTTCAATCGCTGAAACGCCGTCTGCTACCCACTCCACATCAAATCCTTCACGGGTAAGACCCACCATAAGGGCGTCCGCAAATGACTCTTCATCCTCAACTAAAAGAATGTACGGATTGTTAGACAACTATTCCTCCGTGGATTTTTTTTCTTTATATTCAATGCGAGCGCGGCCAGTGTCTTCTGGTAAACGGCCAGAAACCATGTATGAAACTCTTTCACCTATGTTCACTGCGTGGTCGCCGATACGTTCGTAATAGCGTCCTATAAGCGCCATTTGGACAACTGGCTGAACTTCCCCACTTCCACCTTCAGCATCTTTAAAAAGACCTTCTAGGAAATCAATGTGGAGGCCATCGAGACGATCATCAATGTCTTCTAAAGCGCTCGCTAAGCCTTCGTTGTTTTGATAGTAAGCATCCGCTGCCAGGTTTAATAGCCGGATAGCTTCGTCGCTCATAAGTGCGAGATATGCCTTAGTTGATGACGGTATTTCATAACCAAGAATTCTCCGATTTGCTTTGCATATATTGCTTGCTAGGTCAGCTGACCTTTCAAGTTCTCCCACAATCCATAGAGCACTAATCACTGCCCGAAGGTCGCCGGCTACAGGATTTTGAAGTAAAAGTACAGACTGACATTTCTCTTCAATTTCTAAAGCAAGAGCGTCAACTTCATCATCCTCGTCGATTATGCGTTGAGCATCTTCTAGGTTTGTTTCAAAAAGTGCTTCTGTCGCTTGAGTAACTCTTTCACTTGCCATTGAGCCTAAGTGGGCAATGTCTTCGCGAATTTCTTCTAATTCTTGATGAAAACTTTTTCGGCTTTCATTCTGCATGGTTGGTTCTCCTTTCTATAAAACTTGGGTGGTTACCCAAATCTTCCTGTTACGTAGTTTTCTGTGCGTTGGTCTTCTGGGGTAGAAAAAATCTTTTCGGTTGAATCACATTCGATCATCACGCCAGTGGGACGAGTGTTATCTGCTCCGGGCTCAGTTGAAAAGAAAGCCGTTCTACTGCTCACACGGGCAGCTTGTTGCATGTTGTGGGTGACAATCACTATTGAATATTCTTCTTTAAGTTCCTGCATTAGGTCTTCTATCCGTGTTGTAGCTATTGGATCTAACGCAGAACAGGGCTCATCCATGAGTAAGACTTCAGGCCCAACCGCTAAAGCTCGAGCGATACAAAGTCTTTGTTGCTGCCCACCAGATAATCCAAGGGCTGAATCTTTTAATCGATCTTTTACCTCATCCCATAGGGCTGCTTTTTGAAGTGATTGTTCAACAACCTCGTCTAATCCTTTTTTCATCCCTCCAACTCTTGGACCAAATGCCACATTGTCGTAAATGGTTTTCGGGAACGGGTTTGGTTTTTGAAATACCATTCCAATGCGACGCCGAACCGCTACTGGATCTACTTGTGAGTCATAAAGATTAATTCCACGAAATTTGACTTCTCCGGTAACTTTCGCTGTCTCAATTAAGTCGTTCATTCGGTTCAAACAACGAAGAACGGTAGATTTTCCACACCCGGATGGCCCTATCATGGCCGTGATTTGATTACGTGGAACAGAGAATTCAACATCTTTTACAGCTTTAAAATCGCCATAAGAGACATTTAGTTCTGAAATGTCAAAAACTAGTTCTGTTTCTAATGTTCCTTCTTCCGAGTGTTGGGGCTCAGGAGTAACAGTTTCCTCAGGCTCTGTATTCTCTTTGGTTTCTATATTCATTTTTTGTATCACTTTCTTCGTTTCTCAAATCTGTTGCGAAGTAAAATTGCTATTGAATTAAGTGCAAGAACGAAAATGAGTAAGACAACGATTGCTGCTGCTGCCGCTCCTGCAAAGCCAGGATCTCGGCCAGAATTTTGTGTCCACTCAGTTATGACAATCGGCATCGCTACGAATCGTTCTTTAAGCGCCCCAAGGTCAAGAAATCCGGGGTTTGTCCCTAATCTTCCGGTTACTGCACCAACTAATATGAGAGGTGCTGCTTCTCCGATAGCTCGTGACATGGCAAGAAGTGTTCCTGTGAGTATGCCTGGGGCGGCATAGGGAAGAACTTGTCTGCGTACTACTTCCCAGCGTGTCGCTCCGACACCGTATGCTCCTTCCCGTAGGCTTTGCGGGGTAGCTCGAATAGCTTCTGAAGCCGTGATTATCACTATGGGTAGAACGAGAATGGAAAGAGTTAATGCTGCAGATAGTAAGGATTTTCCCCCGGTCCACTTCCCGAATGTATTCACAAAAATGAAGAGTCCAAGTAACCCATAAACAACGGAAGGAACACCAGCAAGGTTGCGGATATTGATTTCAATAAATCGAGTTAACCGATTTTTTGGTGCGTACTCCTCGAGGTATATTGCTGCACCTATTCCAATTGGGAAAGCGACAATAGCGGTAGTGACAGCTATCCAAAATGAGCCAACTAAGCCTTGATGGACTCCTAATTTCTCATCTATTGATCTTGATCGGAGAGTTCCAGATAGAAAATCTCCGAACCGAGTTGAGAGTGTTCCCCACCCATTTTGTACTACGTCAACAAGTAATACCGTCAAAATTAGTAGTGCAAGGAAAAGTCCTAATTGAAGAAAGGTTCGGAAAATAATTCCTCTTGGATCAGAGTTTCTTCTTCTAATTTCGTCGTTTATACGATCCGTTGCTTTCCCATCATTTAGGGTGCTTCCAATTTTCATTAGTAGCGCTCCTGAACTCGTCGCACGAAACGGTCAGCGACCATGTTCAACATGAAAGTTATTGCAAAGAGTAATAATCCGACGAAGAAAAGGCTTTGAAAAGTAAGTCCTTCCCCTTTTACTTGGTCCGTGCCGCTAGCTAGCGAAGCCATTGCGGCGGTCATCGTGAGGCTTCCTTCGAATGCGGAGTGTGTGTATCCAGCACTGTCTGCTGCTCCGCCGGCAATAAAAACCACCATGGTTTCGCCTATGGCTCTGGATGTCGCAACAATAAAACTTGCGACGATGCCAGATATTGCTGCTGGGAATACCACTCTTGAGGAGATAACTGATTTTCGTGCTCCAAGTCCGGCTCCTGCTTCGCGTAAATCTAACGGAACTGCTTTCATGGCATCTTCAGAAACCGAAGCGACAAGGGGGATAGTTAACAGCCCAACGCCTACACCTGCAGCTGCCAAAGATCCGGCTGAGGCATCTTCATTAAGCCTTCCGATTATCTCTGGGGCAATGAAGAACAAGGCAAAGAAACCCAACACAACGCTTGGCACGCCAGCAAGAATTTCTAAAACTGGTTTAATAAAGGCGCGGGTACGACTTGAAGCATATTCAGATAGATATATGGCTGCTGCTAAACCAATTGGTCCAGCTACTGCCATTGCAATACCAGTTGTTATGAGTGTTGCAACAAATAAAGTCTTTACGTCATATAGCCCACGGCGTGGGTACCAGCCTTCGCTCCATGTGCTAGCCCAGTCAATGCCGACAATGAAATCCCAAGCTTCTGAGAATAAAGAAAAAACTAAAACGATTGAAATAACAACTGAAATAAGAGCTGTAAATAGAAGTAGAAATTTTGCGTTTCGTTCTTTGCGAACACGACGCGGAGCGGTCTGAAGATCTTCGATGGTGACTGTACCGCTCACAACAGTCTCTCTTTAATTTACTTCGACTTTTAAATAACTAACCACACCCGAATAGTAAAAAAGATAGGTAACGAATAAGAAAGAATTAAGTAAACAAAACGTAAACAGTTCAAGAAGAAGCAGAAACCAGGATCAGCAATTCTCGAGAGAGGGGGGTTGCCGATCCTGGTTATTCGCTGCTTTATTCAACGATTTGTGGGAACTAGCGTGAGCTCCAAGTGTTTTGTGTTGCCGCCATTTCAGTAGCTGCAAGTGGAACGTATCCAACTTCGGTCACTGCATCTTGGAGTGAAACTTCGGTCATAAAGAAGTCAACATAAGCTTCAAGAGCAGGATTATCTGCAAGTTTGGCTGGATTCACATAGATGAACAATGGCCTGCTTAATGGATACTCACCTGAAGCGATAGTGGCTGGTGTAGGAGCGACACATCCGTCTCCCCCATCCATTTCAAGGAGTTTGACATCTGTAGCGTTTGCTGCGAAAGCAAACCCGACCCAGCCAAGACTGGTATCGCTTCCTTGAATACCAGTGAGAATAACATTGTCGTCACCTGAAGAAACATAGTCTGGGCGTGCTTCCCGCGATTCCTGATCACGAGATTTAGCTATTGATTTGAATGTCATTTCATTAAATGAATCAAAAGTTCCAGACTCAGCACCCGGTCCGAAAATATCAAGCGGCGCATCGGGGAAACCACCGGTTCCACCGAGCTCTATTGCAAGATCATTTGCATCTGACCAAGAATCAAACCCAGTTGATTCAGGACCAACCAGAGCGTAAAGGTCTCCTTTTGAAACACAATCCACAACATCATTATTTGCATTGGTCATAACACCAATACCGTCGATACCAACTTGTAATTCGATGTAATCAACACCAGTCGAAGCACATGCCTCTGCTTCCGCGTCTTTAATGGCACGAGACGCACCAGAAATGTCTGTCTCTCCATTACAGAACAATTCAAAACCATCACCAGTACCCGGACCATCAACATTGACAGCAACACCAGGAGCGACGTCTTCAAACAATTCAGCTACACGAACAGAAACCGGTTCAACAGTTGAAGAACCAGAAACCTCAACCGTTCCTTCCAGGCTTCCGACTTCTTCTACTGACTCTGATGCAGATGCAGTTTCTGAAGAAGATGATGAACTATCTTCACTGCTGCTACAACCGAAAACAACAGCAGTACATGCCAGCAAAGCAAAAAGATTAATCAACCTGCGCTTCATAACGTTTCCTTTTCTAGATTTTAAGATTGACGGCCTATCCGCCAAATCTTCTCAGCACAACCATAAAAAAGACGGCTAAACAGAAGCCGATCATTTGGAGAACTTAAGGTAAACAGTTGATAAAAATTTGGTTTAACTCTTTTAGATTGAATTTTTTTAAGAAATATTTCATACAAAAATTCATGATTTTTTGGTCTTTTTATATAGATTTTCGGTTTTCTTTACACCAATTTTCGGTCCGATATGGCTTAATAAACAAAGCAAAAATCAAACCGGAAAGATTTAAAGGAAAGAAAACTATATGGACACCACATGGATGAAACAAAGCTATTGCGCAAATTCGCCGGCAGATACTTTCTTCCCGAGTGATGGGATGGGAGTTATTGTCGCCAAGGAAATTTGCAGCAACTGCCCAGTAACCGAACCTTGTCTTGAATACGCACTCTATAACCGTATTGACCATGGAGTATGGGGTGGATGTTCCGAACGTCAACGTCGCCGAATTCTGAAAGATAGGCGAGTATCAAGCCAGCCACTTTCAGTTACCGCAGCTTAAACATGTTAGAACGAGTAATTAACAGTCTTTTGAAATGGGGTCACTTCGGGTATCTCATTTCTAATCCAAAGCAGCATGATCTGCCATCGAGAATGTTTCCCCTCTCAGACTCGGTGTAAAAGCTTCCAACTCAAGACTCCATTCATCATTTTCGGAGCCCTAACTGCAGCAATATGAGCGTCGGTGCACAGGCTAGCAATACCGGAGCTGAGGGCCAGTTCACTTTCCTTTACCGCTTTGCACTGTGTTTCCCCGCTACAAAGCCAATTCGTATAGCCCGCGAACGTCGTCTCGATTCGGGTAACGAGGCGTATTCAGAATTATGAGGTCACGGAGCGCATCAGTGGTCAAATATTCAATATCGTTCTTGGTCGCGCCAAGATCAGCCAGGGTTTTATCAGTTCCGACCTTTTCCGATAACGCTTCGATAGCACTGATCGCCTCTAAAGGTTCTGGTGAAACGCCAAGCGCTAGGCCAACATCGCCGTAACGTTCGCTTACCACCTCAAGATTAAAGCGCATTACGTGCGGCAACATCGTGGCCAATGTTTGGCCGTGTGCGATACCAAAAGTTCCCGAGATCGGATGTCCCATCGCATGAACAAGACCGAGAAGGGGGCCCGAAGAGAAAGCGCGACCAGCTAGATGAGAGGCAACCTGCATCGCTGCTCTCGCTTCTATGTTGCTTCCATCGTTAACTGCTGTTGGAAGCCATTTGCCAGTAATACGGATTGCTTGTAGTGCCAGGCCATCAGAATAAGGATTATTAGATGTAGAGGTGTAAGCCTCGATTGAGTGAGTAAGAACATCCATTCCGCATGCAGCAGTCGCCGTAGGTGGCAAACCGACTGTGAGTAAGGGGTCTAGCACTATGGCTCGCGGCTGCACGTCTGGATGGGTGAACGTCAGTTTTCGGTGATCCTCAGTACGGGTGATCAAGCCTCCTCCGTTGGTTTCAGAAGCGGTGCCAGAGGTTGTTGGTACCGCAATTGTGGGCACGCATGGTTCGGTGGCGAGTGATGCAGGTGCCAACGTGCTGAAGTCGATTTTGTCGGCGTCGTCAAGCTCTGGGGAAAAAGCGAGGGATAAATCATTAATTTTGGAGGGAGCAGCCATCGCTATGTATTTTCCGCAGTCCATAACTGATCCTCCACCCACTAGCACTATCACTGTCCCTTCGATACCGAACTCCATGAGTCCTTCTACACCAGCTTCGACGTTTTTGTCGGTTGGGTTCGGTTCGACTCCAGTGAAGGCCGCCCACTCAATGTTGTGAGTTGTTAAGACATCAGTAACCGTTTCTAAGACCCCCGCAGCTTCTATCCCAGCATCGCTCACCAAGAAAGCTCGGTTACCGTGCGCCTGAACATGTTGGGCCAAATTTCCAATGGCGTTCTCTCCGACCACTGTGATTCCCATTGGGTCAAGAGTGAAGGTATTCATAGTTTCTCCTTTGTTAAAGATTGTTGCTGAAATTTAAAACTGTTGAATTATTCGAAGTCTTCGTCGGTTTCCTCGAAACCAAGATCCCAACTAATTAAAACATTCTCTCGTTCAGCGTCTCTATTTATTCTTTCCCGATTCCTTCGAAACTGAGGGTCATGAGGAGGAAGAAGAAGTAATCGAGCTGAAATCCGGTCACGGAACGAATCAATTAAGTCACGATCACCGAAAGTTGATTGGACTTCCCAATGGGGGGCGATCGGACCGAGATATATGACTTTTACATCGCCTTGTGGCGGCTGTGGCTCAAGATCTTCAGTGGTGTCAGTCATGGCAAAACTCCTCAAGAAATATGAATTTCAAACTAGTTTGTAACTTTTTTTCTTATATCAAGCGTCGGTTTCGGTTTCGGCCTCAGCTTCAGCAGCACCTTCGGCCATGCCCTCTCGTAACTCTTTTTGAGCTCTACCAAGATTGCGTGCCAGCTTCGGGAGTTGACTACCACCAAAAAGAACAACAGCGACAATAGCCACAATGATCAATTCGTTACTTGAAAGAAATCCAACAATATTCATAATGTCAGACTACCTGTAGTTGACCCAGAGTGGGTACCAAGAAGAACATTAAGTACTTATAACAAGCAGTTGTTTAAGCAGATTCAGCTGCCTCAGCTGCTGCGGCTGCACGCTCAAGTGCCCGTTGGCGGCGAATTCTGCGGCGTTCACGCTCACTCATCCCACCCCAGATTCCAAATTTTTCACCGTTTTGTAAGGCAAATTCCAGACAGTCTTCTCTTACTACACATCCGCGACACACATCTTTTGCTTCTCGAGTGCTTGCCCCACGCTCTGGAAAGAAAAGGTCAGGGTCAACACCAAGACAATTTGAAAACTCTTGCCAAGAAGTGTCTAAGCCTGGTTTAGCGAAAATACCCATTTATTTTCCGCCCCCCTCTTTCTTGTGGTAACCGAAGTTATATTTCTACGGTTTGATTTTGGCTTAATGTCTAACTGTACTGTATAAAAGCTATACATGTAATTACACCATTGTTATTTAATAAATTGCAAATTTAACGGGAAAAAATCGCTTATTTTTGGGTTTTTTTGGCCCGATTCGCCATTTAGAGGAGTCCTCTCCTAGCGTAAGATCATCCAAATTAAGGAGTGTGTTACTGTGCCTATAAATCCAGATGCTGCAGGTTCAGTAGGTGAACCGAGGGAATTCTCTTGGACCTCTGACGACAGCCTTCTTTACTCTCTAGGAGTTGGAGCTGGTGTCACTGACCCAACAGGTTTTGAGTTGAATTTCACTACAGAAAATTCAAATGAAATTGAACAAAAGTCTTTTCCAACTCAAGTCGTGGTGATGGGCGGTGGGCAAACTCCTGGATTCGGCGATTTCAACCCTGTTTTCCTTCTTCATGCTGAGCAACATATTACTTTGCATCAAACTCTTCCTTCAGCGGGTAAAGGAATCGCTACCGCTCGCGTGGGAAACATTTATGACAAAGGAAAAGCAGCTCTTGTTTATTTAGAAAATGATGTCACCGACCTTGATGGAAACCCAATGTGGTCAACAAAATCCGGACTTTTCTTAGGTGGCGAAGGCGGATGGGGTGGAGACCGAGGCCCTTCAGACTCTTGGGAACTACCAGAACGATCCGCGGACAAGATTATTTCTTACACCACTCGAACAGACCAGGCTCTTCTTTACCGACTAAATGGAGATCGCAACCCGCTGCATTCGGATCCAACATTCGCCGCCGCCGCAGGATTCGAAAAACCGATCCTTCATGGCCTATGCACCTATGGTTTCACTGGACGAGCTTTACTTCACGCAGTTTGTGACTCAGATACAGATCGTTTTGGTGGGATGGGCGGACGATTCAAATCACCAGTTGTTCCTGGCGAAGAACTTTCAGTTCATATTTGGGAAAACGAAGATTCAATTCTTTTCCAAACTCGCGTAGGCGAAAGAGTCGTTTTTGATAATGGAGTAATGACTCTTCGCTAGTTGAAATTATGCGAGTAACGTTTTAACTAATGAAACTTTCTGGTGTGTGGCGCGCCCATTGCGCCGACGATACTTTACGACGCGACTTCCCCTTAATTGACTTTGATGACGCTAACTGGCCCGAAGTTCCTGTTCCAGGTCATTGGAGTGCTACTGATGAATTTAAAGACGCCACCGGCCCGCTCTTTTATAGAACACGTTTTGAGTTAGATAAACCTAAATCCGAGCAACGACTTTGGCTCGACCTAGATGGCATTTTCTCTCAAGGAGATGTATGGGTTGATGGTTCTTTCCTTGGAGTAACTGAAGGTTACTTTTTCCCTCACAGTCTTGAGTTAACAAAAACATTAAAAAACCAAAAAGAACATCTCCTTGCAATAGAAGTAACCTCTCCGGTTGATACTGACGGAAATGATAAACGTTCACTAAATGGATTTCATAACAAAGATTTAAATCTTGGTGGGATCTGGCAACCCGTTCGTTTGCGCTCAACAGGACCAGTTGCTTTCCGGCATTTAAGAGCAGTGTGCGTGGACGCTAATCCGACGGTTGCAACTTTGTCTGTGCGTGCTGTTGTAGAAACATCAAACCCTTGTTTAACAATTTTTAAAACAAAGATTCTTGGAATTGACCATAGACATCGGCAACCTTTAGCTGCTGGAGAAAACCGTGTTGAATGGACAGTCCGAATTCCCCGTCCCCAGCTTTGGTGGCCACACGAGTTAGGAGCACAGCCTTTAGTTGATGCTGAGTTCACTCTGGCTACTGAAGCAGGCGAGGTTAGTGACGTACGAAAAAAACAAATTGGATTTCGTGCTATCCGAATGAAAAACCATCAGTGGTTTATAAATGGAGAAAAAATCTTTCTTCGGGGATCAAATATTGACTCGCTTGACCGCAACCTCGCAGAAATAACTTATGAATCTGCTTTGGCGGATATTCAAAAAGGTATCGAAGCAAATTTGAACCTTATAAGAATTGCTGGTCATGTTACTCACCCTTCTTTTTATGCTGCTGCAGATAAGGCGGGGATGCTGATCTGGCAAGATATGCCGCTAAAAGGTGGCTACCACAATTCAGTTCGGGATCAAGCTATGCGACAGGCTAGAGAGCTGGTTGATAACTTTGGGCACCATCCTTCAATAATTGTTTGGTGTGGGCATGATAATCCTGATCCTATTGATGTAAACCAAGCAGCACCTAGTTTGTTTGAGCAACAGAAGCCCACATGGAATCGTTCTATCCTTGATCAGTCGATACGTCGATCTTTACACCGTCAAGATCCTTCTCGCCCTGCCATAGCAAATACGGGTACTCTGCCTAGTTTGCCAAGACCGCAAGAAACTAATAGTCATTTATGGTTTGGTTGGCACGAAGGAAAGGCCACAGATCTTGCAATCTATCTAGATCAACAGCCTTGGGTTGGAAAATTTGTTTCAGCTTTTGGAAGTCATTCGGTTTCAGAAGAATTAGACATCAACTCTGACCAATGGCCAGTATTTGATTTCTCTGAATTAAATACTGAAAATGAGGACATTGTTGACCTTCTTCTGAAAGTTTTCCCACCAGAAATGTTTCCGGATTTCAAAAGTTGGTCTGCGGCCACCAGAGCCCATCAGGCCCATTTGTTAAAAACTCAGATAGAAATCCTCCGACGCCGAAAATACCGTCCTGGAGGCGGATTCACTTTTGATTCATTTATAGATGATCGCTATAAAACTACGAGTGGAATAATTGATCAAAGTGGAGTAACTAAGCCTGCCTTTGATGCAGTGGCTCAAGCATGCGCAGAAACAATTATTATTGCTGATCCTTTCTTTGATTTAATTTCAAAAGAAAAAGTTGTAGCAACAAATGTGACGGTGGTTCACGATGGACGTCAACCTATTAATGATGCTTTGATCACTTCTCATCTAACTATTGAAGATGAAACCTATACAGATAAATGGCGAGGAGATATAGCTTCCGATACAGCACAACACATAGGCCGAATCGAGTACCCCGTCTTAGATCACGCTAAAACTGTGCACCTAGTTCTTGAACTTGAATCAGAAAAAACGCAAGCGGACAATAGATACACGTACTCAAGAGAATAAAGTAAGCACTTGATCCTGAAGAAGTGATTCTAGTCACTTATGATGGAGAAAAAGAGCCTGCGGCGATACCGTCACAGGTAGGTTCCTACTAGAAAATAAGGCTTCTCATGGCGCAGACCACAAACGAGCGTTACCGGGCGAACCCGGTAAGGTCAAAAAAACGTTCATGGCCTTTCCCGCTTAATATTTATCAAACAGCAGTAGGTCGAAAATGGGTTATGGCCCTTACCGGAATTGGCCTTATTGGCTTTGTTGTAGCGCATATGGTCGGAAATCTGCACGTATACGAAGGCCCTGCTCGTATGCATGAATATGCGGAATCTTTACGAACTTTGGCAGGAGGAATAGTTCCAAAAGGCTTTATTCTTTGGTTGCTGAGGCTCGGACTAATCCTTATGTTCGGACTCCACCTTCATTCAGCTATTACATTAAGAAATTTCTCAGGGCAATCAAGTAACAGCGCAACTTTAGTTGGAGGTGCAAAAAAATACGCGGGCGGAAGAGACCATATTGCCGCTAACTACGCAAGCCGCACCATGCGCTGGACTGGGCCAATAATTGCCTTATTCCTCTTCTATCATTTAGCCGATTTAACTTGGGGATGGTGGTTAGGTGACGATTTTGTTCCTGGAGATCCCTACCATAACGTTTCGCAATCACTTGCAAGTATCCCCGTTGCTATTCTTTACATCGTTGCCAACATTGCACTCGCTCTACATATTTTCCATGGTGCTTGGTCTATGTTTCAAAGCCTCGGAGTTAATAACCCAAAATACAATCACTTACGGCGCGGACTAGCCACTGCCCTCGCTGGCATAATTTTGGTAGGAAATCTTTCTTTCCCAATCTTCACTCAAACCGGCCTAATCAATGAAGACAATAGAAAATGTCCGGCAAGCGATGTCAATGTCTTGGAATGCCTAGCCGAACAAGCAGAGGGGCACTAACAAAATGAGCGAAATCACTCTTGACTCAAAAGTGCCAGAAGGCCCAATTTCAGATAAGTGGGAAAACCACAAGTTCTCAATGAACCTTGTTAACCCAAACAACAAACGCAAATTTGAAATCATTGTTGTAGGCACAGGACTCGCAGGGGCCTCCGCAGCCGCGTCACTAGGAGAGCTCGGATATCGAGTAAAAGCCTTTACCTACCATGACACCCCAAGGCGAGCACACAGTATTGCTGCCCAAGGAGGCATAAACGGTGCGAAGAACTACACAAACGACGGAGACTCTGTACACCGCCTCTTTTATGACACAGTAAAAGGAGGAGATTTCCGTTCCCGTGAAGCGAACGTCCACCGATTAGCAGAAGTATCCGCAAACATTATTGATCAAGCCACCGCACAAGGTGTCCCATTTGCACGCGACTACGGCGGCCTACTTGATAACCGTTCATTCGGTGGCGCCCAAGTATCTCGCACCTTTTACGCACGAGGACAAACAGGACAACAACTTCTTATCGGTGCTTATTCAGCTTTAATGCGACAAGTAGGTGCTGGTTCAGTAGAACTACATACAAGATCTGAATTGCTTGACGTCGTCACTAAAGATGGTCAGGCGTGCGGAATCGTTGTCCGAGATTTACTTAGCGGCGAAGTCACTTCTCATTCTGCTCATGCTGTCGTATTGGCAACCGGTGGCTACGGAAACGTTTACTTCCTTTCCACCAATGCCATGATGTGTAACGTAACGGCGGCTTGGCGTGCGCACCGCAAAGGCGCATTCTTTGCCAACCCTTGTTACACCCAGATACACCCCACCTGTATTCCAGCCAGTGATGACTTTCAATCAAAACTAACTCTGATGTCGGAATCACTTCGAAATGATGGCCGTATCTGGGTTCCAAATAATGAAGGTGAATCACGAAGCGCAGCGGAAATCCCAGAATCTGAGCGTGACTATTATTTGGAAAGAAAATACCCTGCCTTCGGAAACCTTGTTCCCCGAGATGTGGCTTCACGAAATGCAAAAACTGTCGTAGATGAAGGTCGCGGAGTAGGGCCGTTAGCGAATGGTGTTTACTTAGATTTTTCTGCTGCGATTGAACGTGACGGCTTAGATACGATTTCTGCTAAATACGGAAACCTCTTTGACATGTACCAAAGGATTACTGGTGAAAATCCTTACCAAACCCCGATGCGTATCTACCCTGCTATTCACTACACCATGGGCGGCCTATGGGTTGACTATCACCTCATGACAACCGTTCCCGGTTTATACAGCATCGGTGAATCCAATTTCTCTGACCATGGAGCTAATCGATTAGGGGCAAGCGCTCTTATGCAAGGTCTTGCTGACGGATACTTTGTTTTGCCTTACACCATCGGAGATGGGCTAGCAGGCCGATTAGGAGAACCAGTGGTACCAACTTCAGATCCAGTCTTCACTGAAGCAGTCGCTGCAATAGAATCTGATACTCAGCGTTGGCTGGCGACAAATGGAACCAAATCAGTGGACTACTACCATCGAGAGTTAGGGCGTATCGTCTGGGACAATATTGGTATGGAAAGAAATAAGGCTGGATTGGAACAAACTTTGTCAGATATTCCGGCTTTGCGAGAAGATTTCTTGAAAAATGTTCGTGTGCCAGGTAGCGCAGATACTTTGAATCAGTCTTTAGAAAAAGCAGGGCGTGTAGACGATTTCTTTGAACTTGCTGAACTTATGGCTCGTGACGCTTTGACTCGCGATGAGTCCTGCGGGGGGCATTTCCGTGTGGAATATCAAACTCCTGAAGGTGAAGCACAAAGAGACGATGAAAATTTCGCTCATGTCGCGGCATGGGAATGGAACGGTAGAGGTGACGCTCAAACTCGTCACCGTGAAGAACTTACTTTCGACAATGTTGCGCTTTCACAGCGTTCGTACAAGTAGACGGGAACAGTCATGTCAACTAACAACGGCGAAACAATAAACGTAACAGTTAAAGTTTGGCGACAAGATGGACCATCCGATAAAGGACATTTTGAAACTTACGAACAGTCTGTAACTACTGATGCTTCTTTCTTAGAAATGTTAGATCTGCTAAACGAATCGCTTAATGAACAAGGTGGAGAACCCATCGTGTTCGAGTCAGATTGCCGAGAAGGAATTTGCGGCACTTGTGGTGTGATGATTAATGGAAGAGCACACGGTCCGCAAAAAGCTACAGCAACCTGTCAACTACATATGCGTGAATTTAAAGACGGTGACGAAATTGTTGTTGAACCTTTCCGAGCTGCAGGCTTTCCCGTAATTCGAGATCTTGCCGTTGACCGTTCTCCTCTGGACCGGATTATTGAAGCGGGCGGTTATATCAGTGTCAACACTGGCGCTGCATCAGATGCAAATTTGACGCCAGTACCAAAAGATGCCGCGGATAAAGCATTTGACGCTGCAGCGTGCATTGGTTGTGGGGCGTGCGTTGCTGCTTGCCCGAACTCCGCTGCGCAACTTTTCACCTCAGCAAAAATCGGTCATCTTGCATTGCTTCCTCAAGGGCAAGCAGAGCGATGGAGCCGTACTGAAAACATGGTTGAAGTAATGGAAGAATTTTTTGGTTCTTGCACAAATCATGGAGAATGCCACGAAGCGTGCCCTAAAGAAATCAGTCTTGACTTTATTGCGTTCATGAATCGGGATTATGTGAAAGCAAAAGTAAAAAACCGGGCATTAAGCGGACAGGCTTAACTTTCTCATCTTCGATTCATAAAATCTGTAACCCCCTTTCACCGTATTGACTTGTGATCCGGCTAATGTCAACGGTGTGTCACACCTTCATCATGTAAAAGTACGTTTTTACGAACTTGACCCTTACGGGCATTTAAACCATTCGGTTTACGTTCAACTTTTTGAAACTGGACGTATCGAATTGCTTGATGAAGCGAATCTTGGTTTACCCGATTTAGAAAAAATTGGGTTTCGGTTTATTGTTGCAAAAATTGAAACCAAGTTTCTGTCTTCAGCAATTGGAGGAGACTCATTAATTGTTGAGACTGAGGTTTTAGAGTTACGTCGAGCTTCTTCACGTTGGGGACAGCGAATACTACGTGGCGATGAAGTGTTGGCTTCTCAGGAAGCAACAATTGCGGTAACAAACACTGACGGTCGTCCGGTGAGGTGCCCTGATATTGTTCTTGATGGTCTAAAACCATTTCTTGTGAACCCTGCTGATGATTAAACAAAGTAAATATTTGATTCGTTTAAGCCAAGGAGCCCTTATGGGGGTTGCAAACACCATCCCTGGAGTCTCCGGTGGAACTTTGGCTCTGATGTTTGGAATTTACGAGGAGTTAATTGAAGCGTTACGTGACGGAGCTAAAGCAGTCAGTTTTTTTGTTCGCGGAAAAATTTCTGATGGGACTAAGGGATTAAAATCTGTTAACTGGAAATTATTAGTTCCGTTAGGTATCGGGGCAGTAGCTGCGGTAGTGATTCTTGCTGGCCCGTTAGAAAGCGGTCTTGAAAATCATCCTGAAGAAATGGCGGGACTGTTTCTCGGCCTTGTTGTTGGGTCAATTATTATTTCTTGGCGTTTACTTCCACAGCAAAACCTTTCTGCAGTTGCCACGATTACGGGAGTCGGTTTAATTGTTTTCTTTTGTTTAGGGTGGCAAAGCGGACCGATCAGTGACCCTTCTCCTCTAATGCTTTTCTTTGCTGGTGCGATAACGATTTGTGCGATGATCCTTCCTGGTTTATCTGGTTCCTTTTTGTTGCTGATGTTTGGCTTATACGAGTCAGTGCTTGAAGTAATTGATGACCGTATTTGGGGAGATGCTGCAATATTTGCTGTAGGGGCGGTAATCGGTTTAGCGCTTTTCGCTACATTGTTGGATCGTTTACTTAACCGGTATCGAACCGCTGTTCTTGCTGTGCTCATTGGTTTGATGGTCGGGTCGCTTCGTGTTCTCTGGCCTTGGCCTAATGGGGTTGGTTCTGAAACTGAACCCGGGGTTGGTCTTGACTGGCCTACCAGTGGGGAGTTCCTAACACCTACTTTGTTAGCTATCGGCGCTTTTGTCGTAGTTCTCGCTTTTGACGCTTTAGCAAAGAGAACTACTCACTCGTAGCGAGTAAACAACTCAGCGTCTGGGTCAGCGATCTGGGGTTCAGAATCTAACGTTATAAACGGATATAAATCTTCCGGGGTGTCTCGAGGGCATGTCCAGTCAATATCGTCAGCTACTCCTGCAATCTCAGCAAACGGTCGAAGAAATGTGAAGTAAACATATGAACCGCAAGCAATTTTTTCGTCTCGATCCATTTTGACAATGCTTCGATAATGATTTTTTTGAGCAGTTTTTGCTACATCCGCTACGGCAACAAGTTCCTCATCGGAAAGTTGTCTGATCTCTCCTGAATCAGTGGTGAATAAAGCGAAACCGCTTAAGTCATCAAGATAATTCTCCGGGTTTGAAACTGTGGTTCCGAAGTCAGTAATGGTGAGATCAACATTTTTGTTGATTACAAATACTCCGGTGAGATTGTTATACGGCATTTCTTTTGAAACTCCGGACCACCAAAAATCGCTCTCTCCTAAACGGAAATAGTCTCTGACGATCACTGATCTTCCATCGGGTAAGCGATACGGTCCGGTATCTCCATGACCAACTCGAGTGTCGAAGTATAAAAGAAACAAGTAATTAATAAGTGTTGCGTTCGCTTTGCGGATAATTTGACGTCTCTCGTTATCGACGGAAGAAACCCCTGCAAATAACGCCTCTAATGTTTCTTCGCTGTATACCTGAATTGTATTGTTTGCATTCGCCGCGTGTAGATGATCGTTACCTCGGTAAGCCTGTGAAGTTCTTGCCCAGAAATCAAGCACCGTATGGGTTCGTTCTACAGAATCAATAGATGGATCAGCTAGAGACATCACTCGCCTGCCGATAAGGAAAAAATTTGCTATTCCCCATAAGAAAACAGAATTCGCTTGGCTTCCTGGCATTCGCGCTCGTTTCCCTATCTCTTCTGGAGACATTTTCTCAACGATGGATTCCACTATGTCTGGGTAGCGAAGAAACGCTTCAACTGTTGAAAGAACAACGTAAGCAGAGACTGGAATGAGTTGAGAAGAATAATGTGTTCTTTCCGCCATCAAGTCTCGTGAAACACTATTGATTTCTCCTATTAAATGGTTAACTCGCTCGATCACTTTTATCGTTCCGAACTATCGCTTAATCGGATTATCCCAAATTCGCCACTTCCATCAATTTCAATTTCTGTTCCATCTTCTGGTTCATGAGTCATTTCAGCTGCCACAACTCCAGGAATTTGAAATTCTCTGCTGATGATCCCGATATGGCTTCGAATTGTTCCCCCAGTACATATCACTCCGGCGAGATCTTCAAAAAATTGGTGATAAAAAAGTAGCGCCGGCGTCACGGATTACAGCGATCACCCCTTCGGCATTGTCATCTTCCAAATAAGCCAACACATCTTCGGGCCCCTCTAACCGTTGCCAAATACCTTTTGTTGAGGAGTATTCAAAGGTTTTTTGCCCGTGACCAATTTCTTCCATCCTTTAAACGTACCGGTTTAGGCCGCACTAAAGAGAGCCAGCGTGTCTAGGATTTGATAATGGCTGAATTTCTCTCATCAGAATGGATCTCCGCTCTTAACGAAGCTGCAGTATCGCACTCTGGCCTTAAAGAAATTTCTTTGACTACGGAACTAACGTTGGGTTATCGAATCACCGATGGGCCTTCTTGGGGGTTAACCGTCAATAAAGGAAACGTTAGTGTTTACTCTGGTACCGATGATGCAGAGAATGTTTGGTTTACAACGAATCGCTCTACCGCTTTAAAAATAGCTAACGGAACAGAAGACCCTTTGGAAGCAATTATCGCTGGGAAACTTGAAATTGGTGGAGATCCACGTGTTCTCGTTGAACAACATGATTTGTTTAAGGGCTTAGGAGATGTCTTTGCTTCTTGTCGCCCAGATTAAATAAGTCCGAGTTGTTGAACCATTTCTCGTTCTTCCATTAATTCAGCAACAGAAGCATCTATACGGGTTCGAGAAAAATCATCTATCTGAAGATCAGAAACAATTGACCATTCCCCATCAGCGCAGGTAGTTGGGAATCCACATATGAGGCCTTCTGGCACTCCATAACTTCCATCAGAGGGAACACCCATAGACACCCAATCGTTCGCGGGGGTGCCATGTACCCAATCGCGAACATGATCAAGGGCTGCATTAGCTGCAGAAGCGGCGCTTGACGCTCCACGTGCTTCAATAATGGCTGCGCCACGTTGTTGAACAGTTGGAATGAAGTCATTCTCTATCCAGTCTTGATTATCGATAACTGAAGCGACTGAATCTCCATTAACTGTGGCGTGAATTAAATCTGGATATTGAGTAGCTGAGTGGTTCCCCCAGATTGTCATTTTTGTTACTTCTTTTGAGGCCACACCTAACTTTGTTGCGGCTTGCGAGCGTGCACGGTTGTGATCGAGACGCATCATGGCAGTAAATCTATTGTTTGGAATATCAGGGGCATTGTTCATAGCGATAAGACAGTTAGTGTTCGCCGGATTGCCTACGACAAGAATTTTGACTGCATCATCTGCGTGAGAATTTAAGGCTTGACCTTGGACAGTGAAAATAGCTCCGTTTGCTTCAAGGAGGTCTTGCCGTTCCATTCCTTTAGTTCGAGGGCGAGAACCTACTAGCAATGCGACTTCTGCTCCATCAAATGCAGTGTTTGGATCATCGCTGAGCACCATTGAATCAAGTAGAGGAAAAGCGCAGTCGTCAAGTTCCATCGCCACGCCTTCTAACCCGCCCATCGCGGGTGGAATTTCAAGCATTTGTAAAATCACTGGTTGGTTGTCTCCCAGTAATTGGCCGCTTGCTATACGAAAGGCAAGGCTGTATCCGATTTGTCCAGCAGCTCCTGTTACTGCAACTCGAACTGGTTTAAGGCTCACTGTGTTCTCCTAATTTAATTGTCCGTCTCTGAGGGTAATTGCTTTTTTCTGGTTGTACGAAGAATACTTTCATCATTTCAGATTACTGGTAAAAATATTTCAACTTGGCGAGAAAAATGTTCTAAAAAGGAATGCGGTAAAACTGGTCGATACCCATCTTCAGATTCAATTTGACTGGAGTAGCAATTTATTCCTTTTTGTTTACGGCGCATAATGTCAGCGTCGAAACTAAACGATCTCGCTTGCATAAAAGGAAACTTCGGATTTTGTGGATTGTCCCAGTTCCAGGACCAAATTGGCGAAAGAAAAAGCGGGGTTTTATTTTTTAAGCAAGCCTGTTGTGCGGCAAGTCCACAGGCTTGATGATCAGGGTGACCATCTCCTTCCCAGGGGGCGATACAAATTGTGTCTTTTCTTATATTTTCGCTTATTTTTTTCTCAGTTTCTTCAAGGTGGTTTCCAACAGAACCATCAGAAGCTGCCAGAGCGATTCTTTCTGCTTTAATTCCTGCATGTTTATAGGCGGAAATGGTTTCCTGTTCACGTCTTTTACCGAGTTCTTCGCGTTGAGATGCGTCCAAATAGGGGTGAGATAATTCACCATTGGTTACACCAATAATTGTTATTGATGTTCCTGCATCTGAGGCAGATGCCAAGGTTGCTCCAGCAGCAAGGAGTTCATCATCTGGGTGTGGAGATACAAAGATAATGTGCCCTGGTGGTGGCCAAGAAATTTCAAATGATGGAATTTTTTCTACTATTTGATCCCATTGATGAGCCTGGTTTCCTTCAAGGGGATCAATAGGATCCATTTGATCCCTCTCTCGTGTTCCCTAGCCATGAGTCGTAAAGTTTGTTGTAAACCCCGCCTTGATCTTTTAAGACTTCGTGTGGTCCTTGTTCTACAAGGTTTCCGTGATCAAAAACTAGTACTAAGTCTGATCTTTCGGCGGTAGAAAGTCGATGAGCCACACTAATTGTGGTTCGTCCTTCTGCTAGGCGTTCTAGGGCATGTTCTAAAACTGTTTCGGTTTCTGGATCAACGGAGGAGGTTGCTTCATCTAGAACGAGTAAGCCTGGATCGGCAAGTTGTGCTCTGACTAAAGCAACCAGTTGCCGTTCACCTACGGAGAGCGATTCTCCTCGTTCTCCTACAAGTGTGTTCTCCCCATCTGGGAGGCTTTCAATCCAAGGGCGGAGATCTAACGAGTTAATTGCTTCTGCTATTTCATCATCGGTAGCGTCTGGCCTTCCGTAGCGAATATTTTCAGCGACAGTGGTGTCAAATAAGAAACCGTCTTGTGGAACCATGCGTATTACGGATCGTCGATCTTGTGACGCCATTTCTTTTAAGTTGACTCCTCCAATAAAGAGGTTTCCTGCTGTTGGATCTGCAAGTCGTGCTATGAGTTTCGCGAATGTTGTCTTCCCTGATCCTGTTTCTCCAACAATTGCGACGGAAGATCCTGCAGGTAAGTCAACGTTTATTCCATGTAGAACACGGTCACCTTCGCGATATGCGAATTCAACTCCTTCTGCTTTTACCGATAGTGGACCGGTTTGAATTTCAGGGCCAGTGTTTTTATCTGGGATTTCAATTGGGGTGTCAAGAACTTTTAGTATCTTCCACCATCCAGCTAAGGCTGTTTGTGTTTGGTCCAGCACTTCTCCTAGTTGCGTGATCGGAGAAAGAAGAAGGTTGACTAAAAAAATGAATGCAATTAATTCGCCGGAAGTTAGATCCCATGAGTTACCCCACCAAACACCTGCTCCTACAACAGATGCGATGGCGACCACTCCAAAGATGTCTGTCATTGGAATGATGAAGGAGAAGTATCGGGCTGCTCGCATTTGTTGCTTGTACTGGGCGTCTATAGCTGTGTCGATTCGTTCACGAGCAGCTTTTCTTTGCCCGTAGCTCCTTATCGTCTGCATACCCATCACAGTTTCGGATATTGAGCCAAGTGTTTCTGATACACGGGTACGTAATTTGTCGTATGCCCGAAGTTGACGGTATTGCATGATTCGTAATGTTGGGACTAAGGGGACGTGAACTGCAAGTGTTACAAGCGTGAGTTCCCAGGAGTAGTAGGTCATGAGAGTAAGCACTGCGATGATTTGGAAGGTGTCAACTACCCATGCGATAGCTCCCCACTGTGCGAAACGGGTAAGTGTTTCAACGTCGCTTGTTACACGTGCAGTTAATACGCCTTTCTTTGAAGAGGTATGTTCAGCCAAACTGAGTTTGTGTAGGTGGGCAAAAACTCTTACGCGTAGTCCTTTGAGAACGTTTTCTGCCATGCATCCCAGACGGAAGTAAGTGGCCCGTTCTAAGAAAATGCTGGCGATTAGTAAGAGTGCAGCTAGCGAAGCAAACGAAACGACTTTAGAGAGGTCTACTTCATCTCCGGATAGGCCTCTATCAATAATGAGTTGGATAGTTACGGGGACTAAAAGTTTTGATCCGGCGACTCCTAAAGATCTAATTACTGTTCCCCAAAATCCTTCTCTTAGTTCTGGTGATTCTGCTACGCCTCGTCGAAGGACTTGTAGCGCTCCAACATCGTCGATATCGACGAGAGCCATTGGTTCAGGTTCATCGCCTGGTCCGATTACGTCACTGCCATCTAATACTGTCATGAGCCTGACCGTTCATAGGCTTGTGCTAGTGCGGAGTATTCAGGGACTAACAGAAGTTCTTCGTGAGTTCCTTCAGCTGCGATTTTTCCATCGTTGAGGAAAAGAACTCTGTCTGCTAGCCGTATGGTTGCTAATCGGTGCGCTACAACTATGAGTGTTCTATCAGGATTAGTTTGAAGATTGCTTAATATTTCTGCCTCAATGGTTGGATCCACTGCAGAAGTAGCATCGTCAAGTACCAACACCTTTGGGCGTCTAAGTAAAGCTCTTGCTATAGCTAGTCGTTGTCGTTGTCCGCCAGAAAGTGTTACTCCACGTTCTCCAACTACAGTTTCTAAGCCAGTGGAGAGTTCAAAAACAAATGAATCAGCTTCTACTAATTGGAGAACTCGGTTAATTTCCCCGTCAGGGATATCGCGGCCAAGAGTAAGGTTCTCGCGGATGGTGTCTGCGAATAAGAAAGTTTCTTGCAGCACTGGTGCAACGATATTTGATGAGCCTTCGGGCCCTAAGTCATCTACATTATGTCCACCTAAAATTATCTGACCTTCAGTTGGAGGCATAAGGCCAGAAAGCAGTGAGACCAGTGTGCTTTTCCCTGATCCCGTGGAGCCGACTAAAGCTACTGTTTCTCCTGGATCAATACGCACCGAAAGATCGCTTAATACCAAATGGTCATTTTGGTCATTAACGGGGTAACTAAATGAAACGTTTTCGAAACTTATATCAGATGATTTGCTTTCAAATTCTGAAAGTTCTGGTTCGGTAGAAACTTCTAATACTCCGTCAATGCGGTCTTGTGCGACAACTGATTGAGGTATTTGAGTAAATAAGAATCCCAAAATCTGCATTGGGAGAGCCAAGATGGAAAACAGCGCTAACGCTCTTACTACTTCGCCGAGTGTTATTACATCTTGGCTGTAGAGCCATCCCCCTATAAGCAACAGAATTAAATTGCCTAGCTGGGGTAGAGCGAAAATTAGTGGTGCATGATTTGAACGAATCCGAGCGACTTTGATTCGTTGGTTTCGTAAGTCAGATGCAGTGTGTTCAAATCGGTTTACTTCGGCTTCTTCCCGGCCGAGAGTTTTAACAACGAGAACTCCTTCTAAACTTTCATGGGCTATTGACGATAATTTTCCTACTTCTTCTTGTGCTTGTGCGGCGGGACCAGACATTTTGCTGGACATTGAACGAGTTAACCATGTGAGAGTTGGGAAAAGTAAAACTGCCACTAAAGCAAAGAGCGGATGTACGACTAGCAAACTAAATAACGAGATGATTATGAGCGCCACAACTGACATAGCGAACGCCAAGGGCATCAACATTGAAGTGGCGACTTCAACGTCGGAGTCAGTGTGGGCTAAGAGCTTTCCTGCGGGATAGTCCCAATGAAATTTCATTGGAGCGTAGAGATACCGATAAGTGAGGCTTTCGCGCCATGTTCGTTGTGTCCGTGCGACGGCCATCATGTTGAACCAGCGTCGAATCATTATTGATGATCCTCGTGATAGTCCTACTATTCCAATGGCTCCCATCCCAATCAGAACAGTTCTTCCAGTTACCCCTTCTTGATCAAGCCCAGGCACAATCACTTCATCGGTTATCCGTCCGATAACTATGGTGAAGCCAACAACTGCGAATGAGAATATATTGGCTCCCATTGCTGCTAAGAGGTGAGGAACAGGGTGTAGGCGGAAAGAACGAATTACTAGTTTGGCTGCTCTTCGAAAAACACTGTCCATAGTAGAAGTAATGCCTGAGTTACAGGTCAGAGACGATCAACAATAGCTGAAGCGAATTCTGAACATTTTACTTCAGTCGCTCCATCCATTAAGCGAGCAAAATCATAAGTGACAACTTTGTCAGAAATGGTAGATTCCATTGCGGAAACGATGTCGTTGGCGGCGCTGTTCCAGCCAATATGTTCGAACATCATCACTCCGGAAAGTAGAACTGAAGAAGGATTTACTTTGTCTTGGCCTGCATATTTTGGAGCAGTTCCATGAGTTGCTTCAAAGATGCCGTGCCCAGTTGTGTAGTTAATATTTCCTCCTGGGGCGATGCCGATTCCTCCAACCTGTGCGGCAAGCGCATCCGATAAGTAGTCTCCATTGAGGTTCATAGTTGCAACAACGTTGAATTCTTCGGGTCGAGTTAGCACTTGTTGTAATGCGATGTCTGCGATTACATCTTGGACGAGTATTTTGTCTCCCGCATCCCCATTGCAGTCAGCCCAACTAACGGCAACATCTGAAAATTCTTCGTTGACAAGTTCATAGCCCCAGCGTTGGAAGGCCCCTTCGGTGAATTTCATGATGTTGCCTTTATGCACCCAATGAACTTTTTTTATTTCATGTGTTACGGCGTATTGAAGAGCGGCTCTTTGGAGTCTTTGAGATCCTGTTTTTGAAATTGGTTTAATTCCGATTCCTGCGTCTTCGCGTATGACCCATCCAAAAGTTTCTTCAAGTAATTCTCGAAGTTTTTGTGCGTCTTTTGACAGTGCTTCGACTTCAAGACCTGCATAGATGTCTTCAGTATTTTCACGGAAAATAACCATGTTTACTAATTCCGGTTGTTTTACTGGCGAGGGAACCCCTTGGAAATAACGTATAGGTCGCAGACAAACATAGAGATCAAGAATTTGTCGAATAGCCACATTCAAACTTCTGAATCCTCCGCCGATTGGAGTTGTGAGTGGCCCTTTGATTCCAATCAAGTTGTCTTTCAAGGATTCAATGGTTTCAGTTGGTAACCAGTCACCAGTTTCGTTATAAGCCTTTTCGCCAGCTAAGACTTCAACCCATTCCACTTCGTGTCCATGTTTTGCTGCTGCGGCATCTAAAACAAGTCGTGCTGCGGGCCAAATATCTACACCTGTTCCATCGCCTTCGATAAATGGAATGATGGGTTTATCAGGAACAATAAGTTTTCCGTCTGTTCCCATTGTGATTTTTCCCGACATATCTTCTGACCTTATCGGCCAAATGGGTCACCAGAGAACCTATATGTTCACAATGTTTTTTCTGCAGCCTCAACTGTGTTCCGTAAGAGCATCGCTACGGTGGTTGGTCCAACTCCGCCAAGACGTGGTGTAATCCATGAAGCAACGTCTGCTACTGATTCATCAACGTCAGCGAGAAGTTTTTTTCCTTCCCAACTGATTCCTCCACTGATTACTACTGCATCTTTTTTCACCATTTCTGGTGTGATAAAGCTAGGTATTCCAACTGCAGCGATAAGTACATCTGCCTCACGGGTTATATCTGGGATGTTTTTTACTGCGGAGTGCACCACTGTTACTGCAGCGTTTCCTCCTGGTGATTTTGTGGTCAGTAAAAGAGATAAGGGGCGGCCTAGCGTTGGGCCTCTTCCTACCACGACAACATGTTTCCCAGATATATCTATCCCGTAATGAATGAGCATGGCTTGGATCCCAGCTGGGGTACATGGCACAGGGCCTTGTTCTTGGAGGACAAGTTTTCCAAGGTTGACGGGGTGAAGTCCATCGGCATCTTTATCTGGATCCATCGCAGAAAGAGCTTGGTTGAAATCAAAGCCGTCTGCTACGGGATGTTGAATAATGTAGCCGTGAATTTCAGGGTTCTTATTGAATTCTGTTACTGCTTCTAGAAGGGTTTCAGGAGAGTCGGAAGAGTTGATCTGGTGGTGGAATGAATTAATCCCCACGGTTTCGCATGTTTCGTGTTTTTTACGTACATAGCCGGCGCTAGCTTCATCGTCTCCAACTAAAATTGTTCCTAGTCCCGGAGTTATTCCAGAACTTTGAAGTGTTTCAACCCGTGATCTGACATCTTTTAATACAGATTCTGCGACTGGGCCGCCTTCTAATAGTTGTGCAGTCATGAGTCGGAACTCTACCCGACTCAGTTCTTATTTCAGTGTCGAAAATGGCGTTCCTTCGTAAACACCATCGCTATTCCGGATTTTTCAGCTGCTTTGATTACTTCGTCGTCTCTTATTGATCCGCCCGGTTGAATGACAGATGTAACCCCGGCCTCAATAGCAGCATCTAATCCATCTTGGAATGGAAAGAAGGCGTCACTTGCGCAAGCTCCGCCGGTTGCTCGTCCTGCAGCTTTTGTTGATGCGATACGTCCAGCGTCTCGTCGATTTTGTTGGCCTGCACCTATGCCGACTGCTTGAAGATCTTTGGCGAAAACAATGGTATTTGATGTCACTCTTGCAGCAATTGTCCATGCAAATTCAAGATCTAACCATTCATTTTCTGTTGGGTGTCGACTAGTGACTACTTCCCACTCATCTCTATTTATTTGAAGCGGGTCAATAGTTTGTACAAGAAATCCATTTCCGATACTTCTTATTTCTTTTGTTGCTGTTTCGGGTTTTTCAGCTTCAAAAATACGCAGGTTTTTTTTCTCTGTTAATAGCGACAATGCTGCTGGGTGAAATCCGGGGGCCACTAAAACTTCTGTAAATATTTCAACTACCTGCTGTGCCATTTCTTCTGTGACTTCGCGATTAACCGCGACGATTCCTCCAAAAGCAGATACGGGGTCGCATTCATGGGCTCGTTGATAAGCAGACGATATGTCTGTTCCAATAGCCACTCCACATGGATTTGCATGCTTAATAATTGCTGCACAAGGTTCTTCGCTTAAGTCATGAACAAGTCTCCAAGCAGCGTCTGTGTCGAAAACATTGAGGTAAGACATTTCTTTCCCTCCATGCATCACCGCTGAATCCCACCAACTAGATTTTGCTGTGCGGTATCTTGATCCTTTTTGATGGGGGTTCTCTCCATAACGGAGCGTTTCTGCCTCTGTGAGTTCAATATGCAATGAGTCAGGAAGTTCTTGACTGTCTCTGTTTAACCAACCACTAATTTGATGATCATAAGAAGCCGTATGCATGAATGCTTTATGAGCTAGGTAAGAACGTGTTTCTGTAGTCAAGGTTCCCTGCGTCTTTATTTCTTCAACCACCAAGTCATAATCAGTTGGTTCAACAATGACTCCGACGTAAGCATGGTTTTTAGCTGCAGCGCGAACCATGGTGGAACCACCAATATCTATCATTTCTATCCCCGGGTCCGAATTAAATGGGTAAAGGTTTGAAACCACTAAGTCAATGGGAGTAATACCATGTTTTTTTAAGTCAGTTAAGTGGTTTGGGTTGGATCTATCAGCAAGAATCCCGCCGTGAATAAGCGGATGGAGAGTTTTAACTCTTCCTTCAAGCATTTCTGGTGATTGAGTAATTTCAGATACTTCTGTTACTGGGATGTTGGCGTTTATTAGTTCTTGCGCTGTTCCTCCGCTAGAAATAATTTCCCATCCTAAAGTGACTAGCGCGTCAGCGAATGCAACAATCCCTGTTTTGTCATATACAGATAGAAGCGCTCGTGGAGGATTAACTTGATTCATTTTTGTTTACTATTTTTTGAAACCTCAGTTGAGTCCCAATTCAGCAATTATGTCAACCATGTGTTCGCCTGCTTCTGTGGGATTAAGGCCTACACGCACATTTGCATCTCTTAAAGCATCCATCTTTGCTTGTGCTGTTCCTTTTCCGCCTGAAACAATCGCTCCAGCATGACCCATTTTTTTCCCGGGAGGTGCTGTTACCCCAGCTACATAAGCCGAAACTGGTTTTGTCATATTGTTTGCGATGAACTCGGCGGCTTCCTCTTCTGCTGCTCCTCCGATTTCTCCGATCATCATGACAGCTTTTGTTTCAGGATCTTCTTCAAACGCTTTTAGACAATCAATAAAGGAGGTACCTGGCACAGGATCTCCTCCTATACCTACACATGTTGTACAGCCGATCCCTTTTTCTTTTAACTCATAGAGAGCTTGGTAAGTGAGTGTCCCTGAACGGCTAACGATCCCAACTGGTCCTCCTGGTTTCGCAATGTGCCCGGCAGTGATTCCAATGTTGCACTTGCCTGGTGAAATAATTCCTGGGCAATTAGGTCCGAGAAGTTGAACGTTTGGAAATTCATTTTGAAGGTAGTTGTAAAAATATGCTTCGTCGTGAGCGGGAACGCCTTCGGTTATGGCAACGATGAACTCAATTCCACCTTCAGCAGCTTCAAGTACTGCGGATTGGACTCCGGCCGCTGGTATGAAAATGCAGGATGCTGTTGCACCAGTTGCGTCAACTGCTTCTTGGATGTTGGCGTAGATGGGAATGCCGTCTACATCCTCGCCTGCTTTACGGGGATTGGTGCCGGCTACAACTTTTGTTCCATAGTCTCGGTTTAGGAGGCCGTAGTATCGGCCTTGACTTCCCGTCAAACCTTGGTAAATAACTTTGGTATTTTCGTCTACAAAGATACTCATTAGTTACTTTCCTTTCTCGCCAAGTCAACAGCTTGTTCCGCTGCATCTAACATGGTTGGGGCCATTTGCAGCGCTTCAGATAGGTGTGGTTCAAGAATCGTTCTTCCTTCGTCAGCATTAGTGCCATCTAGTCGAATCACAATTGGTGCTTCTATTTCAACATTTTGTAAAGCCTCGATGATCCCGTTTGCTACTTCTTCACCTCGAGTGATTCCACCGAAAATATTTATAAAGATTGATTTCACTTCGGGGTCGTTGTTTATAACTTCTAGAGCCCCTGCCATTACTTCAGCATTTGCGCCACCACCGATATCAAGGAAGTTGGCTGCTGATCCACCTACTTGGTTGACTACATCAACTGTTGCCATAGCAAGTCCTGCACCATTAGCGATTACTCCTACAGTGCCGTCAAGTCCAACATATTGGAGCCCTCGGTCATGAGCGGCGGTTTCTCGTTCATCTCGAGTTTGGGTTTGATCAAATTCAACGTATTCGGGGTGCCGAAAGGTTGAGTTCCCGTCAAGGGTGACTTTTGCATCAAGAACATGAACTTTCCCCTCTGATGTAAGAATTAGTGGATTTATTTCAACAAGGTCTGCGTCGCCTTCTACATATGATTTGTAGAGATCAAGGAGAATCTCGGTTGCTCCTTCAACTGCTTGCTCTGGGAGATTTGCTGAACTTACCCACTGTGTGGCGGTTTCTAAATCCAGTCCTTTTGTTGGGTCAATCCAAATTTTTGCGATCGCATCTGGGTTCTCTTCAGCGACTGTTTCAATTTCAACTCCGCCTTCTGCGGAAAGCATCCCAAGATGTTTTTTTGCTGAACGATCCAGAGTGAAACTTGCATAATATTCTTCTGCAATATCAGATGCTTTTTCAATCCAAATCCTTTTTACGACGTGGGCTTTGATATTTAAACCAAAAATATTGCTTGCATGTTCCCGGACATCATCAATTGTTGCCGCAAATTTCACACCGCCGGCTTTACCGCGTCCTCCAGTATGAACTTGAGCTTTCACCATGACTGGTAGACCTAAGCGTTCCGCTGCTTCAACAGCTTCTTCAACGGTGAAAGTTATTTCTCCAGAAGAAACTGGGAGTCCATATTTAGAAAAGAATTGTTTTCCTTGATATTCAAAAAGGTCCACTGAACGTCTCCTAGATGTAATAAGTAGATTCAAAATGAAGTCTCAGCGATATTAGGCATAAACTGATGCTGTTTCCTCCTTGGGCGGAAAAATCTATTAATTAGGAGTAATTTGTGCCCAGTCAAAAAGGTGTTAATCGATCTGCTCTCCGAGCAGGAATCATTGGGATTGTCGGTTTGGGGCTGACAATTGGATTAATGGTGCTTATGTTGCGGGCAGCTGGCACGTCCACAGAAATTGATGTTCGACTTGGAGATGTAGATTTTCGCGGAATTGAAGCTGACAATTTAGCCGATGAGATTTCCAAAAATGGACCGGTTCCTTTCCCTGATCTCGTGGGAGGAGATCGTCCGATTTGGGTAAATCATTTCGGTGATGACTCTTCTGCTGGGTGGTTTGTTTTTTTAGCAAAGGTTCCCAATGGAGAAGATGGTTGTTTTGTCCAATGGGTAGAACAAGAATCAATGTTTATTGATTTCTGTGATTCAAACAATCGATTCCCCCCAAATGGTGATGGTTTAGAAAGTTTGGCGTGGGAAGTTACAGATAATGAACTCCGTATTGAAATTAATGACTTGAGTGGGATTAGTTCAAATGACTAAGCGTTTGTACTTACACGATGCGGATTTACTTGCCTTTACGGCAACCGTAATCAGTATTGATGACACTCGTATTGAGTTGGATCAAACAGCTTTCTATGCGACTAGTGGAGGGCAGCCTCATGACACGGGACATATAACTTGGGATAGTGGTGCCGCGGCAGTGATTGATGTGAGGACAATTGATGGGAAAGTGCTCCATACTTTGGCGGGAGTGATACCAGAAGTTGGGACTGAGATCCACGGAGTCGTTGATGCTGACCGAAGGATGACGATGATGCGCACTCATACCGCTATGCACATTCTTTGTGGTGTGATTTGGAGAGATTGGAAGAGAGTCGTTACGGGAGGAAGCATGGATGCTTTATCTGGTCGCATGGATTTTGAGATTGAACAAATCCCCGAAGGTTTTGCTAACGAAGTTGAAGAGCTCTGCAACGTAGAGATAAAGAAAGATCGTCCAGTTGAAGTTTCTTTTTTATCTCGAGATAACGCTGTTCTTGATAGAGATCTAATTCGGACTAAAAATAACCTTGTACCAGAATCTGTGGAGGAGATACGTATCGTTGACATTGTTGGTCTTGATAGACAAGCTGACGGCGGAACTCATGTCTCTTCTACAAATCAAGTCGGAAGAATTGAAATCACAAAGACTGAGTCAAAAGGTAAAGGATTTAAAAGAATCCGATTTGTCTTACATGATGATTGATTTGTATCTATAAGTTTTTTCCAAAGAAATTAATCATGTCAGTTGAGAATATTTCTGGTTGATTCTTGATGCCACCCATGTGTGCCCCTGTTTTACCGAAACCATTTTTTAGCGCAGATACAAATGCGTCAAAGTCTGTCATGCCTGTTGAAGGTTCTCCGGTTTGAGGATCAATCATTGAACCGTCGTCTGTGATCATAATTGTCGGAGCTTCGGGCGCTACTTTTGCTTCAGGTACTTCATAAACTTCACCTTGGCGGTCAAAGCTATGATGCGCTTCAGGAACTATTCGTATCGTAGCGTTCGCTCCTGTAGCAGTAATTGCTGCGATATGTTCTTCAACTTGTTGAACGGAAAGCCAGTCATCAAGTTCTCCAATAATTGAGTGAAGATTAGTTTCGCCTATTTCAGGTGATAGGAATTGATGCCCAGACCACGGGTAGACCGCATAGGCAGCTTTAAGACTGTTTTGTTTCCCAATGATCGGATCAGCAAATTTTCTTGTGACCGCAGTCAATATCGCTGACCCACCCCGACTATGTCCTTGAGCGCCGATACGATCAGAATCAATTTCTTCTCGCTCACTCAGTTTCTTATAGGTTGCCAAAACATCGAAGGCGCTTGCAGCGAAGGAATACTGAGTTTGGTTCTCCACTGTTGACTCTACTGAACGTGCCCCAAAAGGGTCTAAGACAAATACGGCATAGCCTTCAGATACCAGAGTCTCCGCGTGTGCTTCATGATTTGGACCTACTCCTAGGCTTCCAGGAACAATTATGACAAGTGGATTTAGTTCTTTTTCGCCAGGAACAAAGAGTTTCCCATCAATAATTACTTTCTCTATTTCATCTGACGCGTTAATTGCTTCGTAGTAGTTGATTGGATTTGCAGACGGTATCTCAAGATTTTCACCAACAACTCCTGCATATTCAACAGTACGGTCACGGTAGCGCCCAGGGCTCTGCACATTGTTTTGCATGTTCTTTACCCTAATGCAGGTAGATCTAGTAAGAGGGCTTGGAGCATAAGAGTTTCATTTGGATTCCGAATGAGCTCTGACGAAGCTTCAGTGATTCGCTTTGTCGCTTTAAATACAGTTTCTGTATTTTCTTCTGAACAATTTAAATATTCACGGGAGAGGACTCCGAATCCAAATTTGATTTCTTCCTCTCTGAGACGGCGAAGTTCTCGTTTTTGTTTTGTCACCAAATCTTTTCGTCCTGAACCGCGTGTACCGAATGCTTCTTCTCTTTCTTGAAGTTCTTCTAGTTCAAGTTGGTGTTTTGAAATAAGTGGTTGTTCTGCGCCGCTGATCTGCTCTTCTATTTCTTCAACAATTGATGAGATCGTTGCACCAGTGTTATCTAGTCTGCACGGTATGGATTTCCAGAGTTCATAACGATTGATAACCGATGGATCTGAGGACAGTAACCGAGCACGTTCGATGCTTCCGAAAGAAGCCAATGCGAGCAAATGAGCATGATCTTCTTTTTCGCCTTCTTGAATCAATGTTTCCGTTATAACTTCATTTGAAAGAGCGGGGAGATCAACTCGGATGCATCGAGAAGCAATAGTTATTTGATGTTCACGAACATCATCAGCAAGGAGGATAAATACTGAGCTTTCTGGAGGTTCTTCAACAGTTTTAAGAAGAGCCGATGATACTTCTGGTTCTGCTGTTTGGAATCGGTCAACAATTATTACCTTGCGAGCAGATTCAACAGGTGAGCGAGAAGCTTCACGTGTGATTCTTTCAGCGTCTTCAACTAAAAGTGCTGGTCCGTGTGGGATTATTTCAGCAATATCAGGGTGTTGTCCGTTAATAGCAAGTTGAAGATGGCGTTCGTCTTCTTGTGAATTTGTGACAAGTAATGATCCGGCAAACGCATAAGCGGCTTGTCGCCGACCGGCTCCTTCTGGTCCTATAAACAAGTAGGCATGAACTGGTGATTTAGAAGCAGTTTTTAGAAAAGACACTGCTTCTGGTTGTCCAATGACTGTTGACCAGAGTTCTTCGTGTTCCATCAGAGTCTTTGATTGATCACAGCCATTATTTCTTCAGTTACTTCATCAACTGTGGCGTTCCCATTTATTACCACCCAGTGTTCTGGGTCATTCATTGCGATCTTTCGGTAAGCTTCCGCTACTTGGCTGTGAAAGTCTTTGCCGGCAAGTTCAATTCGGTCTAATGAGCGGTTTAATCTTTCCTGTGCCGTTGCTTCGTCTACATCAATGAAGATATTTAGATCTGCTTGTAGCCCATCTGTCGCGAAAAGAGATACTGCTTCTACTTCAGATACACCTAACAATCGACCAGCGCCTTGATAAGCCAGAGAAGAACCGATAAATCTATCGCTAACAACATCTTGACCTTGTTCAAGAGCCGGTTTAACAACTTCGTCCACATGTTGTGCTCGAGCTGCCGCAATCATGAGCGCTTCAGCTCTATCTGAAGGTGCTTCTGACTTGGGTGGGTCAAGTACGAGTTGTCTAAGTCGTTCACCTAGTGGTGTTCCTCCTGGCTCACGAGTTAAAAGAGCTCCTAAATGGTCTGCTAAACGGCGTGCCTGAGTGCTTTTTCCTGAACCTTCTCCACCTTCAAAAGCTATAAAGCGACCTGTCATGAGTCCTCAGTTCTTTGACCTGACCGAAGAGAAATAATAGCGATTAACCCTGCGATAAGCATTATGAGAGCTGCCAGCCATAGCGTAAGTCTTACTCCGGGGACAAATAATTCATACCCAAAAATATTTATATCTCTTTCCCAAAAACGTTTTGACAGTCTGTCAAATGTTTCTTCTAATAGTGGTCCAACTACTAGGGCTAATAGTACGCACATGCGGGTGAGTAAATAAAATGTTGAGAAAATTCGACCTCGGAGTTCATCGGCAACGTTTTCGTGTAAAAGAGTGAAACCGAGTACGTAAACCGAACCAGCACATATCCCTATGCAGAATGTCATTGTTCCCGAGAAATGAATTTGGCTTGTTGAAGCAGAAACGATCAGGAAAATTCCAGCAGCAACTAATGACCAGGTAAAGATTTTTGTTTTTGACAAGTGCCGTTGCACCCATGAAACCAGTCCAACACCGACTGCCATACCTAGGCCTAATGCCGTAATTAAAAAGCCGAATCCTCCATCACCCGCATTAAGTACTTCTGTGGCATAAATAGCTCCTAATGGGACTAGCATGCCGCCTCCAATTAATGCGGTAGCGAGACCCATATTTACTGTTCGGGCAACAGGGTTAACGAAAATAAAGTTCCACCCTTCGCGAAGATCATTGATTGGTTCAGCAAGCCGTTCTTTAAGTGCAATTTCTTCTGTTTTAGAACGTTTTAACCGGTGAGGGAGGTCTAAAGAAAAAATAAGACCTGCAGCAATAAGAAAGGTAAGTGCATTCGCGTAAAAAGCTAACCCTTCTTCATGAAGCCGGAATCCATCAGCCCATTCGGCGCTAAAAAGAGCAGTAGATAGCCTTCCAAACAGTGCCATTAACCCTGCACCGATGGGGAAAGTTCCGTATGCGGCGATCATCGAAAGAGAGTTAGCTGTAGTGAGGTATCGCTCGGGTACAAGATTCGGTACGGAAGCTTCCTTCGCTGGAGACCAAAGCATGGTTAACGCTTCAAGAATTAGTGAGGCGATAACTAGGCCCAAAATTGTGTCAACAAAGGGTAAAGCGATCATGACGGCTGCTCGCCCTAAGTCGCAACGAACCATTACTTTTTTTCGATCCCAACGATCAACTAACACACCAGCTATTGGCCCAAAAAAGAATCCCGGTGCGATACGTGCTACGAGTACCAGGCTTAATGCTGCTCCTTCTGAACCTGACCCAACTCGTATAGCAAGGATGCTGATTGCAAGTAACCCGAGCCAATCGCCAGTGGCTGAAACAACTTGTGCAAGCCAGAGTCGAAAGAATTCAGGTGTCCCAAATATGCGTGTTTGAAATCCAGCCTGAGCGTTTTCTACCGCGGAATCATTAGTTAATTCTTCCGGTTGGTTCCCCTCTTGGTGCTCTGACATCTCTTCCACTGTAAACCAGTCTTATCCAAGGCAGGCATAACTTTAGAGTTAGCGGCCTTTCTTTTTCTTGGCTGGGCCTTGTAAACGCCGTTCTGCAAGAAGTTCTTGGGCTCTTTCTTCAGTTAAAGTTTCTGGAGAATCTCCTCTTCGTAACGAAGCGTTGTATTCTCCATCAGAGACATACAAACCGAATCTTCCTTCACGTAATGTGATTTTTTTTCCTGATTCGGGGTCATTTCCATATTCTGCAAGAGGAGGTTTAGGTCCTCTTCGTCCAAATTTTTTCGGCTGGGCTAAAAGAGTGAGACATTCTTCTAAAGTAACCGTCAACAGCATTTCTTCATTATCAAGACTGCGTGTATCAGTACTTACTTCTTCTCCTTCTAAGGGAATCTCTTTCTTCAGGTATGGTCCAAAGCGGCCATTATGTACGGTAATTGTTCCCTGGTCACTGGGATCTATGCCGACGGTACGTGGCAAGCTTAAAATTTCTAGCGCTTCTGAGAGTGTGATCCGCTCGGGTGTCATCGTTTGAAACAAAGAAGCCATTTTCGGCTTTGGCCCATCTTCAACTGCTTTAAGGCTTTCAATTTGATCAAGAACATTTGTTACTGCATCTAAATCTTCAGTAGATAAAAAGTTTTTAAGTACTTCAACTAAAGCATCAAGATTTTCTGACCTATTTTCATCCTTGCCTACCAATTCTTTACGTAAGGTGGAAGTAAGAGCTGTTTCTACCACAATGGCTGGGCCCTCAGGTAAAAGCTTCTCTAATTTCTTTTTGACTCTCAAGAAGCTTTTTATGCTTTCTAGCGCTCTACCTTTTACCCCGACTTCAGCAGCACTCTCTAGAGCAGTAAGAAAATCTTTGTCTGATTCATTTCCAAAATCAGCAATCTTGTCAAGTGTGCCTTTACCCAGACCTTCTCTTTTTGGGATATTAATTATTTGACGAATTGTCTTTTCATCAATTGAGCCATGTGCAAGCTTCAAGTAATTTAACGCCACTTTGATTTCTTTTCGATGTAAACCTAAAGCAGAAAGTGCAAGTAACTCAGGAGAACGTTTAAGTGGTTCAGGCGGGCGGCCCAAAGATACATATGGTCCGAACCTCCCTGATTTAACAACAACTGGGAGTCCAGTTTCAGAATCATCACCTAAATATCTTTCTGTAGGTGCATCAAGAAATTCAATCGCTTTTTCTACTGTCAATTCATCTGGAGGAATATCATCTGGAATTGAACGAGTTTTATCTCCAGTTTGAACATATGGTCCGAATTTGCCATAAGACGCATTTACTGATTCCCCAGTAGTCGGATGTGTTCCCAATTGGATAGTTGAAACAGCTTTACCATCAATATCACCAAGACGATTTGTTACTTTGTCATGAATCCCGTCATCAGCATCTGTTCCATAGTAAAAATCGCTTAGCATGTCCTGCCAATTGACTTCTCCCTCTGCGATCGCATCAAGATCTGTTTCCATATTTTTTGTGAAATCAAAATCAACTAACTTCGGAAAGTGCCTTTTTAAAAGCTCCGTGACTGCAAAAGCTGCAAGAGTAGGGACTAAAGCTGTCCCTTTTTTCCAAACATAATCTCTATCTTGAATTGTTTTTACTGTTGAAGCAAAAGTTGAAGGCCTTCCAATCCCAAGGTCCTCTAACTCTCTAATTAAAGTGGCTTCACTAAATCTATTTGGAGGTTTTGTTTCTCTCCCAGTAGCAGCGATTTCTTGGATTACAACTTCATCCCCTTCTTGAAGGTTGGGAAGAGTCACTTCAGACTCATCTTCATTTTCTTCATCCACTACTTGCATCCAAATTTTTCTGAACCCTTGATGAATAACAATTGTTCCAGATGCTGAGAAAGTGAGATTTTTCTTATCTGCTTCATCTGTTTCTAAAACGACTTGAGTCGTTTCTCCAACAAAATCATTCATCTGTGAAGCAACCGTTCGTTGCCAAATCATTTCATAAACTTTTGCTTCTGCTGGTGAAACTTTCCCTTCAACTTCTGCTGGGTCTCTGAAACTTTCACCTGCCGGACGGATAGCTTCATGCGCTTCTTGAGCATTGGCTACTTTTTTCTCATATGAACGAGGTGAATCTGGGAGATATTCTTCACCAAACCTTCTTCTTATTGATTCTCTGCATGCATTTATTGCATCTGAGGAAAGGACCGTGCTATCAGTTCGCATGTAAGTGATATAGCCCTTTTGGAAAAGCGAGGAAGCAGCATTCATAGCGATTGAAGGTGACATTTTTAATCGGCTTGATGCTGCTTGTTGAAAAGTAGAAGTAATGAATGGTGGCGCTGGCCGACGTTTCAAGGGCTTCTTTGTAACTGAAGTAACACACAGAGCTGACCCTTCATAGTTGCTAATCAATTCATCTGCCTGTGTCTTATCCAAAACCACAACTTGATCACTGGTGACGACGCCGTTTTCATCAAAATTCTTACTAGTCGCTATTCGTTTGCCGCCGATCTCTATCAAAGATGAACCAAACGTTTCAGCTTCATTTGTAACTAGTTGTCCAGTCACATCCCAAAATTTTGCCGAGTTAAAACGCATACGATCTTGTTCTCGCTCCACTACAAGTCTCGTAGCGACACTTTGAACACGTCCAGCTGATAAGCCCTTTGAAATCATCCTCCAAAGAACAGGAGAAAGTTCAAATCCATAGAGGCGATCAAGTATCCGTCTTGCAAGATAAGCCTCAAAAACTGGCTTTACTTCTCCTGGGATACCAGAAGAATCTCCGTTAGGAGCCCATAATATGGCATCATCAAAAGCTGTTTTGATCGCTGTTTTTGTGATCTCTGGAGTTCTCAACCGATAGACAGGAATAGAATTCTTATTGATTTCGCTCCAGAACTCTTGAAAGAGGTGCACAGAGATGGCTTCACCTTCTCTATCGAGATCTGTTGCTAAATAAAGAGTGTCAGCATTTTTTAGAAGCTTCCTTAGTTTTGAAACTTGTTCTTTATTTTTGACTTCCCACTTAGGTTCGAAATTGTTTTGAATATCTATTGCTTGACCTTTTTGTGGGAGATCACGAATATGACCTACAGATGCTTCAACTTCATAGTCACTACCTAGATAGCCAGAAATAGTTTTTGCCTTAGTAGGAGACTCAACAATGACAAGTTTCTTTGACATTAAATGGTCTCCGTCATTACGTCATCTTCAGAAACTTCTTTTATTTCAGAAGATTTATAAAGAATTACTGTTCCAATGATTGCTGCAACAATAGAAGCAAAAAGGATTCCAATTTTTGCTTCGTCTTCAAGTATTGCATTATCAAATGCTAACCCACTTATGAACATTGAAACAGTGAAACCAATTCCAGCAATTGAAGCAATCCCAGTAATATGTCGTGTAGTGGTTCCTGATGGAAGAGTGCATAGTCCAATCTTCACAGCTAAAAGTGTAAATAATGTAATTCCTACAATCTTTCCAACCACCAATCCGACCACAATGCCTTGTGTAATACCAGATGAAACTGCATCACCTATCGCATCCGTACTTAATACAACTCCTGCGTTTGCTAAAGCAAAAAGAGGAAGAATTATGAATCCGGTTAATGGATGAAGGAGATTTTGTAATCTTTCAGTAACTGGAACAGTTTCTTTTATCTGAAAGGCGAGTCTTGAAAGCGACTGGGTTCTAACCTCATCTATGTTCTGCATCTTCAGTAGCTCAACCTCTTCCTCATCTTCCAAGAGAGGCCGAGCAGGTGCCAATAACCCCATGATGACGCCAGCAATTGTGGCATGAACTCCTGATTCAAAGATTGCGTACCATAAGAAAATACCGAGAACTACATATACAGGCATGTACCAAATTTTTATTTTCTTCAATAAAACGGTCACTAATACTGTAAGTACTGCAGCTACTAACCATCCAACTGAAAGGTCGCTGGTATAAAAGAGCGCAATAACGAGAATGGCGCCAATGTCATCAACAATTGCAAGGGTTAGTAAGAACACTTTTAAAGAAGTCGAAACTCTAGTCCCTAAAAGAGAAACCACTCCAACTGCAAATGCGATGTCCGTGGCCATTGGTATTCCCCAACCGTCCATTGCTTCAGCAGATTGATTAAATGCAAAGTAAATGAGTGCAGGAACAACCATGCCTCCGATTGCTGCCGCTGCAGGTAACGATGCTGCGCGTCTGGTGTTTAATTCACCTGTTACTAGCTCTCTTTTAATTTCAAGTCCTACAACAAAGAAAAACAGGACCATTAAAACATCATTAATGAATTCGCCAAGCGTAAGGGCGTGACCATGGTGTTCGAGCGAAATTAATTCACCAATTGATAAGTTAATTTCAGTATTCCATAGGTCAAAATAACTATCGCTCCACGGAGAGTTAGCCCATATCAAAGCAATCGCAGCCGCGAAGATTAGAAGTATTCCTCCCGCAGCTTCAATACCTAAAAATCTTTGCATTGATAAGCCAATACGGCGTGCAAGTCTAGGTTCTTCTTTACCTAGCCAAGTTTTTGATGAATGTGGTTTTTGTTGTGCCATAGCATAAGTGAATAGAAATTAAAGGCGGAAGAAACCGTAGTGGTGAAAATGGCTTCTCACACACATACTCTCAATTTTGCTTATTTTTAGCCATTATTTAAATTGAAGATAAGCCTTACTTTTGTCCCGTTTTTCCCGGTTTCAACGGTTGTTTCATCAGATAATTCCCGGATTAAAGAAAATCCGACACCTGACTCATGATTTAATCGTTCAGGATCTTCTGCATTTGGAAGATCCGGTATTTCATTTGGATTAAATCCGGCACCTTGATCATTTATTTCAATTTCAATTTTCCCTTTAGTGAGATCGCATCTCACAACAATTTGGTCATCTAAATTCTGACGAGTGTGTTCTCGATAAGCATTTGTGACGGCCTCAGAAACCGCTAATCGTAAATCAGCAATACGGCCGAGACTAAGGTTCGGATCAATAGCAGCGATTTCCCCAATTACCGTACGCACGAGTTGTATGTACTCTGCTTGTGCAGGGATACGTAATTCGACCATTCCTGATGAATAGTCTTTACCGTTCATAACGAATTTATTCCTTTATAAGCATCAACCGCTTCATTGCTGGTCAAATAAAATTTAAAAACTTTGTCAAGGTCGCAAAGCATAAAAATACTTTGAATCCTCTCTTCTGGACATACTAAAAGAAGATCACCATTTTGAGAGCGCACTCTCCTTAATGCCCCGATTATTGTTCCAAGACCGGCGGAATCAAGAAAATCTACTGAGGTTAAGTCCAATATAAGGTTGACGTGTCCCTCATTAACTGAGCGAATGACTTTAGTTCGAAGTTGTGGGGAACTTCCCATATCAATTTCGCCAAAAATAGAAATGACTAAACAAGAGTTGTATTCAGCTTCTTTAAGTTCAAGAGTCAATTTATTTCCTTTATCTTTATTTGACTTTAGCGATTTAAGTCTCTGTAACTATTCATGATGGAAAAGTCATAAAACTTCTTGTAATGACCTTTGGGCTCTAAAGTTTGTATATGGAAGCTGCTTTCTTTGATTTAGATAAAACAATCATCGCTCGGCCTTCTTTAGCTGCATATGGTCCCGTCTTGCGTAAAGCGGGTTATTTGAGTGCGACAACAACTTTGAGGGCTATTTGGGGGCAGTTGCTGTTTCGTTTTTCTGGTACCAGCGAATCATCAATGGAGAGAATTCGTAAAACAGCGTTAAAACTTGCTGCTGGTTGGGAGCAGGAGGGTCTTCGGCGACTCGCCAATGAACATCTAACAAATGTTATTGAGCCGATTGTTTTTGATGAAGCGTTAGAGGTTCTTGACCTTCATCGGGAAGCAGGACGCCTTTTAGTTCTTGTTTCTGCTTCGCCAGCAGAAATTGTTGAGCCTTTAGCGAATCATCTAGGAGTTGATGAATACGTTGCGACGACTGCGACTATTGATGTTGATGGAAGATACACCGGAGATGTTGAACTTTACGTACATGGATCGGTTAAAGCGGAAGCCATTGAAAATTTAGCGGAAAAGAGAAATTTAGATTTAAGTAAATCTTGGGCTTATTCGGATTCAGTTTCAGATATTCCCATGCTTGAATCAGTTGGGTTCCCTGTTGCTGTGAATCCTGATCGTAATTTACGAAGAGAAGCTGAATTACGGGAGTGGCCGATACTTGAATTTGATAATCCAATAGCGCTTGGTGACCGGATTCATATTGAACGCAATCAGGTAATAATTCTGATTTTAAGTATCAGCGCGTTCATCGGTCTCGGACTTTTAATACGAAAAATGTTTGGCCGAGATAAAAACTAAATCAGATTGAGCGTACTTTCTTAACGGCTACTGATATTAGAGCCGCTAAAGCAGCTAGCATTAAAAACTTTTTCATATAGCCAATATAGGCCTTGATTTCGTTTAGCCACTCTGTCGGGATGTGATCTGGCTTAGTTCCTCGTATTGTTTTCTGTGGAGGTGTCCGAGTACCTGGTGGGCTCCCCCGCCTTCAAAGCGGGTGGGATGGGTGATCCCTGTCCGGCGGGTTCGATTCCCGTCCACCTCCGCCAAATTAAAAAATCAGACTGCTAATAAGTCGCGGGCACCGGTATCGCTGCTTGGGTGACGGAGTTTTGACATGGCGCGGGCTTCAATTTGACGAATTCTTTCCCTAGTGAGTTTGAAGTGGTCGCCTACTTCTTCAAGGGTTCGTGGTTCACCTCGGTCAAGGCCAAATCGTAACTTGAGGATTTCTCTTTCTCGATCGTCTAATGGTGCGAGAAGACGGCTTATTTCTTCTGGCAGTAAGGAGGTTGCTGCAGATTCAAATGGAGATTGTGCTCCTCTGTCTTCAACAACGTCTCCTAATTCTGCATCTCCATCTTCTCTGAGTGGTTCACTTAAAGAAAGTGGTTCTGCGGCGAAGCGTAATGCTTCGGTGACTTTGTCTTCATCCATTTCCACTTCTGCAGCAAGTTCAGCCAAAGTAGCTGCTCTTCCGTGTTGTATTTCAAGTCGAGATCTTGCTTTTGTTAACCGAGCAAGAGTGTCACCGGCGTGAACTGGAAGACGAATTGTTCGTCCAGTGTTTGCGATACCACGTGTGATGGCTTGTCTTATCCACCAAGTTGCATAAGTAGAGAATTTGAATCCTTTTCTCCAATCAAATTTTTCTACGGCATGCATTAAACCAAGGTTTCCTTCTTGGATTAAATCAAGTAAGGGAAGGCCAGAAGCTTGATATTTTTTGGCAATGGAAACTACGAGTCTTAAATTTGAATTAGTAAATTCTGATGTTGCTCGCTCCCCTTTGATTACCGTGCGTCGCAACTCTCGTCTTTTAGCCGGTGTTAATTTTGCTCCCCCATTTTTTTCTAGTGCTATACGGGCAGCAACACCTTCTTCAATTTTTTTAGCTAACCGAACTTCGTCTTCTTTGTCTAGAAGTTCATACTGACCGATATCGGTGAGATAGAGACGGACTAAGTCTTCTTCATCCCGCTCAACCCGATTATTTGTCACCTTCATCTCCTTTAAGACGATTTACTAAACCGGTTAATTAAAAAGGCATAAACCTCTTCATGGCGTCACCATACCCACGGTCACAGAGACAACAACGTCAAATGGTGACGTTTGTCACGATTTTTTATTTTTTCTACAACTTTGTAGAGAAATTTAGTTACCCGTCATAACGGTTAACTACAGGAAGTCGTCGATCACGCCCGAACCCTTTTGTAGTAACTCGGGGCCCTAAAGGCGTTTGACGTCTTTTATATTCGGCAAGATCAACCATTTTTACTACTTGGTCAACAAGTTCTTGTTGAAATCCATCTTTAATGAGTTCTGCCCGAGTTCGGTCCCCTTCAATGTATGCCTCTAATAACGGGTCAAGAATTTCATATGGTGGAAGACGTTGATCATCGCGTTGATCCGGTCGCAGTTCTGCTGATGGTGCTTTAGTCAATATATTTTCAGGGATTACTGGGCTGTCTTCTTGTTCATTTCGCCAACGACACAGTTCATATACTTTTGTTTTATATACGTCTCTAATTACGGCATAAGCTCCTGCGGTATCGCCATATAACGTTGAGAATCCGACGGCTGACTCACTTTTATTTCCTGTTGTAAGGACTAACCAACCAAAAGCGTTGGATAATGCCATGAGTAAGACTCCTCTGATTCGAGCTTGAAGATTCTCATCAGTAAAGCCTGGAAATTCATCTCCTACTGAGGGGGTTAAAAGGTCATGAAAACTTTGATGCGTGTTTTCAATGGGGATTATCTGCGGAACAAGGCCTTGAAGTTCAGTTAGTTCTTGAGCATCTTTTAATGAATGATCGCTTGAGTACCTAGAGGGCATGAGGATGGGGTGTACATGATCTGCGCCTAGGGCGTCGGTTGCGATGGTTGCTACTAATGCGGAGTCAACTCCTCCAGATAACCCAAGGCAAATATCTGTGAATCCGCTTTTTTGTACATAGTCCCGAGTAGCAACTACTAGTGCGGTGTAAAGCTCTGCTTCTGGTGTGAGCGAAGAAGTTACAAAATGTGGATGGTTATCGGAACGTTCGTTTGGTTCTGATATTTGTATGCACCAATCGTGGTCAAGTTGGTCGGTGAAGCTGGGTGATTCGATATTTGGAGTGTCTATGTCTACGAGGAATGTTTCTTCATAGAATCTTGAAGTTTTGGTCAAAATATTTCCGTTTGGATCAGAGATCATTGATCCTCCATCAAAGATCAGTTCATCTTGTCCACCAACGAGATTTAGATACACGACTGGGATTTGAGAAGATGCGGCGAGAGTTGTAACGAGTTCTTCTCGTGCTGCAACTTTTGTGTTGTCGTATGGAGATCCATTTATTGCAACAAGTAGCTCAGCTCCCATCTGAATGAGTTCTTCGGCTGGTCCTTTTGATACCCAGATATCTTCGCAAATAACAATGCCGACATTCACGCCGTTGATTCTGAAAAGTTGGATTGGTTGATCTCCGGGAGAGAAATGTCGAGCTTCATCAAAGACGTCGTAGTTTGGTAGTTCTCGTTTGTGATAGATGCCTTTTATTTCGCCTTGGTGGCAAACTGCTGCTGCGTTATATACCTCGCCATTCGGTCCAGTGTCAGCAAATCCGACCACCAGTGCGCATGATTCACTTTTGCTGGCAATTTTTTCAACTGCTTTGCGGCTATCTGCCACAAATCCGGGTTTTAGTACTAAATCTTCAAGTGGGTAGCCAGTGAGTGTCATTTCTGGGAAAAGAGCTAAGTCGCAGTTTTTTAAGTGAGGTAAAACTTCTTGGACGCGATCGACGTTGCCTTCAAGGTCACCAACTACAGAGTTGAGTTGGGCAAGAGCGACTCGTATGTTTCCCATAACTTAAGGTTACCGAACCATTATTGAAGGCAGTTACTCAAGAGTCTGAGTCATTTATCGGAGTGAACGAATTGGAGGCGTCGTTCCATTGTCGTCTAGACCGGTCCATAAAGTTATATAGGTGGCGCATTGCGCCACCTATATAAAGCATTTTTATTTATGAGTAAGGTCTAACGACGCATCCCATGGTTCTGGATCAATTGATATGAATCATTCACTTTAGAACGCATCAATTTCTAAGCTGAAAACGATGTGGCCGTTACGCTGTCGTTATCGATACTTCACTTAGGTTCTGAATCGCTGCATTCGGAACGGGTTGTATCGAGACACGTGGTCCTTTAGGGATTTGTTTTCCTCGTGGAGGGCGTTTTTCTTTGAGGTCTTTCGGTGCTGTGTTGACTCGCTCCGTAATGTTTTCTTCAAGTGAAGCAATCTTTTCATCAGCTTCTTCTTGAGTCATCTTGCCAGCAGCAACTGCTTCATTAATTTTCTCGGTGGCATCATCAACTAGCGCTGCGATTAGAGCATCAACATTGTCTCCAGCGATTTCAGCCATTGTTGCGCCTTCAGCTAACTGTGAACGCAAATCTTCTACCTCTAAACCAAGTAACTCAGCGATACTCGCAAAGTGTTCTCCACGATCAGCTTTCATACCGTCTTTCCGTGGGGGGCGTTTATCTCTTAGTTCACCTGGAGATGTGTTTATCTTTTCGGTGATTACTTCTTCAAGTCCAGCGATTTTTTCATCAGCTTCTTCTTGAGTCATTTTTTCAGCAGCAACTGCATCGTTAATTCTTTCGGTGGCGTTTTCGACAAGAAGTGCAAATACCGCATCCACACTGTCTCCAGCGATTTCAGCCAAAGTTGAACCACCTGCAAGTTGCTCACGAAGTTCTTCAACTTCTACACCAAGTACTTCAGCGATACTCGCAAAGTGTTCTCCACGATCAGCTTTCATGCCGTCTCGTTGATGTATTCCTGGGTGATGTTTTAAGTTTGTTTCTTCAGCGCCAGCAGTCCCTATTGGGGACCATACAGCGATGGCAAATGCCCCTCCGAGGAAGGTAGCTGCCGCCGCTAGTGTTACTAAAAATTTCTTCATTTGAAATCTCCTTAGGTTGTTTACACCTAAATCATTTCTTCGCTATGTGATCATTTTAGGAGAAGTTTGTTAGGGATTTGTTAGGGATTTCTTTTTCGTGAAAAAAGCAAAACCCCGGGAAATTCCCGGGGTTTTGTTCATATGGCAGTAGTTCTAACTTAAAGCTTCACAGCACGTATTCGTAATTAAACGATTTACTACGTACGGATCCATATTTGCGTTTGGACGCCGGTCTTCGATATAACCTTTTTGGTCAATGTGGACTTGCCATGGAATACGAATAGAGGCTCCACGGTCGGAAACCCCGTAACTGAACTGGTCATAACGTTGGGTTTCATGTTCACCGGTTAACCGGTCCTCTGATCCGATGCCATATCCAGCGATGTGTTCCTCTGGTTTACCCTCGGCTCCTAAGGCTTCACAGGCGGTGATTATGGCATCATAATTTTCGCGCATTTTATTGGTGGAGAAGTTTGTGTGTGCTCCAGCTCCGTTCCAATCTCCTTTAATTGGTTTTGCAGCGATTGAAGCATCAACTCCAAAATCTTCAGAAATTCTGTATAACAAATATCGGGCAATCCATAGTTCGTCTGCTGCCTGAACAGTGTCTAGTGGCCCTATTTGAAATTCCCATTGACCAAGCATTACTTCTGCGTTTGTTCCTGAAATAGTTAAACCTGCTTCCATACAAGCAGTGGTATGTGCTTCAACAATTTCTCGTCCTGATGTTTCTATTGCTCCTACTCCGCAATAGTAAGGACCTTGTGGTGCCGGGAAGCCGTCACTTGGCCAACCTAATGGTTGTCCGTCAACAAAGAAGGTGTACTCCTGTTCAATTCCAAATATTGGTTCTTGATCAGCGTATTTTTCGTAAGTTTCGACGCATGCCGCACGAGTGTTTGTTGGGTGTGGGGTCATGTCTCCATCTGGTAGACAGACGTCGCAAAGCACAAGGACGTTATCTCCGCCTCGGATTGGATCTGGGCAGGAAAACACTGGCCTAAGTACGCAGTCAGAATTATCTCCAGGTGCTTGGTTTGTACTTGATCCATCAAACCCCCAGATTGGGAATTCAGTTGTTCCATCTGGAACAATTTTTGTTTTTGATCGAACATATGGAAGAGGTTCAGTTCCATCAATCCAAATGTATTCAGCGCGTATTGCCATATTTTTCTCTTTTTCTTTAACGCTAAAAAGCGACTTGATTTTTAAGTATGTCGACAGATTATGTCTTATGGACCCTATTTTTGTGTGATGGGATTTCATTTTTGTTGCTCTTATGTGAACAGTGTGTAAACGTTTCCTATTTTTTGGCGTTTAACGGTCTTTTCTTACCATGATTAACAGATGGAAGAGGAACGTAGTAGTCAACAAGACTATGTATTGAGAACAGTTGAAGAGCGTGGTGTTCGTCTAATTCGACTGTGGTTTACGGATGTTTTGGGTCAGCATAAGTCTGTAGCGATTTCTCCTGCAGAGTTAGAAGCTGTTTTTGCTGAGGGTTTACAGTTTGATGGTTCAGCTATTGATGGGTTTAGCCGCATACAGGAAAGTGATGTTTTAGCACGACCAGATGCGTCAACTTTTGAGTTATTGCCTTGGGTAAATGAAAACGAACCATCCGGTACGATTTTTTGTGACATAACAAATCTAGATGGTTCTGCGTTTGCTGGAGATCCCCGTCAAGTTTTACGGAGAAATATCGAGAAAGCTAGAGAGCTTGGGTTTGAAATGTTTTGCGCTCCAGAAGTTGAGTTCTTTTATTTTGCGGACAACAACACGATGGTTCCCCAGCCTTTAGATAAGGCTTCTTATTTTGATTTGACTACCGCTGACATTTCATCAGATTTACGGAAACGTACTCTTCATATGCTTGAAGCGCTTTCGATACCAGTTGAATATTCTTTTCATGAGGACAGCCCAAGTCAACACGAGATTGACTTACAGTACACCGATGCGATGTCTATGGCTGATTCAGTCATGACTTTGCGATTAGCGGTGAAAAAGATTGCGATGGAAAACGGGGTTTATGCCACGTTTATGCCAAAACCATTAAATGGGATTCAAGGTTCGGGGATGCATACTCACCTCTCTCTTTTTAAAGGCGACGAAAATGCGTTTTACGACTCTGATTCTGAAAATGGGCTTTCACCAGTGGCGCGAAGTTTTATTGCGGGACTGCTTCATCACGCACGTGAAATTTCTGCGATCACCAATCAGTTGATTAATTCTTACAAACGAATCAATGAAGGATACGAAGCGCCAAGATATGTTTCGTGGGCTCACAATAATCGGTCAGCTTTGATAAGAGTTCCGATAACTAAACCCGGTAAACCTGACTCAACACGAGTTGAATATCGAGCTTTGGATCCATCCTGTAATCCTTACTTGGCTTTTTCTGTCCTCTTGGCTGCTGGTTTGCGCGGTATTCAAGACGGCATGGAGTTACCAGAGGAAGCAACTTCAAATCTTTATAATTTGACGCGATCTGAACAACAAGAATTGGGAATTGACAGGCTGCCGACGAGTTTAAGTGAAGCTCTTGACGAGATGGAAGAGTCGTCTTTGGTGCGTGAAGCATTAGGTGATCATATTTTTGAGTGGTTCTTGAGAAATAAACGAGCAGAATGGAATGAGTATCAGCAACAAGTTACGCCATTTGAGTTGGAACGTTACCTTCCCTCTTGGTAGTGATTAAGTACAAAATTTATGGAACCTTTACTCGTTTTTCCAAATACGCCTCCGCCAGAACTATCTCAAGCACTTGATTTGAGTGCTTGGCTTTGGAAGGCTGTCGATGACCCTAGTCAAGTGTCAATTGATAACGGGTGGTCTGGGGCTGTTGTTGCGGGAGATATGAATCTTGAAGGAGCTCTTGACTTCTGTCGTCATTTGCGTAAATGTGAAACGCCATTGGAGCCTGTGTTGCTTCTAGTTCGTCCTGATCAATTACCGGGGATTGATTTGCGAGATGATCTTTTTGATGACTTTTGTTTATTTCCAGTTAATCCTTCAGAGTTGAAAGCTCGTCTTCATCATTTGTTTTGGAGAACTGGACGTGGGACAAGCCCAGAACTTCTTCATTACGGTCCGTTGGTTTTAAATGTTGAGACTTATCAGGCCGCTATTGATGGTCAGCCTCTTGATTTGACTTATATGGAGTATGAACTTTTAAAATTCCTTGCTTCGCGTCCAGGGAAAGTGTTTACTCGCGAAATTCTTCTTAGCCAGGTATGGGGCTATGACTATTATGGCGGGGCGCGCACTGTTGATGTTCATGTCCGACGCTTAAGGGCAAAGTTGGGTGAAGAGCACGCGAATTTGATTCATACGGTGCGTAGTGTTGGTTACCGGTTCGGTAAATCGCGGTGGGAACTCTAATCTTTTTTCTTAGCAGCAGCCACCGCTAAGTTCTCCTACAAGACCATAAGCAAGCAGAAATAAGAGAAGCGGTGTTGATGGGATAATGATTAGTAGTGAAAGTACCCCTAAGAATTTTCCTCTTAGATTTGGGTCGCGTTTTTTTCTTTTAAATCCGATTATAGAAAAACAAAGGCTCAGCAGATAGAAGATTGGAAGTATCACAGAAGCTGTGATGATGAGGTCATTGTCGGAAAACATCCCGAAAGAAATTAGTAACGCGATAGCGAAGAAGAAGGAGATTACAAAAGGGTTTTCCGGTTTAATTTTTCCGGTGGGTTTTTCCCCAGTGGGTTTTTCAAGTGTCCATTGCTTTGGGTTTAAATTCCATTGAAGTTTTGAAGACGTTTCGCCTTCATTCTTCATCAACGTGCTGCTCTTTGTAGGGGTTGGATTCACTTACTTCCAGAAGTTCAGAACCTTCATGATCTTCATCAACGTTCTTTTTTAACAACCCGCCAATCAAAGAAGCTCCGATTGCTCCACTCATAAGAACAGCAACAGGTATGACCACTACAAGGATGATGATCATAATGATGGCGCCAAGCATGACTTCAGTCTGCCATACAAGTCAGGTTCATAGAAACGTTTAATTTAGGTTTGTTGAGCCCAAGCTTCTATTTCAATTTGTGCACCAAGTGGGAGAGCTGCGACCGCTACAGCAGATCGAGCAGGGCGATGATCACCAAAAGCTTCGCAATAAATCTCATTCATTTCTGCATAGTCATCCATATCTACGAGGAAAACAGTGGTTTTAATGACATCACTCATTGATGCTCCGGCAGATTCAAGAACATCTTTAAGGTTTGAAAGAGCTTGAACGAATTGGGCAGGCATTCCGCCTTCAACTAAAGCACCGTCAGCGATTCCGATTTGTCCGCTGGTTGCTAAAAGTTCTCCAGCAGCCATTATCGGTGTGTATGGACCTACAGGTTTTGACATTTTCTTTCCTTTACTTGTTAGTCACAAGATCTAATTTTGTGGGCCACTGTGTTGGAGTTCCTTGCGCCAGCCATGTTGCTGAAGCAACTGCAGCAAATACTGCGTCTGACCCATTTACTGGCTCTCCATCATCTGGTTCAATTATGACAGTAATTGGAGGTGTCATACTTGCTGGCGTGATTCCAAAAGAACGAATAGTTAAATCGTGTATCTCACCTGTTTTATCTACTGTTAGAGATTCTGAAGTAACCCAACTCCAAGCCATATGGGCTGCACCTATGCAATAAGCTCGCAACGTTATTTCATCTAAAGGGTCGCCGCAGGTAACGGAAACAGTTATACCTTCAGAGGTAACTTGAGCCTTTGCTGATCCTCCACTTGGACTGGTAATAGTTTGTGGTGTTCCTTTTGCTGCGGAAAGAAGCGCTGCTACTTCTGCCCATCCTGCTGCTCTGATTTGAGAGGAAGTGGGAGGTCCAGGTATATCAATTTCTTCTATCTGTATTTCAGAAGTGAATCGTTGTATTGATTCATTTATTCCTGGTGTGCGTGCTATCCGAAGTATTCCTTTACCGTTTGCATCAATGCCGCCTGCTACTGGTGGTCTTTTAGGCCCAAACCGGACGCTATCTTCTCGGCTGAACTGGGCAAGAACTGGTTTGCCATATTGATTTGCAAGTTCTTGAGCTGCTTTTTGAACGAAGGATGTTTGTTTCGCTCCAAAAGCCCCTCCGTTCGCAAGTAAAGAACTTGGTGTGCCATTTGGTTCGCACCAGGAAGCATCGAGTTCTAAATATGCAGGGTCAACCCAGTGGGTTTGGAGTGTTGCTATCCAATCTCCTTCAGGTAATTCAATTGGAGGCTCAGGATTGATGGTGGTTCGTCTTCCTTGAATCTTTCCTGCTTTCTGGCGAGCTTCTAAAAGATTTTCCCCAATGACCCATTCTTTATCGCTGTTTAATACGGCAAAAAGGCTTTCAGGCGGAACGGTGTCTGCGGAAAATCCGCCTTTTCCTAAAGCGATATCAAGACCTGTGGCTTGTGGTGTCCCCCCTTCTATTTCCGCTCTGCGTTGCGAATTTTCTTGATCAGGGAGAGGACAAGCGTTTCTGTAACCATCCCATGCCTCAAGGATTGTTTGCCATCCGGTGCAACGGCATAAATGTGCATGTAACGCTCTTTCAGCTTTTTCTTTATTGATTTCTTCCCTATTTTTTAGATCCGCGAACCTCATGATTATGCCGGGAGTGCAGAATCCACATTGGCTTCCACCGGTAGCACAAAGAGCTGTGCCCCATGAATCTTGAGTTTCTTGATCCAGTCCTTCTAGTGTGGTGATTTCTCTTCCCGTTACTCTGCGAGCAGGTGTTACGCATGAAACTCGTGCTTGTCCATCTATAAGAACTGTGCAGCATCCACATTGTCCTTGGGGGCTACATCCATCTTTTACTGAAGTTAGTCCACAATGATCGCGCAATACATCTAATAATGTTTGTCCGGTTTCAGGGACTTCAATATTTTTACCGTTAACGGTGAGATTAAGGTTGGGATGAATATTCATTTCCTTGATTGTGCCTTGGTACTGGTTAGACAACGACCGTGTATCCTCCAAATCATGATAGATCCTTTATCTGTAACTCGTAGAAGCGTTCTAGTTGGCATCGGCGGGACTATGGGGGCTGCTCTGCTTTTTGGATGCGGGGGTTCAACTTCTTCTAATGTTGCGACTACTACTTCTAATGCTGCGACTACTACTTCTAATGCTACGACTACTACTTCGCTGCAGAATTTTGGTTTAGGGGCGAGGTTTCCTGATGGGTCAAATATGCCTTCAATATTTTCTGCAGGCAATTCCCAGCGCGCTCCTTATGTTTTATTAGATGAAGAAGGCTGGCCAGCCTCAGAAGGGGTTCCTGACAGTATCGATTTATCAATCAGTAAAGATGGGAATCTTGTGGAAACGGTGGTTGCTTCGCGACATGGGGAACTTGGTCAGACCCCTTATTATCCGTTGATATTTACTCCTACTGAAGTGGGTTATTACGAGATTTCTCTTGAGGGGTCAGAAGCATCCCATGTTCTTGAAATTGTGGATAGTAATCAACTGTCTATTGTTCAAGTTGGTGACCCGTTACCTGCTGTGGAGACGCCAACGGTGATTGATCCGAAGGGTATTGATCCAATATGTACTCGGTTTGAGGATCCATGTCCGCTGCACGAATTGACTGTTGCAGAAGCAGTGACTCGATCAGGGCCGATAGCTGTTTTGGTTTCTACTCCGGGGTTTTGTCAGAGTGATGTTTGCGGGCCGGCTTTGGATCTTTTAATTGCAGAAGCCAAAAATCTTGATGATGATTGGTCGGTTATACATGCAGAAGTCTACGTAAGCCCAAATGCGGGTGATTTTAGAACTGCGCCTGTAATTAATGCTTTTGGTTTACCTTTTGAACCAAGTCTGGTTGTTGCTGATTCAAATGGAATAATTACCGAAGTTGTTCATTTAGCTATGGACAAAAAGGAAATAGAAGCGGCCTTAAAGACTGTTAACTAATCCGTGATTTAGGAAAAGGATTTACCGCATCCGCATGTTCGTTGTGCGCTTGGATTGTCAATTGAGAAACCTGTTTGGTCTAAACCGTCTTTGTAATCCAAAGTTGCTCCAACGAGAAGTTCTGCGCTTGCAGTATCAACTATTACGGAAACATCTCCGTAGGTAACTTCAACATCATCGTCTGAACGGTCAGTGTCGAAGAACATTTCATAGCTGTATCCGGAACATCCGCCAGGTTTTACTGCTACGCGGAGCGCTAATCCTTCTTCGTTTTCTCCAGCTAGTAACTCACTGACTTTGCTGGTTGCGGTGTCTGTCAATGTGATCATGAGAATTCTCCCTGTACAAATGTATTTATAGATTATATCTAATAAGAATGTAAGAAGTCATATTGATCTTCTAGGCTTTTATTGTGAGTGATAATTCTTTAAGTGACGATATGTTGCCAACGAGTGACCATATTCTTGGTATTTTGCGTGGCGTTATTGATCCTGAACTTGGGAGCAGCATTGTTGAACTTGGGATGGTTAAACAAGTTGATGTGCGTTCTGATGGTGTCGTTGAAGTGGAGATTGCTTTAACTACTTCGGGTTGCCCTTTGAAGGATCAAATTAAGCGTGATGTTCATTCTCGAGTTACTGCTCTGCCTGGTATTTCTGACATCCGATTTAATTGGTCTGAGTTAAATAGTGATGAGAAGGCTGCGGCGATGGCGAAAGCGCGTCTAAACGTAGCGAAATCAGCGCCTGATACTGAGATTCCCCCAACGTGTCGAGTTTTGATGATCTCTTCTGGTAAGGGTGGTGTTGGGAAGTCATCAGTGACCGTCAATCTTGCGGCCGGTTTAGCTAAAAAAGGTTTTGTTGTAGGTGTCATGGATGCTGATATTTGGGGCTATTCGGTTCCGAGAATGCTTGACATTGAAGGTCGTCTTGGCGGTGACTCTGAGGAAGGGAAAATATCTCCTAATGAGAAAAGAGTCGGTGCTGGTTTATTAAAAGTTGTATCAATGGGCTTTCTCGTTGAAAGCGAAGAATCGGCTTTGATGTGGAGGGGACTCATTCTCAACCGAGCGGTTCAACACTTTTGTCAAGATGTTGCGTGGGGTGATCTTGATTATTTATTGATTGATATGCCACCAGGAACAGGCGATGTTCAAATGGGGTTGGCGAAACTTTTACCCCAAGCCGAAATGATTGTGGTAACTACTCCAACTTTAGCGGCTCAAAAAGTAGCGGTCAGAGTAGCCAATATGGGTCGAGCTAACTACTTACATGTTGTAGGGGTGATTGAAAATATGAGTGCATATGTTTCACCCGATGGTGTGGAACATGAAGTGTTTGGATCTGGTGGTGGTGAGAATTTGTCTGAAAGTATTGGGGCTCCATTAATTGGCTCCATACCTCTAGATGGAAATGTTGCGGCTGGCGGTGATACCGGAAATCCAGTTGTGTTAGGTGAAGGTCCAGCTGCTTCTGCTTATCAAAAAATTATTGACCTATTAGTTGATGAGTTAGCTCCACCAATTGATATGGACGGATGTAGCGCTCGCTTACTTGATGCTGTTGAATCTGCTCTAAAAGAAGCAGATATTTAATTATCGTCGTCGTCGTCTACCCGAGGCGATTCTAAAATTTCGATTGTTTCATCTTTTCTTTCGCTGTAAACCCATTGAACTCTTCCGTTTCTTATGTATGAATTCGGATTTGAAATTCGGGAATTCAATCGTTTTATTACGACAGTTCTAAGTAAAAGTCTTGTCGGAGGGAAAAGAAGAAGGAAACCAATGATGTCCGTAAAGAACCCTGGAGTAAGCATTAAAACTCCTCCAAGAAGAATTAAGAATCCATCTAAGATTTGTTTTTCTGGCATTTGGCCTTGTGTGATTTCATTTTTTGCTTTACGGAAAACGCTGATCCCTTCTCTACGCACTAGCAATGCCCCAATAATGCTGGTGAGAATTAGTAGGCCAATAGTGTTTAAAAGGCCGGCAAAGTCAGCAATTTGAAGCAAGATCCATACTTCAATGAGTGGAATTGTCAAAAACGCTGCAATAAGAAATATCAGAGTCATATGTTTATAGTAGGGCTTTAGCGGTGTAGTTCTTATTCGTGCTCGTATCCTCAAAATTTAATGGTTTCACAACATCCACCTTCAGTAGATCAGTTGGCTAGATCTTTAGAAGATACTGGCTTACCTCATCCTTTGCTGGTTGACGCTGCGCGATCTGCAATTTCTAGCGGGGATGCTTCTGATGTTGAGGTTCGAGCTAGGGGTATTGCTGAGAGGATGGCTCGTAATTTACTTACGGATGTCATCAATGGAACAGGTGTTTTGTTGCATACAAATATGGGACGCGCTCCTGTGGATGTATCGGTGAATTCTGGGCGGTATACAAATTTAGAACTTGATCTTGTAACTGGTGAGAGGGGTTCACGACAAGATCGGGTTCCTCAGTTATTAGCAAAAGTTTGTGGTGCAGAAGCAGCAATGGTTGTTAATAATTGTGCTTCCGCGGTGATGCTTGTTCTTGCGGCATTAGCAAGAGGAGAGTCTGTTGCTGTTTCACGAGGTGAACTTGTTGAAATTGGTGGAGGGTTTCGTATTCCTGAAGTCATTACACAGTCTGGTGCAAAGCTTGTAGAAGTTGGGACAACAAATCGAACTCGAGTTAAAGATTTTGCAAAAGCTATTAAAAAAGAGAATGTTGTTTTGAATTTGAGTGTGCACCAATCAAATTATCGTATTGAAGGGTTTACAGAATCAGTAAAAATTAGTGACTTGGCTGAACTTGGTGTTCCTGTAGTCGCAGATATTGGGTCTGGACTTATTGACGCTGGTTGTCCTTGGCTTGAGTCTGGTCCACCATCATGGTTAATGAACGAACCTGCTGCTAAGCAGACTCTTGAAGCTGGGGCGGATCTCGTAACTTTTTCTGGAGATAAGTTACTTGGAGGTCCTCAAGTTGGAGTTATTGCTGGAAATGCTGACTTAGTTAATGCATGTAGTTCTCATCCGTTAGCTCGTGCTTTACGTCCAGGTGGTTTAGTGTTAAGTGCTTTAGAAAAAATTGTTTTGGCTTACTTGAACCGTGATAGTGATGCAATTCCTTTTTGGCGTATGGCGACTTTATCTGTAGAGGGTTTACGTTCCCGTGCAGAAGCAATTAGTGAACAGTGGGTGTCTGAGACGTTGTCTACACCGGGTGGCGGAACTCTTCCTGGAGTTGAGATCCCTTCTGCAGGTTTAGTTATACCGGGTGATTATTCAGAGGAAATGCGTCTTAATGACCCGCCAATTATTTGTCGAGTAGTTGATGGAAAAACAACTTTGGATCTTCGTACGGTGCACCCTGATGATGACGAAGTCATAGCTGCCGCAATTACTGCAATAGGCAAATAATGCATGTAGTAGCAACTGCTGGTCATGTTGATCACGGTAAATCAACTCTTGTTAAAGCATTAACTGGTATTGATCCTGACCGTTTCAATGAAGAAAAAGAACGTGGGTTGACCATTGATCTTGGATTTGGTGTGACCCAACTACCGTCGGGGAAGTCTCTTTCTTTGATTGACGTTCCTGGCCATGTTCGGTTTATTAAAAATATGTTGGCTGGAGTGGGTTCGGTAAAAGCATGTGTTTTTGTTGTTGCAGCAACTGAAGGGTGGAAACCTCAATCAGAAGAGCATTTAAGAATTTTAGAATTGTTGGGGTTTGAGAATGGACTGGTTGTTTTAACAAAAGTTGGCTTATGTGATGACGATTTAGTTGAGCTTGCTCAAATTGAAGTTGAAGATCATATAGTTGGCACTTTTCTAGAAGGAGCACCGGTTATTCGTGTTGATGCACTAAGTGGAATTGGGATCGATGTATTACAAAGTGAACTAGATGCTCTTGCTGAAAAATTATCAGCCAGTGAAGATAGGGACCGTCCTCGATTGTGGATCGACAGAGTTTTTTCAGCAAAAGGGGCTGGAACGGTTGTGACAGGAACACTCACAGACGGTTCTTTAAAAGTTGACGATGAGCTACAGCTTTTACCTCAAAAACGTCAAGTAAGGATTAGGGCTTTACAAAATCATTATGAGGAATGTTCTGATTTACCTGCAGGGAGTAGATGTGCGGTGAACTTATCTGGAGTAAACCATGATGAAATTGTGCGAGGTGATGTTTTAGTTCGTGACAATCAATGGCATGAGTCTTCAATTTTTGATGCATCACTGCATGTACTGAATCAATTAGGTCACTCAGTTTCTCGAAAAGGCGCATATGTGCTGTATGTAGGTTCAGGAGAGCATTCTGCTCGGATGCGTGTCCTTGGTTCTGAGGAGTTACTACCTGGTTCAAGTGGTTCAGTTCGCTTTTATGTTTCAACTGGTCTGCCACTTTTGCCGGGTGACCGGTTTATTCTTCGAGAAAGTGGTCGTTCAGAAACTATTGGTGGCGGCGAAGTTCTTGATGTTGATCCTCAATTGAGTGCAGCTGATGCGGTTCCTGATCGTTCGGTTGACAGGCTAATTCGAGAACGCGGATGGGTTGAAGATAAAGAATTGGAACGTTTAACGGGTAAAAAAGTTTCACCTGATATCGGTAAGTGGATTGTTGATCCTGAAGTGTTGCAGCAAACATTGAAAAGGATTCGATATGAGGTGGAATCAGCCGGTCCAGTCGGTTTAGATTTGTCTCTTTTAGATGAGCGTGATCGTGCTGCAGTAGAACTCTTAGATGATCTTCAGCCAACTTCTGGGCGTTTAATTTCTCCAGAATTTTCACATCAACTTTCAGATCATCCATTTGTTAAACAATTAATCGAGTTTCCTTTTACTCCTCCTGACCCTAAAGAAGTTGATAGAGCTGAATTAAGAGAATTAGTTCGCAGAGGCGAAGTTATTGAACATGATGGTATTTTCTTTGCACCGATTGCTGTTGAAAAAGCTAGTGAACTTGTCGCTGAACTTTTGAAAAGTAATCCGGAAGGTTTTACCGTCTCAACTTTTAGGGAGTCTGCCGGGAATACTCGTAAACATGCATTACCTCTCTTAGGTCATTTAGATGAAACAGGGGTAACTCGTAGACGTGGCGATGTTCGGATCGCTGGTCCAAGGCTTCCGTCTATTTAGATTGATTTTTTGCTGAGGTATACAGGCCAAGCATTGCTCGTCTTTCCATGCCGTTCGTTCCTCCCCAGATTCCATACAATTCGCGTATTTCTAAAGCGTGACTTAAACATTCTTCACATACATCGCACCGATTGCAGATTTTTTTTGCTTGTGCTTCACGGCGACGCCTTTCATCTCTTCTTTCACTTGAAGAAAACGGGAAAAAATTGTGGGCTTGAGGCCCGCGGCATGCTGCAAAATCTCGCCACTTACTCTGACTAACTTGATCTCCTAGCATTACTCCCCCAACTGTAGGAACACAAGCAGTGTGTTCTAATATTTGTAGTTCATTTACGAAATGATTTCGCATCGGGCGTTTCAATGAAAAAGAATTCAAAATCCCTAACTTCGTCTCTAGTTTTTCTGTCTATTTTGTGTAGCTACAACATCAACTACTACATCTACTTCCACAACTTCACTGCCTGAAGAGCCTGGCTTGGTCCCAGAACCTACAGTCACTGAACCTCCAGAACCTGAACCTCCAGAACCTGAACCCTCCATTGCTACAACTGCATCAGAAGATCCTGAAACTTCAGAACCTACGCCTCCACCGGATCCAACAGATCCTCCACCTCCGACAACTGAACCGTTACCGACTACTACAACTGATCCTGATCCTCCTGCTCTTTCACCCGGGCCGGAAGACTGCGATTGTAATGACGGATGGCCTTGGTGGGCTTGGTTCTTACTTGGAAATGGTTGTTGGATGACGATCCGTTACATCGTCAAACACATGAAAGAAGACGAAAAAGTTGAATAATTAATCTAAGTGAAAATTATTTATTTTTAGATCTATCTCGGTAATCTTTTGCGGCGCCCTCTTCAGGTTCTACTTCTAACCACAATCCGTCAATACCTGCTACACGTATCGGTTCTCCAGCCTCAATAGGGGTTGCTCGATTTGTTGTTGCGCGCCATACAGCGTCACGGACCTTAACTAAACCATTTGGAGATAAAGACTCAACTGCTTCACCCATCTCACCGATCATCCATTCTCGGCCAATAGTTGGGCTAGAGAATCTAGTTCTTACCATGGCTGGCATCCCTGCCGCCATACCAGCAAACGTACCGACAATGCCAACTACTAATGTGATCCACGAAAGCGGTGTTCCATCGAATAGAAAAATTGAACCAAAAATTAATGATCCAGTCCCTATTGCTGTCCACGTTCTCGGAACCCCGGCTTGTATATCAATGGAGTAACCAAGAAAAGCGATTACGAGAAGCAGTATTCCCCACCAACGAGTTGGGAGCACATAAAGACCATAGGTGCTGAATAAAAAACATCCAGCGCCAAGCACCCCAGCGATTCCTACGCCAGCAGTAAAGAATTCAAATACGAGTAACCCAAGTCCAACAACTAAAAGAAGATACGCAACCGCTGGGCTGGCCACTGTATGAAAAAACTGCTTCACTACGTCAAGTTTTTTGAATCGTGTTTGTGTAATAGGTTCAACTGTGGGCGGGTCAGAAGTCTCATCTACAACAACTTCAAAGCCCTCGATCCCAAAAAGATGATCAGGTAATACAGGAGATTGTCGAGCTAAACCTCTTTCTAAAGCCTCGTTAAATCCAACGGTTTCTGTGATTAAGTCGGTATCGGAAGACAAATTGAATGGTTGATGTTCCCAATTCGCCGGGAATATTGACTCACCCATTGCCCCGAATCGAGCGCCAGGAGAAATCCCAACATCGCTACTTAACCCAACTAACTGGGCCATAGGGCCAGTTGCTCTGCTCCCAGATGGACCAACCCAAAAGGAAATAGGAACAGGAGCGTCAAGAATATGCTCTGCTAAATCAATTAATGTTTCATTTGAAACAACTGCACCTTTGCTATTTACTTGAAAGACAATTGCCAAAGTTTCTGTTGGGTCAATAGTGCTTAACGTATGAATCATCATGTCTGTTAAAACTGGATCTAAAAGACCACTAATTTCTACGACTTCTACAGCGCGTGACGGGCCTGAAAGATCATTGAAAGGCTTCTGCTGTTGATCATCTTTTCTATCTTCCCCGTGATCTGCAAATGCGGGAACCACAAAGATAGACAAACCGATTGTTATTAATAACAGCGCTGATCTAAATGTAGTTCGTCTTGACACGTGAAATCCCAATAAGGATGATGATTTAGATTATCTAGGGTAGAGGAACGTGAAGAAGAGCACTCAGTTCGTATCTGAATTTGTTAAAGCTTCTATAGCTTCTTCAACTGTTTCACATACGGGAACAATGCGATCAAATCCGGTGGTATGCAAAAGCCGAGTTAATGCCGGCCGATTACAGGCAACTGAAACATCTCCGTCGTTCTCGCGCGCACGCCGAATTCCCCCAATTAATGCGCCTAGTCCAGCTGAGTCCATAAAAGGAACATCTGAAAGATCAACGAGAATGAATCGATGTTCAGATAGTTGAGTCAATGACTCTCTAAACTGAGCAACGGTATATGCGTCAAGTTCACCAACAGGTCTGCAGGTCACATAATTTTCGTGATGTTCAACAGCGATCTCTAGCACTATTGTTCCTTTCATTTGTTTCTTAACACGATCGTAGACGCATAAAGAGTCAATCTGCACTATGGATAACATAACTGTCTGGCTTATAGCTCCGATACGCTCCTAGTTATGGGTAATTCTTCTGTTCTTTTAGTAGCTACTGGTAGTGATCAAACCTATGAAGAAGTTGACGCTGCGTTAAGTGGTGATTACGAGGTTGTAAGACTGTATGCAGGCGCGGATGTGGTTGATGCAATTCAAATACACGATCCCGCAGTAATAATTCTTGACTTACAAATTGGGAATATGGGTGGAGTAGCTGCTTGTCTTGAAATTCGATTGGAAAGTAGAGCTGAAAGAATTCCTGTGCAGAATGTATTTTTATTACTTGATAGAGAAGCCGATGTATTTTTAGCTCAAGAAGCAGAAGCTGATGGTTGGGTAGTTAAACCAATTGATCCCTTGGGTCTGCGTCAGTTAGTTATTTCAGAAACGATTAATGGATAACGTTTCGACAAATATTCAATTTCTCTTCGGGTAGTGGCGCAGGTTGGTAGCGCGCCTCGTTCGGGACGAGGAGGTCGTGGGTTCAAATCCCGCCTACCCGACCAAATGTAGGATTACTTGACTAAATGTTTAATCCGTTTCTCCTTAAGAATTTTTCGTCTCTGACGTTCTGAGCAGCCACCCCAAACACCATGGTCTATTTGATTTTGAAGTGCATATTCAAGACATGATTCACTAACTAAGCAACTATCACAAATACTTTTTGCAACAATAACTCCAACCCCATCACTAGGGAAAAACACGTCAGGAGAGACATCTATACAAGCGCTCTTTTCCATCCAATTTGTATTCATTAATTTCTCTCTTTTTGATTCCTTCTTTGAAACCCTTCAAAGAGAAGATGATTTAAATGGAAAAATCTGACAGTTTGGATTGAATACTTTTAGATCTAATTAGTTGACTCTCTGAATTTGACGGCGTAGAAATAGTCCGTGAACGCTTCTACTGCTTCTGGGATAACAATCGCCGAACAAGATTTTGTTCTACTGATTTTTCGTTTATCTATTGGGATAACAATCGCCGCACATGGGTGGAATAAGATTTTCGGCGGCGGCAGAATTAAAGGTACTGGGCGGTGGTTTCAGAGTATTGGCATGAAGCCAGGAATCTTTCATGCTTGGATGGCAGCCCTATCAGAAATTTTTTGTGGCTTGCTGCTCTGCTTGGGGTTTCTTACTTCATTTGCGGCTGCGGGAATAATTGGAATCATGGTTGTAGCTGGGTGGACAGTTCATAGAAACAATGGTTTTTTCATTATTAAAGAAGGCTGGGAGTACGTTTTTGTTTTAAGTGTTGCCGCTTTGGCAATTGCTACTCTTGGTCCCGGTGACTGGTCTATCGACCACACTCTGGGAATTTCTGACGATTTAATGGGGTGGGCTGGATTTTGGATCGCTAGTGGTTTAGGAATCGGCGCTGGTTTACTACAGCTAGTTTTATTTTTTCGTCCAGAAAAATAAAGAAACTTCTAATTTAAAACTTTTAAATGGCTTACCAGTTAGTTATGTCACCGGTTTCACATGGAAGAGAGGGGTCAAGGGTGTAGTAGTCCCCTGCGGTTTCTGTATAAATATTAAGAACTGTGCGTAGTCCTGTTGGTTGATTGAGGCACCCTGCAGGTACTGCGAAGAAGTTTTCCCGTGTGGCATCATGCCAAAAAAGAGATGATCCACATTGTGAACAGAACCCGTATCGAACGGTTGGAGTTCGATGGTACCAAGTCAATGTTTCTTGTTTTTCAATAGATAAGTCTTTAGTAGAAACAGCGGTTGCAGCCAAATAATGGCCTGTAAATTGTCGACATGGTTCACAATGGCAATTAACTACTTCACGTAAAGGTCCAGTAATTCGATAGCGGACCTCTCCGCACATGCAACTACCTGTATGAGTTACCTCTTCGTCTGTTGACATAAATAAAGCATGACACAACAAAGTATCTTCTTGATGAACCCGATGACGGTTTTAGAAATTTATTCGATTTGTGTAAAAATGCAAAGAGGAGTGAGGAGAACGATGTCAGAATACGCATATAGCACTGCTATTGAAACAGCATCCGCAATAGCAAAGGGTGATGTTTCAAGTCGTGAGTTGCTTGAAGCCGCGCTTGCTCGAGTTGAACAATTTGATAGTTCAATAAATGCTGTTGTAGCCCTTGATGCAGAAAAGGCGTTAGATGCTGCTGATGCTGCTGATGCTGCTGTTGCTAATAACCAGCGATTAGGACCATTACACGGGGTCCCGATAACAATAAAAGACAGTTTTCAGACTGAAGGACTTGTTACTACTTCAGGAGCGCCTCAATTATCAGAGTTTTTACCTGACCATGATGCCGATCCGGTCGCACGTTATAAATCAGCTGGAGCGATTGTTTATGGAAAAACGAATCTTCCAATTTGGGCAGGAGATGTACAGACCTATAACAAAGTTTATGGAACAACAAATAACCCTTATGACATTGAAAGAACCCCAGGTGGGTCTTCTGGTGGTTCAGGAGCTGCTTTAGCCGCCGGCTACACCCCACTTGAGTTGGGCTCTGATATTGGGGGTTCTATTCGAATTCCAAGTCATTGGTCTGGAGTCTGTGGACATAAACCAAGCTATGGCATTGTTTCTGCCCTTGGGCAAATTCCGGGCATGCCGGGAACTTTAAGTCAAGCTGATATTGCAGTTGCGGGACCTATGGCTAGAGATGTTGACGATCTTGTATTAGCACTTGATGTGCTTGCTGGCCCAAATAAGTGGGACCAGACAGCATACTCGTTACATCTTCCTGGACGCCGACACGAAAAAATCTCTGACTACCGTGTTGGGGTTTGGATTGAAGAAGAGACTGCTCCAATAAGTGATGCTTATAAGAGTCTTCTTCTTAACGCAGCTTCTGTGCTGGAAAATAGTGGGGCCTCTGTTAGTTATGAGGCCCGACCAGACTTTTCTTTTGAAAAATCTATTGATACTTTTTGGTGGCTTCTTTCAGCAGCTGAAGCAGGAACATGGACTCTTGCTGAATTAGAAGAGATTGCTGAAAAGCAAAGTTCTCCGCAAGGTGACTTAGGTATCTGGCATGCCGCTCTTCGCCATCGCGAGTGGCTGAGTTGGAATGAAAGAAGGATGCAACAACGAGCAAAATGGAGAGAATTTTTCTTTGATTACGATGTTGTATTGCTCCCTGTAACGCTTACTGAAGCCATTCCACATGATCATTCTTCTCCTTTTACCCTTAGAAAAATTCTTGTTGATGGAAATGAACGTATGTATAGCGATCAGATGAAGTGGATGGGTATCACTGGAGTTTCTTGGTTACCGGCAACTGTTGTCCCAATCGGAATGATTGACGGATTACCGGTAGGTGTACAGATCGCGGGACCATTTCTTGAGGATCGTACGCCTTTGGCTATTGGTCGTTTTCTTTTTAATGAACTTGGTGGGTTTCAAAAACCTGAGGGTTTCTAAATTTCAGTCATACCAATTAAGTGCAGCCCGCATTGTGGCTTCAAACTCTTCAAAACTCATTGAGGTTTTTGTTGCGTCAATTAATTCGGCGTCACCGCCAACTAGTTTTCTAAATGGTGCTGATGGGTTAGTCGCTGCATCAACGATTGCATCGGCTACAAGTTGAGGATCTGGGCGTTCTCCACTTCCATCTAAACTCGTGAGTGATTCTCGAAAATGTTGAGCTCGTTTTTCTTGTGGAGACCCGGCCCAAATTTCTGGTCGAATAATATTGTCAAAAAATCCTGTCTGAAATCTTCCGGGTTCAATTAAATGAATTCGTATTCCGAGTTGTGAGACTTCAAAATGAGCAGCTTCACTTAGTGCTTCAAGCGCAAACTTTGATGCGGAATAGGCTCCGCTATATGGGGAAGCAACTCTTCCCGCGATGCTGCTTACATTTACAATGACTCCGCTTCCACGTTCGCTCCAGGTCGGGATAACTGCCCGCATTGTCCGCAAGGGGCCGAGAACATTTGTTTCTAGTTGTTTAAGCATTAGCTCATCATCAATTTGTTCAACAGCGGCTTGCACTTCAAATCCTGCATTGTTTATAAGAACATCAAGTTCTTCAGGATTGTTTATACAATTAGTCACAGAGTCCGGGTCTGTGACATCTAATTGTTTTATCTCAAGATCAAGTTTTTCTTCGGTTGCGCAATCCTCTAAATCAGTTCCTTTAGAAAGATTACGCATTGTCGCAATCACCTGATGACCTTGTCGAGCAAGAGATAATGCAGCTAATTTTCCAAAACCGCTGTTACTTCCAGTAATAAGTATTTTTGCCATTTAACGACTTTAGTAAAGATATTAATTTGCTACGAGTCGCAGTTAGGCGGGTCTGAAAGGGTGATCATGCCTTCAGAAGTAGCGAGCCGGTTAACAAGTTCGCTTTCTTGAAATGGTGGAAGCCATTCATTTAATTCGCTAAGTGCTTTTTCAAGTGAAGGATGATCAGTGAGGGGATTCTGTTCGCCCGGGTCTTTATTTAGATCAAAATAGATTGCCGGATAGCCGCCAAATTTTACGAGTTTCGTGTCTTTGGTGCGTTCAACAACTAAATGACAGTTATTAAGTGGTTGATTAATCATGTTTGCGAATACTCGATAATCAAATTCCCAATGCGTTCGATCTCTCCAATCAGACGCACTTCCTTTTTCTAAAAATGGTCTAAGAGATTTCCCTTGACATTGTTCAGGGATTGGTAAGCCAGCGAGATCTAACAGGGTTGGCATAATGTCAACATTCTCTGTGAACTCTTCAACTATTTTCCCCTTTGGTCCAGCTATTTGTGGGCTTCGAATAATAAGAGGAATATGAAATGCTTGGTCATGAAAACCCATTTTTGAAAATAATGTATGGTCACCAAGCATTTCACCGTGATCCGAAGTGACGGCAACAACGGTGTGATCTTCAACAGGAGATAAGGCATTCAAAAGCCGTCCTATTTGGGCATCAACTTCAGTCACCATTCCGTAATAAGTTGCTTGCACTTGACGAATTTCAGTTGGGTCATCAGGGGTTTCCCAGAACCGTAACTGATTTAAGGTATTGAGAAAGGGGTGGCTGATATCCCCCGCCGGAAGCACTTCAGGGACTTCCAGAGGGTCATACATGTCATTGAATGGCTCGGGTACATGAAATGGTGGGTGTGGACGATAAAGAGAAACGTGAAGAAACCATGGCTCGGGAAGATCTTTTACATGGTCAATGACTTTGCCTATAACAAAAGCTGTTTCAGTTTCATCGGAAGAAAAAACTGAAGGTGGCCAAGTCATTCCTTTGTTTTTCGGAACAGTTATGTCTTCTCTGGGCTTTAAAAATTTCTCGCGGTCAGAGATGTCATAACCTCTTTCTTGTAGCCACTGATACCAAGATTCCCTTTCTTCAGGTAACTCAAGGGCGACCGTAAACCCTGGTAAAGGTCCTTCATAAGTGCGTAGACGCGGATCGTTTTCGTCAACTGTACGTGGATCAATTGTGGTGTCAGTATGTCCAAAAAGTTGTGGGTCATACCCTCCAGAACGTGCTTCCAAGGCCAAGTTTGTAAAGTTTGCATCGAGGGGCGTTCCGTTAAACACAACTCTGTTTGTGTGCTGGTAAGTGCCGGTCAGTAAGCAGGCACGACTGGGGGCGCACGGAGAAGCTTGGGTATGGTGAGCGCTAAATAAAGTTCCTTGGGATGCCAGTTTGTCAAGATTCGGAGTTTTGATAAGTGAGTTTCCAAGTGCTCCTAGACAATCAGCTCGCCACTGATCGATCGTAATTAACAAAATATTTGGTTGTTGCTCCACTCGCGCATTGTGTCACATCATTGTCTCGTTTTGGGTCTTTTGATGAAATTTTTTCAGCGATGAAAGAGAGCATGAACAATAATTTGATGTAAACAAGTTAGGGTCACGCGATGAGAAAGTTGCAAAATATTCCCTCGGGGCGTCCATTAGGTTTATTGATGGCCGGTACTGGGATGTTTTTAGTGTCCAGTGACTCGCTATTCATTCGAATTGCACAGCCTTCAAGCGGGTGGACAATCGCTTTTATGGCCGGAGTCTGGTCTATACCTGTGGTATTTGTCGCAGCTTGGAGAACCTATGGAAGTCAACTTTTTAGCGAAATAAAAAAGCACTTAAAAGTTCTTTGTTTTACTGGTTTACTTGCTTCTTTTAGCACAACCGCATTTACAGTCTCGGTAACTCTTACCTCGGTATCGAATGTGGTTGCGATTCTTGCTTCTGCACCAATTTTGGCAGCTTTCTTTGCTCGTCTTACAATCCGGGAATACACATCCCCGCGCACATGGCGATCAATTTTTATCACCGGTGTCGGTGTTCTAATAATTGTTGGTGGGTCTATGTCCGGTGGAGGTATCGGAGGAGATCTTTTAGCTCTTGCTGGAATAAGTGGCTATGCATTTAATTTAACGATTTGGCGTCGTTACCCTGATTTGCCGAGAATCCTTGTTGTGCTCGCTGCGGCAATTTTCATTGTCGTAGTAACTTCTGTTCCTGCTTCCCCTTCAACAATAGATCGTGATGCGTTTTTAGCGACTTTGGCGATGGGCGCATCTTTTGGACCTTTAGCGCGGTTTTTACTTGCGAGTTCTACTCGCTATGCGCCGGCCGCAGAAGTCAGTCTTTTTACACCAATTGAAACTGTTTGTGCCTCAATTTGGGCGTGGCTTTTTTTCAGCGAAGTACCTGCAAATGCCACAGTTATTGGTGCGATCGTAATTGTGAGTGCGGTTACTTACGGTATTACTGGTCCAGCGTCAGAAGTGGTGCCAGAACTTGAACCGCATCCTTAAATTAAACGGTGCCTCGTACAAAATGGTGAGCGATTGCATCCCGTGCCGAAGAATTTGGTGCCGTTTCTATTAACCGGGCTATTGATTCTCTTCGCCCTAACACTGATAATAAATCAACTGCCAAAGTATCCGTAAGGCATAAGAGATCTAGTCGTGAGCCTTCAGTAAGTGGATCGACGATTAGTCCATCTATTGTTTGGCCTGATTGAAGTTCTGCTCGTAATAGTTTTAATGCTGCTGCTTCTAATTCATCAAGAGCATCTAATGCTTGCAATATATGAGTTGCTTGGTCATCACTGAGCACGTTTCTATTTTGCTCTATTGACCTATTGTGATCGGGGATACTTACCCTATTTACAGTACGGTGAATGTATGGAATTAAATGAAGTTCAAAAGCTTGTTGAAGACTTGTATGGAGAAGAAGATAGAGAGCGTGGCCTTGCCCCAACTGTCGCGTGGCTTTGCGAAGAAGTTGGTGAACTTGCCCAAGCGGTTAGAAAAGGAACTGATGCCGACAAGTTGCATGAATTAGGTGATGTTTTAGCGTGGCTAGCTAGTTTGGCTAACCAACTTGATCTGTCTCTTGAGGAAGCGATCAGCCGATATGTTACCGATCCGCCTTAGCCTCGGCGTTTTAGGAGTTCTTCCGCTATTTGAATAGTGTTAAGAGCTGCTCCTTTTCGGAGGTTATCTCCTGAAAGAAAAAGGGCTAGTCCATTTTCGACCGTTTCATCACTACGGATACGTCCAACTATTGTTGGATCTGTACCGGCGGAATCAATAGGGGTTGGAACATCCGATAGAACAACTCCTGGGGAATCAGCTAGCAATTCTTTGGCACGTTCAGGGCTTAATGCTTTATTAAATCTTGCATGAATTGAAAGCGAGTGACCAGTGAAGACAGGAACTCTTACGCATGTTCCTGATACTTTTAACTCAGGTATCCCAAGTATCTTCCGACTTTCATTTCGCAGTTTTTGTTCTTCTTCAGTTTCATCACGTTCATCGTCAACGAAGGATCCGGCATGTGGAATTACATTGAATGCGATGGTACGAGGAAAAGATGATGGTTCTGGGAATTGGACTGCTTGGCCGTCATGTGTAAGTAAGGGAGCATCATCAATTACTGATCGAACTTGTGTGGCTAATTCTTCTACTCCAACTAATCCCGCTCCAGAAACTGCTTGATAGGTAGCAATAACTAGTGCTTCTAAACCAGCTTCTCGATGTAAAGGAGCAAGAACTGGCATGGCTGCCATTGTTGTGCAATTAGGGTTTGCAATAATTCCTTTTGGAATGTCATCAAGTGCTTCTGGGTTTACCTCAGAAACAACTAAAGGGACTTCTGGGTCGTTTCTCCATCCCGATGAATTATCAATGACAGTAATTCCTGCTTCTGCCATGACTGGGGAATATTGAAGTGACGCTGTTTTACCTGCACTCGCTAAAGCAATGTCTATTCCTGACCAATCAGCTGTAGCGACGTCTTCTACAACGATCTCTTTGTCTTTCCATGGCAATGTTGTACCGGCTGATCGTGCAGAGGCAAAAAATCTTAAGTCCCCAACTGGAAAATTTCTTTCAGAAAGTAACTGCCGCATAACGGTACCTACCTGTCCGGTGGCACCAACGACTGCAATATTTGAGTTAGAAGAAGTCATATCTATAGCGTACCTAACGCTGTTGTCTTGGCAAGTAGCTTTATGTTGTTGATAGATCGAAGGCTGTGTGTAATGCCTTGACCGCATCTTCAACACGATTCTCTTGGACAACACAACTTATCCGAATTGCTGAAGTTGAAATCATTGCAATGTTTATTCCTTCATCAGCTAAAACTTCAAACATCTTCGCTGCGACTCCTGGATTAGTGCGCATTCCTGCTCCGACTACACTGACTCTTGCGATTTCAGTATCAATTGATACTCCTTGTGCTTCAAGTTCTCCGGCTATTTGATTAAGTATTTTTTCAACATGGCTTACGTCATCATGAGGAACGGTAAATGAAATGTCAGTTACCCCATGATCTGAGACGTTTTGAACAATCAAGTCGACGTTAATGTCTTGGTTAGCTAATGATCGAAATACTTGTGCCGCAACACCAGGTTTATCTGGTACTCCGTTAATAGTCATTTTCGCTTCTGAATCATCGTGTGTAATAGCTGAAACAATGGCTTGTTCCATATTGGGTTCCTCCTCAGTTACCCACGTTCCTTCTTGCCAAGTGAACGCTGATCGGACATGTAATTTGACTCTATGAGTACGAGCGTACTCAACTGATCGCATCGCAGGTTTTGGACAACCAGTTGCGGTCATTTCAAGTAACTCATCAAAAGAAATAGTGCTCATTTTCCTTGCTGACGGGACAAGACGCGGATCAGTAGTAAATACTCCAGTTACGTCGGTGTATAACTCACAAACATCTGCATTTAAAGCGTGTGCTAAAGCAACTGCTGTGGTGTCTGATCCGCCTCTACCAAGAAACGTCACATCATTGTCAGTTGAAACACCTTGAGAACCGCCAACTACCGCGACTCTTCCAGCGTCTAATGCTTCTCTTACACGATCAGGTCGAACTTCAATAATTTTTGCGTTTGTATGTGTCGTGTCAGTAAGAAATCCTGCTTGGCTTCCTGTGAACGAGTCTGCAGGTATATCAAGATCATGTAATGCCATGCACATAAGTGCAGTTGCTTTACGTTCACCAGCAGTTATCAACATGTCCATTTCTCTTCCTGGATGCGTTGACGAAACTTCATTAGCTAAACGTAAGAGGTCATCTGTTTCTTTACCCATAGCAGAAACAACCATTACCACTTGATCGCCGCGACGAATAGTTCTCGATACATGTTCAGCTACTGCCTGTATGCGTTCAGGGTCGCCTACTGCAGTTCCACCAAACTTTTGTATTACCAAGGCCATACCTACAGGATAACTGAGAGCAACCTATTGGGAGGTATGAGTTTTGCCAAACTGGCTAACAAGATTTGTTAGGGTTCTTGGTCATGGTTAAAAAAGCGAAGTCCTCATTAAAAAGTACCGGCACAAATCGGTACTCATCTCCAATGATCATTACTGGAGTTGTATTAGTAGTTGTGATGATCGGTGGGCTTATTGCCGCTATTTTCGCTTACAGTAACCGTGGAGGTAACACGTCAACTGAAGTCATCGTTGAAGAAGTAACTGGTTGTCCTGCAGAAGATGGGACACAAGAGAGAGAATTAAACTTTGAAAAACGCCCTGTTTGGTGTTTGAAAAACGGTCATACCTACACCGCAATATTTAATACATCAGAAGGTGAAATAAAGGTTTCGTTGGATACGGATCGAACACCTGAAACAGTAAACAATTTTATTGTTTTGAGCAGGTTTAAATATTATGACGACACTTTGCTTTTTAGATTCGACCCTTCGCTTGCCATTATTCAGGGTGGATCTCCTCACACTAATGATTGGAGTGATCCTGGCCCTGGCTACACCATCCCAGATGAAGGTGGTCTCTTTTCCACAAGCGGAGGATCTACCTTCGGGCCATTTACTTATGAAGCAGGCCAACTAGTAATGGCACGTAGTTCTGGTCCGAACTCTTCTGGTGCCCAATTTTTCTTCACAACTGGAGACGAAGTTGCTGTTCTAAATGGCCAAGGTAGTTACATCGTTTTTGGGGAAACAGATGAAGAAGGTTTAACTGTTCTTCAGTCAATGATGGATCTTTACGAAGTAGACGAAACTTCTCCTTATGGAGGCGGGCCAATCAGAGACGTTGTTGTGAATTCAGTTGAGATACGTGCTGATCCAGTAACTAATTAGTCAGATTTAGGCAATGGCTACAGAACCTCAGGAGAGCGTTTGGTTATTTCCACCAGCATCAAGTGCAGATGAAAACGGACTGGTAGCAGTAGGTGCAGATATAACACCAAGTACTTTGTTAGCGGCTTATCAAAACGGTCTATTCCCGATGCCTTTGCAAGAAGAAGGAATTATTGGGTGGTGGTCGCCAGACCCTCGCGGTGTGTTGCGTATCGATGATTTATACATAAGTAAATCACTTGAAAAATCCTTAAAAAATTTTGAAATTAGAGTTGATACTGCTTTTGAGGAAGTAATTGTTTCGTGTGCTAATCCAAACCGTTCTAAAGGATGGATTGATAGCCAAATCATTTCTGCCTACATTGATTTGCATAATCTTGGTTGGGCTCATTCAATTGAAGCTTGGGATGAAGATGGCTTGGCCGGCGGACTTTATGGGGTAAGTATCGGTGGATTGTTTGCTGGTGAATCAATGTTTCATCGGAAAAGCAATGCGTCAAAAGTTGCGTTAGTTGGTTTAGTAAATCTGATGGATGATGGCGGTTCACGATTAATTGATGTTCAATGGTTAACTGATCATCTTCAAACATTGGGGTGTTCTGAAATAGAACGTGAAACGTATTTGGAAGAAATAAAGAAGTTAACTGTTGAGATAAGCCCTAATTGGGATGCTGAATAGTATGAGACGAACCAAAGTATCTTGGTTGATCTGCCCACCAACGACCTGAAAATCTCCAAACTGTTGATTGAGTTGCAGCTGTAGTGGCTACTGGTTCAGGCCAAAGCTCCTGGTAAGCCAAGATGATTGCTTCAATTTCATCTGGAGTAGCTCTTGGTACTTCAATTTGAATAGGTCGATCGAGTGCCATATTAAAGTGGAACGTTTCCGTGTTTACGTTGAGGAATATCAGATCTTTTTGTGGAAAGAACTTCTAATCCAGAAATTAAACGAGATCTAGTTTCGGCAGGGTCAATTACTTCGTCGACGAAGCCTCTTTCTGCCGCAACGTAGGGGCTTGCAAATTTTTCGGTGTATTCATCAACAAGTTCAACACGACGCGCTTCAGGATCAGATGCCGCTTCAATTTCCCTTCTATAAACGATTTCAACCGCTCCTTGAGGACCCATAACTGCGAGTTCTGCTGACGGCCAAGCTAGAGATAAGTCTGATCCGACAGATTTTGAGTCCATAACGACATAGGCTCCTCCGTAAGCTTTTCGAGTTATGACTTGAATGCGAGGAACTGTCGCTTCGCAATAGGCATACAGAAGTTTGGCGCCGTGACGAATTATCCCTCCGTATTCCTGATCAACACCAGGGAGAAAGCCTGGGACATCAACAAAAGTGATTAAAGGAATATTGAATGCATCACATGTACGTACAAAGCGTGATGCCTTTTCTGCAGCTTGAATATCTAGAACACCTGCTAAAACCATTGGTTGATTTCCGACAATTCCAACACTGCGGCCATTTAAGCGACCAAACCCACAGACAATATTTTGAGCCCACGAAGAGTGGTATTCAAAGAAGTCGTTGTCATCTAGTACTTCTGTGATTACTTTTTTCATGTCGTAAGGCATATTCGGACTATCAGGCATTAGATCGTTTAGCTCGGGGCATGAACGTTCTGGCTGATCCTCACTTGTTACTAAGGGTGTTACTTCTAAATTGTTGGATGGAAGATAAGAAAGAAGTATTTTGACTTCATCAAGTACTTCTTCTTCTGTTTCTCCTACAAAAGTTGATACTCCTGATTTTGTTGAATGGCTTGATGCCCCACCAAGCTCTTCAAGTGTTATTTCTTCTCCAGTAACTGTTTTCACTACGTCAGGTCCAGTAATGAACATGTGTGATTTTTCTCTCACCATAAATATGAAGTCCGTCATTGCTGGGCTATAAACCGCTCCGCCTGCACATGGGCCGAGAATCACACTGATTTGTGGAATAACTCCTGAGGATTGAACATTCCGCCAAAAAATACCTCCATACCCATCAAGACTTACTACTCCTTCTTGAATGCGGGCACCTGCACCATCGTTTAAACCAATCATTGGAGCGCCAACTGATTGAGCAAGATCCATGACTTTATGAAGTTTTTGAGCAAACACTTCTCCGAGTGCTCCACCAAATACAGTGAAATCTTGAGAGAATACAAAGACTTTTCTTCCATCTATTGTTCCCCATCCAGTAATGACACCATCGGTGTAGGGTCTTTCTTCTAATCCACTGTCGTGAGCTCTGTGTCGTACGAGCATGTCTATTTCATTGAACGACCCTGGGTCAAGAAGATATTCAATGCGTTCACGTGCCAGCATTTTCCCTTTATCGTGCTGCCGTTGGACAGCCCTCTCAGAGCCGGCATTAAGAGCTTCTTCTTTCCGGCGACGTAAATCGTCAAGACGTTCATTCATTGAATATTGACTCATTTGATTCTTAGGGTACCGAAAGAAAGTTCTTAGATTGCAGTATTTGCTATTTGATTAGTTTCTCGAAGCAGCTAGAGAATCTGCTCGATCAGAAATTCTTTGTGCATCAAGATGTTCGCAAACATCAGAAAAATGCTTTTTTGGCCCAGTCCAAAGCAGTTCATCAACATTTTCCATTACAGGAGCGTTCAGATCTAAGGTCGCTAATTGTCGATATAAGAGTGCGTCTTCGAATTGATCAGAAAATGTAGCAGAGAGCTTATGTGCTCCACGTAGGGATATTTGCCACTCCTCGTGATTCTTTGGAATATTTTCTAAATGTTTGTAATGAGCAAGAATTGTGGAAGAAGATTTCGCTCCCCACCCTGAAAGGCCTGGAATACCGTCGGCAGTGTCACCTACTAGCGCAAGATAATCGGGAATTGATTCTGGAAGTATTCCAAATTTGTCTCTGACAGCTTGTTCGTCGTAAATAAATTCTTTTCTTCGATCAAATTGGACTATCCCATTTTTGTCGTTTACAACCTGTGCGAGATCTTTATCTGGTGTACATATTAAAACTTGAGTGACCCTTGAGTCTGATGCTGCTTTTACTGCTGCTGCTCCCATCGCATCATCCGCTTCATATCTTTCCATACTAAAAACAGCGAATCCTGCAGCATCTAACGCAGCTTCTAAAAGTGGAAACTGAGAGAAAAGTTCAGGAGGTGTTCCTTCTCCTGTTTTATATCCATCAAACATTTCGTTTCTGAAAGACTCAACAACGCGATCAGTAGCAATGCCAATATGGGTTGCATTCTGCTCCAACAAACTCATCATTGAAGTAAGTACTCCTCGAACAGCGGCTACCTCAATACCTTCGTTAGTAATATGTGAAGGCACCGCAAAGTGATGACGGAATAGTTCATATGTGCCGTCAACTAAGTGAACTTCCATAAGAGCTATTGGGTCGGGTCCTCAACGAGTTCAATGAGGGTACCTAACGCACCTTTTGGATGTATGAAAGCAACAGTTGTTCCTCTGGATCCTGGACGGGGCGTCTCATCAATCGCTTTGCTTCCTGCAGCTACCACTGCTTCTATTGCTGCGGCACAATCTTTAACTCGATACCCAATGTGGTGTATCCCTTCTCCGTTACGTTCAAGAAAGATTGAGATGGGTGAGTCAGGTCGAGTACCGGTTGTGAGTTGGATATATGACTCTCCTATGGGAATTAAGGCTTCTTCTACGCCGTCTCTTTCAACTATTTCACGGTGAACTACTTGAGAGCCAAAAGCGCGTTGGTAATAATCAATTGCGGCGTCTAAGTCATGTACTGCAATTGCTACGTGGTCAATTTGATCCAAGTCCATCTTTGCCCCTTTGTTCCTTACTTCTATTTTGCTTCGGTTAACGAAGCACTTTTATGCTTTCTCTCATTGTTGCCGCAGTGTGGCAAATTTTTCCATTTTCTTGTCTGAAATCCATTATTTTTGAAAAGTTTTGATGTTTTTTCGTCTTCAATTTGACTTACTTGTTACTTTCTTGTCAAAGTTGTAACATAATCGCAACACGTTGGGGCCCCTCCACCCAACTCAGAAAACGTCTTCGAGACTGGCCAACAACAGTTAAGAAGACGTTTTCTATTTTTCTTCTATCAGTTTTCCTCCAAAATGTGACGTTTTTCTAATGCCTGACCAAGGGTGAGTTCATCAGCGTATTCAAGGTCTCCTCCAACGGGAAGACCGGTCGCTACTTTACTCACTATTACTCCTAGTGGCCCCAATAGTCGAGCTAAATACATCGCCGTTGCTTCTCCCTCGATGTTTGGGTTTGTAGCAAGAATTACTTCAGTGATCTGCTCACTATCAATTCGGGTAAGAAGCTGTGAAATATTTAGTTGATCTGGGCCTATTCCTTCTATTGGGCTTATTGCTCCACCTAAGACGTGATACCGGCCACGAAACTCACCTGTTCGCTCCACCGCCACAATGTCTCGAGCTTCTTCAACGACACAAAGTAGCCCTGTTTCCCGCCGGGAGTCTTTACAGATTCCACAAGTTTCTGCCTCGGAGATATTGAAGCATTTTAAACAAAATTGGATACGTGACTTCATTTCAGAAATTGCATTGACGAAACGTTCAACATCTTCAGCTGGTAATTTCATTAAGTGGAATGCCAGTCGTTGAGCTGACTTCGGTCCTATACCTGGTAAGCGACCTAGTTCATCAATCGCATCTTGAACAGCATCGGCATACATGGTTATTTCACGACTCTGAATCTATTATTTCCGCACCAGGAAATGCTTTAATTATTTGGTCTGTAGCTGATCCTTCAAACTGTTCAGCTGAGGTTGACTCCGTAATGTCAACCTCTTCTAAATCCTCAGTTTTTTTAGATTTTGGCTCTGGTTTCTCTATACCTGCTGAAGCAACTATTAGTTGAAGGTCCAACGCTACTGCAAAGCGGCTTGATAGCGCTTCTTTTATATCTTCAACTAGTTCCTCGCATCGAGCTCGATGCGGTTCGTTTGGCAATCCAATCACAACTTCATTGCCAACGACTTCAACTATCTTTGATGCTGCTAAACGAGAGCGTGCACGCTTTGACATACCTTTAACTATTGTTTCCCAGGCTTCTTCTAGATCCGCGAGTTTTAGTTGTTCGTTTGAACCATGATTTTTATTTTCTTCTATTTCGGGTGGCGGCTCTTTAGGGGAAGATTCATTGCCCACATCACCTTGTTTTTTATTTTCTGCTCTGCTTGATTTGCCTAAAATTTCTCTTGTTTTAGAGCTGGGCTTAGCGGCAGCAATGGTAGGCATAGAAGAAAGTTTTTGTTCAAGTTCGTTCACTCGTTTCGTTAACTTTTGAATTAATTCTTGATTGGGTTCTTCTTCACGAGTTAGTCGAACTAAAGCGACTTCTAAATCTACTCTTGGGTCTGGAGCACGACGCATATCAACTAATGCTACGCCTATTGTTTCAAGGGATTTTGTGATTAGGCCTGGAGTTACAAGGTCAGAGAATGATTGTGATTTACTTACTTCACTTTCTCCAATTTGGTCTGAAGGAACCCCCATCTTTAAAAGAAAAGCTGTACGTAATGCGCCAAGTAGGTCTTCAGCAATCACTCTTGGTTCACGACCTCTTGATATGCCGGAACTAACAGCTCCTAAAGCCTTTGAAGCATCTTTTTCGGCAAGAGCAGTCAGCAAATCTTGAACGGTTGCATCGTCAGTAATCATTCCGCCGGAAACAACCCGATCTAAAGCAGAAAGAGTGTCACGTGCCGAACCGCGACCAGCACGTACTGCATGAGCCTTACCTTCTTCATCAACTTCTAACTCTGCGTCAGCGACAACATCCTCTACGAGTGACTCTAAGTCTTCTGATGAAAGAAGGTTTAGCTCTAGATGTTGCGAGCGGCTTCGTATAGTTTCAACAACTTTATGAGGTTCGGTTGTTGCAAGGATAAAAATCACATGCTCCGGTGGCTCTTCAAGAGTTTTTAGTAAAGCGTTTTCTGCTCCCGAAGTAAGCATGTGAACTTCATCAAGGAGATAGACCTTGGTTCTTCCTGGTGTCCCAAGGGCGACTTTCCCAAGGAGATCTCTCATATCATCTACTTTGTTATTTGACGCAGCATCTAGTTCGTGTAAATCAAATGAGTTTCCTGTTTCAATAGCGATACAAGAATCGCATGAGCAACAAGGTTCTCCTTCAGCCGGCGTGTCACAATTTAGTACTTTTGCCAGAATCCGAGCTGCAGTGGTTTTACCTGTCCCCCTTGGGCCACTTAATAAGTAAGCATGATGAACTCGGTTTTCTTTAACGGCATTACTTAATGCCGCAACTACGTGTTCTTGTCCGCGGATTTCTGAAAATCGGCGAGGCCGATACCGACGATAAAGCGACGTGTACTGCATACACCACTCACCATAGTCCTCATGTCAAAGATCGCTTAACCCGTAGTCAAAGTCTTTTATTTTGCGGAGGAAGGTATGGGATTCGAACCCATGGTGACAATGAAGCCACAATGCCTTTCCAAGGCATCCCTTTCGGCCGCTCAGGCAACCTTCCTGATTTTTATCCGTAGATAAAAACTAACGTTCAAGGGTATCGTTATTCAAGACCTGTTTTGGAGTGTGGCGGCTGGGTCCTGTGCGACTGAAGCCTGTGAACCGAGTCAGGGCCGGAAGGCAGCAGCTCTCAGCGGAGTCTTTAGAGTGCCGCAGATCGCCTGGCCGTCACGCTCGAGAACAGGAATTTAAGTCAAATTAACGTATTGTCAGAGTGTGGATGATATAAAAATAATGCATGCCGCTCTTGAAGAAGCTCAAATAGCGGCCACTAAGGGAGAAGTTCCTGTAGGGGCTGTAGTTGTAGTTAATGGCGAAATAATTGCCAGAAGACACAACCAAAGAGAATCTGATCATGACCCAACATCTCATGCAGAGATACTGGCACTTCAAGACGCATCAAAAGTCATTGGTGATTGGCGGCTTACTGAGGCAACTTTATTTGTAACTCTTGAACCATGTCCGATGTGTGCTGGGGCTGCGTGGGCGGCGCGTATTGGAAAAGTCGTTTATGGGGCAGCAAGTATGGACGCTGGTGCGTTGGGCTCTTTAATACATGTTGGTTCTGATCCGCGTCTTAACTATGAATTCCCTGTTGTTGGTGGAGTGCTTGCAGAAGAGAGTTCAGATTTATTAGCAAAATTTTTCTCTGAGCATAGATAGGTGGTCAAAACTGTGCTGATGGCTAACCTCGTTTATGGAAGGTTGCCAGAGCGGACGAATGGGGCGGCCTCGAAAGCCGTTGTGGCCTCCGGGTCACCATGGGTTCAAATCCCATACCTTCCGCCATTAAAACTGGTTCGTGTAGAACTTGCCTCTTTTGGCTGCACTGATTTAAAAACATACGACTGGCGAAAGTAATCTTTTGAATTATTCTTCTAAAATTTCTCAAAAATTTGAGCGGCCATTTCTTCACCATCAATGGGCATGGCTTAAAGAGAATATTTATGGGTTGTTGTTCATAATTGGAATTAGTTTCTTGGCTAGGCAACTTGCTCAATTAGAACTACTAAATGGCGCTTTATCTGCTGCAGTGATCGCTCTGTTAATAGGGATCGTTTTTGTGAACACTGGATTTACTGGCACTTGGATAAAACCATCTTTGGATTTTTCTTCTAACCAACTACTAAAAATAGGTATCTCTTTGCTGGGGTTTAGACTCGCTTTTTCTGAAATCTCAAAAATCGGAAGCCTCGCTGGAATTCTCATAATTATTTGCGTTGTAGCAATCTCGTTTTCTTTAATCATCTGGATAGGGAAAAAGATTTCTGTTTCTCAGCCTCTTACTCTTCTAGTAGCAGCAGGTTTTCCAATATGTGGAATATCAGCCATTGCGGCAGTAAAGCCACTGAGTGGAGCGGATGACAAAGAAACTGGCTATGCAGTCGGATTGGTAACAATTTTTGGATCTATTTCAATTCTTCTTTTTTCAATTCTTCAACCAGTTTTTGATTTTGAAATGAACACATTGGGGTGGTGGATTGGGTTATCCGTACATGACACGAGTCAAGTGGTAGCAGCTGCCTCTACTGCGGGCGAAAGCGCTCTTGATGCTGCTGTGGTCGTAAAAATATGTCGAATTTTATTGTTAGCTCCAATGCTTCTTTTAATTTCATTAAATAGTAAAAAAACGATTACAAAAGATCAACGAAAAACATTCCCAATACCAATTTTTATTTTGGGGTTTATTGCAGCAGCAGCTTGGAGTTCTACAGAAGTTTTAACTGACGGGTTTCTTGACACGATTGGTGAAATTCGAAATTTCTTAATTACTGCCGCAATGTTTGGTTTAGGGGCCGGCATACGTCTTAACTCAATTAAAGGTCTAGGTATTAAACCACTATTCTTGGGAAGCCTGTCCTGGGTTACGCTTCTAGTCCTTGCTGGCTTTGGCACACTAATTGAAATTCAATTTGATTAGATAAAAATTCTTGTATTTAGAATTTTTCACCAAACAACTAATGCAGCTCCAGCTGCTACAAGGGTGACTCCAGTCCACGATCTTTTTCCTAATGCTTCGCTTGCTAAAAACACTCCAAGGGGAATAGAAAGTTGACGTAACCCGGCTACTTGCCCAGCTTGAGCCCAGCGAAAAGCAAGAAGAATTAGAAGATAGGAGCCTCCTTGAAGAGCACCTATTGTGGCCGCTGGGAAAAATGATTGCTTAATGCGAGCAAAAGGTATCCGACGACAACACAGAACCGTTGTTGAACTCATAAGGGCGATTACTGAGAAATAACTTAACGGATTTGTTTCATCAACGGCTCTGGCATCTAGTAATGAATATCCAACTGTTGCTAGACCACTAACGGCAGCCATAAGTACGGCCTTGCGTTCACCTATTTTTTGTCCAAGTCCAGCAAGTATGAATAGACCTATAACTAATGTTATGAGTCCTAATGTCGTTGGTATTGAGGGAGTTTCACTTAAAAATACCCACCCTCCTATGCCGATTAGCAGCGGAGCGGTACCGCGTGAAATTGGGTAAGCAATTCCAAGGCTCCCATCTCGATAGGCGATCCCAAGCATCCACATATAAACACTTTGAGCAAGTGCTGACGGAATAAGAAATTTAATTACTCCAGTTGGTGGATCAATGAGCAAAAAGGGAAAGCAAAGTAAACCAACAATAAAGTAACTGAGAATAAGAACAATATCTGGGCTGTTCATTTTGTGTATTCGCGCGTTCCATGAAGCGTGAAAAACTACCGATAAGAGGACGACAATTACTGCGGTGAATGTCACTAACTACCTCTTGTAAGCAACTGTTTGAAGTGCGGAAACAATAGATATATCAATAATGTCTTGAGTTGAACATCCTCGAGATAAATCATGAAAAATTCCATTCAGTCCTTGAAGTAGTGGGCCTATGGCTCGCGCTCCGCCTAATCGCTCAGTTATTTTGTATGCGATGTTTGCAGAATCTAAGTCTGGGAAGATGAACACATTGGCATTGCCTGCGACTGGAGAGTTGGGGGCTTTATTTTGAGCTATTTCCGGTACCACTGCTGTATCAAACTGTAATTCTCCGTCAACAATTAATTCTAGATCGTGTTTCCTTACGAGATCTGTAGCGTTCTTAACTTTTGTTACTCGCGGATGGTTAGCGCTTCCATGTGTTGAAAAAGAAAGCATGGCGATTCGAGGATCCTCTCCAGTGAGTGCTTGAAATGTTAAAGCAGTAGAAATTGCTATTGAAGCAAGTTGTTCTGAGGTTGGATCTGGAATGACTGCACAATCACCATAAGCAAACTGGTTTCCATTTGGGAGAACCATCAAAAAACAACTACTTACTATTTCTACTTCTGGGGACACTCCAAGTACTTGTAAACCGGCTTTAAGAACATCTGCTGTTGGCCGAGTCGCTCCGGCAACTGCAGCATCCGCATCGCCATTTTTTACTAATAAAGCAGATGCAACTAATGGGTCAGATGGATCTAATCCGTTGTCTACCGCCAATTGTGTATATGGGTTATTTGAATCTATTGATGGCGGAATTATTACTGCTAGTTTTTCTTCGCTTAATCGTTGAGCGGCTTCATCGGCCCGTGGATCTCCGAGATCAGCAAGCACTATGCGGATTGGGCTTTTCTTTACTTTTTTTTGCCACTTAAGGAAGATGTCATTCATTTGATTTTTCCTGACTAATAATCTTATTGTTTGATTGAGATAGTGTCCTAACTAATCATAAAAATAGATGCGACCATAAAGGTTTTTATTTGAAGAAGTAACGTACTTCCGGCATTACCAAACCACAAGATTTACTTTTCGGAAACTTATAGAGAGATTGTTATATGGCCAAAAATGTTCCAGAAAGAGCCCAAGTAGTCATTATTGGTGGTGGGATTGTTGGTGCCAGTATCGCCTATCATTTAACGAAATTGGGTTGGACAGATGTCGTTTTACTTGAACGACACACATTAACTAGCGGAACGACTTGGCATGCTGCTGGTCTAGTTGGTCAGCTTCGTGCAACGCATAATATGACCCGACTGGCAGCGTATAGTGCTGATCTTTATCATCGGCTTGAGCATGATATGGATCATCCAACTGGCTTTAAAAAAGTTGGTTCTTTAAGTGTCGCTGATAACCACGAACGTTTGGAAGAGTTAGTTCGTGGGGCAGGGATGGCTCGCTGTTTTGATGTAGATATTGAAGTAATTGAAGCAGATGAACTAGTTGAGCGTTGGCCACTTATAAATCCTGATGGGATTCTTGGCGGAGTTTGGATACCTAGCGATGGTCAAGCTTCACCGGTCGATACCACTATGGCGTTGGCCGCAGTAGCTAAAAAGAACGGTGCGAAAATTATTGAAGGTATTTCAGTGGAGTCAATCCGCACTTCAGACGGAAGAGCTATCGGGGTTGATACTGATCATGGCCCAATTGACGCCGAGTATGTTGTGACCGCTGCGGGGATGTGGTCACACCAACTTGGCCGGGATGTAGGAGTAAATATTCCACTTCACGCATGCGAACATTTTTATCTTGTAACAGAACCAGTGCCTGATCTTCCTTCAGGACTCCCAGTTCTTCGTGATACAGATAACTGTATTTATGTAAAAGAAGATGCTGGAAGATTACTTGTTGGTGCCTTTGAACCTATTGCTAAACCTTTTGGAGCTGAGGGATTACCTCATGATCGCCCATTTATGCAACTTGATGAAGATTGGGATCATTTAGCTCCGGTATATGAAAGAGCGTGTGAACGCATCCCTATTTTAAATGAAATAGGTATCCGGCTTTTCTTTAATGGTCCTGAAGCTTTTACTCCAGATGATAGATATTTACTCGGCCCAACCCCTGAACTTGATAATCATTTTGTCGCAGCTGGATTTAATTCTGTAGGTATCCAATCTGCCGGTGGCGCTGGGAAAGTGCTTGCAGAGTGGATCGTTGGCGGTCGGCCTCCGATGGATTTATGGGATGTTGATATCCGGCGTGCTCAACCATTTCAAACCAATCGTCGTTATTTACATGATCGCTCAGTTGAATCACTTGGCTTGTTGTATGCGATGCATTGGCCTTTCCGGCAAGTCGAAACTGCTCGGGGTGTGCGACGTTCACCTTTCCATGATCGGCTTATCAATCTTGGGGCATGTCATGGTGAAAATGGCGGTTGGGAACGGCCAAATTGGTTTGCTCCTGAAGGTGTTGAACCCAAATATGAATACACATATGGGCGTCAGAATTGGTTTGAACATTCAGCTGCTGAGCATCGGGCTTGTAGAGAAAATGCCGCTTTGTTTGATCAAACATCTTTAGCGAAAATTTTGGTTCAAGGCCATGATGCAGCAGCGGTGCTTAACAAAATTTCTTCAGCAAATGTTGATGTGGAACCAGGAACTTCGGTGTATACGACTTGGCTTAATGATCGGGGCGGGATTGAAGCTGACTTGACTGTTAATCGTTTAGATGAAGAGAGATTCTTAGTTGTTACTGCCTATACAACTCAATTGAAAGACTCGGATTGGATTATTCGTAACGTTCCTGATGGGTCACGTGTGGCTGTAACTGATGTGACGTCGGCTTGGGCAACTTTGGGAATTTTTGGACCAAAAGCAAGAGATTTTGTTTCTCCAATAACTGATGCTGACCTTTCAAATGAGGCTTTCCCATTTGGAACACTTCAAGAAATTGACTTTGGTTACTCTCGGGCTATTGCGGTACGCCGTACATATATGGGTGAACTTGGTTGGGAAATTTATTTGCCAACTGAATTTGCTGTTGGGGCTTTTGACCAACTTTGGGAATCAGGACAACCAAATGGGTTAGAGCTAGCAGGAATGCACGCTATGAACTCTTTAAGAATGGAAAAGGCTTACCGGCATTGGGGGGACGACATATGTGATGAAGACACTCCTTTAGAAGCTGGGCTTTCTTGGGGTGTTGCATGGGATAAGCCTGGTGGTTTCATTGGGCGTGATGCTTTGCTGTCGCAGCGCGAAACCGGTATCACTCGACGCCTTGTTCAATTTCGTATTGATGATCCTGAACCTTTGCTTTACCACAATGAGCCGGTTTATAAAGATGGAACAGTTGTCGGAAGGATCACATCTGGGATGTATGGGCATACGGTAGGCGCTGCTTTAGGTATGGGTTATGTTTCTCACGAAATTGATGTTCCACGTGATCAAGTTATAGAAGGTTCATTTGAAGTTGAAATCAACGGTAAAAGATTTCCAGCCACAGCTTCTTTTCGCCCGTTTTATGATCCAGAAAGTAAGCAAGTGCACCTCTAATTTTCTTCATTGGAAGAAAAAAGAATTTTCTCTATCAACTCAATCAGTATCTTTTTTTCCTTATCTGTAAGAACCCCATAGAAATTTTCTTCAACTTTATGTTGCTCTTTGTAAGCGTCTTTCACTGCTTTTTTCCCTTTAGGTGTTAATGACACGAGCACAGATCGTCGGTCATTTTCTCCAGGATTTCGAGTAATCAATCCGTCACGTTCTAACGTTCTTAGAGCACTAGAAACTGAAGCTCGAGAAAGACCAGAAAAGCGTGCTACTCGATTTGATTCCATGCTCCCGCATACCCAAACAGTAAATAGAATTCTAAAACCAGCCCATGTCAATCCAGATGGTCGATGAACATGTGTTTCTACATGACGAGCAAATTGAGTAGCGGTTCGCGAAAAAGCAAAAGATAGGTGGAAAAGATTTAAATCTGGATGTGAAAGTTCTTTAGCGACTTGACGAGCAGCCATTTCACTAAACTGCTGTGCATCAAAATCATTAGATGCCATGTCAGTCAGCGTCTAACGCTAATCCTTCTTCGTCACCAAGGTACGCAGCAATAACTGCAGGGTCTCTTTGTACTTCTTCTGGTGTGCCTTCAGATATTTTCTGTCCAAAATCTAAAACCAAAACTCGATCTGCTATATCCATAACAAGACTCATGTCATGCTCTACAAGGATCATTGAGATACCGAGTTCTCTACGTATATCAAGAATGAAACGTGCCATGTCTTCTGTTTCTTCCAGGTTCATACCAGCAACTGGTTCGTCAAGTAAAAGAAGTTCTGGTTGCATAGCAAGAGCTCTTCCAAGTTCTACTCTTTTTTGAAAGCCATAAGGGAGTAGCGCTACTGGATGTTTACGCCATTCTTCGATTTCAAGAAAATCAATAATGTCTTCTACGGCAAGCCGATGTTCCATCTCTTCTCGTTTAGCAGGACCTACCCAAAAGGCTCCTGATAGCCACGATCTTTTCATACGGATGTGTCTTCCGAGTAAGAGGTTCTGCAAGACAGTCATTTGAGGGAATAGTTCTATGTTTTGAAAAGTGCGAGCAATACCGAGACCAGCAACTACATCGGGTCGTTGACCCCGAATGCTGTTTCCTTTCCAAAGAATGTCACCTTCCTGAGGGCGGTATACCTGACTAATGCTGTTAAATATTGATGTTTTTCCTGCACCATTTGGTCCAATAATGGAAAATAATTCACCTTCTTGCACCTGGAAAGAGACATTGGAGATTGCTTTCACTCCTTTAAAAGAAAGGCTTATATCTTTGACTTCAAGAAGAGGTTGATTCATGACAGCCAACGCTTTCTTCGTTTGTAATGTTTGACATCTTTAAATGACTTTCGTTCTGTTCCTTCTCCGTGAAGTCCTAAATAGAACTCTCGAACGTCTTCGTCTTTAAGTAGTTTGCTGGCTACACCATCCATAACAATTTTTCCTGTTTCCATGATGTACCCGTAATTTGCTATGGATAAGGCCATATTTGCGTTTTGTTCAATAAGTAAAACGCTGGTTCCGTCTTTGTTGATCTCTACTATTGTGTCTCTTATCTGAGCAACTAATTTAGGTGCGAGTCCTAATGATGGTTCGTCAAGAATAAGAAGTTTTGGGTCAACCATTAATGCTCTACCTATTGCAAGCATTTGTTGTTCTCCACCTGAAAGATATCCGGCAACTGATTTACGTCTCTCAGCAAGAACTGGAAACATAGTCATAACTCTTTCATGTGCAGTTTTTATAGCTACTTTGTCTTTGCTGGTAATCGCACCAGCAGTTAAGTTTTCATCTACGGTAAGTTCAGCAAATATTCTTCGTCCTTCTAATACTTGGCTTATACCGTTACGAACAATTGTTGAAGGGTTTTTATTATCAATTTGTTCACCGTTAAAGGTGACAGAGCCTTTAGTGACTTTTCCTTCATGTACATCTAAAAGACCTGTAATAGCACGAGTTGTAGTTGTTTTTCCTGCACCGTTACTTCCCAGTAATGCCACAATGTCTCCTTCTGGGACCTCTATGGAAAGGCCGCGCAAAACGAGAACTACTTCGTTATAAACCACTTCTAAGTTGGCAATTTCAAGCATTTGTTTCCTGGGATTCTCTAATAATTTAAGAATTTGGGGTGGCCGTTTACCGGCCACCCCAAATTACTTTAAAGCAATTACTCAGCTATGAAGCAAGCACCTTCATATACGTGAGCGGCGGTAACGTCCGAAACGTATGGGCCACCGTTCATCAAAACTGAACCTGTGCTTCCGCCACTCGCAATGGTTGCACCGGCAGTAAACAGATCAGCTTGAATATCAAATATGTAAGACTCTCGCACAATAAAGTCATTGATCTCGCCACCGTAACCTTGGTTCGGAGCAAGACCCATGTAATCCACAGTTGTTGCATTAGCTGCAGCAATAACGCCAGCTCTGGTCAAGTCGCCAGATGCAGCAGCGGCTTCAAGAATTTGATGAGCTGCCATTGCTTCTGTCCAACCAATTGTGTATGCATCAGATACTGGATCGTCTGGGATTGCCTCTTGCAAAGCAGCAACCATGTCTGCCATACCTGGTGTATCTCCTGCATTCCAAGTCAAGTTATATGTTGACTGGTAGAACGAGGAATCAAGGATAGGAGCAAGAGCTGTTGCTAAAAGCATGTAGTTATATGTTGGTGAGTTTCCTGACCAAACTGCTTCAAATCCTGTAGCAGCAGCGCCACCCATAAGTTCGGCAAGAAGCGTTGGGTTGGTAGTTAGCCATACCAAATTCGCTCCTGATTCAACCAACCCTGTAATTACTGGGGTTTGGTCAGCGCCTGGGATAACTGCGGCTTCTCCATCGTAAACTACTTCAATTCCGAGTGCTTCAGCGGCAATTTTTGCACCTGCTGCACCGTCTTGTCCGTATTCACCTGGGAATGAAAGAACAGCGAGTTTCGCTTCACCTTCAACAACATTATTTGCTAAATAATCCACTGCGTTAATGGACTCATAGCAATAATTTGTGTAGGACTCGAATACGTTTTCGCCGAATTCTGGATCTGGCCAACCGGAATACCATGAAAGTGGAATAGCTCCCAAACCATCTTCAACAAGTGCTTCTGCTATTGCAGCAGTGTGAGGTGAACCTGTTGACTGGCTTAAGAAGACAACTCCGTCATCAGCACTCATCTCTTCATATCGTTCAAGATGTATAGGAACATCATAGGCATTATCTTCTACCCAGAAATCAATTTGTTTTCCGGCAATGCCACCATTTGCATTTACTCGATCCCAGTAAGCAGTTTGAGCTGCAATTATTTGAACTACTAGTGGCGCAAAAGGTCCACTTAAGTCAGCAATAGCGCCAACTCTGATGGTGTCCTCATCAACCCCGTAATCGTAAATAATTTCAGCTGGTTCCTCCTCAGCTGGTGCTTCTTCCTCAGCTGGGGCTTCTTCCTCAGCTGGGGCTTCTTCCTCAGCTGGGGCTTCAGTCTCAGCCGGGGCTTCTGTTTCTGCTGGAGCTGAAGACGACGAAGAATCTTCATCGCTACTACAAGCTGCAGCAACAACCGTGAAGGCCAGCAAAAGTGCTAGCAATTTCGACACGTGTTTCATATATTTTCCCCTCTCTTTGGGATTGTGCTCAGGCCATATGGCCAGAGATCTTTTTGAACAATTCAGTAACTGAAAGGCCACCCTTTCCAATAGTTTCTTATATTTATCCAAATTCCATAGAGCCCTAAAGGCTCGAACAACATAAACAACACTATTAACAAACCATAAATAATCTCGTCAAGAGAGCTATATGGGATCGGATAGCCCAAAGCGGTTTCACTAATGGATATAAATCCGAAATCGCCATGGCCTAAAGAGATAAAAAAGTCCCACATTCCTGAAAATGCTCCGTCACCCTCAGCCTGTTCGGTCATCCATTCAATTATTTCTTCCACAAATCTTGGAGATAGAACTACAAAGAAAGTCCCGGCAAGCGCGCCAGAAATTCGTCCTATTCCTCCAATGAGAAGGATGGCTACGAACTCTACTGACAAAATTAAATCCCATGCTTCGGGTGGCATTTGCCCGGCAAAGGAAGCAAGTAGAGCGCCAGCTACTCCTGCATAAAAAGAAGAAATAGCGAATGCGATGGTTTTATATTTTACTTCGGGCACTCCCATGATTTCAGCGGCTACGTCTTGATCGCGAATTGCCGCTAGAGCACGGCCTGTACGTGACCGTGCCAAATTCGCTGCCCAAAGAGCAAAAATTATTAGAAGGGCAAGAAGGAAATAATACGTTTTTTGGTTGTCGGTGATATCAAACCAAAACCAGTGTCCGTCTCGAGAAAAATCAAGAAATGGTTCTTCTTCTTTCCAAATTCTCACTTCAAGTTTTGGCCATTTTCGACCAAGTGACCCCGGCCCCGCTATTTCGGGAAAGATTCTTGACAAATGTAAGCCAATGAAAACTAAACCAAGGGTTGTTATGGCGAGATACAGTCCACGGACTCGAACTGCCGCAGGGGCTACAAGAATTCCGACAAGCGCAGCGACTACTCCTGAAGCAGGTAGCCAAATCCAGATTGGTAAGCCCCATCCCCATAAATTTGATGAGCCTGGACCCCCAACAAGCACTGCGGTATACGCTCCAACCCCCATAAAAAACGCGTGGCCTAAGGAAACTTGGCCACCGAGGCCAGAAAGAATGTTCAGACCTAAAGCTGCGATACAGAAAATAAGCATTCGGTTTACAACGCGAAGCCAAGAATTATCACCTAAGAAGCGAATAAGAGGGATTTGATCAATAACTGGAAGGTCAAAGGGCATTAGAAGTAGAAGAATAAAACCAATTCCTATAGCCAATTGTTGGGTACGCGTCGGAAATAACCGTGATTCAGAGGCATACGAGGTATAAAGATTGGGTCGTCCTCTCATACTCGACGAACCTCTTCAGTTCCAAATAAACCGTAGGGTTTAATAAGTAGAGCGATCAGCATGACAACATAGGGGATTACTTGTTGATAGCCGTACCCCAAGATGTCTGCTTGACCTGAAAGATATTGTCCAGCAAAAATCTCAACAAACCCTATAAGCATGCCTCCGGCTAGAGCTCCGGGAACGGAATCTAGTCCTCCAACGATTACTGCTGGTAGGGCTCTAAAAGCAAAGAAGGCTCCTTCACGGCTGGCCACACCAGCTGCTGCCCAAGGTGACATTGATGCGAATATTCCTGCGGCTGCAGCTAAAGCTGAGCCGGCTGCCCAGGCGATGGCAAAAACCATGCCTACATTTATTCCTTGCGCCAATGCTGCTTCTTGATCAAACGCGGTTGCTTGCATTGCTACTCCGGTTCTTGTGCGGAGGAAACGCCATATAACAAAGAAAACAAACGCTGCCATAACAACAGCAGCGATATAAGACCATGCAACTGAAGCACCGCCGATTTTAAAGGTGTCACTACCCCATGGGACACCGAGGCTTCGCGGAGTTAGCATGACTGCGTCGTCAGCGATTACGCGGATCATAACTTCCAATCCCAAAGTAATGACCGCCATGGAAAAAACGGGTTCTCCAATCATCGGACGAATGGTTAATCGCTCAATAATTAGACCAAATACGGCGGTAACAAGCATGGCGAGTAACAAAGCAATGCCCCAATGAAGCCAATTTGGACCTGGTAACCAACGCCCGGGAATATCCCAGTCCATGAAGATCATTGATAAGAACCAGGTTCCTGCTAGCGCTAACGCCCCGTGAGAAAAGTTAACTGTCTGGGTTGCTTTAAATATGAGCACGAACCCCAAAGCAAGAATTGAATATAGGGAACCGAGAGCAAGCGCTTTGAATAAGGTTTGTATGAATGTGTCAACAGAAGATGCAGCAAAAAGTACTGGAATCGCTGTCATTGGTACATTGATTCCACTAGTTCACTGAACATGTCTGCCATAGACGACCGTTTCAGTTTTTGAGTTGCAGTTAACTCGCCGTCTTCATGATCTAATTCTTTTGGGATCATTCTGAATTTACGAATTGTTTCAACTCGAGCAAATTTCTCATTTGTCTCGCTAATAACCCCTTGTATAAGTTCAATAACTTCTTCTTTTTCCGATAAGTCTCTGTAGGTCGTATATGGAATATTTTTTCTTAAAGCCCAATCCCCAACAGTTTCAAGTTCAATTCCGATCAAAGCTGAAAGGAATTTTCGTCGGTCTCCAATCACCATGGCCTCTTTGACGTACATTGAGGCTTTCAGACTATTTTCAATCTCCGATGGTGAAATGTTTTTCCCACCAGAGGTAATGATGATGTCTTTCATTCGATCCACGATGCGTACATGCGTGCCATCAACCCATTCCCCAACGTCTCCAGTTTTTAACCAACCATCTTCGGTAAAAGTTTCCGCTGTTCTTTCTGGTTTATTCCAGTATCCAGCAAATACTCCGGGGTGTTTCGTTTGAATTTCTCCTGTTTCGTCATCAATTCTGAAACCGATATCAGCATATGGTTCACCAACTGTTCCTAATTTCAACCGTCCGGGACGGTTTGTAGTTGCAACGGCAGAGTTTTCTGTCATCCCATACAGTTCATAAACCGGCACACCAATACCCATGAAGAATTCAAGAATCTCTGACGAGATAGGAGCAGCTCCTGAACCTGCATGCCAGCAACGGCGAAGGCCAATTCGTTCGAGTAACGGGCGAAAAATAATTGGATAGCCAATTAAATTGAGCAACCAACTCTTGACAGTGTGTTTACCGTTATTCCCAACTTTTTCTTTGCCGATAATTGATGCCAATTTAAGACCGAACTTAAGTAATGCTCGTTTAAAAAAAGAAGCGTCGTTTCCTTTTATCATTACTGAGGCATGCATTCTTTCCCAAATACGAGGGACAGCAAAAAAGATCGTTGGTTGAATTTCACGCAAATTAATCTGGACTGTGTCAATTGATTCAGCAAAATTTAGCGTTAACCCACAACTCACAAGATGCCAAGTAGAGAAAATGCGTTCAGCTACATGGCATAAAGGCAAGTACGTTAAAACCAAATCATTTGGAGTGGGTTTTCTCTTCCCTCGTAATCCGTTTTCACCAGTGAGGCGTGTCAAAGCAAATGCAACATTGTCGTTAGTAAGCATCGCCCCTTTGGGTGGACCAGTTGTTCCAGATGTATACACCAGCGTCATGACATCATCGCCTTGAGCTTCTGCCATTCGCTTATCTACAGCTCCGCCATATTCTTTACGATGATTACGTCCAATCTCTAAAAAATCTTCCCAGTAAAGAAGCCGGTCATCTTCATAACTCACCACACCGCGTGGCTCTGTATAGAGAATGTGTTTTAAGTCTGGTAAAACACTCGGTTCTATCTCTAGAACTCGATCAACTTGTTCTTGATCTTCAGCGAAGTGAATTGAGGAACCACAATCAGTTAACAAATACTCAACTTCTGCAGTTGGATTAGTCGGATACAGCCCGACCGTTACTCCACGGACAGCAACTGCAGCTAAATCCAAAATTACCCATTCTGGACGATCTTCCGACTGTATAGAAACTCGATCACCAGGCTCAATATTTAAAGCTAATAGCGCATGGGCTGCGTCAACGATTAGATCCCATGTTTTCGCCCAAGAGTATTCTTGCCAAATCCCAAAGTCTTTTTCCCGTAGGGCAATCTGATTTGGTCGCCGTTTTGCCCATTCTTGTGCAAGAGAAGCAACAGTTTCTACACGACTAACTGCAGACGTATTTTCCGGTTCAGCTAATGTCGCTGTCATTGTCCCCCCACGACAGATATAACTAGTTAAAAGATAGTAATAATCGATCAACCGAACAAGACCGTAGTAGAAAATTTCTTCTTTTTTATTGTCGGGGAGAACCTGAAGAGAAACTTTCACTAATGTGAATTAGTAATGGATATCAACGAATTTTCTGTATTTTCTATTTCTGAATTAAGCACATTGCTTAAAGAAGGCTTAGAAACTTTATTTCCTGAACAATTTTGGGTTGAAGGACAAATTTCTAACTTAAAGACCTCTCGTCCGGGTCATTGTTATTTTGATTTAGTTGAACCAAATGATGAACCTGGACGAGCGCCTGCTGCGCTTTTTAATGTCGCTCTCTGGCGAGGTAAAAGAAACCAAGTTGAAAAAGTACTTTCTGAATCAGGAAATTTAACTTTAAGCGATGATCTTCATGTGCGTATTTTGGCTCGTGTAGATTTTTATCCTCCGAGCGGACGTTTACAACTGATTATGGATCAAATTGATCCTTCATTTACTCTTGGGCAATTAGCTGTAGAACGCGAGCGATTATTAAAACAGCTTTTCGATGAGGGGCTTCTTGAAAAAAATGGATTATTACAAGTCCCCTATGTCCCCCTTCGAGTTGGATTAGTTACAAGTATTGGTTCTGCGGCTCATGCTGATTTCATAACAGAAATTTCAAATAGTGGGTTTGGATTTACGGTTTTGGAATATGACAGTCGTGTACAAGGTGAAAATGCGGCTGCTGAAATTGTTTTAGGGTTAGAAGTTCTCTCTTCACATAAACCAGATGTAATCGTTTTAATTCGAGGTGGCGGATCAACTGCAGATCTTTCAATTTTTGATTCAGAAATAGTTGCTCGCACTATTGCCAAGCTAAATCTTCCAGTTTTTACAGGTATTGGCCATGAAATTGATCGAAGTGTGGCAGATGAGGTCGCTCACAGTTCTTTTAAAACACCGACTGCTTGTGCAAATGCGTTAGTTAATTATGTAAAAGATTTTTCTGAGAAGGTTTCTCGTTTAAGTGACACAATTTTTGAACGGGCAAAATCTGTAATTGATACTGAAACTCGTTTCCAAAATGAAACGCGTTCAAAATTAACAAAAATCATTTCAACGACTTTTACAAGAACAGAGAATACTTTTAATGATTTAGCTAGAAGAGTTTCTCTTACTGCGCCAAAGCAATTGAACTATCAAAGTAACCGGTTGGTCGAACTTGAACATCGTCTTCGAGTGCTTGACCCAGTAAATGTTTTAGCGCGAGGTTGGTCAATTACTCGACGTAGTGATGGTCAACTTGTTACTAAAAAAGAACAAGTAAAAAAGGGTGAAATTCTAATTACTGCGGTGAGTAACGGTACTGTCGTGTCTACAGTTAGTGATCAAGGAGAAACATCATGACCTCAACTGAAAAGAACCTTCCATCGGTGAGTGATTTAAGTTATGAAGATGCTCTTGCAGAACTTCAAACAATTTTGAGCGCGTTAGAGGAAGAAACTGTTGATGTTGATCTTTTAGCTTCACAGGTTGCTCGTGCCGATGAATTAATTCACCATTGCCGAGACCGTATTGATGTGGCGCGTATACAAGTGGAACGTGTTGTTGAGTCTTTTGAGCAAGAGTAAGTAGTTCATGTTTATTAGAAAACTTTCCGAAGTATCAGCGTTTGTTGCCGTTGACTTTCCAGATGTTGCTGGGAAAGGAAACATTCGCCTTGCCAAAAAAATTCTTCAAGGCGGAGCGAAAGATTTAGCACGTTCATTTAGTTATTCGTTAGCGTGTCTTGAGTTACAAGAGACAGGAATTTCTGCGGGTATCAGTTCACTTCCTGAAGATCGTAAAGAAGCGATAGAGGGTTTTGTTGCTGAAGTATCTGGATGGGAAATTGACTACACATTTCAGGTAGGTAAAGGAGTGGGTAAAGGTGAAATGAGTGGTCTAGAAGACGCTTCCAATGAAGAAACTCTTTTTTTTGGTGCGGTTCTAGCAGCACTGACCGCTTTCCCAGAAGCAAGAACTGCCGTCACTGATCTTGAAGATTCAACCTTTTTAGAAGCGGAGTTAAAAAAGGTAAACGTTGATCTCGTTGTATCTGAGTCTCCCTTTACTACGGAAGCAGATCTGTTTTTTGTTGGAAAAGCTATGCGCGTTCTTGGCCATGAGATGGTTCCGAATATTCAAGCGAAAGTTATTGTTCCTACTACTCGTCTTGCAGTGAGTACACGAGGCTTAGCCCACTGTGTAGCAAAGGAAATAATTGTTTTACCGGACTTCATCACCGCTGCTGGTGATCTTATGGGAGGCAACGTGAGTTCACTGATGGGTTCGTTAATTAATGAAATCTTGAATCATCCAGAAGGACCAGTTCTTGGTGCTTGTTATAAGGCCGAATCCTATTTATCGACTTGGTGTCCTGAGTTGCCGTTTGGTCGACCTATTTAAATCTTCAAAATAGATTTCTCTATCTCGTAGTGGCATGGCGGTAGTTCGCGTACGCTATAGGGGCTTGGGGCTGTAGCTCAGTTGGCTAGAGCACCTGCTTTGCAAGCAGGGGGTCGCGGGTTCGATTCCCGCCAGCTCCACAATTAAAGTGTTTAGTCATATGGCACAAATACCGATAAAGAAACTCTCACAGGGAAAATCATTGCATCTAAAATTATTTTCACTACTCTGCGGATTGATTTTTCTTACCGCGACATCTTGTGGCAACAACATAGAGCAGAACACAGATGGTTTACCTTCAATAGAGGAAAATCAAACTGGCGAAGATACCCCTATTGATGATCTAGAGGTTAATTCTGATGAAAGTTGGACAATACTTGTTTACTTAATGGGAGATACAGATCTTGAAGAATTTGCGATTGGAGATGTACTTGAGATGGCAAGTATCCCCACAAGTCCAAATTTAAACATCATTACACTTTTCGATAGATCTGAAACTTATACAAGTGAATCTATTCTGAATGTTCCAGATTTTACAGATACGAAAATATTTCAAATCATAAATGGTGAGTTAACGATCCTTAGAGACGATCTTGGTGAAAAGAACCTTGGTTCTTCAGAAACGTTTGCTGAATTTATTGAATATGGTTTATCTGCTTTTCCTGCGGATAAAACTGGTCTCATTCTATGGGACCACGGAGCTGGTTGGCCTGGAATGGGACCAGACGAAGATAGCGGCGATGATATTCTGACCCTACAAGAAATGGTTTTAGGACTCGAATCTGGCTTAGCTAATTCAAATATTCAAAAACTTGATTTAATTGGCTTTGACGCGTGCCTAATGGCCACCTATGAAGTTGCGAAAAGTATGGCACCGTTTGCGAATGTCATGGTTGCTTCGCAGGAATTAGAACCTGGTCATGGTTGGGACTGGAAAGCATTAGAGGTTATAACCCACAACCCTTCAATAGAAGCTGCTGAACTTGGAATTGAAATTTCTAACGCTTATCAAAGCCAAGCCATTGCTTTTGGCACTGATATTGACATTACCCTGTCAGTAATAGACCTAACCAAAATTGATATTCTTGATGAAGCAATTAGAGAATTATCTAACTCTTTTTTAGAAGCAAGTCTAGAAATTAGCCCGAAATTAGGACTATCTGTAAATAATTCACTTCGCTTTGGGAAAAGCCCGAATCCTCTTGATGATTCTCAAATGAGCGATCTTGGAGACTTCGCAGCGACCTTAGGGTTATATGAACCTAGTTTGTTAAGTGACTCCAATAATTTAATTGATGCAATGGCTGATATTCTTATCAATCAAGTCACTGGGCCAGCAACTAGGTCTGCAACAGGGTTATCAATTTACTTTCCTGAGCTAGGTGAATATGCCGACGAAGATTATTTGGAGATACCCGGGTTAGATAATTGGGTTAATCTTTTATCTGGGTATTTTTCTTCACAGGAGAGTATCCCTGACAATAAAAAAGCAAATCTTGTTACTGATACATTTGAACCGAGTTATTACCTGGATGAAGATGGTCTTTCCATTACTGCTCAATTTGATATCGCTACGGGGGAGAATCTCGTAGAGTCAGTAATTTATTATGGAATATCCGAAAACGACGGATCTATTCTTTTTATCGGAGAAGAACCTGGAGAAATTTCTGATGATGGTACTGGGCTAGTAGAAGGATTCTATGATCTAACCGCTCTAACAATGAGCGATGGTATCAATACGGTCTATGCTTATTCTCAAATTACAACTGATGATTCATATTTGTACTTAGACATACCTCTCGCTTATCTGCCTCCAGGAGAACTAGAAGCTAGGCCCGAGAAATTACGTGACGTAGTTCTTTCTTTAACAATTACTGAAACTGGTGAAATACTCAGCGAAATATATTACGAGATTGATGAAAGTGGCCAATGGGGGGAATTAACAGCAGACCCTGAAGGTCTTATATTTCCTATTTTTAGCTTCATGAGCCCCGATTTCACTTTTGAATGGATTGCAGATACGGAATTGGGTCTTTACGCTGACTTGCCTGACTTAGAATACAATTTTGAGCCCCTTGAGTCTGGTGTAGGTTTTACTGCTGAATTGTGGATATTCGACTTTGGTGGAAATTCAGATTACGTCACGGTGTCAGATTTAGTTCCTTGATCTCTAGCACCCCCCACACATGTAACAAAAATATTAAACTAGATCTCATGAAATTCATAGCAGCAGGCTTTGTCGTGATCATTTCCCTGACGGGTTGTGGTGCCTCGGAAATTCAACTTGATGTGGCCCAGCTCGAGTCCAAAATCGAGGCGTGGGCAGAGGGCTTCTTGGAAGATCCAATAACCGTTGACTGCGGCGAAGACCGAAGGCGCCCCTCAGAAGCCGGTTCCTCGTTTCTCTGCGACCTGAGCGACGACACAGGCTTCATCGTTGACGTGGAGGTCACCGTGCTCGACGAGGAAGGAAACGTCGAATGGGAGGCCGTCGACTAGGGGAAACAGGAACATCAGTTCCTGCTTTTAGAACGTAGAGTCGCGGGTTCGATTCCCGCCAGCTCCACACTTAAAGCCCCTGCTCCGGCGATACAAACCCTGTAAACACAAAATTTGTAAGCCTCATTTACTTCAAAATTTCATACCCAATTATTTTCTATCATAATGAGAATCATTCTCAATATAGCTATGATGATGAGGTGGAAAAGCCTGACGAAATTTTAAATACAGACGTTTGTATCGCCGGAGCAGGCCCTCACAGCCTTACAGCCACGCTCCTTTTTAAACGGATAGATCCTTCAATAAAAATTACCGTAATTGATAACTCAAATGAGTGGCTTACAGCATGGAACCGTCAATTTGAACGCGCCGGGATAAATACTTTACGTTCACCAATTGTGCACCATCCTGGCCCTAACCCGATGGCCCTAGAAAATTTCAGAGTATTAAACGGTTTTTCGCCCTCAGGGCTTCCCTACAACCCTCCTACAACTGAATGTTTTTCAGCTTTCTGCACTGAAATCATTAACGATGCAAATCTTGACGATCCATTAATAGCAATACCTCAATCAGTGCAGAGCGATCAAAATGGTATTGAACTAACCACCTCCAGTGGAATGATTCGCTCACGCTATTTTATTATCGCAACAAACCCGCATCACAAAATCATCCCACAATGGGCACAAGATCTTTTCCAGGAACCAAATTTGGTCAAACATGCCTCAGACGTCAACCTACTGGATATACCTAACCTTGATGGTCAGAGCATTACAGTCATCGGGGGCGGAATGACAGCAGCACATTTAGCACGAGGTGCGGTACTTAAAGGTGCTTCAGTAAAGATGCTTTCCCGGCGTCCTCTGCAAATTCGCGACTTTGATACTGATCCGGGTTGGTTAGGCCCTAAATATCTAAATGACTACCACTCAGAAAAAGATGCTCATAAGCGAATTCAAATTGCTCAAGAGGCCCGGGGGGGAGGAACTATGCCGCCATGGATTCATGCCTCTCTTTTAGATTTTGCAAACACTGGCGCAATCGAAATTCTTGAGTCAGCAGAAGTGGTGTCGGCTCAAACTAAATCTTCAAAAGGCTGCTTTCTTAAACTCAAAAACGAAGAGGAAGTACACAGCGACCAAGTATGGCTCGCAACTGGAACATGCAACAGCCTCCAGTCCATGGAATGTCTTCGCCAGATATTAGAAAATACTACATTTATTGACGGATTTCCTTTGGTAGATCATTCTCTTCGGCTCAACCCCCACCCCGTTTATGTTATGGGGCGTAGCGCTACCTTTGCTTTAGGGCCTGCAGCTGGAAATCTTTGGGGGGCAACCAAAGCAGCGCATCGAATAACAAAAGACATCACCGAAGCTGAATAGGTTTCTGATGGAACTTAGATGAAGGAGCCTAGATCTTCCATATATATGCTGGTTGAACTATTAGTTGGTTTAAGTTTTGCAAGCAGAAATCGCGGGTCGGTTCCCGCCAGTTCCATAAACAGTCTTCTTAGAAAATGAGTACATGTCTTACCTTCCTATGCATTTAGAGGAAAAACCTGTTCTACGAGGGTGGTCTCATCGTTTAGCTTTCGTGGCAGCAATAGTTTTTTGTCCAATCCTTATTACTACTGCACAAGAAGCAAGATTTTTAGCTTCTCTTTACTCAATCTCAATTATTGGTCTCTTCGGAATAAGTTCTTTCTACCACGGTCATACATGGAACAGTAAAGCACATGGTCTTTGGCGACGAGTTGACCATGCCATGATCTTTATAGCGATAGCAGCAACATACACTCCTATCTCTTGGCTGATGCTGCCCCGTTCTCATGCAATCCTTGTGTTATCAGTGGTTTGGATCGGCGCTCTTATAGGCGTACTAGTGATGATATTTTGGCCTGCCCCACCTAAACGCATAATTGTTCCTTTATTTATTACTGTGGGCTGGTCAGCACTTCTAGTCATTGATGAACTTTGGAAAAATTTAGGGGGATGGGGATTTACTTTTCTACTTTTAGGGGGAGCGTTTCATACATTAGGAGCAGTTATTTACGGGACACAAAAACCAGATCCCTGGCCAAAGAGATTTGGTTTTCACGAAATTTTCCACTTACTTGTTGTTCTCGCTGTCGCATCGCATTATGTGATTATTGCATTCATCGCTTTACCTACAGCAGAAGTTTGATCTCTTTGTTTCATAACTATGACAAAAAAATAATTTAGATTTATTGACAAGCTCCCTAATAGAATTAGTTCATGAATAGTTCCGTAAATTCCGAGTTAGCTGCACTTGAACAAACATGTAAAGCATTAATTCGTCTTCGTGGCGAAACAGCTGCACGGAGCCTGGCAGAACTAGTTGTCTCTCGTTACAACACTCTCACTCAGATCAACGCTGATGAGGCAAAGCGAACATTCTTTACCTTTTTAGTTGAAGACTTCTCACCCGATGTTTTGACATTAAAAGATGCTGTAACTGCCTATCAAGAATCTCCAGATCCTATTTCTGCTCAAAAAGTATGGGATGCAGCAGAAGCACCTCGACTTGATCTTTTTCGGTCAATCAACCTTGCTTCTGATGGAATCCACACTTTGCTTCATATGCGAGCTGATCTTTTACGATTTAAAGACACCTCGCTTTCTTCTGTTGAAAAAGACTTGGAGTATCTCCTGTCATCCTGGTTCAACCGAGGGTTTTTAGAACTCCAAAGTATTGACTGGCAAACGCCAGCTAAAACTCTTGAAAAGTTAATTGAGTATGAAGCAGTGCATGAAATACGCGGTTGGGATGATCTTCGTAGACGTCTTGAACATGATCGGCGTTGCTATGGGTTCTTCCATCCAAGTCTTCCCGATGAACCACTAATTTTTGTTGAAGTAGCTCTTCTGCATGGACTGGCAACCAAAATCGCAGACGTTATCGATGCGCCGATACCGAGCAATGAAGCTACTGATCCTTTCCTGCCTGATACTGCAATCTTTTATTCGATCACGAACTGTCAGGCAGGACTACGCGGCATCCCGCTTGGTGATTTTTTACTCAAACAGGTAATAAGTGAACTTCAAGCAACTGTTCCCAGCCTGAATCAATTCTCAACTTTGTCACCAATACCGGGTTTACGTCGTTGGATGGATGAAGAAAACATTAAATTTAAAACATCTAAAGATGACCTCGAAAAATTAACAGCAACTTATCTACTAACTGCAAAAAGAAATAACAAACCTCGTGACCCTGTTGCTCGTTTTCATCTACGAAATGGTGCAAAACTTGAACAAATCAATATTGATGGCGATTTATCACCAAAAGGACAATCCGAATCATTTGGTGTGTTAGTGAACTATATTTACGATCCCGAAACGGTTGCAGATAACCATGAAGCTTTCATTAACGAACACCGCCTAGTTGTTAGCCAAAAAATTTCTGCACTTATTAAGAAATAGTTTTAACTAGTTAGCGACTTCTATTCGGACTGAGTCACCGCTTGATTCCGAGTCTAGGACAGTAACTGTAATATTCTCATAGTTAACTGATTCGCCAATAAGAAGCGCCTTAGCATCATTTAATACTTCCATCGGGCCTTGACCTGGTCCTCCATTCCAATGATTCTGTGTGCTTTTTTCGGTGTTCACATAGTAAACAACTACGCCTTCTTGATTTAACGAACTGTCATATCCAATAGCTCGACGGCTTTCCACAACTAAGGCTTTTGATGTGCTTACCGGAATAACAGCAATTTTAAGACCTTCAGCATTTTCGATTGGTGTCAACACCACATCAGCATCATCTACTACACAAGCCACTTGAGAATCACTTAACCACCTAAGTATCCAACGCGAATAACCCATATAACCAGGAGCAGAACTCCCAATATCATCCATAAGGCTAAACGGACGTGTGAAACCATCTCTCCCAGGAATTAAAGCACCATATAAATCAGGCAAGCCAAGCGAGTGCCCCATTTCGTGGGGATACCAAAGATCGCCCCAATAAGTAAGATCTGCTCCAGACGTCACGCCATTCTTTATAGCCATTCCGTCAGCAGACAAATAGGCATCAGGGCCCCAAGAACCACCCATAAATGCAGGTCCATACCCAACTTCTGTAGCATTTGGTGTGGAAACTACAAGTACCGCGTCAGCGCCAGTGAAATCTACAGAGGCATCAGCGAGATCGATGGCTTCTTGAAGAAAATCTCGATGTCCAGAAAAAGTTTTAATCGCTTCTTTATAAGCGGTTGACGGTCCACTAAGTCGTAACCATTCATGATATGGGCGGAATGATAATTCAAGCTTTCCGTATGACTGATCATTAAAAAATGCTTCGCCTCCCGGAGAAATAATTGAGAAAATTTCTTCGGTTGTCTGATTAGCAGCAACATCTTGAAAGTCTGCAAATAGTACTACGGCCTCTACCGTGCCCGTGCTAGGTAATCGATCTGCAGGTCGTGAATGACCAAGATGGATCTCATATCCTGAAGGTGCGTTCAAATAGCAGGCACTCGGATCTTGTAACCCAATTGGATCAGAAGGCTGAGTTGTTGTTGTAGTGGAAGTTGTTGTAGTGGAAGTTGTTGTAGTGGAAGTTGTTGTAGTAGCCAAATCTACTAGTGTCGTTGACGTTTGACTAGTAGTTTCTGTTGCTTCTTGGGTCAAAGTCTCAATAGCAGTATCTACCGATGTATCCGTTTCTTCTTTGGAAGAGTCTGAGTTTCCTCCACAGGATCCTAAGAGAGCCCAGATAATTAAAATTGGGAACCATTTATTTCTGTATCTTTTCAAGAAAATGCTCTTTCATTATTTTTGTGATATCACTGTTATAACAAAGACAAAAGGAAATATCGTATGTTCAAATATTTAGCTTCAACAGTATTAGCATTAGTAATCATTTCTTCTAGTTGTAGTAGTAATGCAGATGAATCAACAATACCTTCAACTACTGCCGCGCCAACCACAACTGCCGCGCCAACCACAACTGCCGCGCCAACCACAACCGAGGAAGTTGATAATGAACCACCACCTGCTCCCACAAATCTGGCATGTGGCGGGTTTAGTGGTGGTAGTGGTGAATTTGGGGTGGTTTTTGATGCACCAGCGGACCCTAGTGATATAGACACAATTCGCGTTTACACAAATCAAGGTTCTGGATTTGAAAGAATAGCTAAAACCCCTATTGATGGTTCGCCAGCCACTCTCGGATTAGTTTGGGCTCTCGAGACGGATGATCCCTCTACTTGGTATATCGGTGTCTATTCAAATCTACTTGGAGCTGGCACGTTTGAAATAGCACTGACGTTTGCAGACGCCGCGGGTAACGAATCGGGATGGTATCCAGCCACATTTACGGCAAACTACCTCGGCGATTGCTCCCTTTCGTAAAACTCATAATCACTTGAAAATTCTTTCAATATGTTGACCAGTTTTGATGATTATTTCACCCACCAAACACCACATCCAATAACAGTTCCGTCAACTTCTGATCGGAATGTTTACGATCGGTATTGGTTTAACGGATATACATCTGATGGGGGTCTGTTTTTTGGAATTGGTGCAGCTCGGTATCCAAATTTAGGCGTTCAGGATTGTGGATTTAGCGTAATTCATGATGGTATTCAACACTGTTTTCATGCTTCACGTCGAATGCCTATTGACCCTGCAGATATGACTATAGGCCCTTTCTCTATTGAAATTTTAGAGCCTTTAAAGTCTTTGCGTGTTGTCATTGAAGATAACAAAACTGGGATATCCGCTGATTTAACTTGGATTCCTCGTACAACAAGTTTCGCAGAAGATCATCAATTATTAACTCGTGAAATGATTGGCTTTCATATGGAGGCCACAAGATTTAACCAATTCGGATTTTGGAAGGGAACTATCAATATCGGTGGTGAATCAATAACGGTAAACCCCACCGAGGTTTATGGAACAAAGGATCGTTCATGGGGGGTGCGCCCGGTTGGCGAATCTGCTCCTTCTGGAGCACCGAGAGAACCAAAAGGGTTTGTTTTTTTATGGGCACCGATTCATTGGGATGACCATGCAACACACGTTGGTTTATTTGAAGATCCAAAGGGACATAGATGGCATTGGGATGGGTTTATTATTCCTGCTTATAACGACCCAAACAGCATTCCTAGAAGTGAAGAAGAGTCATTGGAACGTTTGCTAAATGTTAGACATGACTTAACGTTTGCTCCTGGGACTCGCCGAGTAATAGAAGGTCAACTCTTTTTAAAGCGTGTTGATCATGAACCCCTAGTTATTGAGTTAGAAGAACTGCTTACTTTCCGTATGAAAGGAATTGGATATGGCCATCCAGTATGGCGACATGGCCGCTGGCACGATGAACTAGCTATTGGAACAAATTCTTGGAGACTAGATGAAGTGGATGAAATGTCATTGGAAAACCTTCATGTCCAAGGATTGATGAAAGTAACAAGTGGAGATAAAACCGGTATTGGAGTATTAGAACAAATCATTGTTGGACCTTGGGCTCCAGGAGGATTCAAACAATTTTTAGATCCCGCGTGATCCAGTTCTACCTGTTTAAGTGCCCTAAAAGAACATTAACCGTGTTGACTCCTATTTCTTCTACAGCGTACCCGCCTTCCATCACATAAAGTGTGGGGATATTTAAGGCAGATATTAGTTGCCCAATAGTTAGATAATCTTCAGATGTTAAGCGGAAAAAACTAATTGGATCATTCACAAAAGTGTCAACACCAAGTGAAATGACTAAAGCTTCAGGTTGATAACTACGGATTTTTTTTAGACCAGTCTTTAATGCTTCTACCCAAATATTGAATTCAGTACCTCTATCTAAAGGAAGATTTAGATTAGTTCCGTCGCCATTACCAAAACCGGTTTCGTTTGCATACCCGAGAAAGTAAGGAAATGCATCTTTCGGGTTCCCATGTAATGAAACAAAAAGAACATCATTTCGATCATAAAAGATGCTTTGCGTTCCATTTCCATGATGAAAATCAATGTCTAAAATTGCTACTTTGCTTGCTCCATCGATAATCATTCCTTGAGCAGCGATAGCAGCATTGTTTAAAAAACAGTAGCCACCAAATTGATTTGTTGATGAATGATGCCCGGGTGGGCGGCAAAGAGCAAATATTTCTGATGCCCCGTTACTTATCTTTTCTTGACCAGTTTGAGCAATAGCTGCGGAAGCTTGAGCGGCTTTCCAAGTGCCCTCGGTTATTGAGGTTTCTGCAGCAAGTGCGTAGTACCCCAGCTTCCCATCAATGTCATCTGGTATTCGATCTTGGGTAAAGCCTCGCACAGGAAAAATAGTGGGTATAGCTTCTCCTGTATACCCAGCAAGTACCCATTCATCCCAACAATTTTGTAAAAAGTTGACGTACTTTTCTTCATGTACTGCAGTCAATTTTTTTGTGTTTAAAGCATTTGGTTGTGTCTGAGTTTGAAACCCGTTTTTATTTAATGAATTAACAATATGATCCCATCGTTCAGGACATTCAAAAGGGCGGACTAGTTTCCCATCATAAATTTCACCTTTTGGGAAGTGTGCTAAGTGATCCTTACTTAAAATGATTTCCATACTGAGACCCTAGACATTTACGAATGGACGTAGGCTACATATGTGCTAAAGAATAAACCTAGTCTTTCCCAAAGTTTCTTCAGTGTTCTCCTTGTTGCTGTTTTAATTTGGGCAGCGCTACTTTTTTTAAAAGTTCTTATTGCCATAGTTATTGGAATTGTGCTGCTATGGGTGGGGTTTATTATTTTGAGGATGTTGGTGGCTTCTCCACCTGAACCTCCGCCAGCTGGAGAACTTCGGAAAGTGAAATTGCTTTATCGATGTAGTTTGTGTGGCACAGAAGTGCGTATGACGATTGCAACGAATGAAAATCCTGAAGCTCCACGCCACTGTATGGATGAAATGGATCTGTTAAAGACTGAAGAGTGATTTTCACTTTCCGCGCGAAGTTATCCACAACTGGGGATTAACCTGTGGGAAATTACATGCGTGTGATTTCTTACTTTTAGGCAAAAAATTACTTAATTATCGATACTGAGTGGCGGTAACTATTCCACCTAAAATGCTTCCCAGCCCAATCAAAAGGTAAGTGTTGTTAGTGCCGCCTGGTAACCACGCAACGTAGTTAAAAAAGATTATTAACATTCCCAGACCAAGTAGAGAAAACATTAAAATTGGGACCCACTTCGGTGATGAATCTGATCCTGAAGGATTGGGTGCTTGATATCGAGAACCAGAAGGTCCTCCTTTGGGGGTAACGCGACCGCCTTCTACACGTCGTTTTTGTGGTTTAGCCATATAACGAGGATACGGGAATAAATGCCGACAGACGACGGATCAAGAGATTCTGATCGCTACTGTTACTGGTGTGGGATCAAATATTTTAGTTATTGATAATTACGATTCTTTCGTTTACAACCTTGTTCAGTATCTCGGTGAACTAGGAGCTACTCCGATAGTGCACCGGCATGATGCAATTTCCATGGATGATGTAGAGGTTTTAAATCCAGATGGGATTTTAATTAGTCCTGGCCCAGGAAGACCAGAAGACGCTGGGATCTCAACATCAGTTACTCAATGGGCTGCAGGCCGCATCCCAGTACTTGGAGTTTGCCTTGGCCATCAAGCCATAGGAATTGCATGGGGAGCACAAGTAATTAGAGCTCCAGAAGTTATGCACGGGAAAACTTCTTTTATAGAGCACACAGAAATGGGTGTATTTGCTGGACTGCCTTCTCCCGTAGAAGCCACTCGTTATCACTCTCTTATTGTGGAGCGCGATTCTCTACCCGATGAACTTGAAATCACCGCCGAGAGCAGTGATGGATTAATTATGGGAATTCGCCATAAAGAGTTCGATGTAGAAGGAGTGCAGTTTCATCCTGAATCAATTCTTACATCCGCAGGACACAGACTGTTAGCTAACTTTCTTGCACGTGTAAATTAGGAATTACTCCGACTCTTCAGGTTCTTCTTCGGGTTCTTCCTCGGGTTCTTCCTCGGGTTCTTCCTCGGGTTCTTCTTCAGGTTCCTCCGGTGGTTTTTCTTTACCAACAACAATTGCTACATAGGACCCAGCTTCAGCTTCAAATCCGGCAGCTGGTTCCTGAGATATCACTCGCCCATCATTTGCACTTCCGTTTTCAACTTCTTGATAGGTAATTGATACTAGAAATCCAAATTCATCACTCGTAAGTAAAATATTGGCAGCAGCTAGTTCTAGCGCAACAACAGAGGGGACCATAACTGGAGCCGGGCCATCAGAAACAATTATTTCTACAGTTCCACCAGGAGCAAACTCTGTTCCACCAATTGGATTTGTTGTAATGACAACTCCTTCTGGAATGTCTTCACTATGTACATAAGTTGTAATTACTTGCCAGTCACTAACAAGGATGTTCATTGCATCAGCTACTGGTCGATTTTCTAATGACGGTAATGTTTTTGCTGCTGGCCCAGAAGAAACAAATAATGAAACATCTTCACCTTGAGATATTTCTGAACCTGAAGAAGGTATTTGACTAATTACTTCTCCTACAGGAATTACGGGATCTTCTTGATTTACAACTGTGACTACAAGCCCCATTGCTTCAAGATCACGTTGTGCATCCGTAACAGAATCTCCGACAACGTTAAGTAAAACCATAGGGCCCGTACCTTGGCTTATAAGCAGCTTGATAGTAGATTCTTCATCAATTTTGGTTCCTGCTTCAGGGTCTTGATCAAAAACAGTATTTTCTGGAAAGTCACTATTTGTTTGAAAGTCCATTTGAACATCAAGATCTAACGCATCTAGAACTTCTCTGGCTTCTTCAATAGATAAATTTAGAACAGACGGAACTTCAACTAAGCCACTTTGAATTTCTGAATCGTCATCATTAAAACCAAGTTCATCTACAAAATTGATCACAAGGTAGCCCAGCAGCCCAAGTAAAGCCGCAAAACAAATCGCGAAAAGTGTAAGACGTAACCATCCATCATCCCGGCGTCTTTTTTTATTTGTACCAAATTTTTCACTTGAAGAAGATGGATCGCCAGATGATTTCCCACCAACGCCTACAGGGTTTGCTGGGCGTAGATCGTGTGCTCCTTCACAATAACGACGAAGATCGCTTCGAAGGTCTTCTGCTGTTGGATAACGATTAACTGGATTTTTTGCCAGAAGTTTCATCGTTATCGCTTCAAGAGAATCGGCTACTTGAGCTCCAGATTTTCTTAGTGAAGGAGGAGCTTGTTGTACGTGCTGGTAAGCAACTGCTACTGGAGTTTCACCAACAAAAGGTGGTTGGCCAAGAAGCATTTCATATAGGACGACGCCAAGTGCATATAAATCACTTCGAGGATCAATTTGATGACCTTGTGCTTGTTCAGGGGAAAAATAAGTTGCTGTTCCCATTACTGTGCCAGCTTGTGTTAATTCATTTTGGCCAGGTGTCATAGCAGTTGCTATACCGAAATCAGCTACCTTTATTTGTCCATTAGGAGAAACAAGTACGTTTCCAGGTTTAACGTCACGGTGTATAAGACCATTTCGATGTGCAAAACCTAACGCTGCTGATACGTCAACTGCGATTTCTGCTGCTCGATCCGGGTGTAACGGTCCTTCAGTTTAAGAATGTCAGCAAGGCTTCGTCCTTCCACGTATTCCATAACAATGAAGTACGTACCTTGCTGTTCTCCCCAATCATAAACACTGACAATATTTGGGTGATTTAGATTAGCTGCCGCTTTAGCTTCACGACGGAATCTTTCAACAAAACTCGCATCATTAGCAAACTCATCAAATAATACCTTTACTGCTACCGGTCGATCTAATAAAAGATCGCGCGCAAGATAAACCTCGGCCATACCTCCACGGGCGATCTGTCGGTGAAGTTCATAACGATCATTAAAGATAGTTGGCTTCTGATCAGACATAGGAAAGAATTCTACAGCCACAATTAACTTCCTTGGAGGCAGGGCTATGGAATTTAGTCATTAAGGTCAAAAATTTCTAAAAGAACATCTCGTGCTATCGGCGCAGCTGTTCGCCCGCCAGTTTGTTCACCTGCATCAGAATCTGCCTCAACAAATACTGCAAATGCAACAGACGGGGGTTTGTCTGGATATCCAGCAAAACCTACTATCCAAGCATGGGTAGCTTCATTATCGGCTGATAATTGAGCTGTTCCAGTTTTTGCGCCGATTGTTAAGCCATCAACTGCTAACCGCTGAGCAGTACCATTTTCAACAATTGCTTCCATGCTCTCGCGAAGAAGTTCTGCTGTTGATGGTTTAATTACTTGTTGCCAAACCGAATTTAATGAACTGCTTTCAATTTCGCCTTTATGGTTTAGTACTTCTTTGAGTAGATATGGAACTGGTGCACTTCCTTCAGTAGCAATAGCTGAAGCTACAAGAGACATTTGGAGCGGAGTGGCAGCCACTTCATACTGACCGATTGCTGCTTGTGCAAGAAGTGGGGTATCTTCAACTATAGACACTTCTATTTTGCTTTCTTCAAATGGTGTGATTAAAGAAAGTTCTTTACCAAAATCTTGAGGAAAATATGAAGTTGCAACTGGGATATCAAATGGAATGACTTTATTGAATCCAAAATTTTCAGCTACTTCTATTAAATGATCAGGGCCTATATGTTCTGCGCCAATTTCTGCAAATGCAGTATTACATGAAACACGCAAATTCTCCTTTAGAGGACCACCACAAGAACTGCCACCATAATTTGTAATTGGGTGGTTAGTTAATGGAGGAATATAAGAATTCATTATTCCAAGGCTCGGTGTTTCAAGCGTGAAATTAGCCTTTTCAATTGCTGCTGCAGCAGTCACTAATTTAAACGTAGATCCTGGAGCATAAATTTCATTTAGAGCCCTTGAAAGTAATGGGGAATCAGGTTGATTTAATAGATTTGTTCGTGCATCATTTGCACTCATGGTATTTGTAGATGAAAGTAAGTTCGGATCAAATGTTGGTGAACTAACAAGTGTAAGTACTTCACCGGTTAGGGGGTCTAAAAACACAACAGCCCCATTACGTGCCCCTAAGGAATTTGCCGCTACAAGTTGAGAGTCATGTTGGATAGTTAAAACAAGATCATAGGTTTCTGGATCGTCGGCAAATAATTCATACAAATTATCTGCTCGCTGTTCTGCTGTTCGACCACTAAGTGCTTCGCTATAAGTTAATTCGAGTCCAGCTGCACCTGAATTAAATGATATATAGCCTGTAATGTGAGCATAAAGAGTGCCATGGGGGTATTCCCTTGTATAACGGAATTGTTCTGAAGGGTCGTTGGATTTTGAGTTAGCAATAACTATTCCATCACTTGTTGCAATATGTCCACGAGGAATATCAAATGCTTCGACCGCTGTTCTAGTGTTCGCTGAGTCTTCAATAAGACGTGCTGCATCGTATGTTTGTACTCGATTTACTTGTATAAAAAGTAACCCATATAAAACAAGAAAAGCAGTAGCTAACCTTCGAATACTTTTATTCATGAAACACCTGTTTCACCAGTATTTTTGTGCTCAAGTCTTGAAGCCGTAGTCTGATCGCTCAATCTTAAAAGTAACGCTACCAACATGTAGTTAGCTAAAAGAGAGGATCCTCCGTATGAAACGAAAGGAAGAGTTACTCCTGTTAGAGGTAGTAAGCGAACAATTCCGCCCATAATCACTAAGCCTTGTAATCCAATTAATGTCGTGAGGCCTACTGCAAGAAGTTTGTCAAAAGCATCATGTGATCTGACGGCAATTCTTAAACCTGAACCGATAATAAAGAGAAAGGAAGAAAGAATTAATACGGTTCCTAAGAGCCCCATTTCTTCTCCTATTGCTGCAAATATAAAGTCAGTTTCAACTTCTGGAATGCGGTCCGGTTCTCCATTACCAAGTCCCGTTCCTGTTAGGTTTCCACTAGCCATTGCAAGTGATGCTTCAACCAATTGATACCCTGATCCAGAACGAAATTCCCATGGATTGCGCCACACAGATACTCGTGTTTGTATGTGGTCAAAGATTTTCCAAGAAATTAATGCGCCACTGAAAAATAAGCCAAAACTAATTAGCAAATAGGAAAAGCGTTGGGTGGCCGCCCAAAGCATCACTGTAAATAGTGAAAAGTAAAGGAGGCTTGAGCCAAAGTCTTTTTCTACAGCTAGTACTAGCATCGCTATTCCCCAGGCAAGTAACACTGGTGAGAGATGACGCCAAGATGGAACTTCAAACTTAAAAACTTTCCGTACACCAATTTGAAGTAGTTCTTTTTTTTCTACAAGGTAAGAGGCTAAAAATATTGTGAATGCAAGTCGAGCAAATTCGCCTGGTTGTAGATTTATTGGACCAAATGATGCCCATATACGAGATCCATTTATTTCTCTACCGACAATTGGTAATAGAGGAAGTATTAAAAGAAATATTCCAATAATTCCAAATGTGTAGCGATAGGTCTTTAAAACATAAGAATTTCTTACGAAGACAAGGACAAAAATGAAAGCAGTGACTCCAATTGCAGTCCAAGTTGACTGTAAAGCAGGTAATTCATCAGCTATTCCTTTTTCCTGAGAAAGCCTGGTAATAAATACTTGTCCAAGGCCATTAAGGAAAATAACAAGAGGCAAAATAATTGGATCAGCATATGGGGCAAACTTTCTAACTGCTAGATGAGTTAGAACCCCTAGGCCAAGGACAGCTATGAAAAATGGTACTAAGTCAGCCGGAACTGATGCAGATTTACCAAACCCAGCTAATACGTAAAGAAGAGCAATTACAAAAGTTCCGAAAATAATTAGTCCAAGTTCCGTGCGGCGACGATACTGAGCTTGTTTACTTTTCATCCGTTTGATCGTTGTTCCAAACGGTTAACTACATCTTCGGCTTCTTGACGTGAACTGACTTCAATAACTTCTAGTACGAGGCTTTGATCAAGTTCTCGAAGAGTGGATATTGAAGGCCCATCAATACCAATGATTCGTGGTTGGAACCAAAGAAGGCCTTCCGGACGTCCTTGAAAAATCTCAACTTTTTCTTGATAAGCACCTACATACCAACCCTGGTGGGCGTAAATCCACATCGATCCGATTCCAATTCCTATAAAAGTAAATAGAGTTAAAAAGAAGCCGGCTACGCGCCAGTTAATTTTTCCCTTTCTATTTTTTCCCTTTCTATTTTTTCCCTTCATTTTTATATTTGGATTTAATTTAGTTTTGGTTAACTCATTTTTGTTTATAAATGTTGACTGGACAGTGAGCACCATTGCAGTGACGTTGTCGTGGCCTCCTGCTTCTACTGCCTCATTAACTAACATTTCTGAAGCAATTTGAGGATCCGATACTTCTGTGAGTATTTCAGTAATTCTTACTTCGCTCAATTCATTGAATAAACCATCGCTACACAACAAATATTTATCACCATCATTTATTGCAAGCTCATAAATATCAGTCTTGGAAGCGGCGTCAATACCAAGAGCCCTAGTAAGAACGTTTCGTTGGGGATGCCGGGCGGCTTCTTGTGTAGTTAATTCACCAGCGCGAACTAAATCAGCAACAAGACTGTGATCTTCAGTTGTTTGTTTTAGATTTTCGTTTGAAAATTGGTAAACCCTGCTGTCTCCGATATTTGCAATCACAAAGGCTGGGCTTTCATTTTCTTGTACCCCTAGCATTACTGCACAAAGAGTGGTACCCATTCCTTTTAGAGAAGAGTCTTCCGTAGCAGTTTGAATAACTTGGTGGTTCGCTTGTTCTACCGCATCAAGTAGGCCTGATTGATTTCGTTTTATCTTTTTTCTTTTTAACTTCCCTGAAGATTCAAAAACATTGATTACTGTCTTTACTGCTAGATCTGATGCTACTTCTCCACCAAGATGGCCTCCCATGCCATCAGCTACTACAAATAAATAGTCGTTAAATCCGAAAGAGTCTTGATTATTTTTGCGAACTTTTCCTACATGTGTTGAGGCTCCACAAGAAACAGTTGTTTCTTTTAAAGAATTTGTTTGATTTTTCATTTCAATTCCATGATGGTGTCACCTAATTGAAGCCAGTCACCTATTTTCATAACGGTAGGAGCAGTTACTTTTTGTTTATTTAAGTAAGTTCCGTTAGTAGACCCGAGATCTTCAACCATAATTTCGTCAACTCTTTCAAATACTCGTGCGTGTGATTGTGACACAAAATCATCATCAATTGTTATCGTGCAGCCCTCTGCTCTTCCGATGGTTATTTCTCCGGAAATTTCATAATTTCGTGTGTTTCCTGTATTTGAATTCGTAACGATTAATTGTGTTTTGTGGTCAATACTCTTTCTGACTTTAGAAATATCTTTTTTTCCTTCTCGTGTTTCTATCCATACTGCGCGAAGTACTCGAAAGAAAAACAAGTAACAAAGGCCTAATAAGCAAAGTCGAAGAATCGTTAATAGTTCTTCATTCATGGCTCATAAAAAGAAAGGTTGTTTTGCCAATACGTATCTGATCGCCGTTGGCTAATTTATGTTCGGAAATTTGGTGACCATTTATATGTGTTCCGTTTGTTGATTGTTTGTCAATAAAAAAAATTCCATCATCTTTTCGATGTATTTCAGCGTGGTGTCTGCTTGCTGCTTTTTCTTGTAGAACTATGTCTGAATCAGAGTGTCTTCCAAGCGTAGTTATCTGATTAAGTAAATAAGTAATCCCACCGAAATCGTCTTTTAAACACTCGTTAAAACTTTCTTGGTCTTCTTTTAGTGTGGCCTGTATGTCAAAAGTTCCGATTTGACGGTTGGAGTCAATTTCAAATTCAATATGTATTGTTCCAAGAAACTGATATGACTCTTTTTTGCAATATTCTCTAATTGATTGTGTTAAATCATTTTTTAGTGTTTTTTGAATTTCTGAGAAACTCTGATTGTCTTCTGGACTCAATTTAATAGTGAAATGATTTGGGGCAATCAATTGCCCATCTATGGCAACTGTTCGATTTGAATCAATTGTTCGAAGAATGCGTTTGCCGATTTCTATTGGCCTTAAGCCGCTTTTAAATAAACGAGCAAAAAAACCTTCAATTATTTGTTCGAGACGGTTTTCTATCTTATTTCTTCCCATAGATAACTGACACTACTCGCTGTTCTTTGTCAACGGGGATGCTTCATATATATATTTGTCTACCTTGTAGACGATACGCTTTTTAACTTACTACTCGCGCGGGTGGCGGAATTGGCAGACGCGCAGGATTCAGGTTCCTGTGTCCTTTTTGGACATGAGGGTTCAAGTCCCTCCTCGCGCACATCTAAACAACTCTTGATGCCTAAAAGAGTTTTTATTTCAGGAATAGAGAGCGGCGTCTAAATCAGCCCAGAGGTCATCAAACTCTTCACAGCCGACACTCATACGAATAAGCGACGGCGGAATGTTTTCTTGACCGGGAATCACGAAACGCCGTTCCATTGTGGTTTCTACACCACCGAGACTGGTGGCATGATGGATGACTTTAACAGCTTCACAAGCTCGCGTGGCCTGCGCTCCATCATCGATGGTTTCGAAACTGAGAACTGCCCCGTATCCGTTCATAAAAGTTGAAGCAATCGCGTTGTTCGGGTCATCCTGGAGTCCGGGGTATCGAACCTTAGCGACGTTGGGATGGTTCTTGAGACGATGCGCGAGTTGTTCTGTATTTTCGAGTGCGCGCTCCATCCGTAAATGAAGGGTTCTCATACCACGAAGCGTTAAAAACGCTTCAAACGAACCAATTACGCCACCATTAAGTAAACGGCGTTGATGAAGTTCTTCACGAAGGTCATCGTCACGAACAATTAGAGCACCAGCTAGGAGGTCTGAATGCCCACCTAGAAACTTTGTCGCTGAGTGCATAACAATATCCGCGCCAAGGTCAAGTGGTAGTTGGCATATCGGTGTCGCAAACGTGCTGTCAACAGCGAGAATCGTTCCTTCACGACGTGGAGCGGCACACACTGTAAGTAGGTCAGTGACATCAACAAGTGGGTTTGCTGGAGTCTCAATCCAAACGAGATCAGCAGTGGCGCACGCATCAACCCATGTATCAGTATCGTTCGGGTGGATACGCCAAATTTTCCACCGGCCCTGAACCTCACCCTCCTCGGCGAGACCATTTACACCGTGGTATGGATCCGTCGGAAGGGCGAGTGTTGAACCAACCGGTAAACGATGAAGAACTGCAGCAGCAGCAGCCATACCTGACCCAAACATGAGTGCATCACCACCTTCGATTCCACCTACAAGCTCTTCCAGCCGATTCACTGTTTCTGTTTGCTCAGATCGTGAGTACACACGTTCATGTGGTAGATAAAAATTGGAAGCCGGCATCGGAGGACTATTTAGTGGTGCGCCGCTACTACGATCACGACCAGCAGCTATGAGAAACGTTCCCTTATCTAGGTCGGGCGTAACGTCGTTTGCTGATTCATCGCTCATACTAAATCTTATGCATTGACATCAATGACCGTTCTTCCTCTTATTTTTCCAGCCAAAATTTCTGGAGAAAGAGTAAATATGTCATTTAGTCCAAAAGTTGCTGTCATTGTTTCTAAGAGTTTGGGATCAAGATCAGAAGCTAAACGGTCCCATGCTTTTAAGCGTTGAGGGCGTGGAACCATTACTGAAAATATTCCTTTAAGAGCAACCCCCCTTAAAATAAACGGGGCTACAGAAGTAGATAAGTCCATGCCTTGTGCTAGCCCACAAGCAGCAACGCAACCGAAAGGTTTGATAGCGGCTAAAACGTTAGCCAACGTATGGCTACCTACAGCATCAATAGCTCCAGCCCAGCGCGTACTCATCAATGGTCGATTTGATTGCTCTGAAAGTTCTTGACGATCAATAATTGTCGAAGCTCCAAGAGAAGTTAGGTACTCTGCTTCTTCGGTGCGTCCAGTGGAGGCATGTACTTCGTATCCTTGCGATGAGAGCAAAGCGATAGCAATACTTCCTACTCCACCTGAAGCGCCGGTCACAAGAATCGGTCCTGCTTCAGGTGTGATCCCATGTTCTTCAAGTGCGAGAACGCTAAGCATTGAGGTATAGCCGGCTGTTCCTATTGCCATAGTTTGTGCAGTAGTGAAATTTTTTGGTACTGGGATTGTCCACGCTCCTTGAACACGGGCTCGTTGTGAAAATCCTCCAAAGGTTTCTTCTCCAATCCCCCATCCATTTATTAAAACTTTTTCCCCAACAATTACTTCTGGGTTTGATGATTCGGCTACCGTGCCTGCTAAATCAATACCAGGTATCATCGGCCAGGTTCTTACAATTGGTGAGGAATTTGTTACCGCGAGTCCATCTTTATAGTTAATTGTGGAGTACTCGACATCAATGAGTACATCGCCTTCAGGTAAATCGCTTTCTTGTAGTTGCTTTACTTCAGCGGTGAATTCTTCATCATCTTTGTTAACTACTAGTGCATTAAACATAAGGGCCTTTCAAATTTCTAGTGTCCGAACATTGCGAGCCATTGTTCTTCCGATTTGGGAAGAAACACATAATTTGATGTTCGTGTTTCACCCATAGAAGCAAATGGCGAGTGAGAGTAACGATGACCGGGAAATAAAATCGCGTCATCAGGAACTTTTCCAAGACGGTGAGTGAGGCTTTCGTATAAAGCTGCAGGATCGCCACCTGGTAGGTCTGTTCTGCCGCATCCTTCAAGAAAGAGGGTGTCGCCGGCGATTAAACAATTTTCAACAAGGAAACATTGGCTGCCTGGGGTATGTCCTGGTGTGTGAATTAGCTCAATGTCAATTTCTCCAACTGATATGACTTCGCTGCCTTGATGAGCAACGATTTCATTTTGGCCAATGCCAGTTACCTTTTGAATAAATTCGGCTTCGTGTTGTTGGGCGTGTATTGGTACAGAGGCGTGTTCAAGTAACTCTTTTACTCCATCAATGTTGTATCCCATCATCGAACCTCCAACATGATCTGGGTGATAATGGGTAGCGAGTACGCCTGTACATTTCATTCCGTCTTGTTCAAGGATTTCAAGTAAACCGTTTATGTCGTATGCGGGGTCAACTATTACTGCTTCTCCGGTTTCTCGATCTCCGATGAAATAAACAAAATTGATCATTTGTTGTGCGATTTGGTTATCTTGCCCAAAGTCATATCCGGAAAGAAGTTGACGGAAATATAAGCGGTCTTTTTGGTTATTCATGACGCCATGCTTCCTCTGCTCGTGACAAAATTTCTCTTAACGGGATACCTAATGCTTGAGCTGCACGTACCGCATCATCGTGCTCAATTTTTGCTCGTCCTGATGTTACTTTTACTCCAATAATATGTCCTTCTATCTCAACGGTTTGAAAATCGCGAGCTGCAGGCCAGCGGTAAAGAGTTTGGCTACGCACACCTAAAGATCCTGTTTCTGAAGTTAAAACTTTGGAGATTTTTTCTATTTGTTCTTCGGAACAAAGAACGCTAACTGTATGTGCGGGGCGTCCTTTTTTCATAACGATTGGAGTGATCCATGCGTCATGCGCGCCTTCTTCAAGACAGCACGAGATGGCGTGAGCGAGTGTTTCTCCTGTAGCGTCATCAACATTTACTTCAAGTAGAGAAACTGGTTGTCCTGGTTTAGTTGTTTCAACTGTTTCGCCGATAACGACCTGGGTTAAATTTGGTTGTCCGTCTAAATCGCGTTCACCGGCGCCAAAACCGGTTGTTTCTATTTTCATGGAGGGCATTTGACCCCATCCGACTGTCATTGCGGCAAGTAGTGCTGCTCCAGTTGGTGTAGTGAGTTCAAAGGGAATATTTGATCCTTGTACTGGTGCTCCTTGAAGTAGTTTTACGGTGGCGGGTGCAGGTATTGGAATCTCTCCGTGGGCGGCTTGTGTTGTTCCTGTTCCAGTAGTTACTGGTGATGACCAAACTTCATCAACTCTAAGTATTTCTAAAGCAGCACAAGTGCCAACTATGTCTATGATGCTGTCGATTGCTCCGACTTCATGAAAGTGCACGTCTGCGGGATCCATATCATGTAGTTGTCCTTCCGCCACTGCAAGAATTTCAAAAGTGTCAAGAGCTCGTTTTGTTACCCGTTCAGGTAACTCTGCTTTTTTTATGAGATCGGTTATTTCGCTGGCGGTTCGATGGGTTTTGGTTTCATTAGTAATTACGTTCACTTTGGTTCCTGATTGGCCACAGCGAAGAACTTTTTCAAAATTAATTTTCCAGTCAGGAAGTTCGAGTTTGTTCAACATCGAGACAATTTCTTTATGGTCTGCCCCTGTATCAACAAGAGCTCCGAAAGCCATGTCCCCAGCAATTCCTGAAAAGCAGTGAAACCATGCTTTGCGTATCATTTATCAACTGCTCCGATCTGGCGAAGCACAGCGCATGCGGCACCGAAACCATTATCTATGCCTGTCACGGTGATTCCTGAAGCACAAGATGCCAGCATTCCAAGTAGCGCAGTGACTCCGTCTAGTGAGGCTCCGTAACCGACACTGGTTGGAACTGCAATTACTGGGACAGAAGTTAATCCTCCAATAACACTTGCGAGAGCTCCTTCCATTCCTGCTACAACAACTACAGCGTCAGCGTTATAAAGAGTGTCAAGGTCTGCAAGTAAGCGATGTATTCCAGCTACTCCTACATCTACTAGTCGGCTTGCTTCTATTCCGTGTGCCCATAAAACCGCTACACATTCGTCAGCGATAGGTAAATCTGCAGTTCCGGCGGTAGCAACTAAAATATTTTCTTCACGAGTCGGTTGGGGTCTCCATACAACTGTCTCATTAATTACTGTTCCATTTGAGTTAACTGATAGGGCTGCAGAAATTTGTTCTTTGTTTGCTCGGGTTAATACAACGGGCCCACTACCATTTGTGAGTAGTTCATCGACAATTAGTGACACATCTTCAGGAGTTTTGCCGGGTCCGTATATTGCTTCTGGAAGTCCTTGCCGTAACGCTCGATGATGGTCAATGCGCGCGTTTCCAATATCTGCAAAGGGAAGATTTTGTAATTGGCGCACTGCTAAATCAGGTTTAATTTTTCCTGAAGCAACATCGTTTATTAAATTTTTAAGTTCGTTAGCGTCCACAGCACTATCCTTACCTATTGTGAGTAATAACACACCCTCCGCCACAACAGTTCTTTCATTTCTTGGACCACTCGGTACATTTACCGATCAGGCTTTGCTTACTCAAAAAGATCTATCTATTTGTGATTTGAATCCTTTACCTTCAATTCCTGAAGTGTTACATCGTGTTTCTGATGGTAGGTCTGATCTTGGTTTTGTTGCAATAGAGAATTCAATTGAAGGCAGTGTAAATATCACTCAAGACACACTTACGTTTGAAACCGATGTTCTTATTCAACGAGAAGTAGTTATTTCAGTTCAAATGAACCTTTTAGTTAATTCTAATGTTGGATTAGAAGATATTGAAGAGGTGGTCTCTTTCCCTCATGCGACTGCTCAGTGTCGGCAATGGTTAGAAGAGAAATTACCGAATGCTGTTAATCGCGCTGCGAATTCAACAGCGGAAGCAGCACAGCAATTAGCTGATAGTGGGGCTTCAAATATTGCAACTATTGGTTCTGCTCGGGCTGCAGAAGTTTATGGTCTAACTATTATTGCTGAAGATATTGAAGACCATCCAGAGAATCAAACAAGGTTTGTTTTAGTAGCTAAGGAAGGTATTCCTGCTCCTACGGGTCACGACAAAACTTCGTTAATTATTTTTCAGCGCGCTGATCGTCCTGGGAGTTTGTTGGGGATTTTGCAGGAATTTGCTGCACGGACTATTAATTTGACTCGTCTTGAATCTCGACCAACGAAACAAGCTCTTGGTGATTACTGTTTTTTAATTGATATTGAAGGTCATATTGCAGATGAATTAGTCGCTGATTGTCTTCGGGTATTACAGACTAAGCACGGGCAAGTTAAGTTTTTAGGTTCCTATCCAACTGATTCAGGAAGTAGTGATGATCAGGATAAAAGTATTCGGAATGCGGTTTCAGCTGCTTCACAAGAGGCTGATGATTGGCTGACAGATTTACGTAATCAATTACCTAAATAGAGAAACTAATTTTTTAACGCTGCTGGGATCATGTCCCCATGGGCTTCTAATAGTTCATCTACAAGTTCCCAAATCTTTTCAAGAGATAATTCAGTCGAGGTATGCGGATCAAACATAGCTGCATGATAAATATGATTTCTATCTCCTTTTAATACGGCTTCTACCGTTAATTCTTGAACATTAATGTTTGTCAACATGAGTGCTGCGAGTTGTTTAGGTAATTCTCCGATGTGGTGTGGATGTATTCCATCACCATCAACTGTGCAAGGAACTTCAACGCAACAATTCTCTGGAAGATTTGAAATTAAGTGATTATTTGAAACGTTTCCGTTAATAACTCGGGGTACGCCTGTTTCAAGGCTATGAATAATTCCTGCGCCATATTCGTTGCTTGACTTAATTTCTATTTTGTTATCTGGGTTTTCAAGATCTTTACGGAGTGTTTCCCATTCTTTGATTTGTTGTTCGCATCTGCGTGGGTATTCGTCTAACGGAATTTCATATTTTTCAATTAATTCTTCGTGTCCTGTTTTAATAAACCAGGGCACGTATTCCGCGAAATGTTCACTGGATTCAGTGACAAAGTAACCAAGTCGGTTCATTATTTCGTATCGAATTGCGTCAGAAAGTCCTTTTGTTCCTGGCATGGGTCGAAGTGGTGCATTTTGTTTGCATTGTTCAGCGATAAGAGGGTAAAGATCAATTGTTTCGTTTGAAGTTTTTTGTTCAAAATTTAAATAGAAAGCTAAGTGGTTGATTCCGGCGCAAAGGTATTGAACTTCGTCAATTGGAATATTTATATCTGTTGCGATTTGTTGTGCTGTGTGTTGGACACTGTGGCATAGCCCGATGTTTCGGATTGAAGAAGTGGTATTTATTGCCTGGCAGAGCATGGCCATTGGATTGACATAATTTAGGAGGGTTGCGTTGGGGCATAGTTTCTCCATGTCGTGAACAACGCTTAATATCGGCGGGATTGTTCGAATCGCTCGCATGATTCCACCTATTCCGAGTGTGTCTCCAATTGTTTGGTTGAGTCCATACTTTTTTGGAATTTCGAAATCTATTTTCGTTGACGGTTCATAGCCTCCGATTTGAAACATGGTGATGACATAATCCGCGTCTACGAGTGCTGCTGCTTGATCAGTAGTTGTTTCTATTTGTGGTTTTACTTCGAGTGTGTTTTTTATTTTTGAAGCAACTATTTGACTAGTTTCTAGCCTTTCTGGATCAATGTCTTGTAAAACGATGTGTGATTGAGACAGTTCGGGAAGGAGAAGAATGTCAGAAAGAAGATTTTTAGCAAAGACGGTGCTTCCAGCCCCTATGAAAACAATTTTTGGCATCTGAATTAATCTAGACGAATCTAATTCGTTCACTCCAGTAAAAATTTACTCTGCCCAATCGGGAAACTCACCTTCTTGGTTTGTTGAATAAATTTTAGAGCCATCAGCGCTCATCACAAAAATTTCATTAGACCAATTATTGCTAGCGCCTTTGCTTGAAAAAACAATGTAGTTTCCATCCGGAGACCAAGCAGGACGACTATCCCAATTTTCGTTATTTGTGAGTTGACGCACGTCAGTCCCATCAGCGTTCATCACAAAAATTTTATTGATATCTGCATCCCGATTACTAGTAAATGCAATTTGATTACCGTCCGGGGACCAAGCTGGATTGCTGTTATTAATGTAATCATCCCTGGTTACGGTCGAATCGCTCCCGGTAATTTTGTGTAATCCACTACCATCTACATTTATGACAAAAATTTCAGAAAGATCATAGCTACACCAACAAAGGCCTGCAAATGCAATGTAGTTTCCATCCGGAGACCAAGCAGGACGCTCAGCAGCCCACGTGTCTTCACTGTCAGTAAGTTGACGCACGTCAGTGCCATCAGCATTCATCACAAAAATTTCATCGCTACCCGCATCCCCAATAACACTCTGAGTAAAAGCGATCTGACTACCATCAGGTGACCACTCTGGTAAGTAATTCCAGTCGTAATTAGTCGTGAGTTGACGTACATCAGTTCCATCAGCATTCATCACAAAAATCTGTGAATTTAATTCATCAGTTTCGTCCCACCAAAAAGCAATCTGACTACCATCAGGTGACCAAACAGGATAATTAAAATCATCGTTGTCAATAACTTGACGTACATCAGTTCCATCAGCATTCATCACAAAAATCCCAAAACTATCGGTGCTGTATGAAGTATTGCT
>CACFCV010000003.1:0-108868 GCA_902564875.1 Actinomycetota bacterium
CGAAGACTGAAAATTAAGTCAGACGAGTCTGCAGCATTTTTGAACAAAGAACCGTAAAAAGATCGGCCGGCATAGTGAAAGGAACCTATGGATATAACCAATCCGATCATGACTATTGATGCAAAATACATCCGATGGCGCCAGCGGACCACTGCCATCGCTACTAATCCAATACCGGCTACACCAAAAGAGATCAGCAACAGCCATAACTTCTCCATATAAGGGTCTGCAAGGCCAGAAAGCCATAGACCACCAGTATCTCGACCATAAAAGAACCAATATCCAAGTGATCTTAAAATTTCAAATGAACTAGTGGTGCTATTTGTAGAGAATAAAGTTTCAGTTAATGAAAGAATTGGTAGTCCATGCCATCCACCTACTGCTAAGGCAGCCATCCACCAAATTTGTGTTAATACAGTAAGTAATCCAGTCCGCACTAAGGCTTTCGTTGCATCTTTCCATGACACAGCCTCTTCATTTATTGCTGCGCTGGGTGCCCAAAGAACTGCGCCGATAATTACAAAGAAAATAGAACTACCGTTTATAGATCCGGCAACTGTTACCAGCAGAGCAAAGACTGCCGGCCACCGCCACCCTTGTTTAGTTACTGCCGCCGCCATTGATAAAACCAACCAAGGAAAAATAGCGAATGGAAGTAAGAGAGCAGATTGTCCAGTTATATGCCCAAGCACAAATGGACTCAACATGTAAAAAAGAGCTCCGGTTAAATGGCTTGGATGTTCTGGAGCTAGTCGTCTCAATAAAGATAGAACACCTAAACCTGCGATCACTAAAATTGATCCATACCAAATACGTTGAGTGACCCAGTCTTCTAATCCAAAAGACTGCCCTAACCAGAAAAAGGGGCCTGATGGAAATAAATACCCTATGTTTTGGTGTGTAACTGTTCCGAATCCAAAGTCTGGATTCCACAATTGTGGTGCACTAGATAAGAGAGCGCCTGCATCAAGATGTAAGTACTGCTTAATGTCTGCGTTTAAAGAACCGGGCCGGATCAACAGTATCGGAATATAAGCCGTCAAAAATATGACGGTTTCTTTCCATCGCCTAATAAAAAAACTCATTTACGACTTTCTGCGTCATCACATAGTGCATTAAGAATAATTGCTGCTGTATGTTCCCAACGAAATTTTTGGGCGTGCTCTAATGAGTTTTTTCTCATCTCTATGCGTTTACTTTCTTCGGAAAGTCCTGCAATAATTGCCTCTGCCATTTCATAGTCATTTTCCACTAAGTAACCAGTTTGTTGATTCATAACTGCATCAAGATGGCCAGGAATTTTTGTGGCCACAGCGGGTGTTCCACATGCTGCCGCCTCAGTAATTGTCATATTCCAACCCTCACGACGTGAAGGAGCAATAAGTAGTTTGGCTTTTTGATAAAGCGAAACCTGATTCTCTCTGCTGATAAACCCAGGCAAGGTAATCCAATCTTCAGCAGAATATTTCTGAATCTGAGACTCAATTCTTGATTTCTCTGGTCCGTCACCAAAAATTACCGCTTGTAGTGCAGGGATCTTCTTTTTTACAGAAGAAAGTATTGCAGGAATTCGATCAAACCCTTTGGGAGGCATGAAACGCCCTCCAGCAACTACTAAAGGAATTTCAGTTTCCCCACCTGTGGTATCCGGGATGAAATCTGAATCAATGCCTACCGGTCCGACTCTTAACTGTTCAGATTTTATTTTCATGCACTTAACAATTTCTTCTGCTGAAGAAGGAGAAAGAGTGACTAGTGGAGTTGATCGATAAATATGCCTTATTGCAAATCTTTCAATGCAATAACCAAGTTGAGCTAAACCAATAGGTGCTAAATCACTCCAGGTCCCCATATGGCAGTGATGAATTAACCCCACACGGGGGCGGCGTGTCCATAAGGGGGAGAGAAATGGCATACCTTGAAAAACGTCTATGACTCCGTCTGCTGGACCTAAGCCGCCACGTAGCACCTGAAAAGCAGCCCCCGGGAAAACTGAAACTCTTCCGCCCTTTCTTATAACCTTTGTGCCATTACGTTCTACTTGTGCCGGTAGGCCTTGTACACCCGCGGTTCTAATGTTCACTGAGAGACCTGCGTTTGTCCAGTGCTGTGAAACTTGAGTTAAATGCTCTTCTGACCCGCCAGAATCAGGGGCCTCAAGGTCTCTCCAAGCGATAACTGCTAAATCTCGAAGGCCTAAATGTTCTGCTCTGGAAACAGTTTTTTCAAAATCAACATTATTAATAGCGAATTCTGCGTTTGAACCCATGAATATAAGTTACTCAGTCCTTAAGCCCTATGTTTGGTGTCCTAAAAAGTAAGCCTCATTTAATGCCCATAGAAGAGTATTGTTAAGCGTTGATGGCATCAATTGAATCCCCTAATGGCACTGGAATTAAGCGGTTACGGCTTCTATGGTCTTTATTTTTAAATGAACGCTCTGACCCTGAGCCCTTCTATAGGGCTTTAGGAGCAGAAACAGCTTGTGATCTGAATAAACGTTACGAAATTCGTAATGATCGAATTCTTGATGTTGGGTGCGGTCCAGGTTGGTACGCAGAAGCAATGCGTGAACATGGAGCAACAGTTCTAGGTATTGATGGAAGTATGAATACACTGACCCGTGCTCAGCCACCCATACCCGGATTAGCTCTTGGAGATGCAACTGTTATGGCTTTCCCAGATAACTCATTTGATGGCGTGTTTTGTTCAAACATGCTTGAACATGCTTCTGATCCTTCAAAAGTTGTTGATGAAATAATTAGAGTCCTGAAGCCCGACGGCTGGGGGTATCTCTCATGGACTAACTGGTACTCCCCTAACGGAGGACATAATATGAATCCTTATCAATACCTTGGTCCAAAATTCGGCCCGAAGTTGTATGAGAAAATTCATGGTCCTCCACCAGATAACCGTTACGGCGAAGGACTATTCGCTGTTCATATTGGACCGACTCTACGTATGATCCGTAATAAGCCCGGTATTTCAATAAGTCGTATTGAACCTAGGTACTGGCCGTGGGCTCGTTTTATTATCGGCATACCAATAGTGAGAGAATTCTTTACTTGGAATTGTGTAATTCGATTTAATAAAGAGAATCAATCTTCATAGAACCTAGGTACTCGTTTGCCAACACTTGCTAATACTTCGTAACTAATTGTTTGTGTTGCCTCTGCGATTTCGCCAGCAGTAATTTTTTCTTGTTGACTTTCACCAAACAAAATTGCTTTGTCACCTACTTCAACATTTGTATTGACTTCGACCATAAGTTGGTCCATGGTGATCACACCCCTGATTGGACATTTTTCTCCTCGGATAATTACATGCCCTGTCTCCCACCAACTTCTGGGTATCCCATCTCCATAACCAACAGGCAATGTCGCCAGAAGTGTCTCTTCTTCCGCAATCCACCGCCGGCCATAGGACACAGTTTCTCCTTTACCTACTTTATGGATGAAACTGACTTCTGTTTCAAACTGAGCTGTCGGCAATAGCCCGAGTTCTATGCATCGTCCTCTTAATTCAACTGAAGGCTCTGCTCCGTACATTGCTATACCTGGTCTGATCATTGATCGGTGGCTTTCTGGAAAGTTCAGTACAGCTGCTGAATTAGCCATATGAATGATTGATGGGTGGTGCCCATGTTGGTTTAGTTCTTCAACAACTTTGTCGAAAAGAATTGACTGTTCTTCGGGGAAAGAGCTATTGAGTTCATCTGCAGATGCGAAATGAGTAAATACTCCTTCAAGAAACAAATCTGATTCGACAATGTGGTCTGCTAAGGCTAGAACATCTTCTGGTGAAACTCCGACACGATTCATTCCTGTGTTTATTTTCAGATGAACTGGTGTTTCTGGAGTTACAGATGCAATCTGGTCTACGGCCTTAGCGGTATACACAGTGGGGCGGACATTCTTTAAGTCTTTGAGTTCGCTAATCTCATTATGGTGAGGTTGCGAAAGGATCAAAATAGGTTCTTTAATCCCTGCTTCTCGTAACTCTCTAGCTTCTTGAATTAACGCGACTGCTAGCCAATCAGCCCCAGCATCAATAGCAGTTTGTCCAACTCTTACTGATCCTTGCCCATAAGCGTCGGCTTTTACTACTGCGCAGAAAAGAGAGTTTGGAGCGAGTGAACGAAGAATAGAAACATTATTCATGACCGCTTGTAATGAGACATTTAGTCGAGTAGGTCTATTCATTTTTTTCTTTCGGACTGTCCACTCCTAGTCTTTCTAACAGTCTGGGCAATGGTTCATCAAGGTCGCCTGCAACTATGCCTGTTGAAGGAAGTTCTTTTACTAGTTCTCCATGAAGATAGGCTGCTGCACAAGCAGCATTAAACGCAGTTGCTCCTCTTGCTAAAAAGGCTCCAATAATTCCGGAAAGAACATCTCCGCTTCCCGCAGTCGCTAAGCGTTGATCCCCAGCTTTGATTGCCATAACTTGGCCTTCCGGATCAGCTACTACCGTGGTAGGGCCTTTAAGTAAAACAACTGCCTCAGTTTTTTTTGCTAGTTCTAAAGTTGAATGTTCTCTGTCTCTATTTACAGGTCGACCCGCAATTATTTGAAATTCACCTTCATGGGGAGTTAAGACTGTATATGCCGGTGACTTTTTCTTGAAGGTGAAGTCTTTTATTGCTTTTAAACCATCGCCATCGACAATCACTGGGATATCCATTATCTGAAGCAACCTCCGTATCCCTTCTAAAATTTGTGGGTCGGTTCCTAATCCTGGGCCGATAACTAACGAAGCGAATCGTTCAGTATCTTCAAGTAACAATTCTTTCCCAACTTTGGTCACGACAACTTCTAAAGGCGCTTCAACAAATTCAGCTTCGGGAATGCTTAATCGAACATAACCTGCCCCCGCTCTCTGAGCCGCTCTTGCTGACAATATGGCAGCACCCTCCATGCCTGGGCTTCCCGCAATTATCCAACAGGCGCTTCCCCACTTGTGTGCAGTTACGGGACGGGAAGGAATAAGTTGAAATAGTTCTGCTGGATCATTCATCACAAAGCCACTGCTACTGCTGCTGCTGTTGTGTGCGTGTGGGTAAGAGTTAGTAGCCATTTTTGTACTCCAGCATCTCTTGCAACATCTATGGCTTTACCATGTAACAGTATTTGCGGCTCTCCTGACTTAGCGTGAATAATTTCTATATCACAAAAAGCAATCCCTCCTAAACCTAAATTCAATGCTTTAAGCACGGCTTCTTTAGCTGCGAATCGCGCTGCATATCTTTCGGTTGGGTCTGTTTGACGCTCAGAATATTCCTGTTCTGATGGAAGAAATAATCTATTTTTTAACCCAGGAGTTCGAATCATTGAATTCCTAAATCTATCTACGTCTACTAAATCAATACCTATGCCAATCATGATTAAGAACGTAATTTGTCAGCAATGATCCCTATCGGATCTATGAGAAGGTCAGAAACCCTCATTTCAGCCAATAATGATTCATCTAATGCAGATTCTGTTTCACAGACAGCATCGCGAATAAAGTCATACCTATTGTGATAGCCGCTTAACACACTTCGTAAAACATCAACCTGGAGATTGTCTACCAACTGAACATGAAGTAAAGCGAGTCCTGTCGTTTCGGCCTCTTTAACTTCTGGAACAATAATTAGTGTTCGATCATCTCTCGCTCCACGTGTTATAAGAACCTCTCGCTCATTCGCTACGCGATGCTTTGTTCCCCGAAGAATAGGATCCTCATCAGTTCGAGACTCAATCGTTGTTGAGATCCCTCCTCTATCCAGAATACCTATCGTCGGATTCTCAGTATTCAAGTTTTCTACTTGATACCGGGTGAAGCCTTGAATCTCTGAAATCGCAGGATCGATAGCCGATAGGAGCCTCAGAGTCCTATAACTCAACTGCCCTCTAGGAGAACCAGAGTCAAGAACAAATTTCGTTACTCTTGCTTCTAGAAGCGTCTCATCCGTTCTTGAAATTCCGACAGTGACTGTCTTTGCTTGATGTTTGATGGCATCTATAGGACGGGTGAGTTGCCCAATTGCTAATACCAATAACTCTGCAAGTTGATCAAGTACTAACCCAGGAGTCCCAATTTCTCCATATTCCCGCTGAAATGACTCCAGAGGGACTTCGCCAAGGGCATATCTAAAAAGACCAACTAAACGAGCTGCAGTTGATGCTTCTAAATGACCGTCAAGTGAGCCAGATCTAAGTTCATCATTAAATCGGCCTGAAGTCACAGTGAGTGTGTTGTGAAGCTCATCCATTAGATCTTCTCGAGACTGGCCTTCAGATATTTCGATAGCCATCCCTTCAATCGCTGCATGAGCTTCTCTTAATGGGTCAGCTTGTGCATCAATGGCTTTTGCCGCTTCATAACCAAATAAATGGCCTGCCATTGTTGCGAGAATGAAAGCAAGCCTCGGATGAACAGCAGGAATTCTTATTTGATCTGGATCTTTACCGTATTGAGAATCATCAACGCCACAGACCACAATTGGTGCAGCTTTATGCGCCCGATATATTGCTACTTCTTTTGCAACGTCGTCTGCCGTTGAGCCACTTAAACCTACTGCACAAACAAAAATTAGCGGTTCAGATGAGAGATCAATATGTTTTTTATCTTCAGTCGAATCATGGGAAATAGATTTGTAACACAGTTCAGATAATTTGATTCGAATTTCACGTGCAGCTACTAAATTCAACCCATTTCCTACTATGGCCCAATAGCGACGGGAAGGAGCATGTCGACTCGCGATCTCTGCAATATGGTTTCTATTTTCTAACATCTGGTCCATAGCAACTGGCAGATTTTGTAAGCCTTCAAGAAGATCGAAATAGTCAGAATTCTTATTCTGAGTAAGAATTTTTGCTATTGCAATTGCTAAAAGAAAGCCGGCGGTTACCTGTGCATAAAAAGCTTTAGTTGATGCGACGCTCATTTCAATGTCACGCCCATCCGATGTATAGAAAACTCCGTCCGCTCTATCTGCTAAATCACTATTACGTCGATTTACAATTGCTATAACATGGGCTCCTCGGGCTTGAGCTAAGTCAACTGTGCGGTTTGTATCTGTTGTTGTCCCCGACTGACTAATCGCTACAACGCAAGTATCAGACATATTTGGTCGAAGTCCAAAGCCTGATAGTTCTGTAGCTAACTGTGCGTCAACTTGTAGCCCTTCACTAGGGGTCTGGTCCTTTATGGCTGCAGCTACTGCTTGAGCCGCTATTGCAGCCGTTCCTTGGCCAATAACAGTAATTCGGGAAATCCGTCCGGAAGAAATTTTTTCGACCAAGTCTTCGCTGAGTATGGAGGTTCCAAGTTTCACGTCAAGTTGACTATCAGCATCTTGAATTAAGTACCCTCGCAAAGTTGAGCGAACTGACTCTGACGATTCACTAATTTCTTTGAGTAAATAATGAGGATAATCGCCGCGATCAATGTCTCGTGTTGTAATTTCAGCTGTCTTTACTTCTTGTTGATCAATAGGTAAATGTCTTCCGTCAAATGAACTGCGAACAAGACCTGCGGGTGATCCAGCTTGTTCCCCATCAATTTCTATGATTTGACCCCGACTAGTTATTGGATTGTTGATATCTGCTGGGATCTCTCCATCCATACGCAAATATTGTGAAGTAATTTCCACTACTCCGTAGAGTTCGCTTGCAACAACAGTGACGTCCTCACCAAACCCCACATATAGGCCCTGACCGCTTCCTCGGAGTGATAAGTGAAGTTGATTTGGGCTTTCTGCCATAGATGCTGCAATCGCTAGCGATCCTTCAAATGAATGAACTGCTTTGCGAAACGCATCATTGTTTGTTTCTCCACTTTCTATATAAGAGGAACAGAGTACGGGCATAACTTTTGCATCACTCGTGATATCGGCAGGCAATGAAAGGCCATCGTTGTTAATTATCTCTAGATAATTATCGATGTCACCATTTTGAACCGCAGTAACGAGTGGGGCCGTTCCTCCATCGGCTCTAATGGAATCTAATGGGTGAGCGTTAGCCTCTGATACAACCCCTACACTTGCCCACCGTGTGTGTCCAAGGACTGAACCTCTTATGTTCTCATCTGTAAGTGCGTTTACGAGATCTTCGTCTTTCAATATGCTTTCTCGAATAGACGCGGTATTGTCTCCAAGTTCTCCGATCTCTGCTGCTGCTTTGATAACAAACAGTGTTGACCTTTCGCCTACTTCATGTGCTGCCCCAGATCTGTAGAGGGTGTCTAAACGGCTTTCAATAGCTGGCTTGTTCTCCGGTTTGTAATTCCAAAGAGTAATTTGAATACCTGCAGAGTCTCTTCCTCGAACTTCCATCCGGTCAATCGCGCTTAAAGCTTGCTGAATTGAGAGTAGTACTGCGTAACCAGATCGACTGGGTGGTTTAGACTTGGAAGCTAAGTTGATAACACCTTGAAATGTTTTTAGTCGATCATTCTCTATTGCCCAAATTGAATCGCGCAGGCCGACAATCAACTTATTTGCTTCTTCGGGATCTATTTCTGCCTGATGTATTATTTGTTCTATTTTTGGGGCGATCTCATTACGTAAATTACGTAAGTGATTCTTAAGTTCTTTGCTTAACTCTTCATTTTCAATTAATGCATGCAGGCCCGAAGTTCCTTGAAGAATTTCGTTCAATTGATCCAGACAATATTTGGCGTCTGATATTGCTTCGACTTTTTCTCTTTCTAGAAATCGCACTGCCTCTTCCATAAGATTCAAAACTTCTGCAGAAGTTGGGGTAGCGCGTGACTCAGGTTTTCGAACTATTGCAATAATTCCACACATATCACGCCTCCTTAGCAGTAGTTGAATTTAAAAGTTGTAAGAGAATTCTATGTGATTGAACTCAAGGGGTGTTGTCGAGGGCCCTGATGCTTACCTCTAGTGAATTTGCGATTTGCTGAGCAGTAGGTTCATCTAGGGCTTCCACCATGATTCTAACCAAAGGTTCCGTTCCTGAGGAACGTACTACTACGCGTCCATTATCACCTAGTTCTTGTTTCATTTCCTCTATTAAGTCAGATGCTTGCTCAACCAGATCAGCTCCTGATTTAGTGACGGACAAGTTAAGTAAAACTTGAGGAGATTTTTGAACTAACTCTTTTGCCCAAGAACCAATTTCTATTTTTCTTCTCTGAGCCGCTGCAAGTGCTTGAACAGCTGTTAAAAGACCATCTCCTGTAGTGGCAAAATCTGATATGACAATATGCCCAGACTGCTCTCCACCTAAATCCCACTTATTGCTTTGGAGCGCCTCTAAAACATACCGATCTCCAACTGGTGTTTCGTATAAGTTGATGCCTCTTTGAATCAGAGCCTTCCGGAGTCCAAGATTCGCCATAACAGTAATAACGACTGTGTTGTCGTTTAGTTGACCTCTGTCTAAACGATCCACAGCTATTAATGCAAGTAAGTGATCGCCGTCTAAGATTTTCCCCTCAGAAGAGACCGCAATAACTCGATCCCCATCGCCATCAAATGCGAAACCCACATTTGCTGAGACATGTGTTACAAATTCTTGTAAAGAACTTAAGTCAGTGGCTCCGCATCTCTCGTTTATATTTCTCCCATTTGGACTGACATTAAGAACTTCTACCTGTGCTCCAAGTTCTCTCATGATTTGGGGAGCGAACTCTGACATTGACCCATTAGCACAATCAAGAGCTATCTTTATGCCCTTAAATGCCATGGAGTTAACTGACTCTTTGACAGCCTCTGCCCAAGAGCCACTCGACCCCGATTTAAACCTTTTTAATTCTGAAACATCTACCAATAAATTTTTGTGCCAAGTTTCTTCTATTTTTTTCTGCACCGCATCATCTAATTTGTATCCGCCGGAAGCAAAAAGTTTTATACCGTTATCCCACCACGGATTATGAGATGCCGAAACCATAGCTCCTGCAATTTCTTGTGTTGAAGCAATATGAGCAACTGCCGGTGTAGGGGTAACGCCAAGGAGAATAGGTTCTACTCCGCCCTCACTAAATCCTTGTGCTAAAGCTGCTTCAAAAGAGTCGCCTGATTCTCTAGTATCTCTTCCTATTACTATTTGATCTGAATTCAGATGTGGCGCGGCAGCCAAACCTAAAGATTTAACCATTGATGAAGTAAGTTCTGTTCCTACTTTTCCTCTTACCCCATCGGTTCCAAAAGCCGGAGATAGATTCACCATAATTTTAAGTATGAACCAACTCATGTTGGTTCATAAGAATATTAGCGCTTGCTGTACTGAGGAGCTTTACGAGCTTTCTTTAAGCCGTACTTCTTCGACTCTTTCTTACGATCATCGCGTGTTAGTAGACCTGCTTTTTTAAGTGCTGACCTTCGCTCTGGGTCGAGTTCTTCCAAAGCACGAGCAATACCTAGCCTTAAGGCACCAGCCTGCCCTGATACCCCGCCTCCGTGTAACGTTGCATCGATATCATAAGTGCCTTCAGTTCCTGTAACTCGAAGTGGCTCGAGAAACAGAAGGCGATGACTTTCAGAGGGAAAATAATCTTCCATGTCTCTGCCATTTACGGTGACTGAGGGTTCGCCAGTCACTTCTCTAAGGCGTACACGTGCTACTGCGTCTTTTCTTCTACCAGTTGCTTGTATAAGAGGTTTAACCATACTTACTCCTCACTCAGGAAGTTTTTGCCCGAGCGTGTTCTATAACAAGTTCTTGAGGTTGTTGTGCTTCATGCGGGTGTTTTGGTCCTCTATAAACTTTTAATTTCTTTATCATTTGACGACCTAAACGATTTTTAGGCAACATGCCTTGAATAGTTTGCCGAACTGCCTCTTCAGGTTTATCTAAAAGCAGATCTCCATACTTTCTAGTGCGTAGTCCGCCTGGAAAACCTGAGTGGTTATAAACCTTCTTGTTTTCTGTCTTTTCTCCAGTTAACACAACTTTGTCTGCATTAATGACCACGACATGATCTCCGGTATCCAAGTGAGGCGTGAAGATAGGTTTATGCTTGCCGCGAAGAATGGATGCCACCTCAGTTGCTAGGCGACCAAGGACAAGGCCGTCAGCATCGACGACGTGCCATTCTCTTTCAATTTCATCAGCTTTTGGAGTATAAGTTGACACTTAATTACCTTTTCATGTTTTAGCTGCAACAATTTGTTTGTTTTAGCCTTCAAACGTTGGTCTCAGAGTTAATTTATAGACCTAAGAAACCACCCCATAAGGCTACGGCGCTGACTCAGTCTCGGCAACCCGTTCCAAGTCGTCATTAAAGTCTGGGTATTGAACTGACCATAGAATCAAACCATGGGGTGGTGCGGGTGACCCTGCGCCCTGTCGATCATGTGCGGTCAGTATTTCAGGGATTTTCTTCTCTGATATGTGTCCCTTACCCACTCGTACGATGGTTCCTACTATTGAACGAACCATTTGATGACAAAAAGAAGATGCGAAAATTTCAAATTCAATTACATTTTCGTCTTTTTTCGACCAAGTAACTGATTGGACTGTTCGTACTAAACTTCGTTCTTTGTAACCAGGCTGAGGTGATGTTCGTTTACAAAACGAAGAAAAGTCATGAGTTCCAAGAAAATGATTACTAGCTTGCACCATTTTTTCTAAATTTAAATTAGTTGGGACATGCCATGTTGTTGCGGCCAGAAAAGGATTTGGGGTTTTTTGATTTAATATTCGATAGCGATAACAACGTCCCGTTGCTGAAAATCTTGCATCAAATTCAGGTGGGGCCGCACTTAAATTATTTATAACTATGTGAGGTCTGCAAATACGGTTTATAGAATTTTGAAGTTTGCCAAGATCTGTATCTTGGGGAGTGTCAAAACTAATTACTTGTCCTTGAGCGTGAACTCCTCGGTCTGTCCGTCCGGCACAAGTAACAGCAACTTTTTCTCCTAATACCTTCGTTAAAGCTGAATCTAATTCTCCAGCTACTGTTCTTACATCGCTATTAATTGCATAGCCGTGAAACGAGGATCCGTCGTAACTTAGGATGCCTTTAACCCGCATGACGGGATTTTTTAGACTAACTCAATACGAGCCATTGGAGCATTATCTCCACTTCGTGGCCCAAGTTTTAGTATCCGGGTATAACCGCCGGGACGATCAGCGTAGCGTGGCCCGATATCTTCAAAGAGTTTTGCTGCCATTTCTTTATCTCGAAGAAAGGAAACAACTTGACGATGATTATGCAATCCGCCTTTTTTCGCTTTTGTGATCATCTTCTCTGCAATTGGTCGTACAGCTTTAGCTTTAGCTTCCGTGGTGGTAATAGCTTCTGCAGCGATTAAAGATGCCACGAGATTAGCCATCATAGATTTATGATGAGCTGAACTTCCACCAAATCGGCGTCCTTTTTTGGGAGTGGCTGGCATTTCTAAACCTCTATTACTTCTTTATCTCCGTGTTGCTAAAGAGAGACCACGTTCATCAAGTTTTTCAATTACTTCGTCTAATGATTTCTGTCCAAAATTTGTAATGGCAAGAAGATCGTCATAAGTCTTTTCTAGCAACTGTCCAATAGTGTCTACTTGACCCCTCTTTAAGCAATTCCGAGGTCGTTCAGATAGATCTAGGTCTTCAATTGGAAGGTCCATATCCGGAGAAGCTCCACCTACAGGATCGGATTCTCCAAGTTCTAGTCCTTGTGGCTCATCACTCATTTCTTCTACGAGTTGCACAAGTGCACGCAAGGTGCCACCTGCTGACGCTAAAGCTTCACGAGGGGAAAGAGATCCATCTGTTTCGATTTCTAGAACTAAACGATCATGATCTATCGCTTGATCCACCTGCATTGGATCTACTACAAAACTCACCCGGCGAACTGGTGAGAAAAGTGCGTCTACTGGAATAATTCCAATAACTCCGCTTTCCAGAGTTCTCTTGGAAGTGAGGAATCCTCTTCCTCTTTCTATGGTTACTTCAAGAGCTAGACGCCCATCTTTATTTAGGGTGGCTATTTCTAGGTCAGGGTTAAGAATTTCTATATCAGCATGCTTGTCTTGAAGCACAGATGCGGTAACTACTCCTGGTCCCCGCTCTTCAACACGCAAAGTTACAGGCTCGTCGCTATGACTGGCTACAACAACATCTTTTAAATTAAGCACGATGTCAGCGACATCTTCAACAACACCAGTAATGGTGCTGAACTCATGTTCGGCATCATCACACTTGATCTGAGTTATAGCTGCTCCGGGAATAGATGATAGGAGGGTTCGTCGAAGCGAATTCCCTATTGTATGTCCGAAGCCTGGCTCTAGAGGACCTATCGCAAATTCTTGCCGATTTCCTTCAGCTTCGCCTACAGCTTCTACACTGGGTCTCTGAATGACCAACATGTCTTATTACCTCACTCTTTGGGATTCTGTCGCTCTTATAATTACTTGCTGTACAACTCAACAATGAGTTGCTCTCTTACTGGGATGTCGATCTGTTCACGAACTGGAATTTCCTTAACTTCCACTTCATGACCTCCGTCAGAAACTCCAAGCCATGCTGGAGGCTCACGGTCTAGCACATCAATATTCCATTGAACTACTACCATGTTACGGGCCTTTGAGCGCAAGGTGACCACATCTCCCTTACGGACTCTGTAGCTAGGAATATTTACTCTTTTACCATTTACGTCAATATGGCCATGGTTAACTAACTGACGAGCTTGGGGGCGTGTAGCTGCCATGCCTGCCCGATAGACCACATTGTCTAAACGCAGTTCAAGAAATTGAAGTAGGTTTTCACCAGTAACTCCGTCTTTGCGGTTCGCTTCTTCATATAAATTGCGGAATTGACGTTCATTAAGCCCATAAGTAAACCGAGCTTTCTGCTTTTCCTGTAACTGAATTGAGAATTCTGATTGATTGCCTCGACGTCGTGAACGGCCATGTTCTCCTGGGGGAAATGGTCTCTTATCTAAGGCAACCGTTTCTGATTTTGTACCAAAAATATTTGTTCCTAATCTCCGTGAAATACGTGATTTCGGTCCGGTATAGCGTGACATCAGACCCTCCGTCTCTTTGGTGGACGGCATCCGTTATGAGGAACTGGAGTGACGTCTTTAATTCCTGTCACTTCAATTCCAGTGCTTTGAATGGTCCTAATTGCGGTTTCTCGTCCAGAACCGGGACCTTTGACAATAACATCGACTTTGCGAACCCCATGTTCCATCGCTTGAAGAGCACATTTCTCCGCTGCCATTTGTGCAGCAAACGGTGTCGACTTACGTGATCCTTTAAATCCAACATTTCCTGCTGAAGCCCAAGCCAAAGTGTTCCCTGACTGATCAGTAATGTTAACAATTGTGTTATTAAACGAACTCTTTATATGAGCCACTCCATGTGGAATGTTTTTCCGTTCTTTTTTACGAGGGCGACGACCGCCTGGTGACGTTTTCGCCATTACTTCAACACCTTCTTCTTGTTGGCCACTGTCTTACGTTTACCTTTTCGGGTCCTCGCATTTGTATGGGTCCGCTGTCCACGAACTGGTAAACCGCGTCGATGACGCAACCCCTGATAACAGCCAATATCCATCTTGCGTTTTATGTTTTGAGAAATCTCACGGCGCAAATCTCCTTCGACTTTAAGATTCTCATCTATAAAAGCTCGAATGCGTGTGACTTCTTCATCTGTTAAATCACGTACACGAGAAAAAGGATTGACTCCTGTTCCTTCGCAGACTTCCAAAGCACGAGTTCTACCCACCCCATGAATGTAGGTAAGTGAAATATGTACCTGTTTATCCCGTGGAATATCTACCCCAGAAATACGTGCCATTCCGTTTTTCCCTATCCTTGTCGCTGCTTATGACGAGGGTTTGTGCAGATAACTTGTACGCGTCCATGGCGTCGAATCACTCGACACCGATCACAAATTCTTTTTACGCTTGCACGAACCTTCATTGTCGTTTCTCTTGTTCTACTTATAACGATATGTAATTCGACCTCTTTGGAGGTCATACGGAGTCATTTCTACTTGCACTCGATCACCTGGGAGGATACGTATGTAATGCATTCTCATCTTCCCAGAAATATGTGCAAGAACTTCATGACCATTTTCTAACTCGACTTTGAACATGGCGTTAGGTAACGGTTCAAGAACCGTTCCTTCCATCACAATCGCGTCTTCTTTAGATTTCGTCAGAACTGACCTCCTAGGTCAAATAATTCATTTATACGGCCTTCAATAACGCTATATAAGCCGACAGGTAACGCTACCGTCCCCCTGTGGCTTGACCAACCCCGATGAGTAACCGTATATAAAGTTATCCGTTTCACTGCGATTTACCTGAAATAACTGCTGAAATTACAGTATTTAATCGATCAAATACCTCTGATTCTGAGCCAAGCCCATCAATAACTTCAAAAACTCCCTGATCCAAAAAGAATTCAAATAATGGAGCAGTTTCCTTCTCGTAGAGATCTAATCTCCTTGCAATGGCTTCTTCTGTATCATCAGCCCTACCACGTGACAACATGCGGGTTGTAACTTCATCAATCGGCACGTCTAAATTCAAAGCTAAATCCAAGGTGAGCCCTAAATCATTCAATATCCCAACAAACGATTCTGCTTGCGTAAGAGTGCGAGGATAGCCATCTAATAAAAATCCATTCTGGGTCACATCAGACTGTGCCAATCTTTCCGCCACAATCCCAGATATAACTTCGTCTGAAACTAACTCGCCACGATCCATAATGGCCTTTGCTTGCAGCCCAAATTCTGTTCCCTGTTCTACTGCCGCTCTTAACATGTCTCCAGTCGATATATGAATTGAACCCAACTCAGTGATTATCATTGCGCACTGGGTTCCTTTGCCAGATCCTTGACGACCAAAAATAACGAGATTAACTGGTTTCATCGCTTCATTTGTAGCCATTGGCTACTTTAAGAACCCTTCGTAGTTGCGCATCGTTAATTGAGAATCAATTTGTTTCATAGTTTCCAAAGAAACACCTGCAGCAATAAGGATAGAGATACCAATGAAACCAAACCCGGCAGCACCTGCACCAGCTGAACCACCAACGCCTTGACTGGTATCAAGAAATACGTTGATCAGAATAGACGGAATCAGTGCTACCGCAGCGAGAAACAGTGACCCGGGTAAAGTAATTCTGGAAAGAATCTTTGAGAGATACCGCTCTGTTTGATAACCCGGTCTTATGCCTGGCACAAAACCACCCTGTTTACGAATGGTGTCTGCTTGCTTAGCTGGATCAAATGTTATTGCTGTATAGAAATAAGCAAAGCCAACAACCATGAATCCTGTTATTACGAAATAGAAAACATTGTTTGATTGAGCGAGATTGTTATTCACCCAAGATCGGAATCCATCCCATGGAAGTGCAGCGGCCAAAAGGACGGGGAGATAGAGCACAGAGGTTGCAAATATGATAGGAATAACGCCGGCTTGATTTACTTTCAATGGGATATAGGTGTTCTGACCTCCATACATTCGACGCCCTTGAACTCTTTTAGCAAACTGAACTGGGATTCTTCGTTGTCCTTGTTCTACAAAAGTTATTGCTGTAATAAGAGCTGCAAGGACCCCCAAAACAATTATTAGTGCCCAAATTCCATTTTCCGCGTGAATTAAGGAACCTTGGGCAGGAAAAGCACTGATAACAGAAATCATGATCAGTAAAGACATCCCATTTCCAATTCCTTTTTGGGTTATCAATTCACCCATCCACATGAGTAATGCTGTACCAGCTGCAAGAGTAAGGACCACTACGCTCACAGTTCCTATATGGAAGTTAGGTAGTAGATTTGCACCTGATTGTCCACTAATGGAGTTACCACCATCATTGAATAAGAAAGCAAAACTTGTTGCTTGAATTACCGCTATGGCTACAGTCATGTATCGAGTCCATTGAGTAATTTTTCTCTGCCCAACTGCTCCTTGTTGTTGCCACTGTTCAATTTTTGGAACAACTACACCTAAAACTTGCATAATGATCGAAGCAGTGATGTAGGGAGTGACCCCGAGTGCAAAGACTGCAAATGTTGTTAGAGATCCTCCAGAAAAGAGTTGCAAGAACGCTAAAACACCGCCTTGATTTGCGCGATCGCGAAGAAGTTGTACTTGCTCAACATCAATTCCAGGAGCAGGAATGAATGCACCGACACGATAGAGAACAATCATGAGCAAGGTAAAAAGAATCCGCTTTCGCAGATCAGCTACTCTGAACATGTTAAGCATGCTGGCAAGCATGATGTCTCCCTATGTTTACTAACGATTCATGTGTGCGTTACCACTTGAAGGTGGACGTACAGCAAATGGTAGTGGCAACTTCTCGAGTGATCCACCGGCGGCGGTAACTGCTTCTTCAGCAGATTTGGACCAAGCATGTGCTTTAACGGACACCGCACGATTGATTTCACCTCGACCAAGAATTTTAATTAGTGCGTTTTTGCGAACTAAACCAAGAGATAAGAGCGTTTCTGGACTCACTTCATTAAGCCCAGATTCTTCAATTGCGTCTAAATTAACGGCTTGATATTCAACCCGGAATGGATTCTTGAAGCCTCGCAATTTAGGTATACGCATATGCAGGGGCATTTGTCCCCCTTCAAATCCTACTCGTACTGTGTTTCTTGCTCGTTGTCCTTTGGAACCACGACCAGCGGTTTTGCCGCCTTTTCCGCCGATACCTCGTGCTACACGCTTACCACGAGTTTTTGAACCTGGAGCTGGTTTTAAGTCATGAACTTTCACGTTATTTGACCTCCTCGACTTTAATTAAATGAGGGACCCGTGCGATCATCCCTCGGATCTCATTACGATCTGGGAGGGTGTTGCTTTGTCCAATCTTTCCAAGTCCTAATGCTCGTAGTGTGCCTCTCTGTTTTGGCTTTGACCCAATAGCTGAACGAGTTTGGGTGACTTTAATCTCAGACATCAAGGGCCTCCTCCTCAATAGTAGAAACTTCTCCTATACCTGCTTCTGAACGGCGATACGCATCCAACAATGCGCCGGGAACAAATTCTTCAGGATCTAGTCCACGAAGACGCGCTATATCATCTGGTCGACGAAGAGCTGCTAAACCTGCAATTGTCGCACGAGCCACATTTATGTGGTTTGGAGACCCCAAAGATTTACATAGCACATCACGTATACCTGCTTCTTCAAGAATTATGCGAGCGGCCCCGCCGGCAATTACTCCAGTACCAGGTGCTGCTGGTTGAAGTAAAACCCGGCCAGCTCCAGCAATTCCGAGAACTTTATGAACAATTGTGGATCCTGCCATAGCGACAGGGGCTAAATTTCGCTTGGCTTCTTCAGTTCCTTTTTGTATTGCTAGGGGAACTTCTTTTGCTTTTCCGTAACCAAGCCCAACTTGCCCTGCTCCATCGCCAATAACAACAAGTGCAGTGAAAGAGAACCGTCGGCCTCCTTTAACAACCTTTGCTACACGATTTATATGAATAACTCGAGATTCACGTAATCCAGATTCTTCAACATTTACCGATTGCGTATCCACTAAAACTCCAGTCCTTTTTCACGGGCGGCATCCGCAAGCGCAGCCACACGTCCGTGGTAGATGTAACCACCGCGATCAAACACAACAGTCGTAACTCCTGCTTCTTTGGCACGTTCAGCTATCGCTGCGCCTACCATTTTTGCTGCTTCTACACCACGTAAACCATCAGCCACTCCGGCTTGTTGGGTGGAAGCTGAAACAATTGTTTTTCCTAAATCATCATCAATAATTTGTGCAGAGATATTGTTCGCTGATCTGAATACAGATAAGCGTGGTCTTTCGCTTGAGCCGTAAACATTCTTGCGTACTCGTTTGTGGCGTCGTATCCTTGCAGACCTGCGATCTATAGTTTGTGCGCTCATTACTTAGCCGCCTTTCCAGCTTTACGGACCACATGTTCTCCTAGGTAACGAACTCCTTTACCTTTATAAGGTTCTGGCTTTCTAAATGAACGGATATTTGCTGCAACTTGTCCAACAGCTTGCTTATCTATTCCTGTAACAATAATTCTTGTTGGTTCAGGTACTTCAAAAGAAATTCCCTCTGGAGCCTCAACTGAAACAGGATGACTGAATCCAAGTTGTAGTTCTAAAGATGACTGTCCCTTAGCTTGAGCTCGATACCCCACACCTATGATTTCTAGTTCCTTGCTAAATCCTTCAGAGACTCCAATGACCATATTATTTATCAACGAGCGTGTAAGTCCGTGTAGTGCCCGGCTTGTGCGTTCATCATCTGGGCGTTCAACAAGAACTTGGTCTCCGTCTTGACGGACACTTATTGACCCAGGAACTTCGAGATCGAGTGTTCCTTTCGGACCTTTTACTTCAACGCTTTTGCCTGATATTCCTATTTCAACACCATTTGGAACAGAGATTGGAGCTTTACCTATACGCGACATTTTTATCCCTTACCACACATAACAGAGAACTTCGCCGCCTATACGTCGGCGACGTGCCTCTCGGTCGCTCATCAGACCTTTACTTGTACTAATTACAGCTACGCCTAATCCGCCGAGAACTCTTGGGATTTCATCTGCGTTTGAATAGACGCGTAGACCAGGGGAAGAAACTCTTTTAACTCCACTAATTACTCTCTCTCGATTTGGAGAGTATTTCATAGTGATGCTTAGATCCTGTCCGGGTCCTCTATCACTATCGGTTACGGAGTAATCAACAATGTAACCTTCTTCCTTAAGCATTTCTGCCAAAGCTACTTTCTGCTTTGAAGACGGCATTTTCACGCCGTCATGCATAGCGATATTGGCATTGCGGATACGAGTAAGCATGTCTGCTACTGGATCAGTCATAGTCATCTCAGATCAACCTCCTTACCAACTCGACTTCGTAAGACCTGGGATTTCGCCTTTATGTGCCATTTCTCTTAAGCACACTCGGCAAAGATTAAACTTGCGATACACAGACCGTGGACGTCCACATCGACGGCATCGGGTGTACGCGCGAACTTTAAATTTTGGAGTCTTTTTTTGTTTATTTACTAAGGCTTTTTTTGCCATTACCGTACCTCTTGTCGAAATGGGAAATTAAATGCTTCGAGCAATGCTCGGCCCTCTTCATCTGTACGAGCCGAAGTCACAATAGTGATGTCCATTCCTCTGACTTTGTCTATTTTGTCGTAATTTATTTCTGGGAAAATTAATTGCTCAGTGATGCCCAATGTGTAATTCCCATGACCGTCAAATGACTTAGGGTTTAATCCTCGGAAATCTCGAATTCTTGGGATAGCCAATGTCATTAACCGATCAAAGAACTCATACATTCTTTGACCTCTAAGTGTGACCTTTGCTCCAATAGCTTGGCCTTCGCGAAGACGGAAATTAGAAATAGATTTTTTTGCTCTTGTTAACAAAGGTTTTTGTCCAGAAATAAGTTCTAAATCTGCGGTTGCTCCCTCAATTTGTTTAGCTTGCTGAGCGGCCTCACCAACACCCATGTTGATTACAATTTTTACCAATTTTGGAGCTTGCATGATATTACTAAGACCTAAATCTGTTTGAAGCTTCTGACGAAGTTCGTTTTGATACAAGTCACTAAGACGCTCGGAGGTAGATAATGCTTCAACCATCAAGATCAACTCCTGTTCGTTTACATATTCGTACTTTTTCACCGGACTCATTAAACCGATAACCAACTCGAGTCGGTTTCCCATCACTAGGACTTAATATTGCAACATTTGAAGCATCAATGGGCATTGCTTTATCAATAATTCCACCTTGCATAGTTGCAGATGTAGCTTTTTGATGCCTCTTAACCATGTTTACGCCTTCAATAATTACTTTGTTTTCTGCTGGTAAAGCGCGGCTCACAGCACCTTCGCGACCACGATCTTTCCCTGCTAAGACAACCACGTTGTCACCCTTACGTATCTTCATTTAGAGGACCTCCGGAGCTAGAGAAACTATCCTCATGAACTTCTTATCTCGAAGCTCACGACCCACTGGGCCAAAAATTCGAGTACCCCTTGGTTGAAGTTGATCATTTATGAGGACAGCTGCATTCTCATCAAATCGGATGTACGAACCGTCAGGGCGTCGTCGTTCTTTCTTTGTTCGTACCACAACACACTTGACTACTTCACCTTTTTTTACAGCAGCCCCTGGATTTGCATCCTTAACAGTTGCAACAAAAACATCACCTATAGACGCGTACCTTCTTTTTGAGCCACCAAGTACTTTGATGCATAAAACTTCTCGCGCCCCCGAATTGTCAGCAACTCGAAGACGTGTTTCTTGCTGAATCATTACTTCGCCCTTTCAAGAATCTCGACAAGTCGCCATCTTTTCAATTTTGAAATTGGGCGTGTCTCTTGAATTCTCACACGGTCACCTACTTGCATCTCATTTGTTTCATCATGTACATGCAATTTCTTTGAACGTTGAACAGTCTTTGAATACTTACGGTGACGTACGCGGTCAGTTACCTGAACGACTGCAGTTTTATTTTGGATATCTGAAACGACTAAGCCTTCCCGGACTTTACGAGGATTCGGGCGCTCTGTCTCTTGTAGATCATCTGCCATTAGTCAGCAACCTCCTCATCGTTGTCAATTGCTTCAGCTGAAGCGATTTCTCTAGCTCGAAGTTCAGTTTGAATACGAGCTACTTCTTTCTTTACTTGGCCAAGCCGAGAATGATTTTCAAGTTGGCCAGTTAACAGTTGGAAACGAAGGTTAAATAGTTCCTCTTTCGCATCACTTAACTGTTCATATAAGTCAAGGTCTCCCAAATCGGTCAATGCTTTGTTACGAGCCATAATTAAAACTTCTCCTCGCGTTCAACGAACCGAGCTTTAATAGGTAATTTCTGAATTGCTCTGTTTATTGCTTGTCTTGCGGTATCTGCATCATGGTAGGAGAGTTCAAACAGGATCCTTCCCGGTTTAACTACTGCCACCCAGCCTTCAACATTTCCTTTTCCTGAGCCCATGCGAGTTTCTGCAGGTTTCTGTGTAACAGGCTTGTCAGGAAATACATTTATCCAAACTTTTCCGCCTCTTTTAATATGACGAGTCATAGCAATACGCGCTGCTTCTATTTGTCTAGCTGTTATCCAACCAGGCTCAAGAGCTTGAATACCAAACTCGCCAAAAGTAACTTCTGTTTGACCTTTACTGTTTCCGCGCATACGACCGCGATGATGTTTACGGTGCGCAACTTTTTTAGGCATAAGCATTTCAGTCACCACTCTCTAAACGGAAATGAGGTGTTTCACGTGCGTCATGTGTTGATCGTTCTATTTCCTCTTCTTCGGCAAGTAGTTTCTCAAATGCTTCGTCACCTTCTTTAACTAAGGGCGTCATTTCAAGTTCTTCATCTTCAAAATTAGGGCTCTCTTGTTCTGCATCTGATACTTCTGCCTCACTGGTCTCACTATCTGCAGAACGTCGGCGTGCTGCCGCAGAAGAAACTACTGTTTTAGGTTCTGCTGCTGGACCGGAAGTCTCGCCAACCGCCATAGCTGCTTCACGAGTTGCTTTATCTTCCATTTGGCTCTTGTAGGGAAGAATGTCACCCTTGTAAATCCAGACTTTTACACCGATTCTTCCGTATGTTGTATGTGCTTCACGGAACCCATAATCAACATCTGCTCGAAGCGTATGGAGTGGAACTCTTCCTTCGCGATACCACTCTGTACGAGCCATTTCAGATCCACCTAGACGTCCAGAGCACTGAACGCGAATACCAAGTGCGCCTGCTTTCTGAGCATTCTGTACAGCTCTCTTCATAGCCCGACGGAAAGCGATTCGGCCCATTAACTGATCTGCTACACCTTGAGCTATCAAAGCTGCATCAATCTCTGGTTCCTTAATTTCTTGAATATTAAGGGCTACACGATTATTGCCAGTTATTTTTCCTAATCCGGTTCGCAATCGATCAGCTTCGGCACCTTTACGGCCGATCACTATGCCAGGACGCGCTGTATGAACATCTACACGAACTTTGTCTCGAGTTCGTTCTACTTCAACTCTACTTATGGCTGCATGTGGTAGCTCTGTAAGTAAATAGTCACGAATTTCCCAATCTTCTATGAGATTGTCTGCGTATTCTTGACGAGTAGCGAACCATCTTGATTTCCAATCAGTAGTTACACCTAATCGAAAACCGTAAGGATTAACTTTCTGTCCCATTAGTTGCTCTCTTCTTCTTCTGTGACTGAAGATTCAACTTCGTTTTCTTCAGTTTCTTCAACTTCCTCAGCATCAACAGCCTCTTCTACTGCTTCAACTTCCTCAGCATCAACAGCCTCTTCTACTGCTTCAACTTCCTCAGCATCAACAGCCTCTGCCAACTCTTCTTCATCTTGGGCGCGAGATTCAGCCGCCGCTCGACTCTTTTCGACTCGTTGACGTCGGGCCTCTGCTGCTTGCTGACTAGGCCCAGAACGACCCCGTTGTTCATCTCGAGCTTGCTGCGTAGCAATTTCCTCTGATGTATATCTGCCCATAATGATCGTAATATGACAAGTTCGTTTGAGAATTGGGGTAGCACGACCGCGAGCACGAGGTCTCCACCGTTTTAACGTAGGGCCTTCATCGGCGTAACATGCTGAGACAAAGAGTTCTTCAGCTGGAATTCCGTCATTGTTTTCAGCATTTGAGACTGCTGAATCTAAACATTTCGCTACGACTTCTGAAACACTGCGCTCTGAAAATGCGAGAATCTCAGAAGCCCTGCCATAAGACTCTCCACGGATTAAATTTAAAACTTCCCGCGCCTTGAAAGCTGAAACTCTCACATAGCGAACAACTGCACGAGTACCAGGACGCTCGTTAGTCTTTGTGGCCGCCATTAGCGCTGCGCTCCCTTTTCCTGTCCGGCGTGATGTCGGAAAGTCCGAGTTGGGGCAAACTCCCCTAACTTATGGCCGATCATTGCTTCTGTTATAAAGACAGGAACATGTTTACGACCATCATGAACTCCCAGAGTATGACCAATCATGTCTGGAATAATTGTGGACCTACGTGACCAAGTTCTAATAACTTTTTTATCTCCCGATGCATTCATCTCATCAACTTTTTTAAGTAGATGATCATCTACAAATGGTCCTTTTTTAAGACTCCGAGGCATATCTCCTACCTTCGCGATCCACGACGTCGGCGTCGACGCACGATCATTTTGTCTGATTGTTTACTACGTGGACGAGTACGTCCTTCTGGTTTACCCCAAGGAGAAACTGGATGACGGCCACCAGATGACTTTCCTTCACCACCCCCAAGTGGATGGTCTACAGGGTTCATCGCTACACCTCTAGTTTGAGGTCTAACGCCTTTCCAACGATTTCGTCCAGCTTTTCCTATTTTTGTTAATTCGTGTTCCTGGTTTCCAACTTCTCCGACTGTAGCTCGGCAATCAATTGGGACTCTTCTCATTTCTGTGCTTGGAAGACGCAAAGTCGCGTAACTCCCTTCCTTAGCAACTAACTGAACACTTGATCCGGCACTACGAGCTAACTTTCCTCCGCCCTCGGGGTATAACTCAACATTATGAATTGTTGTTCCAACTGGGATATAGCGAAGCGGCAACGCATTACCAGCCTTAATTTCAGATCCTTGTCCAGACTGAAGCGTCTCACCGACTTCTACGCCTTTCGGAGCAAGAATATATCGTTTTTCGCCGTCATGATAATGAAGAAGCAAGATACGACAACTGCGATTTGGATCGTATTCAACGGCAGCAACTTTGGCTGGAACCCCATCTTTATTCCGTCGGAAATCAACTAATCGATACTGTTGTTTATGCCCGCCTCCACGGTGACGAGCGGTTTTGCGACCATAGTTATTACGACCACCAGTTGATTTCTGTTTTTCTACAAGAGTGCGTTCAGGTTTAGTCTTTGTTATTTCGGAAAAATCAGAGACTGTTTGAAATCGGCGACCTGGGCTAGTTGGTTTACGTCTACGTTGCGGCATATAACTAAACCTCAAACAATTCAATTGAGTCACCCTCAATAAGGGTGACATAAGCACGTTTTATATCAGGTCGTTTGCCAAAGGTTCCGTTACGTCGATTGCGCTTTCTTTTTCCATCACGATTCAAAGTATTTACTTTGGTTACTGTTACATCAAAAACTGTTTCAATCGCATCTCTTATTTCTGGTTTTGTAGCCGATTTATGTACTACAAAAGTGTAGACATTGTCCTCAAGAAGGCTGTAAGACTTCTCAGAGACGACTGGTTCAATTATGACATCTCTTGGATCTTTCATTTCTCTTCTTCTTTCTGCGTTGAAGAAGGCAAAGTTTCTTTTGTGAAAATCACCCAGTCGCTTACCAAGATGTCATAAGCATTCAATTCACCACGGCTTACTGTGTGCACCATTGGTAGGTTCGCGAAACTCTTCCAAGTATTTACTTCTTCGATGTCGGCGACTATTAGAACACGTCCTTCAGCTCCCAATTTCGCTAATGAATTTCGAGCTTCTTTTGTTGAAGGAACTTCGAAGTTCCAAGAATCAACAACCATCACTTTGCCATCTGCTGCACGATCTGAAAGAGCTGATCTTAAAGCTAGGGCGATCATTTTCTTTGGTGTTCTCTGGGCATAACTTCGTGGCTTAGGCCCTAGAGCGACACCGCCACCACGCCATATTGGAGATCTGATTGATCCATGTCGCGCTCTACCTGTTCCCTTTTGCCTCCATGGCTTAGCTCCCCCTCCACGAACTTCAGAACGGGTTTTTGTGCTTTGAGTTCCGCTTCGTCGAGCAGCTAATTGTGCTGTTACGACTTGATGCATTACTGCCACATTTGGCTCAATGCCAAAAATATTTTGATCTAAATCTATTGATCCAGATGATTTTCCATTGCGGTCCTGTAAGGCGACACTACTCATAGCTATGCTCCTTTGACCGCATCACGGATTAGTACCACGGAACCATTTGGACCCGGTACTGCACCTCTAACAAGTAAAATTTCACGTTCTGCATCTGCTTGAACAACCGACAAATTAAGAATGGTTGTTTTCTGGTTTCCCATGCGTCCAGGCATGCGCTTTCCTCTAAATATTCGAGATGGAGTAGCACATTGTCCAACAGCCCCAGGCTTGCGATGTACTTTATGAGCACCGTGTGAAGCTGGTAAACCTCCAAACCCATGGCGCTTCATCGCACCTGCAAATCCTTTTCCTTTACTTACTGAAGTAACGTCAACACGGCCTATCTCAGCCATTTCATCAACCGTTATTTCTTGACCTACTTGATAATCAGCCACATCATCAACTCGGAGTTCTACTAGCCGACTACCAGGAACAACACCCGAGTTAGCAAAATGGCCAGCTTCAGGTTGTTTCATTTTTTCGATATCTTTTTCACCGAACGTGACCTGAAGAGCACTGTATCCGTCACGTTCTTGTGTCTTAACTTGAACTACACGGTTTGGCCGTACGCGCAGAACAGTCACAGGAATGACTTGATTGTCTTCATCCCATACTTGTGTCATGCCGACTTTTTCGCCGACTATTGCTTTATTGGCCATAACTATTCCTGATTTTTGGCAAATTAACTTTCAAAAGTGCCAAAACTAGATGCTTATTCAAATGGAAACTCCGCATAGGCAGGTGCCCAGCGGAGCGGATAATTCGGTTGTGTCATGTGGTTCCTGCTCTTTAACAGATCCAGGCCTATATGAACTTCAGTTTGTCACGCAGGGGATTTCCCGAATACGCCAAGAGTTAAGGCTAAAGGGAAAGATGCGCTAATCCAACTATTGAGTACGAGTATCCCTCTTAAGTGTGTTATTTAGCACTACTTTCAGGTTTGATGTCTAAAACACCAAAGTCAGATATTTCGTCTAAACCACCTAAATGGCTAACTAGAGCCATCTTCTTAGGTCTTATTGGCTACGCAATTTTGGGGTATGTATTAAGTATTCTTTCTGACCTGCGGTCATTATCAATAATGATTCTGGTATCCCTTTTCCTTTCGTTCGCAATTGAACCTGCTGTAAACAGAATGGAGAGATGGAATATACGTCGTGGCTTGGCTACTGGATTAATGTTTCTGGGGGTTCTAGGGGCAATCGGAGGATTCGGCATAGCTGTAGGCTCTCTTTTAGCAGACCAACTAACAGAATTTTCAGAGAATGTCCCGAATTACCTTTCTGACATTGACGAATTTCTTGAAAATAATTTTGGCATTGAAGGTGCCACTGCAGATATTCAGGCAGATTATGAAGATGGGGCTCTTGCTCAACGATTAGGCTCATTTGCTGATGACTTAGCTCGTTTTGGCTCAACTGTCGTAAATATTTTGTTCCAATTATTCACCATCGGACTTTTTTCTTTTTACCTTGTAGCAGAAGGACCAAAATTAAGACGCTCAGTTTGCTCTCTTCTTCCAGCTAATCGGCAAAAAAGAGTTTTAGAAATCTGGGATATAGCTATTGCTAAAACCGGTGGCTACATTGCTTCGCGAGCGATACTTGCCTTAATCGCTGCTCTTGTCCATTGGGCAGCCTTTGTCATTATTGGTATGCCTTCTTCATTAGCACTTGCAATATGGGTGGGTGTAATTTCTCAGTTCATTCCGGTTGTTGGTACCTATATTGCTGGTGTTCTCCCACTCCTCGTCGGATTGCTAGATGAGCCTGCTACCGGTATTTGGGCTCTGATAATCATTGTTGTCTATCAACAGTTAGAGAACTACATACTCTCCCCTCGTATTACTGCCCAGACTATGGAAATCCATGTTGCCGTTGCATTTGGAGCCGTTATCGCGGGCAACGCTATTCTTGGCATAGTTGGAGCCCTTCTTGCTCTTCCTTTTGCCGCTACCCTTCAATCGATTTTTTCTGCTGCGGCTGAACGTCACGATATAGACGAAGATTTATTATTTGAAAGTCGTCGAAGACGTGGGCACGCTGAGAGTAAAGAGGTAAAAGAGTCCGACGACGAAGATACGGAAGATGACTAGGTTCGAATTATTAATCGTTGCTTCGTATTTTTGCAAGTAAACGAAGAATCTCTAAGTAGACCCAGATCGTAGTCAGTAGTAAACCAAAGCCAGCGAGCCATTCCACTTCTTTGGGTGCCTTGGCTTCTACTGCTTTCTCGATCAAATCAAAATCAAGTAAATAATGCATTGATGCAATGCCGACAATTACCAGACTTATAACAATGCCAAATGGTCCTGAATCATGAAGGAATGGGACTTGGAAATTGACTCCAACAAGGTGCATCAAGATCTGGAATAGGTAAACCCCCATGATGGCAAAAGTTGCACCGAAGATAAACCGGCGCATTTTTCCTGTTACTTTTACAATGCGAGTGCTGTAAAGCCATAGCATTGTGCCAAATACTCCAACGGTTAATAGTGCGGCTTGTAAAGCTATTCCATCAAAGCTGTATTCGTACAACTTGGTTATTGAGCCAAGAAGCAAGCCTTCAACAACTGCGTAAATTGGAGCAAGAATTCGTGCAAAAGATGGTTTCAAGTACGATGCAAAACAAAGAACTAATCCAGCAAGTACAGCAGGGATATACCAACCGGGTAAAGAGACATTGACCGGAGATACTTCTGTGATGGCCCATCCAATAAAACCACCAATAAGTAAGAGTGCGAAAAGTAACCGAGTTACTCGAGCTACTCCCCTAATGGTTATGAATTCTTCTGAAGATGGAAGTCTGTCTCTACGAGCCCGAAGCCCCTTGGGTTCTTCAATAGGGCTATCCATTTGAAGTGTTTCTTCATTTAGTAACGCATTACTCATTTAAATTCCTAAAACCTTTCAGCCTTGAAAGAACTAACTTTGTTGAAGTTTTATTTCAATATCAACGCCGGCTGGTAGGTCAAGACGCTGAAGAGAATCAACTGTTTTAGCCCCAGGGTTAACGATGTCAAGTAAACGCTTGTGTATACGCATCTCAAAGTGTTCACGTGAATCTTTATCTTTGAATGGTCCTTTTATGACCGTATACCGATGTTTTTCAGTTGGAAGAGGAATCGGACCACGAATATCTGCTTTTGTTCTGCGAACTGTTTCCACAATTTTTTTTGTGGATTGGTCGATCACTTCGTGATCATATGCCTTAAGACGTATTCTGATTTTTTGTCCGGTTGCCATTGCTGTTACTTAATTACTTTTGTAACTGCGCCAGCCCCAACGGTTCTACCACCTTCACGAATGGCGAACCGAAGACCTTCGTCCATAGCAATTGGAGCTATTAGCTCAACCGTCATGGATGTGTTGTCTCCTGGCATGCACATCTCTGTTCCATCAGGAAGTGCGATAGTTCCGGTTACGTCGGTTGTTCTGAAATAGAACTGTGGTCGGTAGTTGGAGAAGAAAGGCTTATGCCGCCCTCCCTCTTTCTGATCCAAGACATATACCTCTGCTTCAAAATGAGTATGCGGAGTAATAGATCCAGGCTTAGCTAGAACCTGACCCCTCTGTACATCTTCTTTATCAATTCCACGTAAAAGTACACCTACGTTGTCTCCTGCTTGACCTTCGTCAAGAATCTTTCGGAACATTTCAACACCTGTACACGTCGTTGTTGCGGTTTCTTTAAGCCCGATAATTTCGATGTTGTCGCTAGTGTTAATAATTCCTTGTTCAATTCTTCCTGTTACTACGGTTCCGCGTCCGGTAATGGAGAAAACATCCTCAATTGGCATTAAGAAATCTTTGTCAACATCGCGATCAGGAGTAGGAACATAAGCGTCTACTTGGGACATCAATTCAACGATCTGATCGCCTGCATCACTGTCTCCCTCAAGAGCCTTGAGTGCGGACACTCGACAAACAGGGGTGTCGTCACCAGGGAAGTTGTACTCATCAAGGAGTTCTCTTACTTCCATTTCAACAAGTTCAAGAAGTTCTTCGTCATCCACCATGTCACATTTATTCAAAGCGACAACAATTTTTGGAACTCCTACCTGTCGAGCTAACAGAACGTGCTCTCTTGTTTGAGGCATAGGTCCGTCTGCTGCTGAAACAACCAAAATTGCTCCATCTACCTGAGCTGCGCCGGTAATCATGTTCTTGATGTAGTCAGCGTGTCCAGGCATATCTACGTGGGCATAGTGACGGTTGTCTGTCTCGTATTCAACGTGTGAAACATTAATTGTGATTCCACGTTCACGTTCTTCAGGTGCCTTATCAATGTCCCCAAACTCAGTAAAGGATGTGGACTCCGGATTACGGTCTGAAAGGACCTTTGTTATAGCTGCGGTAAGTGTTGTTTTACCATGATCGATATGTCCCATGGTTCCAACATTTACGTGTGGCTTGTTGCGTTCGAACTGCTCCTTGGCCATTGCTTTTTCCTTAATTTCTCTCTTTTTTATTCACCGCGTATGCGGCTTACGATCTCTTCTTGCACTGACCCGGGTGTTTGTTGGTACGAGTCAAACTGCATGGTATAAGTCGCACGCCCTTGAGTGCGCGACCGCAAATCTGTAGCGTATCCAAACATTTCCGATAACGGTACCTGTGCGGAAACAACTTGATTTGGTCCACGGGCTTCCATTTGTCCAACTCGCCCACGTCGAGAGTTCAAATCACCCACTACATCCCCCATATAATCTTCGGGAGTTACTACTTCTACAGCCATAATTGGCTCTAATAATACTGGCTTAGCGCGAGGCATAACTTCCCTAAACCATGCTTGTGCGGCAATTTTAAACGCCATTTCTGAAGAGTCAACATCATGGTGTTTCCCATCTTCAAGAGTTACTTTCAATCCAAGCACTGGAAAGCCAGCTAACACGCCATTGGTTAGTGAAGACTCAATCCCCTGATTCACCGCTGGGATATATTCTTTAGGTATACGGCCACCAGTAACTGTGTCTTCAAAGGAGTAGGTTGAACCTTCTTCGCCAGTCCATGGTTCAACGGAGGCAACTATTTCTGCGAATTGACCTGAACCACCACTTTGTTTCTTATGCGTATACCTATGACTTTCAATATTTTTAGTAATCGTCTCTCGGTAAGCTACTTGTGGTCGCCCAACATTGGCGTCTACCCGGAATTCACGCAACATTCTGTCAACAAGAACTTCAAGGTGTAGTTCTCCCATACCGCCAATAATGGTTTGACCGGTTTCATCATCACTGTGCACAGTGAATGTTGGGTCTTCTTCAGATAAAGAGAATAAGGCTTTACCCATTTTGTCTTGATCCGCTTTTGATCGTGGTTCCACGGCAACATGAATCACAGGATCTGGGAAGTCTAATTTCTCTAGCATGATGGGGTGATCTACTGAGGACAGCGTGTCTCCGGTTCTAGTGTTCTTCATACCTATTCCGGCTACGATGTCGCCCGTTCGAACGTCATCTCGATCTTCACGATCGTTTGCATGCATTTCTAGAATTCGCCCAATTCTTTCTTTAGCTCCCGTACGAGTATTTAAAACAGTTCCACCTTTTTCGAGGGTGCCGCTGTAAACACGGAAGTATGTCAATTTCCCTACATGTGGGTCTGTCATGATTTTGAAGGCCAAAGCAGAGAAAGGCTCATTATCATCAACTGATCTAGTCTCGTCCTCTTCAGTGCGAGGATGAAGACCTTCTACTGGTGGGAGGTCAACTGGAGAGGGTAAGAACTCAACAACTGCATCGAGTAGGGGTTGAACCCCCTTGTTCTTAAAAGCGCTACCTGTAAGAATTGGGACACAGTCTCCAGAAAGAGTCCCAGCTCTAATGGCTGTGCGAAGATCTTCTTCGGTTATTTCTTCTTCGCTAACAAATTTTTCGAGAATATTTTCATCAAACTCAGCTAATACATCAATGAGTCCGGAACGATACTCTGCTGCTTTTGCTTCTAAATCTTCTGGTATGTCAACGACATCCCATGAAGCTCCTAGATCTTCGCTCTGCCATACAAGAGCTTTCATCGCAATTAAATCAATGACTCCGGCAAAATCTGATTCAGATCCGATCGGAAGTTGTATTACGGCAGATTTGCATCCGAGTCGTTCATTTATTGTGTCTAATACAAAGTAAAAATCGGCTCCGATTCTGTCCATTTTGTTGATGAAACACATTCTGGGAACTTTGTATCTATCGGCTTGTCTCCAAACAGTTTCTGTTTGTGGTTCAACGCCTGCAACGCCATCAAATACAGCAACTGCGCCATCAAGAACTCTTAAGGATCTCTCTACCTCGACTGTGAAATCAACGTGCCCTGGGGTATCTATGATGTTGATTCGGTGGTCATTCCAGAAGCAACTCGTGGCTGCAGAAGTAATTGTTATCCCACGTTCCTGTTCTTGTTCCATCCAATCCATGGTGGCTGCACCATCATGTACTTCACCGATCTTGTAATTCACTCCGGTGTAATAGAGAATGCGCTCTGTAGTAGTGGTTTTACCAGCGTCAATATGGGCCATAATGCCGATATTGCGTGTTTTTTCTAGGGGATGTCGATCAGCCATTTTTTACTCGCGTTTATTTATTTTAATGTTTAGGGATTTCAACTAACTTCTGAAGTAATTTTAGAGCATTCTCGCTTTATTTCGGGGAATGTTCTACCAACGATAATGAGCGAAGGCTTTATTAGCTTCAGCCATCTTATGTGTGTCTTCTCGTCGTTTTACCGATGCTCCAACACCATTTGAAGCATCTAGTATTTCATTTGCTAGACGTTCGGCCATAGTATGTTCACGCCTTGATCGGGCAAAAGTAACCATCCAGCGAATCGCTAGAGTTGTCGCTCGACGAGGACGAACTTCAACAGGTACTTGATAAGTTGCTCCGCCCACTCGTCTACTTTTAACTTCTAACTGTGGCTTAACATTTTCTAAAGCGTTCTTTAATGCACTAACGGGATCTGAACCAGTTTTGGTTTCAACAGTAGCTAATGCCTCATAAACGATGCCTTCAGCAGTTGACCGTTTACCTCGTTGCAATATTTTATTTATTAACTGCGTTACTAAAACTGAACGATAAACCGGGTCTGGTATTAACTCGCGGCGTAAGGCAGGTCCTTTTCTTGGCATGACTAGCCTTCCTTCTTTGCGCCATACCGGCTGCGGGCTTGTTGTCTTTGGCTAACACCGGCGGTGTCAAGAGTGCCTCGGATTACTTTATATCTAACTCCAGGAAGATCTTTTACACGGCCACCTCTTACAAGCACTATTGAGTGTTCTTGCAGATTGTGTCCCTCACCAGGAATGTATGCAGTTACTTCAATACCAGTTGTAAGTCGAACACGAGCAACTTTCCGCAAAGCAGAATTTGGTTTTTTAGGCGTAGTTGTGAAAACACGCGTACAAACTCCACGCCTTTGTGGTGCTCCGTTAAGTGCAGGCGTAGATTCTTTAGTTCTTTTTGATTTACGTCCTTTTCGAACTAATTGTTGAATTGTGGGCACAGAACTACCTCAAAAAAATTTTCTACTAAGTCTGGAGAGGATACGAATTTTTACTTTCGAACCTTGGTTGGATTTAATGTCCAGACATGGTTTCCAACCGATAGACGAGTCTACGAGCAACGATTCCACTTACAAACAAATCATGAAGTTAAGCAGTGGGATCAGTATCTTCTGTTTCAGCTGCTAAGGCGATTACATCTGCCTCATATGCACCTTCAAACTGATCTTCACTTGAGTCCGTCTGTCCAGCTAACCATTCAGCAAGGTCTTGTTCTTCATCGACTGAGCTGTAGTAATCCATTGGTTTATAGTCAGGCGCATGAGGAGCAACGTTTCTATGTTGCGACATTCCTGTACCAGCAGGTACGAGTTTCCCGATAATTATGTTTTCCTTAAGTCCAATTAGACCATCACTCTTTGATTCAATGGCTGCTTCTGTAAGTACACGTGTAGTTTCTTGGAATGAAGCGGCTGATAGCCAAGACTGTGTAGCAAGAGAAGCTTTTGTAATACCCATCAATTCAGGTCGCCCTTCCGCTGGTTTTTGTCCTTCATCGACTAACAAACGGTTAGTTTCAGCAAAGGCTCTTTGGTCTACTTGTTCTTCTGGCAGAAACTCTGAGTCTCCTGGGTCAATGATTTTTACTCTCCGTGTCATCTGTCGAACAATTAGTTCTATATGTTTGTCATGGATTGACACGCCCTGATCTCGATAGACCTTCTGTACTTCCTCTACGAGATATTGTTGAGTTTCTCTCACACCTTTGATTTCTAATAATTCTTTAGGGTCTCTTGGACCTTCAACAATTGCATCTCCGGCTTTAACTTCTTGGCCATCAGATACTTCCAACCGAGGTTGTCCAGGGATCAAGTAGGTTTCTTCTGTGCCATCATCAGCGACAACAGTGACTTCACGTCCTCTGCCCTCATCTTCACCTAAACGTACAACTCCAGAAATACGAGCCAAGGTTGCTTTTCCTTTTGGAGTTCTTGCTTCAAAAAGTTCGACAACTCTAGGGAGACCTCCAGCAAGGTCTTTTCCTGCAACACCTCCAGTATGGAATGTACGCATGGTTAATTGTGTTCCAGGTTCCCCAATTGACTGAGCGGCGATTACACCGACTGCCTCACCGACTTCGATTGGTTTACTTGTAGCTAGAGACATTCCGTAACAGGCTGCTGAAATGCCTATTGCTGAGTCGTCAGTTAAAGGAGAGAGAACTCTCACTCGATTAACTTCCGGGTCGTCTCTAAGAGTATTCATTTCATTTTCGCCAACAATTGTTCCGGCTTCTAATACAGATCCGTCGGAAAGTTTGATTTCATCAGCAAGAGTTCGGCTTAATAAGCGTGTATCAAGGTAGGTTCTTTTATCTTCTTGGTCTGGTTCAACATCGTCAATCCAAACACCGAAGACTGGACCATCTCCTTCAAATGGATCATTCTCATTAATTATGAGTTCTTGTGAGACGTCAACTAAACGTCTTGTTAAGTAACCAGAGTCAGCGGTTCTTAAAGCCGTATCAACTAATCCTTTTCGTGCTCCCGGTGTAGCAATGAAATATTCAAGCATCGCTAAACCTTCTCGGAAGTTTGACTTGATAGGCCGAGGGATCATATCTCCACGTGGGTTAGCCACGAGACCACGCATACCAGCAATCTGTCTGACCTGCATCATGTTTCCGCGTGCACCTGAATCAACCATGACATCTATCGGGTTAAAACGTTGAGCTTGTAGAGCCACAATCATTTTTTCTGTTACTTCTGCGGTAGCAGCATTCCAAATCTCTACTTCTTTTTGGCGTCTCTCTCCGTCAGTAATGATTCCTCGACGGAATTGAGTTTCTACTTTCTCAGCATCTTTTTCGTGACGATCAAGAATGTCTCGCTTCTCAACTGGAGTTTTTACGTCATCTATTGAAACAGTTAACCCAGATTGTGTAGCAAATTTAAAACATAAGTCTTTTAAGTTGTCGAGGCTTTCAGCGACGACTTTCTTTGGATAATGTCTTGCAAGATCATCAACAAGATCAGTCATACCTTTTTTATCAACCTGGCTATTTATATACCCAAAGCCCTGGGGAAGCGCCTCATTGAAAAGAACTCGTCCAGGTGTAGTTGAATGCCATGTAGCAGGACTTCCATTAGATTCTGTGGCTTTCAAATCAGGGTATTCATCCGAGCGATACTCAATTGATGAATGAAGATTTATATTGCCCAATTCCAGAGCGTGTTCAATTTCGTGTATACGTCTAAACATTCCTTCTTTTTGTTCTGCATCTACAGGATCCATCGTGAGGTAATAACCACCGATGATCATGTCCTGTGTTGGAGTCACCAAAGGTCTACCATGTGCAGGGCTTAGAACATTGTTTGCAGAAAGCATAAGTATTCTTGCTTCTGCTTGTGCTTCTGCGGATAGAGGAAGATGGACTGCCATTTGATCGCCATCAAAGTCAGCATTGAACGCTGTACAGACAAGCGGATGAATTTGAATCGCTTTGCCATCAACTAGCACTGGTTCAAATGCTTGAATACCTAAACGGTGCAAAGTTGGTGCGCGATTAAGAAGAACAGGATGTTCTTTAATTACATCACCAAGGACTCCCCACACATGTGCTTTCCGACGTTCAACCATACGTTTTGCAGATTTAATGTTCGGTGCTAATTCATCATCAACAAGACGTTTCATCACGAATGGTTTAAATAATTCAAGTGCCATGATTTTTGGCAAACCGCACTGATGGAATTTCAGCGTAGGCCCAGCAACAATCACTGAACGCCCAGAATAATCTACGCGCTTACCCAAAAGATTTTGACGGAAACGCCCCTGCTTACCTTTAAGCATGTCTGAGAGAGATTTAAGTGGACGATTGCCTGGACCAGTAACTGGTCTTCCACGTCGTCCATTGTCAAATAAAGCGTCTACAGCTTCCTGAAGCATCCTTTTCTCATTATTTATAATGATTCCGGGAGCTCCAAGATCTAACAATCTCTTCAAACGATTATTGCGATTTATAACTCTTCTATAAAGATCGTTTAAATCTGAGGTTGCAAACCGTCCACCATCGAGTTGAACCATCGGGCGAAGTTCTGGAGGGATCACTGGAACAGCATCAAGAATCATCGCTCGAGGATCATTAATTCTTCGACCATATTTATCTCTGCGATTAAAAGCAGCCACTATCTTGAGCCGTTTGATAGCTTTCTGCTTACGCTGAGCAGAAAGGCCCTTTTCTCCAGAAGGTGGATCTATTTGCTCACGCAGTTTCATTTCTTCTTCATCGAAATCGGTTCGATCAATTAACCGGGCTAGGACGTCTGCTCCCATGCCTCCTTCAAAATAATCTCCCCAGCGGTCAGCTAGTTCAGTCCAAAGGCGCTCGTCTTCGATAATTTGTCGAGAGAAAAGTCCTTGGAATTCATCCCATGCACGATTTAAAACATCGATCTCTGATTCATACTGATCTCGAAGATAAGCAAGATCTTTGTCAGCAGCTTTTTGTAATGCTTTAAGATCGGCTTCTTTGCCATCCTCATTTTCTATTTCGGCTAATTCAGCTTCAAGAGTTTCCTGGCGACGGTTAAGTTCTTCATCGCGCTCTTCTTCGATGGCTTTTCTTTCTTCAGCCAACTCTTCTTCGAGCATTGAGAGGTCTTCATGACGTTTCTCTTCGTCTACCCAAACAACCATGTTTGCGGCAAAATAAATTACTTTCTCAAGTTGTTTAGCTTTTAGTTCTTCTCGTGGTTCTGTCCCCATAAGTAGGTAAGCCAGCCAAGATCGTGTGCCGCGTAAATACCAAATGTGAACAGCAGGAGCTGCTAATTCAATATGACCCATGCGTTCGCGGCGAACTTTTGAACGCGTAACTTCAACGCCACACCGTTCGCAAATAATCCCCTTAAATCTGACTCTCTTATACTTCCCGCAATAGCATTCCCAATCTTTTGTAGGCCCAAAGATCTTCTCGCAAAAAAGACCATCTTTTTCAGGCTTTAAAGTTCGGTAATTAATTGTCTCAGGCTTTTTAACTTCGCCGTTTGACCACATACGGATACCATCCGGTGTAGCTAAACCGATCTGAATTTGATTGAAATCATTAACATCAAGCACTTGTTTTTTTCCTACATTTATTTCTATTTCAGGGCCAATACTTACCTAATAACACCAACGTTTCGGCGTTCATCTTCATCATCTGAACCACGTTCTGGGCGGGATAGATCAATACCAAGTTCTTCCGTCGCGCGATAAACGTCTTCGTCTAATTCTCTTATCTCAACCTGCTGACCAGCTTGATCCAGCACTTCAACATCTAGGCACAAGGATTGCATTTCCTTAATCAAGACTTTGAAACTCTCCGGAATACCAGGTTCAGGAATATTGTCCCCTTTGACAATTGATTCATAAACACGTACCCGACCTAGAACGTCATCTGACTTAATTGTGAGTAATTCTTGTAAGCAATATGCAGCTCCATAAGCTTCAAGAGCCCAGACTTCCATTTCACCAAAACGCTGACCGCCAAACTGGGCCTTACCACCTAGTGGTTGTTGTGTGATCATTGAATACGGGCCGGTAGAGCGTGCATGAACTTTGTCATCGATCAAGTGAGCCAACTTAAGAATATATACATAGCCAAGTGTCACCTCATTGTCATAAGGCTCCCCTGTTCGACCGTTGTATAAGGTTGCTTTACCGTCTAGACCTATCAATCTGTCACCGGAAGAAGCTTCAGGATTGATGTTGGTTAATATTTTTTGGATTGTTGGATGTTTTCCAGCTTGATCTTCTTCGTCCCAGTGTGCTCCGTCAAAGACTGGAGTAGCGACGTGTACCGCTGGAGGAGTTGACGGACGAGTTTTACGCTCCGTTCCTCTAACAGGTTGCTGCCCTTCTATTTGGCCATTAACTTCCCATCCCCAACGGGCGCAGTAGCCAAGATGCGCTTCTAATACCTGGCCTACGTTCATTCGTGAAGGAACTCCAAGAGGGTTCAAAATAATGTCTACTGGTGTTCCATCAGCCATATAAGGCATGTCTTCTATTGGTAGCACTTTAGAAATAACGCCTTTATTGCCGTGACGTCCAGCTAATTTGTCTCCAACACTAATCTTGCGTTTCTGTGCGACATACACACGAACTAGTTGGTTTACACCTGGAGGTAATTCATCGCCTTCATCGCGATTGAACACTTTTACATCAATTACCTTCCCACTTTCGCCGTGAGGAACTTTCATTGATGTATCGCGAACCTCTCGAGCTTTTTCGCCAAAGATTGCCCTCAATAAGCGTTCTTCGGGAGTCAACTCAGTTTCACCTTTTGGAGTTACCTTTCCTACTAGAACGTCGCCGGGTCCTACTTCAGCTCCAACTCTGACAATCCCCAAGTCGTCTAGGTCTGCCATTATTTCGTCAGAGAGGTTAGGAATATCTCTAGTGATTTCTTCAGGTCCTAGTTTTGTGTCACGCGCATCTACTTCGTGTTCATGGATATGAACAGAGGTAAGTACATCGTCTTTTACTAGACGTTCAGAAACAATGATGGCGTCTTCAAAGTTGTACCCTTCCCAACACATGAAAGCCACTAGTAAATTTTTGCCTAGTGCAAGTTCACCGCCATCAGTAGACGGTCCGTCTGCTAGAACTTGGCCTTTCTTTACTTTGTCACCAGGTGAGACCAATACTTTCTGGTTAATGCAGGTGTTTTGATTTGAGCGTTGGAATTTCAGCAATTCATGTCTAACTGTTGGAGAGTGATGCCCTTCTGGGGTTTTTCTATATTCAACAGTGATACCTAGGCCATCAACTTCAACAACGGTTCCAGCTTCTTGTGCCAGAATCATTTCGGCAGCATCATGGGCTGCTTTGGCTTCAATTCCAGTTCCTATATAAGGTGCTTCACTTCTCAAAAGTGGCACTGCTTGTCTCTGCATATTTGCACCCATCAGCGCTCTGTTAGCATCGTCATGCTCTAAGAATGGGATTAGTGCAGTGGCCACTGAAACAATTTGTTTTGGTGAAACGTCCATTAACTGAACTTCTTCAGCTGGTACATAAGAAATTTCTGTAGTTGCACCGAAGAACACGTCTCTTTCGAGTTGGAGTTTCAAATCATTCAAAGACGCTGCTTGCGGTGACTGTCTTACCAGCACCCTTTCATTTACGAATCTTCCGTTTTTGTCAAGAGGTGCGTTTGCCTGAGCTACAACATATTCTTCTTCTTCGTCAGCGGCGAGGTAGCGGATTTCATCAGTTACCTTTCCGTTCTTTACGACTCGATATGGGCACTCTATGAAACCAAATTCATTTACTTGGCCGTAGGTTGCTAGCCCCCCAATAAGTCCAATATTTGGCCCTTCTGGTGTTTCAATTGGGCACATGCGGCCATAGTGAGAAAAGTGAACATCTCTTACTTCAAATCCAGCTCTTTCTCGTGAAAGTCCACCTGGTCCAAGAGCTGAAAGACGACGTCGGTGGTTTAACCCGGATAACGGATTGACTTGATCCATAAACTGAGAAAGTTGGCTTGCTCCAAAGAACTCTTTTATAGCCGCCACCACTGGTCGGATGTTGATCAAGCTTGTGGGTGTGATTGACTCCACATCTTGTGTGGTCATTCGTTCCCTTACTACTCGTTCTAAACGAGATAAACCAATGCGAACTTGATTCTGGATTAGTTCCCCTACTGAACGAACTCGTCGATTCGCGAAATGGTCTTGGTCATCTAAGCGATAGCCAGGTTCACCTTTTGCTAAGTGAAGCAAATAGGTGCAAGTAGCGAGTACTTCAGAACGAGTTAAAACTGTTTGATCTTCTTTGGGTTTTTCAAGTTCAATACCAAAGAGATCTTCTAATTTTTTGATCTCAGGTCCTAATTTTCGATTTAACTTGTATCGCCCAACACGAGAAAGGTCATATCGTCGGGATTCGAAGAAAGCATTTCTTAAATAAGCGCGAGCTGCTTCAACAGAAGCTGGTTCCCCAGGGCGGACACGCTTGTATATCTCTAGTAGCGCTTCTTCCTCGGTTACATGGTTATTTTTATCTTTTTCCCACTGTCCTTCTAAGAAGTCAAAGTAATTTACAAGTTTTTGAAGAAAGCCTGGGTAATTTTCTTCTCCATATCCAAGTGCTCGTAAGAGAGTAAACATGGAGAGACGACGTTTTCTTGCGACTTTTGTGCCTGCTGTAACATCTTTTCCAGGTTTTTGTTCAACATCAAATTCGATCCATTCTCCTCTATATGGGTGAATGGTTCCTTTCACTAACTGATGCTTTTGAAGGTTTCTGAGTCGATATCTTTCGCCAGGTTCAAAAATAACTCCAGGTGATCGAACTAACTGTGAGACTATGACTCTCTCAGTCCCATTGATGATGAATGTTCCTTTTTCGGTCATTCTTGGGAAATCACCAATGAAGACTGTTTGTTCTTTGATTTCTCCTGTATCTCTGTTCATGAATGTTGCACGAACAAAAATTGATGAAGAATACGTCATGTCTCGTTCACGGCATTCTTCTACTGTGAACTTAGGCGGGGGACATAAATCTTCGTCTTTTGGATCAAAGACAAACTCAAGTGAAAGGGTTTCACTGAAATCGGTTATTGGGCTTATATCTTGGAACGTATCGGCTATACCGTGATTGAGGAACCATTGAAATGACTCTCTTTGGATCGCAATCAGGTCTGGAAGTTCATGAGTATCCTCAAGATTTCCGAACGAATATCGCTCCCGGTCAAAAGGGCGGACAGACACCTAACAAAACTCCTGGGCGGAAGACGGATCATGGGCAGCACCAGCCTTACTGAAAAACAGTAAGGCCAGCAAAGGGATCATAGTCAGAATACTGGGGTCTCTGCAACCCCAGCTCTAAAGCTTCTTTAATTAAATTGAAATAGGTTTTAAAGGAACTTTTAGTATTTAACTGTTAATTCCTCGAACCCTCTCAAATTACTTAAGTTCTACTGAAGCTCCAGCAGCTTCAAGCGCTTCTTTAGCTTTCTCTGCATCTTCTTTTGATGCACCTTCAAGCACAGTGCTAGGAGCTCCATCAACTAGTTCTTTGGCATCTTTTAAGCCAAGGTTTGTTAACCCTCTTACTTCTTTGATCACAGGAATCTTATTGCCACCTGCATCAGCAAGAACTACATCAAATGAGTCTTGCTCATCGTCACCTGCTGAAGCATCTCCATCGCCTGCGGCGGCGGGGGCTGCTGCTACTGCTGCTACTGGGGCAGCTGCAGTAACTCCAAACCTTTCTTCAAATTCACTTAGTAATTCACTTAGTTCCAAAACGCTCATCTCTGCGATTGCGTCTAGAACTTCTTCTTTTGTAGCCATAATTAGCTCTCCTCGCTTTCTTCGGCCGTAGCCTCTTCGATTTCTATTTCTTGGACTTCTTCAGCCTCTTCAGCCTCTTCAGCCTCTTCAGCCTCTTCAGCCTCTTCAGCCTCTTCAACTTCTTCAGCCTCTTCAACTTCTGGTGTTCCTTCTGTTGATGCCTTCTGGTCTAAAAGAGCTTTTAGTGCATAAGCCATATTTTGTGGAAGTGCATTAAGCAACCCAGCCAATTGTTGAAGTGGCGCTGCAAGGGCTCCAGCAATCTGAGCAAGTAGTACTTCTCGTGGAGGAAGTTTGGCGAGTGCTTTGATCTGATCAGCAGAAAGAAGATTTCCTTCTAATAAGCCGCCTTTGACCACAAGAGATTCATTGGATTTAGCAAATTCACTTAATGCTTTAGCGACAGCCGCCGCATCGCCTTTTGTGCCATCTGGCTTTTCGGATACAAAAGCAAGGGCTGTTGGTCCTACCAAATGTTCTTCTAAATCTAAATTTAATTCATTGACAGCCAAACGAACGAGTGTGTTTTTGTAAACCTTGTATTCGCCCCCAACTGCCCGTAAGGCTTCACGCAATTCAGCAAGGGCAGGAACATCTAGTCCTCGGTACTCTGTAAGTACAAGCGCTTCAGTGTTAGCAATGCGGTCTCGAACTTCTTCAACCACTGCAGCTTTTCGACTACGGATCTCTCCCATGCTCACTTGCCTCCTTTTTTGTTTCGTTATCTTTTGGCTGTATTTTTACTCGCCGAAGACCACACTTAACTGCATTGTCAAGTGAGAAACCTGAGGCTCCCTACTCGGGAAGAAACATTTCCCAATGTTTCAGTTCTGTCTATTGACAACCCGGAGGTCTTTGGTGAGCAATTTAATTGTCAAGAAAGGCTAACCGAACCTTGACTCATCCACACCCTGTGGTGAAGAACTATTCAGTTAAATTGAGCGAATCAATCTGAATACTTGGTCCCATAGTCGAAGAAACTGAAACTTTTCGGAAATACCGACCTTTAGCCGATGAGGGCTTTAGCCTTTCAAGTTCTTCAACTACTGCCTTTAAATTGTTAAATAAGGCTGGTGCTTCAAATGAAGCTTTCCCGATTGGAACTTGAACATTTCCATAGCGGTCCGTGCGAAATTCAACCTTTCCCCCTTTGAAGTCTTGTACTGCTTTTGCTGGGTCATCGGTTACTGTTCCAGACTTCGGGTTGGGCATAAGGCCTCGTGGTCCAAGAGCTCGACCAAGTTTTCCAACTGTTGGCATCATTTCGGGAGTGGAGATTGCTACGTCAAAATCAAGCATTCCCCCTTCAACTTCTGCTGCTAAATCTTCTCCACCGACGAAGTCTGCGCCAGCTTCTTTAGCTGCTGTTGCAGTCTCACCTTGAGCAAAAACAGCAACTCTTACATTCTTTCCAGTACCTGAAGGAAGGGCGACTGTTCCTCGAACCATTTCTTCAGACTTTCTAGGGTCCACACCTAATCGAATAACCAGATCAATTGTTTCATCAAATTTTGCTTGAGCTAGTGACCGCACTAGCTCAATTGATTCTTGTCCGCCATACAGATGTTGGGGGTCATATTTAGTTAGCGCTTCGTTATAGCGCTTTCCTTTTTTACTCATTTCGCCATTCCTCCGGCTACCTCAATTTTTATTAATTTGAATAAGGCGAGGTGTTTCTTATCTCAAACCGTTCCCTTAACGGGAACTTAGAACTGTGACTAAGCGACGGAAATCCCCATAGACCGGGCTGTTCCTGCGACCTGTTGCTTCGCTCCTTCAATATCTATGGCGTTTAGGTCGGGCATCTTGATTTCAGCGATTTCTTCAACTTGAGCCCAAGTGATTGTTCCAGCTTCTTCTCTACCAGGGTTCTGCGAGGCTTTTTCTAATCCAGCAGCTTGTCTAACTAGATAAGAAGTGGGTGGGGTCTTAGTTATAAATGTGAAAGATCGATCTTCATAAATCGTAATTTCTACTGGAATTATTTGTCCACGCTTGTCTTCAGTTTTTGCGTTGTATTCCTTGCAGAAATCCATGATTGCTACACCGTGCGGTCCAAGTGCGGTACCAACAGGTGGAGCAGGAGAAGCTGACCCTGCTGGGATCTGAATTTTTACTGTTGTTAATACTTGTTTTTGAGCCATCTTAATTTTTTACTCTTTCAAGTTGAAATTTAATCAACTGTATGAACGTTCAAGTCTGCGAGCAGGATGCCTATTTGGCAACCTCTTAATAATCAAAGTTGAGCTACTTGTGAAAACTCGAGCTCCACGGGTGTTTCTCGACCGAAAATATCAACTACTACTTTGACTTTGAGTTGTTCCTCATTTATCTCAATAATTTCACCTGAGAAATCGGCAAATGGTCCTCCCTTTACTCGAACAGTTTCTCCAACATCAAATCCAAGTTTTGCTTTAGCTTTTTTAGGAGCTTCGGGAGAGAACTCATCCTCAGCCATAAGGAAATTTTCTACTTCTCGTCTTCTGAGTGGCGAAGGTTTTCCGGCGGCACCGACAAAATTAACAATGCCAGGTGTTTCCCTGATTGCATTCCATGTTCTGTCATCAAGGCGACATCTAATCAGTAGATACCCTGGGAACACCTTCTTAGAAACATTTACTTTCTTACCGCTCCGGAATTCAACTACATCTTCCATTGGGATAACGATCTCAAGGATGCTTTCCTCTAGATGCATATTTGCAATACGTGCCTCAAGATTCTTACGGACTTTATTTTCGTAACCGGACTGCGTATGAACTACATACCATCTTCCTGGTTTGTCATATGGGCTGTCTGCTTTTTTGTTCTCACCTAATTCGTTTGCGACTTCTTCAATTAGGTCCTCAACATCAATGACTTCGTCAAACTGCTCGTCGGGATCTTGATTATCTTCAACCGCATCAAGATTAGCTTCTGGTGTTTCAAGCTGTTCCTCGGTTGATTCTTCAAAACCAGCGTCGTCTGTTTCTTCGGCGACATCAGCTGTGCCTATAGGTAACAAATCAGCGGCCTCGCTGACTGCATCATTTTGTTCTTCTTCGGCAGTGGAAGTTTCAGTTTCTTGTGGAGTATTCATTAGACATCAAACAATTCAAGTATGGAGTTAGAAAAAAGCCAATCAAGGCCAGCAATTATTGCAGTTAAAGCAACAATAGTGATAATTACAACTACAGCGTAATTTGTGGTTTCTGAACGTGTTGGCCACGCGACTTTACGCAACTCCGAGCGAATTTCTCTTACGAACTGGCGGAATCCAGTACGTTCTTCATTGCGCGGTTGCTGTTGTTGCCGTCGTTGGCGAATTGGTTCACCATCGGCGTCTACTTCACCTTGCCGTTGAAGCATTCGTTTTTGTTCTCGGTTCATTGACATTGTCAGGCCTCTATCGATTTAGAAGATACAAACTAGGATATGGGACGTTTACCCATACTGCATCGCAGGGCAGGAGGGACTCGAACCCCCAACCGCCGGTTTTGGAGACCGGTGCTCTACCAATTGAGCCACTGCCCTATTTTTTTACTTCTTATTCAATCTTGAATTTAAAGTATTAATCTGTGGCAGGATACCAGCGAGGTTCTCTCATAGTGTCCAGTAACTGCATGCTATTTAATTAGCGAGTCTCCTTATGCGCTATATGGGTTCTACACCAACGACAAAACTTCTTCAGTTCTATACGTTCGCGTGAATTCACTTTGGATTTAGTTGTTATATAGTTCCGGCGTTTACACTCCTGACACTCCAGGGTGACCTGAACTCTTTTATCGGATGCCATTTGAGCCCCTCATTGTTCTCTATTTACTTTACTAGTAGCGACGGACAGATTTGAACTGTCGACCTCTCGATTATGAGTCGAGCGCTCTTACCTACTGAGCTACGTCGCCAGCGAGCTCCCTGACAGAATCGAACTGTCGACCTTCTCCTTACCATGGAGACGCTCTGCCGACTGAGCTAAGGGAGCATAACCAATTAGTGATCGTTTAGAAGGATGCCACAATAAACATACAATCACCAACATATTTCGCGATGTATGTAAGTTATCTGGTTACGATGCGCGCTATGGAAGATTCAATAACTATTCGTATTGCGTCTATAAATGATGCTGAAACGATTCGAAACATATATAACCATGAAGTTTTGAACTCCACGGCTTCCTTTGATTTAGTTGAACGCTCAGTTGAAGAGCAACGCATTTGGCTCAGTGAAAGATCAGGGGCTTTTAGTGTTTTGGTGGCTGAGATTGAAAATAAAGTGATGGGATTTGCGTCATTGTCTCCTTTTAACAAAAAAGACGGTTACCGAACTACTGTGGAGAATTCAATTTATGTTGACCCTGCTGCTCGAGGTTTAGGCATTGGAAGCAGGCTGCTAGACGAACTTCTTTTAGTCGCTACCCGCAGTGGTTTCCATGCTGTCATGGCACGAATAGGCGGGGGTAATGACACGAGTATTGCCCTCCACGAGAAACATGGATTCTTCTTGGTCGGTGTTGAACGTGAAGTAGGTCGGAAATTTGGGCGGTGGCAAGACGTAGTTGTAATGCAAAAGATTTTGTCCGCCGAGTCTTCTGGCTAAAGACTTATTTTGTGGGCCGGGGAGGATTTGAACCTCCGAAGGCAATGCCGACGGGTTTACAGCCCGTTCCCTTTGGCCACTCGGGCACCGACCCAGAACTGAGAAGGCTAGCGCCACTGAAGGCTCCCACCACCAGTAAAATGATTGAATGCCTTCATTTGACATAGTTTCAGAAATTAATTTGCAAGAAATACGTAATGCTGTTGATCAAGCAGACCGAGAAATACGCAACAGATTTGACTTTAAAGGGACCGAATCTTCCGTTGAACTTGGAGATGGTTTTATCAAATTAGAGTCTTCTTCTGAAGATCGTTTAGCGGCATTAGTAGTTGTCTTGGAAGAGAAATTAGTACGAAGAAAAGTTTCACTTAAATCATTAGATTGGGGTTCTCTTGAAGAAGCTAGTGGCGGTAGAGCCCGTCAAACCGCTGGGCTAAAAGCTGGCATTAACTCTGACAACGCTCGTCTCTTAAACAAAGCGATTAAAGATCTGGGTTTAAAAGGTGTTCAGTCTCAAACCCAAGGGGACCAATTAAGGGTTACTGGAAAGAAAAGAGATGTTCTTCAAGAGGTAATTAGTTCTCTGAAGGAATCTAATTTTGATATACCTTTAAATTTTGTGAATTTCCGAGACTAAAAATTTAAAACTTTCTTTAATATTTTGATATCAAGAAAAAAGTTCACCATCATCTAAGGTCTCTCCTCCTACGTCCCAAGACCTATTCCTAAGCCTTTTAACTCTTTCTTCGGTGGCTGGGTGTGTAGAAAACCATCTAGGGCCTCGTGATCCACGCGCTTCTGCTCGTAATGGATTGACGATATAAGAAGTTGCTTGGTTTAAATTGACTCCAGAGGGAACACGATGTGATGCATATTCAAGCTTCTCTAATGCCTGAGCGAGAGGTTCTCCGTCACCCATTAAACGAGCCGCGGATGCATCAGCCTGAAATTCTCGGCTACGACTGACTGCCGTTTGGATTAACATCACTGCTATTGGAGCCAGAAGAGCGAGAGCTATATCTCCAAGTGGATTACGGTCACGGCTACCACGTCCAGCGAACATAGCCCCCCACATCACCATGCGGGCTACGAATGTGATTCCTGTCCCTATGGCTGCAGCAACTGAACCAATGAGAATGTCGCGATTTCTTATGTGCATTAGTTCATGAGCTAAGACTCCACGAATTTCATACCATGTCATATGATCAACAAGCCCTTGTGTAATAGCGACAGCAGAGTTTTTTGGATTTCTTCCTGTGGCAAATGCATTAGGTTGCGGAGAAGGCGATATGTACAAACGAGGAATTGGCAACCCAGCATCCGAAGCCAATTCAGTGACTGCTCGATGATATTCAGGGTATTCCTCTGGAGTGGCGAGAACAGCACGAGCAGATGAAATCGCAATTTTGTCACTGAACCAATACGACCCGCCTACAAGAACCAACCCGATAGCTAAACCAATTGGTGCGCCACCAAAAGCTCCACCGACTACTACGCATAGACCACCAAGTAGAGCAAGGAGGATAAATGTTTTGAAGTTATTAAACATGGATTTACCTAAATAGATTTATAACTAATGCTAGAGGATTAAGGTGAGTCTAAGAAGTCAGAAGCATCAAATTTATTCGTAATAACCAGAGTGAATATAGACCGTTGGTATTCCCTCAGTTTGGTACATGACTAGATTTCTGGGATCATCATCAATCGCTAATTGAGGTTCGTAACCAAGAGATTGAAGGGCATGTAGAACTTCACGTTTTACATCTGAGGAACTAGTGAAATTATCGTCTTCTCTCATTTCTAAAGCATCCCAATGGATCCCGTTTTGATCCATCCAGTTTGTTGTTATTTCAGTGAGCCTTTTTGGTCTTGCTGTTACCAAAATCACTATTTGATTCTTAGTTAGCTCTTTAACAAGTCTGACACTTTCAAGAATGGGCGGATCATCTATTGCCGCTTCAAAGAAATTCCACCATTCTTTATTCTCGCCAAAAAGAAAATGTTGACGCCCTGAAGCATCGGAAAGCACACCATCTATATCAACAATTGAAACTGGGCCTGCCGCGGGTAATTCATCTTTATATATTCTTCGATTTACTAGCACTCAGTCTTCCTGTGGGTCAGAAGAAGCTCTATCTCTTATTTCTGCAACAACGCTGGCATCGGCAAGAGTTGTTGTGTCACCTAAATCTCTTCCTTCAGCTACATCTCTAAGTAGTCGTCTCATTATTTTCCCGCTTCGAGTTTTAGGTAAATCTGGAACTAGAAAAACAGCTTTCGGCCGAGCCATCGGGCCAAGTTTTGTTGCTACATGAGCACGAATTTCTTCTCCGAGACTTTCTGATGGCTCATTCCCTCCTCGCAAGATTACGTAGCCGATAATTGCTTGACCAGTGATCTCATCGGTGGCCCCAACTACAGCCGCTTCAGCGACTGAAGAGTGATCAACTAAAGCTGATTCAACTTCTGCTGTAGCTATTCGATGTCCGGAAACATTCATAACATCATCAACTCGGCCAAGTAGCCAGAGATATCCATCTTCATCAATTTTGGCGCCGTCTCCGGCAAAATAACGATTTTCGTAAGTTGACCAATAGGTGTCTCGGTATCGTTCGTCATCACCCCAAATGCCGCGCAGCATTGATGGCCAGGGGTGAGTGATTGTTAAATAGCCTCCACCTTGTTTTACGGGATTTCCGTCATCATCCACTAACTCTGCAAAAATCCCAGGGATTGTGTGGCAGGCTGACCCTGGCTTAGTTGTTGTTACCCCAGGTAAGGGGCTAATCATGTGGCCCCCTGTTTCGGTTTGCCACCATGTATCTACAATCGGACAATTCTCATTGCCAATATTTTCGTGATACCACATCCACGCCTCAGGGTTTATAGGCTCCCCAACTGTTCCAAGAACCCTTAAAGAATTGAGATTATGGGCTTTAGGGTCGGCTGCTCCCCATTTCATGAAAGTTCGTATGGCGGTAGGTGCGGTATAGAGCTGTGTTACTCCATAACGCTCAACTATGTCCCATAGTCGATCTTTAGGCCAATCTGCTCGGTCTTCTCCACTACGGAATTCTGGAAGCGGTGTATCTGGTGTTCCTTCATACATTACGGATGTGCATCCGTTTGTTAGCGGCCCATAAACGATGTAACTATGACCTGTTACCCAACCTATATCGGCTGCACACCAGTAGACATCTTCCTCTCGTTTAATGTCGAAAATTGTTTTGTGGGTGTATGCAACTTGAGTTAGGTAACCCCCGGTTGTATGCATTATTCCCTTTGGTTTAGCTGTTGTTCCAGAGGTATAAAGCAAATAAAGCAACTGCTCGCTGTCCATTGGTTCAGCAGGGCATTCCGAAGAAGAATCTGCCATAAGTTCATGCCACCATAAGTCTCTTCCTTCGGCCATTACGACTTCGGTGTCACATCGGTTTACTACGACAACGTGCCTTACTGAAGATGCGCCTTGGTCTAAAGCAGCATCTACATTTATTTTTAAAGCTGACGGGACTCCTCGCCGGTATCCTGCATCCGCGGTGATAATTAATTTAGCCTCTGCGTCTTCACAGCGATCGATAATTGCGTCTGGAGAAAACCCTCCAAAAATAACACTATGAGCTACCCCGATACGAGTACAGGCCAACATGGCTACTGGTAGTTCTGGGATCATTGGCATATATATCGCTACACGGTCACCTTTTTGTAAACCCAGTTGTTTTAATACATTGGCGAATCGACTTACTTCATCAAGTAACTCGGCATAACTAATTTCTCTAGTGTCTCCAGGTTCCCCTTCCCAAAAGTAAGCGATACGTTCGCCATATCCAGCATTAACATGGCGATCTAAACAGTTATAAGAAACGTTTAATTTTCCTCCTAAAAACCACTTTGCATAAGGAAGATTCCATTCAAGGGTCGTATGAAAATCTTCATCCCATGTGAGCAATTCCCGTGCTTGACGAGCCCAAAATGCTTCATAATCTTCTGTCGCTTCTTCATAATGTGATCTATCCGCAACTACAGCATTCTTTACGAAATCTGCTGAGGGGGGAAACGTACGGTCTTCAACGTAATAATCTTCAATCGTTGGTTCGCTCACAACTTAATCTTTCTGGTTGGTTACTTTAATTGAAACTTTAAGAAGAGAAATCGTTCTCATTGGTTGATAAGCCACTCTAGAGTCGAGAAGGAACCTAGTCCATTTGGGTCAAGTAGCGCTTCCGCCTCAACAATTCGACTTCGTGCTCTAATCGCTTCTAAGCCTCCCGTAGCTGATTCTTTTTTCCAGATTTCTTTACCTTCTTCAATAAGATCTTTTATTCCGTTGGAAGTTAAAAAGTCAGCTTGAGAATTGATGTTAAACCCGTCTGGGAGCTGATCTACAGCAACATTTACAGTTATATCTTGCGTTCCTGGATGTTTCGTAACAATTGATCCTTCTTGATGTTTTCTATAAGTTCGCAGCCATTTTTCTCGGGGTTCAGTCGCCATTTTGGGTGTAGTTGAACAATAATCAATGACTAGGATTGCCCCTTCGTTAACGATTCCTATTGCTTGCTCTACCCATTTATGGGCTTCTATCTGAACTGGGATTTCTGAGCCGCTTTGAGGTGGTAGCGGCATGGGAGGTTCGACTTCGCGTCCTTTTTCTTCTTCAAATTGGCCTGTGATCATAGTTTCATACCACTTCTCTCCATCTGCGGAATACAAGTGAAACGGTAAATTGTCTAAAAGTTCGTTTGCTATAACAACACCAGTTATTGCGTCATTTGGGAAATCGGCAACCGACTCCACTTCTTCTGGGTGAATTTTTCTTTGAGCCTCTGAACGTTCAATTGCTATGTATCTTCCATTAGTGAGGCTCTTAGGTTTAGCGGCGAAAATAGATCTCGCTAACGTACCCGGACCTGCACCAGCCTCTAGGACAACAAAGTTTTCTGGTTTCCCTAAATCAGTCCATCTGTTGTCAATCCAATTGGCTAACACTGCTCCAAAGAGTGGGCCAACTTCTGGGCTAGTAATGAAATCTCCTCTGCGTCCGGCAGAACCGCTAGAAGAATAAAATCCGTCTTGTGGGTCATAGAGACACGCTTCAACCCATTGATTAAATGAAAGAGGTCCTTCTGCCCGTATACGGGCGGCCAACCGTTCTGGAAGGCCGTTAATCTCAGCCTCCTAGAGTTAAAAGAGTGACGTCAGCAAATCTTCCTACGATTTGCGGTACTACTCCAAATGCCAGCGTAACCGTTGCGCATATGACTAGTGCTGAAACTAGTGATGAGGTTGTAGATACTGGAGTTAGGTCATTTTCTGGTGCTTCATCAGCCCACATACGTCGAGCAACACTTGCGTAGTAGTACAAAGCAATTACTGAGTTGATTGCTGCTATTACTGCTAGTGCATAGCCCCATACATCATCTGAAGATGCGAGGACACTAAAGACTTCAAATTTCGCAAACCATCCACCTAGTGGCGGAATTCCAGCTAAGGAAAATAAGAAGAATGCCATCGCTACTGTCATGGCAGGGGCATATCGAAATGCTCCACTAAATGATGTGATTTCTGCTGATCCGGTTTTTCTTGAAAGTGTGATGATTACTGCAAATGCACCTAAGTTCATTGCTGCATATATTGCTAGATATGTCAGAACTGCAGATAGGGCTTGGTCTTCTAGTCCAGCATGTCCGGCTACCGCTAATGGGGCCAGTATGAAGCCAGTTTGGGCGACTCCGGAGTAGGCCATCATTCGAACAATGTTGGTTTGTTTGAGTGCTACTAGATTTCCGAAAGTCATTGAAGCTGCTGCAAGAATCCAAATAAGTGGCTCATAAACAGCTGACTGATTGTGGAACCCGACATAAATTAACTGCAATAAAGCTACGAAACCAGCTGCTTTTGAGGCTACAGAGAGGAAAGCGGTTACTGGAGTTGGGGAGCCTTCGTAAACATCTGGAGCCCAAGTGTGGAATGGAGCGGCTGATACTTTGAATGCAAATCCTGCGACAACAAAGACTATGGCCAGTGTGACTGCAGCTAGTGAAGACGAGGCATCGCTAACTAGGTAACTAGAGATATCAGATAGTTGAGTCGAGCCGGAAACTCCGAAGAGTAGTGACATTCCATAAAGCATCACGGCGGATGCAAATACGCCCATTAGGTAATACTTCAAACCAGCTTCATTTGAACGTGCATCTCTTTTTCTCCAAGCCACCATCAAGTAGGCGGGGATGGACAGAAGTTCAAGTGCCACAAAGATAGAAATCAGGTCCCGTGAAGAGGACATCATTACCATGCCCATTAGCGAGGCGAGGAGTAGGCCGTAATATTCGTTCTCCCAGTAGTCGCCTTCTGCTACGTAATTGGTTGATAAAAGAATTATTACGTATCCCGAAATTAAGAAAATTGCTTTTGTGAATAAAGCAAAGTCATCGACTACGTATGCGCCATCAAAAAGCACCCTATCGACGCCGTCTATGGCGAGGGTGATAATCGGGATTGCTGTAGCGAGAACCCCTAATCCTGCGAGTGTTGCAGTGTATGGGCGAGCTTTTTCTAAAAAGACTATGTCTATGAGAGTTATTAGACAGCCGACAGCTAAGAGCGTTATTTCAGGAGCTACAGCGTGCCAGTCAATTACTGGACGTTCAAAAGCTAGGGTCAGGAGTTGGGTGGTCACTGATTAGTCTCCGCTGCATGTTCATCATGGTGTGACATTTCGCCGAGACCATAAATGGAGTCACACCCAAGAGCTTCGGCTTGTTCTGGTGTTAATTCAGAGGCACTGACTTGTAGGCAATCATCTAAAGATGCGTCTACTGCGCCATCTGTTACTCGGAAAACTAAATTCGGATAGATACCGATAGCTACGATAAGTGCAAGGATCGGAGCCCAAGAAATCCATTCGTGCTTAGTCACATCTGTGATAGCTGGGTCATCTGCAAATTCCTCTTTTGGTGTTCCAAAAGCTGCTCGCTGGAGTAGCCAAAGTAAATATCCGGCTGCAAGCACTGTTCCAAGCGCCGCTATCACCATAAATGTGCGGAAAGTTACTACTGAGAGCCCATTGCCTGGGTTGTAGGCAGAAAGGATCGCGGGGAACTCTCCCCAGAATCCTGCAAGACCTGGGAGACCTAATGAGGCCATTACACATAAGCCAAAGATCCACCCCATTCGTGGTGCTTGGACTAAAAGGCCTCCGAGACGTCCAATGTCAAGCGTGTGATACCGCTCTTTTACTGATCCTGCGATAAAGAAGAGCATTCCAGTGATTAGACCATGAGCGACCATGCCCATGATGGCTGCGTTGATGCCAAAATCCGTCAATGTTGAGATCCCAAGCATGACAAAACCCATATGGGCTACAGAAGAAAACGCTATAAGTCTCTTCATATCGGTTTGTGCTAAACAGCCAAGTGCGCCATAAATGATGCCAATTACCGCGAGTAGCCCAATCCAAGGAGCCCATTCAACTGCGGCTTCGGGTAGAACTGGAATAGCGATTCTAATGAACCCATAAGTCCCAAGTTTTAATAGGACTGCAGCCAAAATTACTGACCCCACTGTTGGCGCCTGTGTATGAGCATCAGGTAGCCAGGTGTGGAAAGGGAACATGGGGACTTTGATGCCGAATCCTAAGAACATTCCAGCAAAGATCCAGAGTCCAGCAGTTCTTGAGATTTCGTTTGCAGCCACTGCTTCAATAAGATCTGAAAGAACGAATGATTCTGATCCTGACAAGAAGTAAAGGGCTAGGAAACTTACTAACATCAGTGCCGAGCCGAACAGGGTGTAAAGGAAGAATTTAAGTGACGCGTATCGTCGGTCGTCTCCTCCCCATACGGCAATCATGAAGAACATGGGCAGCAGTACAACTTCAAAGAATACGAAGAAAAGGACTAGGTCCTGAGCCATGAACGTTCCGATCATTCCTGTCTCTAAGACCAGAATAAGTATAAGAAAAGCCTTTGGATTCTGTGGTTCAGGGAAGTGGTTCCATGAATAAACAATGCACAAGGGAACTATCAAAATGGTGAGTAGCACCAGTGGTAATGACATCCCGTCAAGACCCATTGCGTAATGACTGTTAATCACGTCTATCCACACATGATCGACAGCAAACTGAAGCTTGTCAGTCGCATCAAAGTCGAACTGAGTCAAAATGAGGACTCCCATGACAGCAACGAGAAGTGACGTTGCTAAAGCCATCCTTTTGTGAAGTTCTTCTTGTGCCCTTGGTATAAGCAGCATTATTGCTACTCCCACCAGTGGGATAAATGTGGTGACTGTTAGTCCCCAATCGTTAATGAAATTTTCCATGCTGGCCGTCTCCTAAACGATGACGATCAATATTCCGGCGAGGACTGTAGCTGCTGCGAACAAAATTGCTGCATAGCTTTGGACCTTTCCGGACTGAACTTTACGTAATTCTCCACCCGCCTCTGAAGAGAGACGTCCGGAGGTGTTGACTGCTCCATCAACCACGAGTTGGTCGATTTTGTCATAGACAAACTGTCCAGACTTCACCGCTGTCTCTCCGACACGATCAACTGTTCCGTCAATCACTTGTTGGTTGAAGCGATAGGCCACGCGAGCTAGCGGGCCTTTTGTTCCACCGGCAATTATTCCGGTGTATAGGTGATCTAAATAATATTTCTTATCAAGAAGGTTATGTATAAGTTTCGCTAATGGGTAAACCGTTGTAGGCCCATTTGGTAATTCTGTAAGACTTTTACCGGCGGCTTTGGAAGCTGCTTCTACTTTTACGAAGTAGTACCACCATGCTGCAGTTACTCCTCCCAAAACTATGAGAGTTGAGACTATAGCTAGTGACCATGATGGGGTTGCGTGAGCAATTGTTGGAAAGTAACCAGCAACTGGTTCAACATAATGTCCAAATCGTTCTTGGAACGAATCTGGGACTAATTGGAAACCTTTTGGAAGGTTGAAAAGCCCAGCGATTACAGCAAATCCGGCCAAGATCCATAGTGGTACTACTATTCGTGGCCCGGATTCGTGTAAGTCTCCATGTCCTCTAAATTCTCCAAAGAATGTCAGGTATACACATCGAGTCATGTATGCGGCGGTTAGAGCCGCAGTGATCATTCCCATGACAAGCATCAGCGTGTAAGCACCGTTGCCTCCTGTGCCGCCAAATAATCCCCATCCACCAGTGCCTGCCAATATTTCATCTTTTGACCAGAACCCTGCGAGTGGAGGTAACCCAGCTAGTGCAATGGAGCCGATAATAAAAGTTCGGTAAGTGTGAGGCATCGCTTTTCGCATACCACCCATGTCTGATTTCATGTCAAAGCTATGTACGGCATGTGCTACAGAGCCGGAACCAAGGAATAGACATGCTTTAAAGAAGGCATGCGTGAACAAATGGAATACCGCTGCTGTCCAAGCCCCTACTCCTAAGGCAAGGACCATATAGCCGAGCTGAGAGATGGTTGAATAGGCTAGAACTTTCTTTATGTCCCTTTGAACAAAAGCTAAAGATGCCCCAACGAGTGTTGTTATACCTCCGACAAGGGCCATGAGGTTGATAGATGAGCCACCTATTGATAATCCTTCAAAGAAGACTCCGTAGAGTCGAGCGATCATAAATACGCCCGCTACTACCATTGTTGCGGCGTGAATAAGCGCTGAGACCGGAGTGGGGCCTGCCATAGCGTCTGGCAGCCATGTGTGTAGAAAAAACTGTCCAGATTTAGACATTACTGCTGCCATCAAACAGGCTGCTGCGACTAATAATGCGGTGTGTGAAAGTAGTCCGTTATTTGCGACTGTGTTCGTTACTGCTATTGAGAACGACCCAAATGTGTCTGGTAAAACCGACCCTACTGAGAAGAAAAGAATAGTTACCCCAACCAACAGACCCATATCTCCAACTCGATTTGTGAGAAAGGCCTTAAGTGCAGCATCACTATTTGGTTTCTCTTCCCACCAATGTCCAATGAGTGCGAAGGAGCAAACCCCTACAAGTTCCCAGGCGACTAATAGTTGGAGAGTGTTTTCTGAGATAACGAGCGTAAGCATTGAAGCACTGAATAGAGAGAGGAATGCGAAGTAGTGGGTATAACGACGATCTCCTCCCACATAGTCAGTGGAGTAAATATGAACAAGAAGGGATATTAAAGTGACTACAAAAAGCATCATTACAGAGAGTCCATCAACAAGAACCCCTACTGATAGATCTACTCCGTTGGTTTGGAACCAGGTAACAGTGTTGGAAACTGCCAAAGATGAGTGCCCATGGCCATGGTCATAATCGGAATGCTCATCATGTTCTTTTTCGTGATCTGAATGGCCTTCTTCAGCATGATGCTCTGAAGCAACAACCGCTAAATGTGCTTCTTCGCCATGGTAATTATCTCGATGATCGAACCACGCTATGCCAGTAAGTACTGCTAAAACAAAGGCTGCGCCGACTGCTGTTATTCCTAATTCAGCTCCCTTCTTTGGCATACGTTTACCAAAGAAAAGGATCCCTAAAAACGAAAGTGCGGGCAAAAGAGGGATTATCCATGCATTGCGAAGCAGCCAAGATCCCCCCGAAGTGATTCCGAGTGGCATGCCGCTTTGTGAAGCAGATTCAGCAATGATAAAAAATTCCGTCATCACTTAACCCTTCATCAGATCGATCTCGGTGAGATCAATATTTCTACGATTACGGTAAAGGAGAAGGATCATCGCTAACCCAACTCCTACTTCTGCTGCAGCTACTGCAATAACAAATAGGGCAAACACTTCTCCTGGAATGGACTCTCGGAAAGCTGCAAAGGCCACAAGATTTATGTTTACCGCGTTAAGTATTAGTTCTATTGACATGAGTACTAAAACACCATTTCGGCGAGCAAGTACCCCATAAACCCCTATTGCGAATAATACGGCGGAAAGGAGAAGGAATTGATTTAGATACATCTCAATCCTTCCTCGCTACCACAATTGCACCAATCAGGGCTGCAAGAAGGAGTACGGAAACAGCCTCAAATGGGATAATGAACTGACTGAAAATACTGTCACCTACAGTGGCAGTTGTGCTTGGAGAACTACGTGCTATTTCTGCGTCGGAGAAGGTGTTGATTAGTGCGCCACCCATTACTACCACTAGTAGACCTGCAACTAGAATTGACATTTTTCGCTGCTCGGCTTTCTCTTCTAAATTAATACCCCCAAATGCTCCCCGAGTGAGCATGATTCCGAAGAGAAAAAGAACGACTATTGCTCCGATGTAAACTAAGACTTGTGTGACCCCGACAAATTCTGCACCTAGCAAAATAAAGATTGCCGCTGCACCCGCTAAAACAATCACAAGATACAACGCCGCATGAACAACATTGCGAGTAGTGACCATCCGAAGAGCGCTGAAAATCATAATTATCGCAATTAAACCAAAGGCGATATTCTGAGCCACCACTACTTCACCGCTTGTAAGAGGATCAAGCCCTGTCATCTCTGCAAAAACGTTCATCGAGGGACCTTTAATACCTTTGCTTCACTACCGGCCTCATAGTCTTCAAAATCTGGAACTGTTTCCATCCATTGACTAAGCAAGGTTTTGTCATGAAGAAGGTCAGCGATTTTTAATTCTGAGTATTCGTATTCTGGTGTCCAGAACAATGCTTCAAATGGGCAGACTTCAACGCATATTCCACAAAACATGCAAAGGGAATAGTCAATGTCGAATCGATCAAGAGCATTTTTCTTTCTTGGTTTTCCACCGGGTCGACGTGGAGGTGCTTTGTATTTATGTCCTTCAATGTAAATGCACCAATCTGGGCATTCCCTGGCACAGAGCATACATGCGGTGCAATTTTCTTCGTGAAGCGCTATTACCCCTCGAGCTCGGGTTGGTGGAGATTCCTTAACATGCGGGTACTGAACAGTGTGAGCACCTTTTGTAAGTGTTCTTACAAGAGTCTTAAATGTAACCCCTAAGCCCTTAATGAGTCCTGGCACTTTGATTTTTTTAAACATTAGAAGACCACCTTAAGTACACCGGTTATCACGATATTGATCAATGACAGCGGAATGAGAACTTTCCATGCCAATTGTTGAAGTTGATCCTCGCGAAATCTTGGATAAGTGAACCGAAACCAAAAAATAAAGAATGCTATTAATAAAGTTTTTCCGAGCAAGATGATAGGCCCGATGACGTTAAATAGGTTATCTGTAACGTCAAGACCGGGGACATACCATCCTCCGAGGAAAAGAGTGGCAGCTAAAGCAGAAAAGATAGCGGCCGTAGCAAATTCTCCGATGAAGAACATTAAGAACCGTAATCCTGAATATTCAGTTAGATACCCAGTCACTAATTCAGATTCGGCAACTGGCATGTCAAATGGTGGTTGTGTGAGTTCTGCTTGAACTGCAATCAAGAAGATTAAGAAACCTAAAAATTGTGTGATTACAAAAGGGTTGCCTATTCCGCCGAATCCAAAAATTTCTCCGGTGGCTTGGGCGAGAACGATGTCTTGAACATTAAGAGTTCCCGCCTGAATGATGACCCCGACTACAGCTAGAACCATTGGAAGTTCATAAGCGATAAGTTGCCCGGTTGCTCGTAGTGCACCTAAAAGTGAATATTTTGATGACGAGGCCCATCCGGCCATAAGGATGCCGATAACTGAGATTGATGAAACGGCAAGGGCGAGGAATATGCCGGTGTCTACATCTATGAACCAGAGGTCTGGACCTGCAGGAATAACCAGAATTAGAAGGAAGGTAGATATCAGTACAACGAATGGGGCGAGTTTAAAGACAAGACGATCCGCAGCTTTTGGCAAGATGTCTTCTTTTTGGAGAAATTTGCCTACCTCAGCTAAAAGTTGCAGGGAACCATACGGTCCTGCTTCCATAGGGCCAAGTCTGCTTTGCATGAAACTCATCATTTTGAATAGGAAAAGATAGACCAGTGTCCCAGCTGGAAGCAGGACTGCTAATAAACCGACAACCAAACGAATTGTCGTTTCCTGCCAGTAAGCAAGGTCTGCTAATACCACGCTCATCGATCAATATCTCCCAAGATGAAATACAAACTGGCCAAGATAGAGATCACGTCTGGAACATAAACTCCTTTTAAGAGCCAGGGTGTAATAGACACATTGTTGAAGGAGGCTGATCTAATCTTTACGCGAAATGGAGTTAGGTCTCCCTTAGAAACAATGTAATAGCCCATTACCCCAAGCGGATTTTCAGTTTCAACATATGCTTCACCTGCTGGGACTTTTATGATTCTCGGAACTTTAGCCATAACAGGCCCTGCTGGTATTCCGTCAAGTATCTGTTCAATCATCGTGCACGATTCACGTACTTCTTGTAAACGTACCCAGAATCGTGCAAAGGAATCTCCGTCTGGATGCGTCCAAACTTTCCAATCTAATTCATGATGAACAAGGCCTACTCCACCGTCTCTCCGTATATCCCAATCAACTCCACTTGAACGAATATTTGCTCCTGATAATCCGTAAGAAAGTCCAACATCTGGAGGTATCACCCCAATATTTCTTGTTCGAGATTGAAAGATCTCATTCCCAACAACAAGTGTTTCAATTTCATCACAGAAATCTCGTATTCTCTTTAGAACTCCTTGTGTTTCTTCAATCCATCCTTTTGGTAGGTCATCTCTTAACCCACCGATTCGATCAAAGTTGGGGTGAAATCTTCCACCTGTTACTGCTTCTATTTGATTAAGAATGAATTCTCGATCACGGAATGCAAAAAATACGGGGGTAACAGCTCCAAGTTGAACCCCCATATCGCCAAGAAAAAGCACCACATTTGCGATACGTGACATTTCAAAAAGTGCGGTGCGTATCCATTGTGCACGAGGAGGAGCTTCTACTTCCATTAATTGCTCTGCGGCTAAAATAAAAGGAACTTCGTTGGCGAAACTTCCTAGCCAATCAATACGATTTACCAGAGTGGTTACCTGCGGATACGTTCGTACTTCAGATAATTTCTCATAACCACGGTGCATGTATCCCATTAGTGGTTCAGCTGAAATAACTTGTTCCCCATCCAGTTTTACCACTATTCGCAAAGTTCCATGAGTAGCTGGATGCTGTGGCCCGATGTTGAGGGTCATCCCTTCGGTTTCAATTTCAAGGTTTACTCTCGCATCTGCAGCTTGTGCCGCGATGTAAGCCATTTGTTTGGTGTCAGTCACGTCAGTCATGCCTCCACCTCTTCATCTTCAGATTCCTCTCCGGGCATGTCCTCAACATCAACTATTCCGGGCCATGGTTTGATTCGCCTAGACAACAAAGCAAAATCTTTTCTAAGTGGATACCCCTCAAAATCTCCTGGAAGATAAAGGTTCACCGGATTTGGATGATTTAGGAAAACGATTCCAAACATCTCGGACGTTTCTCTTTCATGCCAGTCTGCTCCAGGGTAAATTGGCGACCAAGATTCAATAGAGAGATCGCTTTCGTCTAGATCGGCTTTTATTGAAATCCCTAAATGATTTTCTGGGTCATGAACTCGCGCGAGCATTTGAAATCTTGTTTCTCCCCCAGTTATTCCCCAAGACATTTCTTCTGGGTTAATTGGTTCAGGCTGGTCAACTTGAGCATCTAAATCTCGTCCATATGGTGAAGGCATCCAATCGATTGCAGAAAGAAAATTGAAATATTTCATGTTGCAGCGATGCAGAAGAATTCTGGCAGTATCAAGCCAGGCTTCTTTTGTCACGCGTGCCCAAACGTCAACTTCTGGGGTAATTTCTGTAGCGATAAGCGCATCACCGAGTTCTTTTTCTATCTCGGCCACCAACTCTTCTCGAGCTTCATCACTTTGAGGAATTTCAGTTTCCTCTTCTTCTGGTTGTGTATCTTCAGGAGACGACAATTGGATCACCGTTCCATCGTTCGGTCATATCTTCAGATGCAATGCGTTCTTGAAGGAGCACTACTCCCTCTAACAGGGCTTCTGGTCTTGGTGGGCAACCTGGCACATACACATCTACCGGAATTATCTGATCAACGCCTTTAGTCACGGAGTAACTGTCCCAATAAGGGCCACCACTATTTGAGCATGAGCCCATAGATATCACATACTTTGGTTCAGGCATCTGTTCATAGAGTCTTCTTACTACTGGTGCCATTTTGTCAGTGACTGTGCCTGCGATAACGACCATGTCAGCTTGACGTGGGCTTGCAGGAAATGGGATAACCCCAAGACGCATTACGTCATACCGTGGAGAAGCAAATGCTGCTCCCATTTCAATTGCGCAGCAAGCTAACCCCCATTGATACACCCAAAGAGAATATTTGCGACTGACATTCAAAAGTGATGCCAGCGGCTTAGGTAGCTTGCCATTTTCTACTAAACCCATCGGAGAAGACCTTTCCTCCAAGCGTAAAACAAGCCAAGTGCGAGAATAAAAATGAAGATAGCCATTTCCACTAACCCGAACACACCGTATGTTTCGAGTCTTGCGGCCCAAGGAAAAATGAAAACAGCTTCAACGTCAAATAAAACAAACATAAGAGCAAAAACGTAATAACGAATGTTTGATTGGCTCCACATATCTCCTTGTGGGTCCACACCGCTTTCATAATTCATGTTTTTTTCGGGAGTGTTTCGACTAGGTCGAACAAGGCTAGCTAAACCTAAAAAAGTGCCTACGACGAGAACTGCTAAACCACCAAAAAGTACTAGGGTCAACCAACTACGAAGGAACTCTGACACGGAATTAGAACCTAACTATTTCAAGGGGTAAAGACCAACACCAATAGGAAATATTTGGCATTAAATCAAGATTATCTGACGAAATACTAGGCAATGGGGAAATTAGAAGAGATTTAGACATTTATCCTCCTACCAAAATCGGTATTGCATTATTTGCGAGATCAACTAGGAACGATGGGAACACCCCTATCACGATAGTTAATGCTGCTGATACGGCAATTACTATTCGCGATCCAAGATCCACAGATACAGAACCTTCTTGGGAAGGTTCTGAAAGATACATGCTCACAATGATTCGCAAATAAACAAACGCTGCAATTGCGGTAGCTAGCATCGCCACGATGGCTGGTGTCCATGATCGGGCTTCAACCGAAGCAGCGATAACACCGAACTTTGCTATGAAACCAGATGTAAATGGCACCCCTGCTTGCGCAAGTAGGAGAACAGTAAATGCCCCAGCTAATACCGGCTTACGTGTTCCTAGCCCCTTATAAGTTTCGAGAGTGTGTTTGTTATCTCCCTCATGACCGAGAACCGAAATAACCGCAAAACTTCCGACTGCGAGAAAAGCATAAATCGCTAAGTAAGTGAAAGTCGCTGTTGTGCCACGTTCGGTCGCTGCCTCCACGCCTATTAATAAAAACCCGGCATGAGTTATAGACGAATAAGCCAACATACGCTTCACATCTTTTTGTACAACGGCGCCAATAGATCCGCCTAATACAGATGCGATAGCTAAAGCTGCTAATGCTGGGCGCCAGTCAGCTGAATAAGAGCCAAATGTAGATACAAATACTCTTAATAAAGCCGCGAAACTTGCTGCTTTTACTCCAGCTGCCATCCAACCGACAACAGGGCTAGGTGCGCCTTGATAAACATCTGGGGTCCATGCATGAAAGGGAACTGCAGCAACTTTAAAACCAAGACCTGCTAGCAGCATGGCAAATCCTGCTAGAAGTAGTCCGTCTTCGAAAAGAATATTTTTTGAAAGCCACGCATTAATTTCGACTAGGTTTGTGGATCCAGTTGCTCCGTAAATCAAAGCAATTCCATAAAGTAAGAATGCTGAGGCGAACGCACCAAGTATGAAATATTTAAGTGCTGCTTCTTGAGATTCAATTCTTCTTAAATGGTATGCCGCTAATACGTAAGTAGCGAGTGAGAGTATCTCGATTCCAAGAAATAGAACTATTAAACCATTAGCAGAAGCCATTACTATTCCCCCTGCCGCAGCGAGGAGAAGGAGAACGTAGAGCTCTATTTCCGGCAGATCTTCTCTTTGTAGATATGAATGCGAAAGTAGTGTTGTCGCGGCAACTACCAGAATCAAAATTCCTGTGATGAATAAAGAACTGTGGTCTATACCAACAGCGTCAGCAAGAAATGTTCGCGGTCCTTCTTCTGAAATTCGGTTCCAAATTGGAAACAAAGAAATAAAGGCGGCTGTTGAGATGCCAATTACCCACGTTGTAGAACCCCATCTTGGGAGATTAGTTCTAAGAGAAGAAAGGGTTAAAAGAAGTAATCCGCCTCCACTAAGGAGAAGGAGTGGGGTTAATGCCCACCACAGTACTTGTGGGCCAGGAATCGTCTGCAACTCAGCAAACATTATTCGTGCCCTCCATGGTCTGAAGAATCATCCACTTGGATAGATGACCCCTTTTGTGTAATTGGTTCATTGAATCCTTCAACATGGACTTCAATATGTTCGATAAGAGCATCTACTGCTGGTTCCATGCGCTCTATCACTGGACGTGGGTACACGCCCATAAAAATTATTAACCCAATTAATGGCCCAAGAATTAACTTTTCTTTGAGAGACAAATCTGGGATATCTGCTTTCGTTTCGTCTTGAGTTTTACCGTGAAATACTCGCTGGTAAGCCCAAAGCAGATATAGCGCTGCTAGTACAACCCCTACTGTGGCAACTAAGGCCCACCATCGGTGAGCATTGAAGGCTCCAAGAAGAATAAGAAATTCTCCAACAAACCCATTAAGACCTGGTAATCCGATGGAAGATAGCATCACCAAAGTAAAGACTCCTGCCATCACTGGTACTGATTTTTGAAGACCGCCAAGATCTTGTATTTGTCGAGTGTGCGTCCGTTCATAGATCATCCCAACAAGCAAGAAAAGAGCGCTTGTTGATACTCCGTGATTAACCATTTGCAGAAGCCCTCCTTCAATACCTTCTGTATTGAGGGCGAAGGTTCCTAAAACAATAAAACCTAAATGGGCTACTGATGAATACGCCACAAGACGCTTAAGATCTTTCTGCATTGTTGCAACAACTGCGCCATAAAGAATCCCTACTACTCCTAAAGTAAGAAATACTGGAGCAAAATAATGTGATGCTTCTGGGAAAAGATAAAGTCCAAACCTTAGAAATCCGTAAGTTCCGAGCTTAAGTAAAACACCGGCAAGAATCACTGACCCAGCTGTTGGGGCTTCCGTATGAGCATCTGGCAGCCACGTGTGCAGAGGAAAAATTGGAACTTTGACAGCGAAGGCAAGAGCAAAAGACAAGAACACCCAACGGGCGGTAGTTGTTGCCAGGCTTTGTGACTCAGCAATTTCTACAAGGTCGAATGTAATTGCATTACCTGTTGCATCTGCATGCAAAAATGCTAAAGCAAGAATTCCTACCAGCATTAACGCTGAACCGGCCATGGTGTAAAGAAAGAATTTCATTGCGGCATAGGTCCGATTGCCATGACCCCAGCGACCTATCAGGAAATACATTGGTACTAGTACGGCTTCAAAGCATAAGAAGAACATAACTAGGTCCAAACTGATGAATACCCCCATTACTCCAGCTTCAAGAATTAGTAACCATCCGTACCATGCTCGTCCACTATGTTCAGGATCGGTAGCGAGAAGTGCAAGTGGAAACAGAACCCCTGTAAGGACTACTAGGAATAAAGAAATTCCATCAAGACCAAAGGACCAAGAGATCCCAAGGTCGGATAACCATTCATGATGGCTGGTGAACTGAAAACCGTGAGATTCATGACTCGAATCAAATGCGGTTAAAAGCCAAATCGAAATAGCTCCAGTCGTTATGGAAGTAATAACGGCTATTAATTTCAGTAGCTCTGGTCTTTGACGTGAAGTAACTGTTATCAGGAGTGCCCCAATAAGCGGAATGATTATTAATGAAGGAAGTACAGGAAAGGTACTTGATGCAGCTAAAGCAAAAGATGTGGTACTCATCAGATATTAGACCTCACGAGGAACCAACAAAGCAAAGCAACTACTCCTAACCCAATCAGAGCAGCGTAAGTTCGTATTAGCCCATTCTGTATTTTCTGTAGACCCTTCGACTTCCATTCGACAAGACGAGCTACACCATTAATTGTTCCGTCTACTGCTTGACTATCAAATGAAGAAATTGCTTGGAATCCACGAGTACCAGGTCCTCCCATAAAGTTTGACACTCGACGGTCTATAGTCCACGCGTCAGCAAGGAAAGTTTTTTCGAAGACTTGAGGACGAATACGCTTCTTCTGATAGACGAATGTTGCAAATAAAACGCCAAAGAGTCCACTTACTACGGCTATTACGGCTAATAACCACATTGTTCCACCGCTAATTGTCAGATGAACCTCGTTATGAAATAGGGTTGGTTCTAACCAATGCTCAAGCCGCTTAAGGGTGCTTGAGAAGGGAAGCTGGATAAGACCTGCAACTGTTGCGAGTCCGGCAAGTATGACTAAAGGAAGTGTCATAGTCCATGGGGATTCATGGGGATGATGCTCAACTCTTTTTTCAACTTCGGCCGGTAAATACTCTTTAACTTTGTTGACATCTGGAATATCGTCAAAAATAGAATCAAGTTGCTGAGACTCTTCATCAGCTTCGCTCTTTATTTCTTCAATCTCTCTTTTAGTTGTTTCATAGTTTTCTTCTGCAAGTTGTAAAGCGTTTTGGAGTTCGAGAAGTTTATTTTCAGCGCTAACTACCTGATCTTCTGCTTTGATTACAGCTTCTGCCAAAGCTTCAGAATCAGATTCGGCATTAGCATTCGGATCTATTTCTGTTGCGGCTTGTTGAGTTTCAGTTAAGTGGGTTTTTGCTGTTTCAAGTTCAGTTTGAGTTTCTCCTATTTCTTTTTGAATTTTTTCAATTTCAGCAGCAATTTCTTCGGCCATCTCAACAGTTCTTCCAATACGTGTTTCCCATGCTGTCGCTATTTCTTCTGGCCGAGCATCAGCGAACCTATATCGCCCAAAGAAAGTAAGGATCACTTGTCTTGTCATGTAAAAAGCTGTCAAGACAGCAGTTACTAAGCCAACTGCCCATAAGGCGGGTGATTCGTTCCAAGCGAAAGCTAGGATTTCGTCTTTTGACCAAAACCCAGAAAATGGCGGTACGCCTGCAATAGCTAGCCAGCCAATAATAAAAGTGATGCTGGTAATTGGCATTAGTCGGCGTAAACCTCCATAATGCCGCATGTCTTGGTCTCCATCCATCCCATGTATTACGGATCCTGAGCCTAAGAATAGAAGTGCTTTAAAGAATGCATGGGTTACCATGTGGAAAATTGCAGCGACATACGCGCCGGTTCCTACTGCTAAGAACATGTAACCAAGTTGACTGACTGTTGAGTAAGCCAAAACTTTTTTAATGTCGTTTTGCGCCACGGCGACGGTGGCTGCAAATAAGGCTGTCCCTACACCCACCCATGCGATCATTGTGGGAACCCATGAGGCCGCATCTGCAAGTATTGGATTTACTCGAGTTAAGAGATAGATACCTGAGGTAACCATGGTCGCTGCATGGATTAATGCTGAAACTGGAGTTGGGCCGGCCATAGCATCAGGTAGCCACAGGTATAAGGGGAATTGTGCGGATTTTCCAATCGCTCCAATAAATAGCATGACGGCTATTAACGTTGCTGTGGATTCAAGAACTTGGTTCGATGCAGCTGTGTCAAGAATCTCTGCATAATTTATAGAACCAAAAGTAAAGAAAGTTAAGAAGATCGCAATCATGAATCCCCAGTCACCGATGCGATTTGTTATAAATGCTTTCTTCCCTGCTGAGGCATTTTTTTCATCTGTAAACCAGAAAGAAATAAGTAAGTAGGAACAAGCCCCGACGCCTTCCCAACCTAAAAATGTGAGTAGTAAATTATCTCCAAGCACAAGCATCAGCATTGAGAAGGTAAATAGATTTAAATAAGCAAAAAAGCGACTGAAGTCAGGATCTCCGTGCATATATCCGATGGAATAAAGATGTATTAATGTCCCGACTCCAGTTATAAATAAGCACATTGTTAGAGATAGAGGGTCAACAAGAAAACCTATGTCTACAGAAAAGTCTCCAGCAGGAATCCATGTAAATAAAGTTGAAGTAAAGCGGCGATGATGCTCATCGTGAGATAGGACATCAAGATAGACAATAAATGTCAGAACAAAGGAAGCTAGAACGTAAGAAGTCGCAATCCATCCTGATCTAGGCTCCCCTATACGGCGACCTGATAACAACAAAATCAACGAACCGAACAGAGGAAGTATGGGAATTAGCCAAGCTAGATCAGACATTCATTAACCCCTCAGTGTTGAAAAATCATCAATAGCTGTAGTTGGATGCCTACGCGCTATAGCCACAATAATTGCTAACCCAATCACCACTTCAGCAGCAGCTACAACGAGAGCAAAGAAAACTGCCATTTGGCCGCTTAAGCCTCCAAGAGCGGATCCGAAAGCGACAAACGTGAGTGTGACTGCATTTAGCATTAGCTCAACACACATAAATAGAACAAGTGGGTTTCGTCTTATTAGAACACCTACTGTTCCAGTCGTAAAGAGCGCTGCTGCAAGAACGAGATACCAGGTTGTGGTGACTTCCATTACTCCACATCCTTAGTTTCTTGAACTTCGATCTCTTCATCACTAACCGCTTCAACGATCGGTAAAGGTTGTAGAGGTCCTTTTATTCGCCGCGCTAGAGAAACTGCTCCAACAACAGCAACTGTGAGTAAAAGCGCAGTAAGTTCAACTGCGAATAAGTGATCGGTGAATAACGTTTCACCAAGGTTTTTTGTATTCGTCGTTGGTTCCGGTGCCGGTGCCAAAGTACCAGTAGGTCCATTGACAGAAATCAAGAGTGTTGTGAGTACTAAACCAAGGATTGATGTTCCAATGATTATTGTCAACGGTCGTTGGCCAGAAATCGGTTCAATTCCGAGGTCTTCGGCTTTGTCAACACCGAGGAGCATGATGACGAAAAGAAAGAGGATAACGATAGCTCCTGCATATACCACAACTTGAACTGCTGCTAAGAAAGTTGCGTCCAACATTATAAAGAGAACAGCTATCCCAAATAATGTCTCTACTAGAAAGAGAGCTGCATGAACCGGATTTCGTGCTATTAAAACACCAAGCGCTCCTGAAAGGACGATGACGCTGCAGATAATGAAAACTGTGACTTCCATCATTCACCGTCTTCAATCTTGTTATCTTCAGGGGCTCGTATTCCATAGCCGAGTTCACTATCCCAAGCGACTTTTCCGACATATTCGCTGGAACCATTTGGAGAAGTTGCTCTCATCCATGCTGAAGTTTGTAAATCTTCTCCAGGTCGCCAATCTTCCCAGGGAAGATGCTGAGGCAGCCCCGTTGTCTCATCAACAACTAATTCATCTTTGGTATAAACAGCGTCTTCGCGGTTAGTGAAAGAGAATTCAAAAAGTTTTGTCTCAGTGATTGCTTGTGTTGGGCAAGCTTCAACGCACAAGTCGCAATGAATACATCTGAGATAATTGATTTCATATATAAATCCATATCTTTCACCAGGTGAAACTGGGTTGTCTTCGGGATTGTCTGCGCCACGAACATAGATGCAGTTCGCAGGACACACTCCTGCGCAGAGTTCGCATCCGATGCATTTTTCCATTCCATCCTCATAGCGATTTAGTACGTGACGTCCATGAAGTCGCGCGGGTTTGACACGTTTATTTTCCGGATAAGGAACCGTCACCCTTTTTTCCCATAATTTTCGGAAAGTAACAGCAAACCCTTGTAAATATCCCATTAAGTCGCCTCCTCAAACTCTTGAGAAGCTCTTTGACTCTTTGCTTTGCGAATAGATGCCATTAAAGCTAAGGCACCAACAGACATGCCTAGTAAACCCACCATGATGACAATCCAAGATTGCCATTGTCGGTCATTTGCAATATTTAGGGCTGCAATTAATAGGAACCATCCTAGAGATGCCGGGATGAGTACTTTCCAACCAAGGTCCATGAGTTGGTCATATCGGAGTCTTGGAAGGGTAGCTCGAAGCCAGACAAAGACGAAGAGAAACATGCCCACTTTTAAGAAGAACCAAAATGGTGGCCAAATCCATGAAACACTTTCAATCAATATCGGACCATTTGGTCCTCCTAAGAAAAGGGTTACTGCTATAGCGGACATAGTTATGACATTCATGAATTCAGCGAGGAAGAAAAGAGCGAAACGCAGCGCACTGTATTCGGTATGGAATCCTCCAACTAATTCCTGTTCAGCTTCAACTAAGTCAAAGGGGGGCCGATTGAGCTCAGCCGTTCCGGCAATAACAAAAATTATAAATGGAACCACCCCAGTTGTTACTAGGTTCCAATTCCACGTTGATTGATCTGCAACAATTCCATTTGTTGACAAGGTCCCACTCATTAAAAACACTGTGGCGATTGAAAGCCCAAGCGCTGCTTCGTAACTAATCATTTGAGCAGAAGAACGAACAGCTCCAAGCAGCGGGTACTTTGACCCTGAAGACCACCCTGCGAGCATGACACCATAAACAGCAATTGAAGACATTGCCAGGAAAAAAAGAATACCTATTGGTGGATCAGCAACTTGAACTAATGTTTCACGACCGAACCAAGTAACGATTCCTTCTTTTCCATCACGGAAATCTCCGCCGATTGGAACAATTGCGAAGACTAGAAATGCTGGTACAAGTGATAAATAGGGAGCAAGTTTGAACACAAACCGATCTGAGCGATTCGGTATGAGATCTTCTTTAAAAAATAACTTGATTCCATCGGCAAGTGTTTGAAGTATTCCCCACGGTCCAGCTACTGAGGGTCCAATTCGATTTTGCATGTCGCTTATTAATTTTCTTTCAAACCAAATCATCAACATGACCGCTACAAGTAAGAAAGCAAATGCAATCCCAACTTTCATCAAAACGATAAGCACTGCAGTGAGGTCTACATTTCCACTCAGTAATGGATCGGCCCCAAGAATCATCATTTTGAAACCACCGTTAAATCGGTTACCGGCATAGATGCGTCGATAAGTTCTGATACATCAAAACCTGCATGATTGAAACCAATATGGACAGTTCCTTTTGCTACTTTTGAGTCTGGTCTAGCAGGTAAAGTTACTGATCCTTTTGGTCCTAAAACTTCTACTTCTTGACCTTTTTCAACTCCAAGGGCTGCAAAATCAGTTGGCTCAAACCCAAGAAAAGAATCTGGGGTTAAACCTTTCAACGACTGACTATGGGCGTTAAATACCCCTTGGTCATACATTGATCTTGTGACGATTAAACGAAATGAATAAGCGTCATGACTTTGAACTTTGGTTTTTTCTGGTCGCAATAATTCAAGTTCACCTTCAACCAATACACCTTCGCGGGCATTGTCAGAAAGTGCTTCAATGACGCCGTTATGTATAGAAGAAATTTTTTCAATTTCTGCCCAAATCTCTTCAACTGAGTTGAAGCCAAGATCTTTATTTAAGTAGTGCGATAGGTCTACTGCAATCATCCAGTCTGGTCGCGCCGTACCAGGAGGTGTTACTTTTCTTGAAACTACGCTGATACGTCCTTCTAAGTTGGTAAAAGTCCCATCTATTTCTGTCGGGCCCGCGGCCGGAAATACTATGTCAGCTCTCTGATTAGTTTTGTTTGGGAATAAATCAATCGCAATAACTTTTTTTGTATTATCAATAGCTTTTTGCGCTAGTTCTTTGTCAGGAAAATCTCCAAGTAAATCTGCTCCCAAAAGTAACAGGACGTCTATTTCCCCTTTTTCAGCTGCTTTTAGAGTTTCAAAGGTCGTATTTCCTTTATGTGTAGGCGTTGTTGGCCATACTTCATGAATTGCTTTTTGATTAGCTGTTATTGTCACTCGCCCAGGTAATAGATTCGGGGCCATACCCATATCAAAAGCTCCATGGATGTTTCCACGTCGTAATAGAGAGAGAAATTTCACATCTGCTAGACGGTCATATAGAGCTAAAGCAGCATCTATAACTGGTCCTTCTGCTTCGGCTAATGAAGACCGTCCAAGCAGTACAGTTATGTCCTCTGTGTTTTGTAATAACGCTCCAACAATCTTTGCTTCGTCGGGATCAATCCCTCCAATTGGGGCCACGCCGCCATCTTCAAACATTGCTTGTATTACTTCCAGTGTTTCTCCTGGTCGAATGCGTAAGCTATGGGTGGCATATGGGGTTAATCCAGTTGAAGTAGGTGTTAACTCAATAAGAGTCGCTCCGTCATGTACTACGGCATGACGAATACGTAAATAGAGCGAACCAAGTTCCTCTTTTAGGTCAGGGCCTAAAAGCACTATTGTCCCTCCCGGCTGGCAGGCTTGGTTGATTGTTGCACGAGGTAGCCCTAATAAAAACTCTGCTGGGAGACCGTCTCCGATCTGTGCATCTACATGATCTGTTCCTAAGATTCCTTTAGCTACTTTTGTCCATGCATATTGTGATTCATTGGTTAAACGTGAGCCTCCAATGACGGCTATTCGATCTGGTGAGGTTTCACTTAGGAGTTGAGCAGCCGCTTTTAGTGTCTCTGGCCAAGAGGCTTTTTCTAACTGGGAATTTTTATCCTCATCTTTTATCATTAGTGGAGTGTTTAAGCGATCGGGATGACTAAAGGCTTCAAAAATAAACCGTTCTTTATCGGAAAGCCATCCCCAATTCACTGAATCTGAGTCCACTCCTTGAAGACGTAAAACTTGATTTCTAGAAGCTTGTATAGAAATACGGCTTCCAACTGAGTCGAACATGCTGGTTGACTCTGCTTCCTCAAGATCCCATGGTCTTGCTTTGAAACGGTACGGCTTAGCTGTAAGTGCACCTACCGGACATATCTGTACGGTATTCCCACTGAAATAAGAACTGAATGGCTCATCTGGAAAAGTGTTTACTTCGGTTTGGGCGCCTCGCCCTTGGAAATGTATTAGTTTGTCTCCAGCTACTTCGTCCGCGAATCGAGTACATCGGTCGCAAAGAATGCATCTTTCTCGGTCTAAGTAAACATTTTCATTTATTGGTATCGGTTTTTCAAAATTACGTTTTGGCTCGATGTATCGACTTTCACCAGGTCCATAGGCAAGTGTTTGGTCCTGTAGCGGGCATTCTCCACCTTTGTCACAAATTGGACAGTCAAGAGGGTGATTTATGAGAAGAAATTCTAAGACACCATCTTGTGCTTTGACAGTTTTTTCTGATTCAGTTTCAACGGTCATGCCTGGTTGACAAGTCAACATGCAAGAAGGTTGCAAACTTGGCCCTCTTCCAGTGTCAACTTCTACTAGACACATTCGGCACATCCCTACCGGCTTAAGGCGAGAATGATGGCAGAATCTTGGTATTTCGGTACCCATTCGCTCAGCAGCATCAATTAAAAGCTCCCCGGGATTTGCAATTACTTTCTTCCCATTGAGGACTATTTCAATTTCATTCATTGTTTCGTCACTCATTGTTCCCTCCCTCTGCTGAGGCTGGGGCGGCGGCAACTGGGATGCTCTCACGAAGCGTTATTCGGCTTTCAAATTCATCTCTAAAGCGGCGTATTGCCGAAACAATTGGGGCAACTGATGATGGCCCTAAAGGACAAATCGTGGTTTGGCTTGGTGGGAACGGGACTGCTTCAAGTCCCTGATCGCTAAAAGACGCTACCGGATAAGGACCAGGACTTATGTTGTCTCCTATATCGAGAAGAAGTTCGATGTCTGATGGTCTGCCTTTCCCTTCATATATTCGACGCAAGATTTTTTCTTCCCATGTAGTCCCTTCTCGGCATGGTGAGCATTTCCCGCAGGACTCTCTAGCGAAAAACCGAACCACTCTTAAACAGGCTTGAACAGCATCGGTTGTTTCATCCATAACTACGATCGCCCCAGAGCCGAGCATTGATCCAGCTTCTCCTACAGGTCGAGCTTCTAGAGGCAGATCAAGATGTTCTTCAAAGAACCAAGGGGCGGATCCGCCACCAGGTATGAACATCTTAAGTTGGTTTCCGTCTCTAATGCCCTGGCAGAAATTTTCTCCATAAAACAAATCGCGAAATGTTGTAACGCCTTGTTCAACTTCGTATACACCTGGTCTATTTACATGTCCGGATATAGCAAATAATCGTGTACCTGGAGATGTTTCTGATCCCATTTCTTTGTAGGCAGAAGCGCCGTTGTCGATTATCCAAGGAACATTTGACAAGGTTTCTACGTTGTTTACGATTGTTGGCTGACCGTAAAGGCCAATTGCGGCTGGAAAATATGGGGGTTTAAGTCGCGGCATGCCTCTGTTGCCTTCAAGGCTTTCAATGAGTGCTGTTTCTTCTCCAACAATGTAAGCACCAGCACCCCAATGAAGAATAATGTCAACCGAGAATTGTGTTCCTAAGATCTCGCGGCCAACGTATCCCGCTTCATAGGCTTCATTAAGTGCTGCCGCTATACGTTCTTGAGCTAAAGCCATTTCTCCTCGCACATAGAGGAAACATTGAGAAAGACCTAGGGCATAACAAGTGATAAGGCATCCTTCAATTAATTGGTGTGGGTCTCTTTCCATAAGGAGGCGATCTTTATAAGTCCCAGGTTCGCTTTCATCTCCATTAACTACGAGATATCTTGGCCAGACTCCTTCGGGGCAGAATCCCCATTTCACTCCGGCAGGGAATCCAGCGCCGCCGCGACCAAGCAAAACGGCATCACGTACTTCTTCGTGAACTTCTGAAGGTTTTCTTTCAAGAGCTTTACGAAGCCCGTTATACCCGCCTGTATCCAAAAATCTTTCTATCGTGAATGAGTCCTCGAATTTGAATCTCTCAGTAATGAGTTTCGGACCGTCATTATTTATATAGCCGGCGGCAAAGGCAGGAGCTGAAGTATTCATGATTGAATTTCTCCTGGGCTTTGATTCATCCAATGTGGTGCATTCTTTGATTCTTCTGGTGGAACTATCCCTGCTTTACGATCTGATGGGATGTGTTGTTGAATTCGGGACAGAGTTCCATGAGGCGGGATTTCCCCACTGTCACCTTGGTTTCCCTTACCTAAAGGGCTTCGGCCAGAGCGTAAGTCAGCCACCACCTCATCGAGGACATGTTCGTTAGCTCGATGGAAATACCGATAATTTACAGTGAAACATGGTGCTTCTGTGCAGGCTGCAATACATTCAACATCTTCAAGTGTGAACAAACCGTCTTCTGTTGTCTCACCATCTGATATTCCAAGGGTTGATTCTGCGTGGTGTAGAAGTTCTTCGGCTCCTAGCAGTTGGCAAGAAATATTCGTACATATATTTATTAAATATTTTCCTACTGGGTGGAATTTAAACATTTCATAGAAGCTGCCTGTCCCTAAAACTTCGGCAGAGGTGACCCCTGTTAGTTCGGCAATCTGGGTCATTGCTTCGTTAGTGATCCAGCCGTTTTGTTCTTGCGCTAAGTGCAGTAATGGAATCACTGCTGACTTTGGACGAGGATATTTTCCGATAGTTTCGTGCGCTCGGCGAAGGTTCTCTTCAGTGAAGTAAGACATTACCGGTCAACCTCTCCCATGATTGGGTCAACTGAGGAAATGACTGCTACTCCGTCTGCTATTAAGCCGCCTTCCATGAGATGAGGGAGGGTTTGGAGATTCACGAAACTTGGTCCACGTATATGCATTCTGTAGGGATTAGGGCCCCCATCAGAAACGATGTAGCAGCCAAGCTCCCCTCTTGGGCTCTCTACTGCTACATAGGCTTCGCCTTCCGGGACATGAAAGCCTTCGGTGAAAATCTTGAAATGATGGATCAACGCTTCCATTGATTCATCGATTCTTGCTCTTGGTGGTGGTGTGACTTTTTTATTCTGAATTCGATAATCGCCGTCGGGCATGTGCTCTAGAATCTGTTCAATTATTTTTAGTGATTCACGAATCTCATTTAGGCGGATAGCAAAGCGGTCAAAACAATCCCCATATGTTCCAACTACTACATCAAAATCAACTTGATCATAAGCTAGGTATGGGGCATGGCGTCGTAAGTCCCATGCGTAACCGGTGGATCGTAAAATTGGCCCAGTTGCTGATAGTGCGAGGGCTTCAGCAGGGTTCAGTACCCCCACCCCTTGTAATCGCTCACGGAAAATAGGTTGGCCGGTCTGCAAGACGTCATACTCTTCCAATCGCGGGGGAATTATTTCAAGTAAATTCTTTACATCTTCTTCCCAACCTTCAGGGAGGTCTGCTGCTACCCCGCCTGGTCGGATGTAGTTATGGTTCATTCTTAGACCAGTTACTTTTTCAAAGAAACGAAGAACTTCTTCGCGCTCTCTCCATCCGTAAATCATCATCGAAACAGCGCCTAAATCCATCCCATTTGTTGCTTGAAATAGCAAATGAGAAGAGACTCTATTAAGTTCACACATCAGCATGCGGATCCATGTCGCCCTAGGAGGGATTTCAAGACCTAATAGTTTTTCGGTTGTTAACGAAAAAGCTAATTCTGAAAAAAGTGGAGCGGCATAGTCCATCCGCGTAACGTTGGTAGCTCCCTGTAGGTAACTTAGTCCTTCGGCCGTTTTCTCCATCCCAGTATGTAAGTAACCGATTACTGGCTTTGACCGGAGAATGGTTTCTCCTTCCATCTCTAACATGAGGCGAAGCACTCCATGGGTAGAAGGATGAGATGGACCCATATTTAGAATCATTCTGTGGTCGTCATCAAAGGCTTCCGGATCGCCTACAAGCGCATTTGCCTCTTCCTCGTTGAGACGGAGAACTGGACTCTCATCTCTTCTAAAAACTCTTTCTGGCTCTCCAAGAAGTAGTTCTTTACTGTCTGTCATTAGAGCCTCCCCACTTCTGAAGAGAATTGAACTGGAATTTGCCCTACATCATGATCTTTTCGTAGTGGATGTCCTTCCCAACTATCTGGGAGAAGAATTCGAGAATGGTCAGGATGCCCATCAAATTTCACTCCGAATAAGTCCCACACTTCTCTTTCCATTGCCTCTGTTCCTGGGAATAAGTCAAATAGAGACGGGACAGTTGGGTCATCAGTGCCAGCTTGTACTCGAAGTCGAATCCTGTTTCCTTGACTGTGATTTATGAGAGAAATAACCACTTCAAACCGTTCTGGTTTTATGCAATCAGGTAAGTCTTTTCGACCAGGATGCGTTAAATAATCAACAGCAGTGACATCAATTGCCATACAAAAGCCCTCTTCTTTTAATAAAGTCACTGTTTCTAATAACTCATGTGGCATTAAATGGAGAACTGTCTGTCCATGTGACTCTGTAACAGGGACTCCATAGGATGTCGGCCCGGAGTACTCTTGAATTAAGTCTTCAGTTTCCTCAACTGTTTCTTCTTCCGTCATGATGTTGATTTCTCTACTATCTCAACGGGTGCTTCATTGATAACTTGAGGAGGATCTAAATCAATTGCGGCGCCTCCTTGGTTTATCTCTCTGCGACGTGTAAGTTCACCGCTTTGAATGTTGTCGTGCAGTGTGAGGATTGCGTGCATGAGTGTTTCTGGCCCAGGAGGACACCCGGGAGCATAGACATCCACAGGTACTATTTGATCTACTCCTTGAACAATGGCGTAGTTATTGAACATCCCACCACTTGAGGCGCAAACTCCCATTGAAATAACCCATTTTGGCTCCATCATCTGGTCATATATTTGGCGAAGTATTGGAGCCATTTTTTGTGAAACTCGGCCTGCCACGATCATAAGATCTGCTTGTCGGGGGGAGGCTCGAAAGACTTCCATCCCATATCGCGCGAGGTCATAATGTGCTGCTCCCGTTGCCATCATTTCAATAGCGCAGCACGCAAGACCAAATGTTGCAGGCCAACAACTTCTCGCCCGCGACCATTTGACCAAATCTTCAATCCGGGCTGTAACAAAATTATGTTCTAACCCCTCTAAACCTTCCGCTGCGATATGGCTCGTGTCGCCAAGTAATGGAATACGTGCCATCAGATTGCCACTCCTGTATCTTCTTCGGGTCGCCCTTCCAGCCCTACTTGACGTACACCGGTGTCCTGTATTCGGATGACCGTAGATTGAGTTGTCCGGTCTGTTGAGATTTGGCCAGAATTGTTTCGACTTCTTCGAATAGGTCCCCATTCAAGAGCACCATTACCGATCAGATATAAAAATGACTCAAATACGGCTACAGAGAAAATAATTACAGCCACAAAACCTGAAAGTCCGAGCTCCCGATGTGCTAATGCCCATGGGTAAAAGAAAATGATTTCAATATCAAAGACAATGAAAATCATCGCAACTAGGAAGAAGCGAACCGGAAACCGTTCTGGATTGTTTTTTGTTGGGACTATGCCGCATTCATAGGGAGCGAGTTTTTTGTCATTTGGGTTCCGAGGCGCTAACAATTTTGTCGCTACAAAACTTAAAGCAGCAAATAGGAATGCGAGTACTCCTAAAGCGAGGATTGGAAGATATTGGCCGAGCATTTCAACTCCTAAACCCGAAGACAGTAACGAAAGTAGTCACTATCTAATTCCCCGTTTTTTCAAACTCCTCACGTCGGGCCATGACTTCTTTATCCCGAACGTGAAGCCAATAACAAAGCGCTAAAAATATGAATAGAGATCCAATGGTGACTAGAGCAGGTCTAAGTCTTACGGTTCCAAGATCTCGGATCATAATCACTGAGACCACAGGTTTATTTTCATCAGCTACTGGCCGTGGAGGAGTTTCTCCGGGGGCCACTTCTTGGGGAACGACTTCTTGTAACTGAATTATGCTGTATCGAGTTGGATGTGTAATTTGAGCTGAACTCTTGATCCAGTGCACTATACGATCTATTCGGTTTGGATTTTCTTTCAGTGAATCCTTACCCCCGCGTGTATATGCATCAAGTAGTTTGAAATCTGCACTTGATGTGAAATTAAGTGAAGGGTGTTCTAACACATCAGCTACTGCTTGAGCTTGAGCATCACCGGCGAGTGTAGTTGGTAAGAGTTCCCAACCGTTTAGATCGTCGAAGCCAGCATTCCTAGTTACTTCAGGTGCAACTGCTGCTAATTCTGAACGAGTCACAATCTCATTTCGCAACTGAACTGACTCTTGGAGTGTTGCAAGGTCTTCTTCAGATAAATCTGGGTTATCTGCCGCGCTTGGAAGCGTATTGTATTCTGCTTCAGCACGCGGATTACCTGAACTTATAACTAGCTGATATCCGGTTGCTAGTTCATCTGGATTAGGCAATAGACGAGCTTCTGGTAATCCGCTTAGTTGTAAGTCACCAACATTGATATCAATTACTTGCCATGATGGACTCTCGCCTCTCCAGCCGGTTCCATATATCCACCAAGTTACTGCAAGGATCGTCATCCAACCAAAGAACCCTGCTACTGAGATCAAAGTACCGAGGCGTGTTCCAGAATTTGTAGAAACGATAAGCCAAACTGAGCCCATGAGTACTACGGCTCCTGTAGCCACGGTCAAAATACCCCGAATTTGAGGGTCCCAGGCGATTCCAGCCAATGTGATAAGTTCGCTCACCTTAGGCTCCTCTCATATGCGACGATAGCGGCTATTTGTTCAGGGGTGTAGATCTGGCTGTAGGTAATTGAAGCTCCAGTTTCCCGATCTGTGAGATCATCATCAACACGACCGCCGAAACCTGGCATGCCGCCTGTTCCACTGCGAGCGTTTCCATAACTTATGCCTACTTCAGAACCACTATGAATGAAGCTCTCTTGATCTCCAGGGGTTGGGAAATGAGAAGTCACACCATAAAGACTGGGTCCAACAGCACCCTTACCTGGCTCCCATCCATTGAGAACGCCGCTTTCAACTAGTTTGGGCCATTCAACTAATAACTCTTCGGTGCTTTCAGCGTCTACTGCCCCGTAAGAAAATCCTGGTGTATGACATCGAGCGCAACTATTTGCTCCTTGAGCTGCAGAGTTATTAAATAGCAGTTCTCCATAGGTTAAATAGTTTTCACTAGTCGGATCGGATGCTTCTGCCAACCATGCTTCTACTGCTGCGTCTATCTGTTCATCTGAGAATTCTGGATTGGCATCTCGAACTAAAAGTCGTGCCCCTGTTGTTAATCCTGAATTGATTTCATTAATTACTTCTTCTTGATCCAGCTGTATTGAACGTAGATAGACAACTAATTGATGAATTTGTTGTTCTGTTAAAGGCCCACCACCAGGGAGTCCCCAAGCGGGCATAGGACTGCCTCCACGCCCATAATTAAGTATGTGTGTTACCTCTGACTCATCAAATCTTGAGAGTACGGTAGTTAGTGCTGGTGCTTTCCAATCAACTTGAGCAACAAAGCCTCCTTCACTGTCTGTGAGAGTGAAAGAAGTTACCCCGCCGACGCCACCGGGTCCGTGGCATCCAGCACAGGCTTCTTCATATTCTGCTGCTCCGCGGCCTTCAAAACGTTTAACCCAGCCATAATCAGCATTTTCTTGACGAGCTGGTTCCATTAGCCAGTACAAAGGAAGAATTATAGAAATAGCCGCCAATGTAACAAGGGACCATCCGAGGTGAGAATCAAGTTTCTTTGTTTCTAACTCATCATCGTCTGAATGTGGTTTGCGATTTGCAGCTACTTCTACTTCTGAACCGATTTCTCGTTTCCCAATTCGGAAGTTGAACAGGAGATATACCAAAAACCCGACCGCCACAACAGAAGCAATAACTACACCTATTGTTCTCTGTGTGCTAGCAGCGAAAATCATTTCGGACATTTGGTTTAAAACTTCTCCTTAAAACAAATCAGTGGCCAGATGCCTGACCTATGCAGTTAGGGCCCTCAGCTTCTTGACCAGTTGTATTCACTCCAATTGGTGGACCTTGGACAATCATTCCAGTGTTAACTGTTAAGACGCCGTTAGCGACTGAAACTCCGAACCTGTCCATACCTCTTGGCGCTGGGCCTCCTCGTTTCTCTCCAACTTGGTTGTATTGAGATCCGTGACAAGGGCATTCAAACCATTGTGAAGAAACGCAGTTCGGTACTCTGCAACCAAGATGAGGACATTTCTGATAGAGCGCTACAACGCCAGCTTCAAATCCTTGGTCAACTCCTGCAGTCATACCATTTAATTCAGCTGAAGAATAAGTGTTTCGTGCTTTTTCAACTGCATTGTTTGGATAAGCAGTGATCCACATTCTTCCTTCTGGTTTGTATAGGAAGCCATTGTTTGCATCAATTTCAGCAAGAATCTCAACAATGTTTCCAACCTTGATCTTTGATCCAAATCCACTGACCCCTTGTGGCCATAAGAAAGCAATACAGGCGGCCCCAAAACCTGAAAGTCCAAATCCCATCATTCCCACCAAGCTGCGGTTAAAGAATTGGCGTCGTGTTACCCCTAAAGTTTGCGGATCAGGAGCAACAAATTCTTCTTCTGGAAGTGATTCGACAAGTGGTGCTGGTATTTCATTTCGTTCTGCGACCGCTGCAGCTTCTACTTCACGCCCGGTAAGTGGTTGAGATTCTCCAGATAAAACTGGATTTGATTTATCTCTTTGCCGTGCTTCTTTTGACAATCCTGTTGCTACGCGGTCTCGTCTTTTTGAAGCACCCACAAGAAGCACTGCTGAAAGTACAACCAGAATAATAACGGCAATAGCAATAGCCATAACTATCTCCTTGCCTTTGAATCAGTGCTGCGGTTACGTTTAGTGCTCATAGTTCAAAGAAAAGTCCTGCGTCCCACGGGAATACGAAGTTGAAGCCTGGGCCACGGAAAAATGACCCAATCATCACAAGCACTGCCCAAAACATTAAATGTACGGTCATAAGCGATATAGCAAATTTACGATCTTCAGGTTTTTTGGATGGATTTTTATCAATGTAGGGAGCCATCACTAAAAGAATGAGTCCTATTCCTGGGATAGTTACTCCCGCGACCATTGGGTGGAACATTGTTAAAAGTTCTTGAAGCCCTAAAAAGTACCATGGGGCTTTTGATGGGTTAGGGGTCTGATTAAAATCGGCTAGTTCTAGTAACGGGGCGTTCACGAAAATTGAGAACAAGAGCGTAAACAGAGTTATTCCTAGTGCAGCTAAAAATTCAATTACTAGCAGGTGTGGCCAGACGTGAACTTTATCTACGGGGACCGCTTTGGTGTCTTGAATAGACCCTGACTTTACGACAGCTAGCAACCTTTGGGTGTTGCCGTCTGGTCCAGTCCCTATACCAGGTTCTGATGGTGGTGGAGTTGCTGGCTGGTCCGCTGCTGCTTTTCCTCTGTCAAGAAGGTGCGATGGAATTTTTTCGTCTCCAGAAGAAGCGCCAGCGGAAGTAGTTGAATCAGTTGATTCAGTAGAACTTGGTGCTTCTTCTTTTGCTCCAGCTGCTTTAGCTCTTGCTTCTTCTGCTCTTTTACGTAAGTGTTCAGGTATTTCTGTCATAAGATATCCCGCCTATAGTGGCCCTGATATACCGCCGTCTTTACGGACGCGCCAGAAATGAATAGCCATAAAAATCACAATTACAAAGGGCAGCATCAGTACGTGTAGCACGTACCACCGAAGCAAAGTATCGGTACCAATTTCTACGCCACCAAGCAAAACAAAGCGGACTTGTTCCCCGAAAACAGGAGTGAAGCCCATCATGTTAGTTCCCACGGTAACCGCCCATAGAGCTAGCTGATCCCACGGTAACAAGTACCCAGTAAATGAGAGAAGGAGTGTTAGTTGCAAAAGCATCACTCCGATTACCCAATTGAATTCTCGAGGTGGTTTATAAGCACCGTGGTAAAAGACTCTTGCCATATGTAAGAACACAGTAAGAACCATTAGGTGAGCAGCCCACCGATGCATGTTTCTCACTAAAAGACCGAAGCCAACTGCTGTTTGAAGAATTTGTATGTCATCCCAAGCCTGTGCTGCTGTAGGTCGGTAGAAGAACATCAAAAAGATGCCAGTGACTGTTAAGAGAATAAATAGGAAGAAACTGAGGCCTCCTAGGCAGAGGGTGTAACTAACTTTTACGGCATGTCGTTTTACTTTGACTGGGTGAAGGTGATACATAACACTGTTCATGATTACGTATGATCTATTCCTAGGACTGTCGCTATACCCTTTCCGGAATATTGATCCCGGTCGAAAAATTGACGACCAAGCTTGCGAGTCCTGCATACGGTCGCCCATTTGAGTAAGACGCTCTTGAAGCGCCTGCCCTGCTGGCTTTTTACCGTTTTCTTCAGCCACCTTTAACTCTTTCCCTACACTAAATAACTACTCTTTGAATACTTCTATGCGAGTCGCATTCCGTATCCATAACCATGACTGCTTGTGCGTTGATTACCATCCCCTTCAGGAGAGGGTTCACCAACTCGCCCTAAAATAATAACGCCTGTTGGGCAACGATCTACGCAAAGTGCACATCTTGTACATGCGTCATCATCGATTGTGAAAATCACGTTATCGCTTGGATCTTCCCCAGGTTTTTCAGTCCCTATTGATTCTGCGATTGCATCTGTCGTAACCATATGAATGCACTTCCATGGGCAGATGTCCACACATCCTTCACACATGATGCATTCAGACTGATCGATATGAATGAATTGTTTTGGTTTTACAGATTTGAGAAGCCAATCAGCATCAACTTCTCTTAAAACATAATCATCAATGAACTTTGGATGGTCTGGATTAGCATCTACTTTGCTCATGATCCCACCCCGTCTTTAATTAATGGCCGTCCATACTCTGAAGTTGAAGTTGGCTCATCTTTAACTTGACCTCTTTGTTGCCAAGACCGCCACATAACTACGTTTCCACCCAAAGCAACAATGTAGATAACTACCGCAATAATGTCACGAATGATGAGATAACTAAGAGTAAATGGCAAGGCCCATTCAACTACTCCTTGTTCTCCTGTCCAAAAAAGTTTTGGTCCGACGATATAGCGATCTGGTCGCCAGTTAAGTTCGCTGTCTGCCCAGACAAGCCACTGATGAGGTACGACTCCATAAATCCACCAGAAAATAAAGAACACGTAAGTCGCAAAAAGCATGGCCTCGCCCCACGTGAAAACTTTGTCTGCTGGGCAACGTTTTGTGTACCAATTAATTCCAAGAGCAAGCAGTGCAGTAACAATGATAGATAGTACAAAAGCTACCATTTAGTTTCAGCTCCTCTTTATTGGTAAATGGACTTAGTGAAATATTGCACAAAGTTTTGTAATCACTAGCGTAACCGAACTAGCAGGAACGCGGTGTGCTTCTTTTAAAGTTCCTCTGATATTTTTCTAGCATCAAAAACGGAGATTCGGCTATACCAGTAAGACAAATTTCTGATAGAAATTTATGTCGATCTATTTAACAAAATCTATGAACTATTGCGCCATTTATCGTGAGTCCGCCGCTACCCTCGCGGAAGTACTTATTATTAATAGTTCCAAACCAGATCCGTTGCCTTGGAGGCCACGTTGACTGAAATACCTGAACATCTTTTAAAGCGATCTAAAGAAGCACGAGGTGCAAAATCTGATTCGCCAGAACCTGCTGAGGCAAAGTCTGAAGCAGCGCCTGCCGATCAGAAAGTTGAGCCTGTAGTTCAAGAAGAGAAGGTTGAAACTCCGCCAAAGCCTGAAGCATCTTATGTTTCTTCTGCGAATAAGCGTAAGAAGATACCTTGGTGGGCGGCAAGCACACTTCTTTTCCTCCCGCTCTGGGCCTATGTTTATGTTGGAACTCTTGAACGTCCCCCCGAAGAAGCTGAAGGCATCCTTGCTGTAGGCGAGCAAGTTTATGCTGCTCGTTGCGCTTCATGTCATGGCGCTAACGGTGGTGGTGGTAGCGGCCCAGCACTCAACGACGGTGAGTTACTTTTGGTTTTCCCTTCTGTTGCTAGCCAAATGGATTGGGTTATAAAAGGATCTGATATGTACGGCATTGGAAACCCTTATGGTGATCCTGCTGTTGGACGAATTGTCGGAGGCGGCATGCCTGGCTGGGGTGATGTACTTACTGCCGAAGAACTCATTGGTGTCATTCTCTATGAGCGATCAAACCATGGTGATTCAGAAGAAGATGCGGTCTTCGCAGAGGCCTTAGAGCATGCTATAGAAGATGGCTCATTGATGCTTCCTGGATATTTTGATCCCATGACTGGAAGCATTGAAGACTTAGATTTACTTTTAAGCCCTGTTGCTGAACACAGCGAGTAAAAGTAAACAAAGGTAGAACTAAGGCCAGCTTAGATTAGTACCTTTGTTTCACTAGTTAAATCTGTCACAGATAAACAACCTTAATAACAAGGTCGTTAGATTGGGCTTGTGATTGTTTTATGAATAAACACATCCACGATCTTTTGATAATAGGGGGAGGACCTGGCGGTTCTTCGGCCGCCTTTTGGGCTGCTTCATCTGGTCTTGACACCGTCTTTGTTGAAAAAAAAGTGTTCCCACGCGAGAAGACATGTGGAGATGGAATACCACCCCGTGGCGTTCATCAACTTATGGAAATGGGACTTGAAAAAAAGCTAAATGACTACCACCGGTTCAATGGATTAAGAGCTCTTGCGCATGGCAAAACCTTAGAAATGTCTTGGCCAGAACATTCCACTTACCCACAGCATGGATATGTAGTACGCCGTTGTGATCTTGATCAATTTGTTGCGGAGAATGCAGTAAATGCAGGGGCAAGCCTTCTTCAAGGAGTCGAAGCACTACGTCCAATTGAAGGGCAAGATGGAGCGATTGAGGGAGCTGTTTTATTAGATAAAGCAACTGAATCTGAATTTGAAATATATGCAAAGTACGTTGTGATAGCTGATGGAGCAAATTCAAGATTCGGAAGATCTCTAGGCGCTTCCCGAGATAAGAGCCTGCCTATGGGTATAGCTATTCGAGGCTATTTTGAAAGTCCACTTCACGACGACCCTTGGATAGAAAGTTCATTAGATATTCAGGACCGCAATGGAAATGCTATGCCTGGCTATGGGTGGATTTTCCCAGTCGGTAATGGAACCATAAATGTCGGTATTGGTTTACTCTCAACTTTTCGAGATTATAAGTCAATTAACACAAGTCACTTATTTGAAGAGTTCGCTCATTCATTACCTGAGTATTGGGGAATTAATCCAGATAAACCGATTGCTCCACCAACTGGAGGTCGACTACCAATGGCAGGTTCTGTTGGCCCGAAATCTGGACCGAACTGGCTTTTAGTCGGTGATGCTGCTGGATCTATTAACCCTTTTAACGGTGAAGGAATTGATTATGCCTACGAAACCGGAAGGCTTGCTGCGAATCTCATTATTGGGGCTGTTGAACACGATGATCCAGCAATCTTGACTAGGTATTCTGGGATGCTTGAAGATGAATACGGTTTGTATTTTCGGGTGGCTAGTTTATTTGGTCGAGTTATAGGCAACCCAGTACTTATTCGTGAGTTAACTCGAATAGGTATGAGATCTCAGCCTTTAATGGAATGGGCGTTACGTGTAATGGCAAATTTATTGCGAGATGAAGATAAAGGGTTTGCAGAGGCCGCATATCAGACGATTGCTAACATTGTGCGGCTCGTTCCTGACAGACTAGTTCATAACTAAAATCTAAAATAACGCCTGAAATCTATATAACGGGGGAAGAATAGAAGGTGTGAACATGTCTTCAAATTCTGTCAATTGGAAAGAATTGCTACGCCATTACGAAGCGACAGTTGATTTATCGCTTCATAAAAGGTTCGATTCCGATCCGGAGAGAGCTAAGAAGCTCGGGTTTGAGTGCGGGGATCTATGGGTTGATGTAGCGAAACAAAAAGTAGATACAGAAACTATTGATCTTCTTTTTGATTTGGCTGAAGAACAAGGTGTAACCAACTTTTTTGATTCGATGTCTTTTGGGGAAGTCGTTAATTTATCTGAGGCTCGGCCTGCACTTCACACTTTTTTACGCAGGCCACTGAGTGAAGAAAGTGGCGAAGATCTTAGAAGCATTTCAGAAAATATAAATGAAACGTTCAATCGAATGAGCGAGTTAGCAGAGAAAATAAAGAGTAAACAACTCCTTGGATTCTCTGGAAAAGTAATCAATTCAGTGATCAATCTAGGCATTGGAGGGTCACATCTTGGTCCATTTATGGCTTTTGAAGCACTCCAGGATTATGTAAACCCTGAAATTGAAATGAGGTGGTCTTCCGGATTGGATGCTGCTGATTTAGATAATTCTCTTCAAGGACTAGATCCAGAATCAACAATAGTCATTATTTGCTCAAAGACTTTCAGCACTTCCGAAACTATTTCAGCAGCAAATCGAGTTTTGAATTGGCTTTCCTTAGATGGTGTATCTGACCCCACTACACAAGTTTTTGCTGCCACCGCATCTCCAGAAAAGGCCTTATCTTTTGGAGTTGTTCAGGAAAATATCTTTTCTTTTTCGGAGTCAGTAGGAGGGAGATTCTCTCTTGCTTCTCCTGTAGCACTTGGGTTAATGATCTCAATTGGTTCTAAAAACTTTGAAGAAATGCTTGATGGTATGAACGTAATTGATCGGCACGTTCTTGAAGTAACACGAAACATTCCGATGCTTTTAGGCCTTATTGATGTCTGGAATAATTCCATAATTGGCACTAATTCTTTAGCTATCGTTCCTTATAGTTACCGGCTACGTTATTTTCCTTCGCATCTTCAACAATTAATGATGGAAAGTTTGGGTAAATCGGTTTCTTCTGAAGGCGAATCTTTGAAAACAAAGAGTGGTGTTGTTGTTTTCGGAGCGAGTGGGACCGATGCTCAGCATTCTTTTTTTCAAATATTGCATCAAGGCACAGAAACAATACCGGTGGACTTAATCGGCTTTGCTCGACTATCAGATGAAACCAGTCAGGAACTTATAGCGAATCTGATTGCTCAAGCAGAAACTCTGGCATTTGGACAAGACACCGATGAAAAAGGGTCTCCTCTTTTGCCTCACAAAATCCTCCCTGGAGATAAACCCTCTACAGTGATTCTGGCTCCTGATCTTTCCCCATCAATTCTTGGGCAGTTAGTTGCTCTTTACGAACACCGAACAGTTGCTGCTGGTGTGGTTTTGGGAATTAATCCTTTTGATCAATGGGGAGTTGAGTTTGGGAAGCAAGCGGCAAAAGAAATAGCAAATGAATTGCAATCCTCAAAAATTGATACAAATCGTGATGACTCTACTCAAACTTTAATGAAGCGATATAGCCATTGGAGAAACAGTAACTCCTAGTCAAATTGATTCGAGTGCCGAAGCCGTTAAGTCAAGTGTTCGATCAATGACCTCATCGGTGTGAACCAAACTTGGGAATAGGCCCTCGTAGGGGCCAGGGGCAAAGGCCACCCCTTGTTGAAGTAGCGCATGAAAAACCTTTGGGTACACACCGTTTCCTGCGAGTTCCTGTGCTTCATCAAAATTTGTGGGTGACTTTTCTCCAAAGAACAGGCCTACTAGTGAACCAACCCGTGGGAGCAGGGCAGAAAATCCGGCAGAAGAAAATACATCAGTTAGTCCATCTGCAAGTCGCGCAGCAGTTGTGGTCAATTGCTTATATGCGTCACGATCAAGAAATTCTAAGGTTACGCGACCTGCTGCCATCGCTAGAGGGTTCCCTGAGAGAGTTCCTGCTTGGTATACGCCTCCTAGTGGTGCAATATTTTCCATTATCTCTCTTCTCGCTCCAAATGCGCCTACAGGAAGGCCCCCACCGACTACTTTCCCAAAGCACCAAATATCTGGGTTGACTCCGAAATATTCAGCTGCCCCTCCATAAGAGAGTCGAAACCCAGTAATAACTTCGTCAAAAATCAACAGTGCGCCCGTTTCATCACATACTTTTCTGAGCGCCTCAAGAAACCCTGAGTTTGGTGATACTAAACCCATGTTTGCAGCAACCGGTTCAACAATAACTGCCGCAAATGTCTCATCAATTTCGGGTACAACGTTATATGGGGCAACTACAGTGTCTGCTACCGCACCTGGAGTTACGCCTTCGCATCCACTTAATCCCTGGTTGGCTACGCCGCTACCTCCTGCTGCTAGGAGTGCGTCAGAATGGCCGTGGTAACAACCTGCAAATTTCAATATTCGATTTCTTCCAGTTGCTCCTCTTGCAAGTCTTACTGCTGACATCGTTGCTTCAGTTCCACTGGAAACAAACCGAATTAATTCAAGTCCTTGAATCCTTTCAATAACCATTTCAGCAAGTTTTACTTCTGCTTCGGTTGGGGCGCCAAAAGTGGTTCCTAGTGCAGCAGTTTTTGTGATCGCCTCTACAACTGCAGGGTGGGCATGGCCAAGAATGCCAGGGCCGTATGACTGTACATAGTCGATATAACTATTTCCTTCAATGTCATATATGTATGGGCCCTGAGCGTGAGTAACAAAATATGGTGTTCCTCCAACTGAACCAAAAGCTCTTACTGGGGAGTTAACTCCGCCGGGAATAACTTGCTTGGCTCGCAAAAATAGTTCAGAATTTGAAATCATTTTTGAAGATTTTCAGCTGCTCTACAGGCGAGGTAAGTCAGAATGAAGTCTGCTCCAGCTCTTTTGATTGATAAAAGATGTTCCATCCCTACTGAGTCTCCGTCTATCCATCCGTTTGCAGCTGCCGCTTCTACCATGGCGTATTCTCCGCTTACGTGATAAGCGGCTAGGGGCAAATTTGTTTCGGCTCGTACTTTAGAAATGACATCAAGATAAGAAAGAGCAGGTTTGACCATAACCATGTCTGCTCCCTCAGATATATCAAGATGAACTTCCATCAATGCTTCTCGAATATTTTTGGGATTTTGTTGGTAACCCTTTCGATCCCCTCCGTCAGCAATTTCTACATCGACGGCGTCACGGAATGGCCCATAAAGTGCTGAAGCGTATTTTGCCGCATATGCAAGAATGGCAATATCTTCAAAATTTTTGCTATCTAACGCTGCACGTATTGCTTGTACTTGACCATCCATCATTCCCGAAGGCGCTGTCACATGAGCCCCTGCTTCAGCCTGAGCAATGGCAATCTGCTGATATAACTCAAGTGTGGCGTCATTGTCTACAGTGCCGTCACTTTTTACAATTCCGCAATGTCCATGATCCGTATATTCGTCTACACAAAGATCTGCGATCAGGACCATCTCGTCATCTAATTCGCTCCTCAAATCGTTGAGCGCTAATTGAACTATTCCATTTGGATTCCATGCTTCTGAACCTTTTGCATCTTTTTTCTCTGGGATTCCAAATAAAACAAGACCAGGAATTCCTCTATCTCGAAGTTTTTTTACTTCTTCTAAAAGGCTTTTTCTTGTGTGTTGAAAAACTCCAGGTAATGAGTGAACTGGTTCAGGTGTATTGATGCCTTCGCGGATGAATAATGGTGCAACTAGGTCATCAACTGACAACTGAGTTTCAGCGACGAGCCGACGAATGGCTGCCGTTTTACGTAAACGTCGAGGACGATTTTCTATCACAGAATAATTCTACGGATTTACTTGGCTGCCCACTCCTGTGTGACTGACATAAGTCCTTCTAACGAGTATTCCTCTGCTTGGTAAATATTCTTGTATCCATTTTCTCTAGCAGCTTGAGCAGTAACTGGCCCAATGCATAAAGCCGCCGCTGGCGTTGGAGCTTGAACTAATTGGGTATACCGATTAACAGCTGAAGCAGAAGCAAAAATAACGGCATCAGACATGAGTGCTTGGGTTACTTTATTCTGATCAATAACTGGTTGTACATTCCTATAAGCCACTACTTCTTCCACTACCCAGCCAAGATCTCTTAATCCATCTGCCAATAGAGGACGAACTTTTTCTGCACGGACAAAAAGTATCTCATTCCCTTCTTGGGCTGATGAAGGAAATTCGGATAGGAGTGAATCTCCTACTGCTTTACTAGGTGCGAGCTCTATTGAACATCCCGCATTTATTAGGGGTTGAGCAGTTTGGGGTCCGACTACTGCAAAAGAAACGGATGGGATTATTCCATTCAAAGCTTTAGCTAATCGATCTGCAGCATTGGAAGAGGTAACTACTACCCATTCGTAGTTTTCGATTTTTTGAACTGCGCTTTCTAAAGCCGCTCCCCCATCTGCAGGATCTTGAATTTCTATGACAGGTAATTCAACTACATTGGCCCCTTCTGAACGTAAGAAGTCGCACAATGATTCTGACTGTTCTTTTGCACGTGTCACGACCATTGTTCGGTCAACTAAAAAACCACTCATTGTTTCTTTAGTAACTCACGACCGCCTTGAGTGTCAAGGAGATTTTGTGCAACACTCTTCCCGAGGCTCAGGCTTTCTTGACCTGTTTCTGTAGTTCTCAGAAGAGATTTACCATCGACTGAAGAAACGGCAGCTGTGAGTGAAATACCATCTCCAGATACAACAGCATTTGCTGCGACTGGTAGATCACAACCTGAACCTAATTCATGCAAGAAAGCTCTTTCCGCTAAAACCGCTCGATGTGTGTCTACATGATCTATTTCGGAGAAAAGCGCTTTTAAATTTTCATCTTGTGCGCGGGTTTCAATTGCAAGTGCTCCTTGCCCTACTTGTGGGAGAAGAATGGAAGGATCAAGTACATCAACAACTTCTGGTGTTAACCCCAATCTATCTAACGCAGCCTTAGCCATAACTATCGCATCATAGTGTTCTGCTTTTTTGAGTCGAGTTTCAATATTTCCTCTCAGGTCTTCAAAACAAAGATCTGGACGTTGATGTAATAAATGTGCTTTTCGTCGAATAGATCCAGTAGCGATGCGAGCTTCATGAGGAAGTTCTTCCCAATGTTTTCCGACAAGAACATCTCTTGAGTCTGCTCTTTCAGGAAAAGCAATTAGTTGTAATCCATCTGGTGACATAGCTGGTAAATCTTTTGCTGAATGAATAGCAAAATCAGCTTTTCCTTCTAGTACCGCGAGTTGAACTTCTTTAACAAAAGCTCCTTGTCCACCTAGCTCGCTTAGTGATGTCTCTCGATCTTTATCCCCTGTAGTTTCAACAATAACTATTTGTGTTTCAAGTTCTGGGAAGTCTGCAGAGAGTAAGGAAATAACTTTATTCGTCTGCCACAATGCAAGAGGGCTGCCTCTAGTAGCGGCCCGAATTTTCATAATATTTAGACCTATAGGTTGAACAAATCACGCAGTGCTTCTGCAAGGCGCTCCCCGCGAGCGGTCCCAGCAGCATCTTTCATGCGGACTGTGGGTTCGTGCAAAAGTTTTCCTACTACTCCAGAGACAAGGCCTTCTACTATTTTTCGTTGATCTTCATCTAGTTTTTCTAATTTTGATGAAAAGCGAGCAAATTCATTTTCGGTAACTTCTGCAGCACGATCTCTGAGTCCTGCAACTAATGGGGCAACAGAACGAGCTGTTGATTCGTCAACATACCGATCAAGTTCAGTGTCAATTATTTTTTGAACCGAGGTGATTTCTCGACGTCGTGCTTGAATCCCCTCTTCAACGAATGCCCTCAAGTCATCCATGTCTAATAAGGTCACTCCGTCGATTTCTCCTGACGCTGGATCAACATCTCTAGGTACAGCGATATCAACAATAAGTAATTCTCGGTTTGATCTTCTTCTCATGACCTCGTGGAGGTCTCCATGTTCAAGAATCACTGACGATGCTCCAGTTGAGGTTAGTAGAACATCGATCTCGGTTAAATGGGAAGGGAGTTCTTCAAGTTTTACTGGATTTCCATTAAGTCTCTCTGCAACTTGGACAGCGTTTTCCCAAGTCCTATTTGCCACAAGGATTTCAGATACTCCACCGTTATTGAGTGCTCTTGCTAATCCTTCACCCATCTTTCCGGTTCCTACGATAAGAACTCGGCGATTGTTTAAACCTCCAAGACGTTGATCTGCCATTGCTACCGCAGCTTGAGACACTGATGTGGTTTTTTTAGAAATCTCTGTTTCTCTTCTCACGCGCTTTCCAACTTGAAGGGCATGTCTGAACATAGGATTTAATACTGGCCCTACTGTGGATTCTTCGGTTGCAGCTTCCCAGGCCATACGAACTTGACCAAGTATTTCATTCTCTCCTAAAACTACTGAGTCCAGTCCAGATGCAACTGCAAATAGATGCCTCACCGCATCAGTATCGTAAAGACCTGTCAAGTAGTCAGAAAAATCTTCGGGAGCTACATGCGTAAATTCTGAAAAGAAATTTCGAATATCTTCATACCCTCCGTGAAATTTCTCAGCGAATGCATAGACCTCGATTCGATTACAGGTAGACAAAATAACGGCTTCTGTAACGTTTTCTCTTGAAGTCAGATCAGAGAGTGCTTTAGGTACATCGGTTTTTTGAATGGTCATCCGTTCCAAAAGCTCAAGAGGAACATTTTTATGGTTCAGACCTACGACAACGATAGACACTGTCTGGTCTCCTTAACTGTTACTGACAATCCCAACACAACGATTTCTGCACTTTGGCTATAGAGAAAAACTTATTTTCTTCATAAAGATACTTTCTATGTACCTATCATGACTGATTAGAAACCTCTTTAACAACTTGTCTTAAAGAGAAAAAGGTCACTATTGGAACTATTCATTTCGTTCTCTTTGTTGTTCATGAAAAGCAAGAATATGAAGTTCTGTAGCCAAGTCTACTTTTCTGAGAGTGACAGATTCTGGAACTGTTACTAAACCCGGAGCAAAGTTCAAAATGGAGTAAACACCTGCCTGAATGAGTTGATCCGTAACCATTTGTGCTGAAGAAGCTGGCGTGGCAACTATGCCTAGTGTGCAGTTGTTTTCTTCGACTACTTTGGCTAAATCTTCAATTGGATGAACTGTTATCCCAGCAATTTTTTCACCTACTACCTCAGAAGAAGAATCAACTAGTCCCTTAATTGGGAATCCACCAGATGCAAAACCTCCATAACGAGTTAACGCTCGACCAAGATTTCCTGCTCCAACAATCACAACTCCAACTGGGTCACCATCTCCTAGCACTAATTTGATTTGCTGAATGAGGAAATCGACTTCATAACCAACTCCGCGTTTCCCGTATGATCCGAGAATAGAGAGATCTTTACGTACGTTTGCGGCGTTTACTCCTGCGGTTGCTGCTAACTGTTCAGAAGAAACTGTAGTAGTCCCATTATCTGCTAAATCAACAAGCCCTCTTAGGTATACAGGTAATCGAGCGACGGTCGCCTCTGGCAATAAGGGGCTTTCTATATCTTCCACATCATTAACTTAGATGTTTATGAAGCCTTCAGAATGGATTATTGAACCAAATTGGTCAATTAATCCACGAGGATAACAAATTGGATAATCGCTGCACCCATAATTGCTACTAGCAATAGCGCAGTGACAACTGTTGTTCTTAACCTCATGTACTTTCCTTCTTAGGCGTTAAGGATACTTGAGTGGTTATTGTCGTTTCATCCGTAGCTTGTTGTATTTGGATTGAATCACCGGTGGAAACTGAGAACTCTAATGCTGCAGAACTTCTTAAACTGGCAACAGCTATTAAGCCGGCTGAATCAACTATCAGACCTACTCCCCCTTCAGGTATTTGATCAAAGGCAGAGACAACATTTGTTGGATAGGTTCGCTCTCCAATTTTTATTTGTAGTTGCCCTTCTGGGAGGTCTTCTATTCCGATATTTAGTTGAATATTCCCATATTGGTCTATCCAAAGAACTTCAGTGAATAAAATTTCTTCCTCGATGTAAGAGACAGGAATAATTGCGGGCATGAGACTATTTGGATCTATCGGATCACCAAGTTCTGTAAGAGGGACCCCGTTTGCTAAATGAGCGGCGACTGGGGCGAACACGTCACGACCATCAAATGTTGTAGAGGAAGTTGTTAAATGAAAGTTGCTATTTGTTAATTCAATGACTTGCTTCGGCCCTCCAACCATCGCAACTGCGGGGGCTAATAATCCATTATCTGGCCCGATTAGTACTGATTCTCCTTCTCCTACTTCAACAGCAATTCTCCGTCGGTCAGTGCCTACTCCAGGATCAACTACTGCTACTACGATTCCAGGACATAAGTATTCAACACTTCTTGCTAAAGCAAGTGAGCCAGCCCTCACATCATGAGGTGGTACGCCATGGGTGATATCTATTACTTCAACTTCTGGAGCAATGCTTCGGAAAACTGAATGAACCACACCGACAAACTCATCAGATACTCCGAAATCGGATAGAAACGAGATGGTTTTATACCCAGAAGGCACGCTAGCTAGCTCCAAGTTCACGAGAGCGGTTTGCTGCGGCATTGACTACTTTTTTAATGAGTTCGGAAAAGTTTGCTTCTTCAAATACTGCTAATCCAGCAGCAGTAGTGCCACCTTTTGATGTCACGTTTTCTCTTAATACTGAAGGTGACTCATCGCTTTCTCTGAGTAATGTCGCTGCACCCAATAAAGTTCGTTCAGTTAGTTCTACAGCGACTTGATGCGTAAGGCCCTCAGATTTGGCTGCTTCGATTAATTTTTCAGCTAATAAAAATACATAGGCAGGTCCAGATCCAGATATGCCTGTTACTGCATCAAGATCGGACTCTTCTACTACCACCACTCCACCAACTGCAGACAGAATACTCACCCCCCAATTTAAGTCATCGGAGGATGCTAAGGATCCGCTAGCTAAGCCTGCCGCTCCCTGTCCAACTAGTGACGGTGTGTTAGGCATTGCTCGCAGTACTGAAGTATGAGGCCCTAATTCGTCTTCAAGCGATGAAAGAGTGATACCGGCAGCGATTGACAAAACTCTTGTAACTGCGGCTTTACGTAAAGAAGAACAAACCTCTAGAACAATGTGAGGCTTGACTGCTATAAGTGCATCCACTCCTTGCAAAGGTTCGATTCCTATGGTTACTCCGTGTAATTCAGTTTGTAAATAACTTCTTCTGTCTGAATCAGGTTCTACGATGTGCATTGCTTCTGCTTCTGCCCAGCCTTTAGATATAAGCCCTCCTAGAAGGGCTTCACCCATTTTCCCGCCACCGATAACTTGTAATTTTTTATTCACTTTGTGGAACCTATCCGATGATTAACCGAGCAACTCCTAAGAATTAAACCGACTAGCGAAACCAATCCTTAAACCAGGCTTAAAACAATCTTCGATTGCCATCCAGCATGTGCCAAGAATTCGATCAAGTTCATCTTCTGTAACTGTTGATACAGGTATAGCACCTACTAGAAACACTGAGTCCTCGTCTCCTATACAAAGAGTTACTCCAATAAGCCGACGATTTTTTCTCAGCATGTACTCCCAGAAGTCCGCATGGTTCTCCTCTGGGCCAGGCATCAAATACGTTTCATAATGAAGCATGCGTTGCTTTAAGGTGATATTAAGCATGCTTGATTCTTTCTCTTCGCCAAGAATTCTTGCATGCCAAATATGTTGAGCTGGGGAAAAATCTAAATCTTCTTCAACACTTGCCAAAATTGGGTTATTGGCGAGTTGTTCGTTAAACCACGTATTAATGCTTTCAATAAATTCTTGAAATTCATCTGCAGTTAGTGGAAAATTTTCATTCACGATTAGCTGCACTCAACTAACGCAAGTGATGCACGACTATCGCAGACCTTCTTCAAGCGTTCTGCCGTCGCTTGCCAAGTGAAAGACCAAGATTTTTCTGCTGCTGCAACTGCCATCTCTGCTCCAGTTATAGAGTCACTGAGCAAATTATTTATGTGTTGAGCAAAATCTTCGGGTTGGCGTCCCTCCACAAGAAATCCTGTTCTTCCATGGTCCACTAGTGTTCGTAGACCACCAACATCAGAAGCAACTACTGGTATTCCACAAGCAGCTGCTTCGAGCGCTACCAAACCAAAGGACTCAGATCGGCTCGGCATAATTAAAACGTCTGCAGATCTATACCACATGCACAGATCATGGTGTGCCTGGGGAGGGACAAATAAAACTCGATCAATAAGATCTAGCTGATTTACGAGGGACCATATTTTCTCTTCTGTGGCAGGTCCTTCTGGGCCGCTTGCTCCTCCAACAATAATTAGTTGGGCATTCGGATACTTTTTTAAGTGAGCTAGCGTCTCGATTGCTACCTCAACACCTTTTAATGGTTGTATACGACCAACGAAAAGCAATACTGGGTCACCGTTTAAACCAATAGCTTTTCTAGCTTCATCTTGGTCTCCTGGAGAAAACAAAGAATGATCCACACCTGGCGGAACTATTTCTATCCGAGAGCTATCTGTTCCATATAAATCGACAAGCTGTCGAGATTCTTCTTCACTGTTAGCAAGAATGATGTCTGAACAACGAGCAACAGCTGTTTCTGCATCCATTCGTCGTTGAGGTTCTATATCCCCCGTTTCAGCTTTCACTCTGGCAAGAGTATGAAAAACAGTGGTTAGAGGTAAACCTAATTCGTGCTTTAAGCGGTGGCCAGCAAGCCCACTTAACCAGTAGTTCGCAAGCAGCCCATCGAATCCGCCATGTGTGCGAATCCATTTTGACACTCGATCTGCAAACAAATTAACTATCTCAGGAAGTTCGTCTTTTGATAGATCAAGTGCTCCTGCGGTGACGTGAACTACTCGAAATCCTGGTTCAACGTCAACTACTTCTGGAGTGGTCAAATCTGTTCGCCTTACAAAAACAGTTGATTCACGGCCTGATCTTGCAAGAGCGGATACAAGTTCTCTTACATAAACATTCATTCCCCCGCTGTCGCCAGACCCTGGCTGAACGAGCGGTGATGTATGTAACGATAGAACGGCAAGATGGTTCATGATTATCCCCCGGACACCGGTGGAAGAATAGCTACTTCATCTTCCTCTACTACAGATGTACTTAAGTCTGCTTGTTTTCCATTTACCCAAATCTTGCAGGTTGGTAAAAGAGTAGAAAAAGTCTCACCAAACTGGTTACTTGCTGTATTTACCACCTCGCCGACCGTGTTTCCTGGAATTACAGTTTTCCCGGTACCCGCAGCTACTCGAATTGAAGCAAAAAGTCTCAATACAGCCATTCATTCAGTCTACGAACGGTTTACCTTTTCTGAAATCTAGTTATTCCGATAAAGTCATCTGAGTGACCCGTTTGCTACTTGTTAGACATGGCCAATCTGAATGGAACGCTCTTGGAAAGTGGCAGGGACAAGCCAATCCTCCTTTAACTGATATTGGAAGGGAGCAAGCCCGACAAGCTGGTTCTGTCTTAGGGCAGTTTGATGCAATTTTCTCTTCTGATTTACAACGTGCTTCAGAAACAGCAGTAATTATTTCTGAAATTCTAGGAATTGGGCCTGTTGTCACTGACTCGGATCTCCAAGAGAGGTGTGCTGGGCCTTGGCAGGGTTTAACTCGCGAAGAAATCGAAGAAGGTTGGCCCGGAGCTCTGATTTCGGGAGATCGCCCAGAAGGATATGAATTAGATCATCAAGTATTGACCAGAGTAATGGGTGCCTTAAATCGGATTACTGATAAAGCAAATAATTACGAAAACATTCTTGTAGTTACCCACGGAGGCGTGATCTACTCAATTGAAGGTTCTGCTGCTATACCTATGGTTCGTATTCCTAATCTTGGGGGCCGATGGATTTCATTCAATGAAGGAGAAGTGGAACTCGGTAAAAGAGTTGATTTAGTAGGTGACGGAACTACTCCCGATTTATTGTAAAGAACTTTCTTTGGCTTTACTTTTTACCTGAGACATCAAATCTTCAGCTGCTTCAAGATCTCCATCTGCTGCTTTATCCATAGCAACTTCAATCAAAGCAAGATTTGATTCAATTCTTTCCAAGTCAGAGTCTGGATTATCTGTGGTGTGCATATTTGAACGTGGAGTGTATTCGTTTTGTGTATTTAAGTCTTCGGGGGGTTTTTGCTGATTTCTTTGAGAATACCAAACGATGAGCGAATCTAGTATCTCTTTGTCTCTGTCCCAAGTTAACAATTTTTTAGCTTCTTCATAATTAACCCATCGGATCGTGTCTACTTCACTATTAGGTTTGAATTCGCCAGTTTCTAATGTCATCGCCCAATAAGTAACTTCTTTCTTCAATTTTTTGTCACTTACTAAATAGTTCACATGGCCAATGAGATCTTCTACGGAACAGGTAAATCCTGTTTCTTCTTCCACTTCTCTTATGGCGGTTTGTAGAAGTGTTTCACCTTGATCTTGTTTTCCTTTTGGAAAACTCCAATCACGATCAGGTCGATGGATTATCAGAATCTCAAGACTTTTGTCTTCTGATATTTCCCTATAGATAAGACCGCCAGCGGCATATACATCTATGTCTGAACTTGAGCTAATTGAAGAACTTGACTCCTGAATTTGTTCTTTCACTCACCACTCCATTAACTATTGGGTCTGAACGGCTTTGACACTACAACCATATTGAAGAGTTAACGTGGATTAAATATCCATAGGGAGACCTTTCGTCATAATGACAAATTTAGATAGAGAAGAAAGCCATGCGGGCTACTGGCAAAGTTCATGGCCAGTAGAATGTGGTGGAAACAGAAGACAAAAATCTACAAATGGAGCTTTAAACGCACGCACAAAAAGCGCTCAAGTCATAAGTAAAAAAAGTGACCGGTGGAATGTCATGGCTGTAGAACGCGATAAAGGCGAATGGTATTTGGGAGGAACTATGCCAGCCTTTACTGGTCCTCCCCCATTTGGTTGGGTTCAAAAAATTGACTTATCCACCCTTGAACCAATAGTCGAATCAGAAAAGCTGCCTTGTGGAGAACACGTATGGTGTGGTGCAATTCTGGTTCATTCAAATGGTTCAATAATGTCGATAAACGGTTCTTACCTGCACCGGCTATCTCCAACAGATCTCTCGGTGGAAGCTGAACTCGAACTTCCAATTGACCGTGCTCATAACGGTTTACTTGCTCTTTCTGATGGGAGTCTTATAACGAAAGATCTCCGCATTGAGAATGAAGGCAGAACTACGATTACTCGTATTTGTCCAGAAAGTCTGGAAGTTTTGGATCAATTTTCTTTACCAGAAGGTTCTATGGGTCGTATTGCTGCGGACATCGTGACCCGACCTGATGGATCATCAACCGAATACGTCTATGTGCCGGGAATTAGTAAAGTTTGGCGACTTGTTGTCGAAGCAAACTCAATGACAATTGATGATTGGCAGCCGAACTACCGGTTAGAAAATTCTGACTACGGTTTAGCTTGGGATTCTTGTATTTCTGGGGGGTCCTGCTGGATCATGGATTGTGGTGATATTCAATCAGTAAGAGCGATACACACGACCGAACCAAATGGAAGATTTATTACTGAAGAGACAAAGGACAGAGTTCGGCGTCTCTCTTGGCGGTCACCCGCTCCGTGGAATGGAGCACAAAGACTTATTGAAATAAATCTTGATAATCCGAATGAAATTAGAAGCATTGAGCCATTTGGAACACCTGGGGGTGGAATAATTGCTCCTCCGGTTTACATTCCTGAACTAGAAATGGCTGTTGCATGGGATTCAATTAACGGAGGGCTAGCAGGGATTTCTTCTACAGGAGAAAATCTGGAAATGATGTGGCATCTTGATATTCGTCCAACAATGCAGCCACTTGTCTTTCCTGAATCAAAAGAATTAGTAATTAATGACTTCGTTGATAACAGCGATGATTTAATTGTTGTTGATATCCAATCCGGTGAACTAATTGATCGTGTTCCAACAGGATCAAGTCTTGCTAACGGAATGTTTCTTAGCCCTACCGGTGATGGAGGAGTTATTTACTGCACTACAACCACCGTTTCAGTTGTTAGTTGGGTTTGAAAATGGTTAAACCTTTTATTCTTATCCCACCATCAGAAGGAAAATCTTCCGGAGGTACAGAACCATGCTGGTTAGAGACTAAACAATCTTTTAAGAATTTAGAGACCCCTAGGCTCCAAGTGATTTCAGCTTTAGTTGAAGCAATGAAAGAACCAGAATCAAATAGAGCCAAGTTGCTTGGGGTTAAAGGAAAGAAAGTAGCGGAAGCGACTTCAGCAAATCTTGACATTCAAAAAGCAAAAACACTCCCCGCCATTGAGCGCTACACGGGTGTTCTTTATGATGCGCTGGACTACTCCGCTTTGTCCACTGGATTAAAAAGAAAAGTTGACCAGCAAGTAATTATCTTCTCTGGCCTGTGGGGAATTGTGAAGCCACAAGATTTAATTCCTGACTACAAGTTAAAAATGGGAGCAAAGCTTCAGGAGCTAGGAATTCTTTCACGTTTTTGGAAACCCTATTTAACCTCTGCTTTAGAGGAATGCAATATAGGTTGCATATGGGACCTTTTACCTGGAGAGCATTCAGCTGGATGGGATTCAGCAATTGCACAAAGAAGAATACGGGTTAAATTCCTTGATGAAGTTATAAAAGATGGCGAAAAGAAACTTGTTTCTGTTTCCCACTGGAACAAACTTCTTAAAGGAGCGCTTGTCCAGTACGTGATTGATAACCAATTAGTCGATCCCGATGGACTCGTAGACTTTTCTCATCCCGAAGGATATGTTTTTGCGCCTGATCATTCAATAACAAACGGAAACACTACTGATATAGCTTTTATTTCTAAAAGATAATCAACTCTCTATTTCACCCAGCACACGGTCTAATTCGTTATTCGTAAAACGCCCATGCGGATCTAAATTTGCACGTGTTTCTTGAAATTTATCCCAATTTGGATATTTATTTCTTAAAGTTTCTGCGTTTTGGAAATGAAGTTTCCCCCAATGAGGTCGTCCTCCAAATTCATCCATAATTGATTCAACACCACGGAAATATTCTTCATATGGTGTTCCGAAAAACACATGAACAGCAATATAAATTGTTTCTTGCTCTGATGCCGTTGAAAGAGGAATATCATCAGGGCCTAAAACCCGCACTTCAATAGGAAAACTAATCGGATGATCAAGTGTCTCAATTAAATCTCGAACTTTACGGAAAGCTTCAATCCCATTCTTTCTTGGCACTGCATATTCCATCTCATAAAACCGAACCCGTCTTTCGCTTGCAAATACTTCATAGCTCGTAGTTATATAGCTTGCAGAACCAACATCTGGAACAACAAAACTATTCATTTTTGGAATTAACGCTGGTTGTATTCGTCCTAAATAATTCATTGCACCAAAAGCAACATTCTGTAAAAGTTCTTCGTTTTTGAACTTCTTCCATTTTCGTTTCATTGCCTGTTTCAAATCTTTAGGTTCAGGAGGTGCTTCACTAGTGCGGGTATTTCTCTTGAGTAAAGCATTAGTGGTATGTGGCATCCAGAAAAACTCGGTGTGGTCGGTATTTTGAACATGATCATCAAACGTCGTTAATAAATCATCAATATTTACGACCTCTTCGACTGCATGCAAATTAAAAGAGGGCACACATTGGAGGGTCACCTCGGTAACAATTCCTAAGGCTCCTAGTCCCACTCGTGCTACATGGAGGATTTCAGGATTTTTGTCTTCATTACATTCAATAACCGACCCATCACCAGTTACCATCCGAAGACCTATTACTCCAGCAGCGATACTTTGAAATTTTAATCCAGTTCCGTGAGTTGATGTAGAAATCGCTCCTGCAATTGACTGGTATGCGATATCTCCAAGGTTTGGCATTGCCAACCCAGCTGCGTCCAAGAGAGGGTTTAAATTAAAAAGTCGAATGCCTGATTCAACTTTTACTCGACCACTGTCTCGTTCTAAAGAAACAACGGAGGTCATATCATCAAGAGTTACGAGAACATCATCGGTAACTACAAGACCGGTGAAAGAATGTCCAGCTCCTACTACACGTACCCGTCGATTTTCTTCATTTGCAGCCTTAACCAAATTAACGATTTCATTTTCATTTCTTGGCCGTTCTATTCGTAATGGCTTTGCGCTTTGATTTCCAGCCCAATTCGTCCACGTTCCGTCATTTTGAAATCCGCTATTAGGCCATAAGAAACTCATATCTACCATCCCCGTAAATCAATTGGCCAAGTATCTATTACTGGACTGTCATCAGTTTCGGAAACTTTTTCGACTAAATGCATTACTTCATGTTTTGAGATAGTTGGATCGATATGAGCAGGTCGTAATAAGACTCGGTTACCTACTTTCCAAGAGTCGCCAGTAATACCGGTATGTTCGTCTGCACAGTACAAAATTTCACCTTTGCCCACTAAAGAGGGTGGACCAGAATCCATCGCTAAGGCTTTTAACCCTCCATCTAATACTGCGTGTCCACGGCCGCTTACAGAAATGACAGTAGTTAGAAGAAATAGTCCTTGTTGGAAAGGTAAATCTTGACGAGCATATTCTGTGTCCATCAGCACATAGGAACCTGCCTGAAGTTCAGTTACGAGATTGTTAGATTCCCAGGTTCCAGTTCCTCCTCCGGAAATCACTTCACCGCCAACTTCTGCGTGAGCAGCTTCTAATTTCTTTATTGAACGCGCCATCCCCATATCGCGTTTTTGTTGGTCTTTTTCATGCATTAGATGCCCCTCGTACCCCATGACTCCACGTACGTTCAAACCTACGGCACGAGCTTTTTTCGCGAGTTCTCCTGCTTCGTTAGGGTGACAACCACATCGCGGCATTCCTACATCTACATCGATTAAAACTTCAGACACTCCCCCTATCCTTGCTGCTTCGATAGTTTCTTCTGAATCCACCGCCACTGTGACACGCGTTAATCCAGCATCAATTAGTTTTTTGAGTCGTTCAGAATTCAACGTTTGATTGGCAAGTAATAAGTCTTTTCCTAAGCCAGCAGATGCCATTCCCTCCATTTCTCGGATTGTTGCGCAACAAAAGTTTTCGTGGCCTGCTGCAACTAATTCCTTAGCTAAATATGAAGATTTGAAAGCCTTAACGTGTGGACGAAGGGATTCTCCTGGCCGTGCCGCGGACATAAGAGAAATGTTTTTATTAAGAACGTTGCTGTCCACTAATAACGCGGGAGTATCGATCTCTCCAACTTTCATAGTTATCCCTTAGTAATCGTGTCCCCTTGAGAAATGACTCCTGGCTGAATAACTTTTGAGTTAATACCGCGTAAGCAAAGTTCTCTTCCGCGCGATGAGTTCACAAACCTCATCGCATCAGCTCCGAACCAGCCAACAAACTGCGAGCACCCGGTGTGGGGTGCTTCTGTGACTTCAATAACAGCTGAACCAATATTTAGTATTGTCCCAGGTGGGATATTCTCACGTGAGAGATCAAAATCAACAACTAATTGATCACCTGGGACTGCCATACGCGAACTATCCCCTGCTGCAATAAGATTCAAAACCCGACTATTTATCATTGTTACTTGCATTTCAGGATGAGGGCCACCATCTGGACTTTTGCTGTACGGTTTTTTGCTCCAATTGTCACCCACCAGCCCTGTTTCTAAAGAAAATTCAGCACTTTGAAGTACTTCTCGCTGACCTACATCTGGACGGCAGACAATCAAATTTACAATCCCTTCGTCGGTTGGAGAAGTTAAAGCTTTTTCAAGTCCTGCTTCAAGTTCATCCGTATTCAGATGCCGTATATTTTCTGTTCCTATTTCAGAGGATTTTTGAATCCTTATTGCACTGTCTATTTTTTCTCTTATTTTGCGAAAAAGTTGACTCATTTTTTATTTCTCCAAACTAATCATTTATAGACATAAAGCGATTACCATGAACCGCCTCCACCGCCTCCGCCGCCAGAAAAGCTACCTCCGCTACTAAAATCACTGAAATCCCAATCATTGTCACTTGAAGATTTTGGCCTATTAAGGGTTGAGGTCATTCTGTAACGATTATTGAATATCTGATCAATAACGACATAATCGTCAACGTAACTTTCCTTGATCTTCCCTGACTGTTTTATTGCGTCATTCCACTGTTCGCTCTCACCCAATGCAACAGCCCAAGCAGAATACTCTCTTAATCTTCCTTGTTCTGCTGCAGCTTCAACATGCTTTGCTTCTGATTCGTGTAAGAATTTTCTGAAACCTTCAACTTGAATCCAAAGGCCCGTACCTTTGGGATTTCTCACAGCAAGCTCCCAATAGCGATAAGCCATACCCAATCCTGCGCCATAAAGAAAAGTCGAAATAAGTACTTTATAAAAAGTAACAGAACCATAGATAATCGGTAGAGAGACAATAAAGATAAGCCCAAGAAGAGCTAGCACCCATCCAACAAAGCGAACCCATTGAGTTCTATAAGAGGCCCACAATCCACTTTCTTCTTGCCAACTGTTTAACTCTTTGTCTAGTTTTCCCCATCCTTCAGCAAACTGCGAATCAAAACTGCCAAGTCTGATTTCTTCTCGGTTTCCAAACATAGTTTTTAAGACTCCACTATCCCTTAAAGGAAGTCGATCTATAAGAACCGTTTTGGATCCATCTTCCGTTATCTCTATCTCACCACTTATAGCCCTTTCTAACAGCCAAGCCGTCTTATGGTCTTCAGTAACTTGTTCAGTTAAAAGAATGCCTCCTTGATATGCATCAATTTCTTTAGGAGGCGTAAAAGAAGTTGCAATTTGATCTGATAACTCGTCCACATCTGCTCGACGAACTGAAGTTTCTGTCTCAGTTGCAATAGCAGCGTCTACTATTCCGCCGTTACGGACCTTGTCTCGGCCGAGATATTTCAAAACAAAAACAACCAGTAAAACTCCAAGAAGAGTTACACCAAGCCCTATAAATGCAAGGAATATAAGATTCCCAGAATCATTACCCGGGTTTGGCGCTGAAGGCATCCCAGTTATTTCAGGTCTGCTCGCTAAAGAGTCTCCAAGTGAAGCTGAGACCGTAACGCCTTCTTTATCAAGTTGATTAATTTTTACATTGAGATGGCCAGGCTGAACTTCAATAACTTCGCATTCTCTTGGAGAACTCCACCGGCTTCCGTAACGGCACTGAGGATCTAACAATTCAAAAGGTGAAAGGATATTAAGTTCTGCTCTCTCAATCGGTGCATTCCACCAAAATCCAACTCCGTTCCAAGCGACTTGTGTTAAATCTTCACTTACTAGTGTCTCAAGATCGTAAACAATTTTGTATCGATGGTTACCAGAAATTGTTTGATAGGGGGATCCGATTCTAATTCTTTCCCTTCCTCTGAGTTCATATTGATCTGGAGCACTTGGAGAGGAAACTTCAATTATTGACGACTCAACAAGATCTGGGATATCGCGATAAATGCCATGCTTGTCAGGCTTGTAAACAAAGTCATAATCAATCAACTCAGTTATTCGCGCGTTGCCATCATCATCTAATTCTGCTGTCGCCCAAAAAGAATCAATTTTCTCGGGTGAAAAATAAATCGCAGCGGCTACAACAAGACCTGCGAGGCAAGCAGCCAAAAAGCAGAAACGATTTGCTTTTTGGCGACGCTTACTTACTGAGGACATTGTTCACCTAAAACTGTATGTCGACCGGGCCACGAGCTTCTCCCTCGATCTCGAAGTAATCCCGCTTTTCAAAATTAAATATTGAAGCAACAATATTTGAAGGCAAAGTCTCTACCTTGTTGTTTAATTTAAGAACTATGTCGTTGTAATGTTGTCGAGCATAAGCTACAAGATCTTCCGTCTCCGCGAGGTCTTCTTGTAACTGAGAAAAGTTTTCACTTGCTTTCAATTCTGGATATGACTCAGCAAGAGCAAATACCTGTCGTAAAGCTCCAGTTAACATGTTCTCTGTTTCTGCTTGGGTGGTGACACTTTCAGCTGCTACCGCTGCATTACGGGCTTGTACTACTGATTCAAGAGCTTCTTTCTCATGTGCTGCATAACCTTTTACTGTCTCCACCAAATTAGGAATTAAGTCATAACGACGACGTAATTGGACATCAACATGCGCCCAAGAATTATCAACACCATTTCTAAGTCTGATCAATGCGTTGTATTGAAAAGCAAAGAAAATTGCAATCAATATTACAAGAATCAAAATAATCCAAATTGCCATAAACATCTCCTAATCAGTGAAAGAAATTTACCACATCTAATACTAAATCTTTAATTGACCTTAATGAATGCTGGCTTTGGGTAAATAATCTGAATGATATTAGAAGATAGTTTCGACATTAGAGAATGAAACCGGTTAGCGTGCGATGATGGATCAAGAGATCAAAGAAAGAATTCCATTAAAAATTTACTTTGTTCTTTTTGTTTCTTTTTTGTCAATACTTTCAATAGTTGGTCAAATTACAATTCTCGGGAAGCAGGTTTATGACATCACTGGGAGAGAGTTAGACCTAGGATTACTTGGGTTAGCTGAGTTCGCTCCAACATTTCTTCTTGCTCCATTTACTGGACCCCTTGCTGACCGAATGGACCGAAGAATTCTTTTTGCATGGGCCCTATTGGGTGAAGGGGCGGTATCCATAACTTTGTTCTGGTATGCGACAACAAACCCGACTTCTGTATTACCCATCTTTGGTTTAGTGATTGTTTTAGGAATTTTTAGAGCATTTGCTGCGCCTTCAGGTAGAGCGCTTGCAGTAGATATGTCCCCGGTTTCTACTGTTCCAAGAGTTGTTGCTTTTAGTAGTATCGCTATGCAGTCGGGCGTAATTATTGGTCCAGTACTTTTCGGTTTTCTTTTTGTTGCTTACGAACCTCTTCCGTATCTTGTTTCAGCGATCTGTCTTGGAAGTGGAGCAGTGATTTTAAGTTTTGTACCAAGTAGCAAAGTCCGACTTTTGAAGACATCTGGAGCAAAAACTGCTCTTGCTGATGCTCTTGAAGGCTTCAAATTTATTCGGCGCACTCCAATGCTTTTTGGGGCAATAAGCCTTGACTTAGCTGCAGTTCTTTTTGGAGGTGCAGTCGCTTTACTTCCAGCCATTGCTGAAGACCGACTTGGAGTGGGGGCTGTAGGTCTTGGGTGGCTTAGAGCAGCAGTAGGAATAGGAGCTGGTGTGGTAGCCATCACAATGGCAATTCGCCCCCTAAGCCGGCATATAGGAAAGACACTTCTTTTTGTTGTAGCAATTTTCGGATTAGGAACGATTGTGCTGGGCTTAAGTCAAAATTATGCTTTGGCATTTATCGCGGTATTGATTCTTTCTGGAGCCGATGCTGTCTCAATGTTCATTCGGGCAACACTCGTTCCACTTGCAACCCCTGGGCATATGCGAGGACGTGTTCTTGCTCTAGAAAATGTTTTTATTGGTGCATCGAATGAACTTGGGGCATTTGAATCCGGTGTTACTGCTGCTCTTATGGGGCTTACTGGAGCAATTATTTTTGGTGGTGCGGGGACTTTAGCTGTGGTCGTAATTTGGTGGTTTTGCTTCCCTGTTCTTAGGAAAGTTGATCGATTTGAAGAAGTTCAGACCTTTACTGAAGGACATCTGGGTTAATTTAAAACTTTTTCTTTTTGGTGCACTGGGTGAGCGTGCATCTTGAATAAGTAGCAGCGAAAAACTTCGAAATATCCAGAGTAGAATCCAGCTCCTTTTTTTGATTCTGAAATTGACTCAAGCTCAACAGACCTTCTCGGTAGTTTGTACCATGGAATATCTGGATCGGCGTGATGTGTGTCGTGAAGGTTGTTGTTTAAAAAGAGAAGTGCCCAAAAACCTTTTGAGGTGACTGTTGCTGACCGAGTTGCTTCTTCCTTCACCCACCTATGTTCACAATAGGTGCGTACCAAAGTAAGCGATACACCAAAGTATGCCGCAACTAAGTACTGCCAAAATGAAAAACTTCCTAGTTCTGCTATTCCTAAAAAGAGAATACCTACTGATACCAGATGAATTATCCACCATCGGAGTAGTCGGCCGTCTCCAGAACGTATTTCAGAAATGTCATAACGTATTGTTGAAACGATCTGAATAATGGGACCTAAAATAATTCTTCCAAAGAGTGTTTGGTGGAATATCAAAAGACTTTTAGTCAAGATATTTAGTTTTCTCCAGGTATCAGCTTTTACATAGAAACTCTCTGTGTCTGTATCAGGATCAGTGAGTTCAGTACAAATATGGTGTCGAAGATGTGAGCGTCTAAACACCCGATATGGGCGAAATGGATTAATCGGAACCGCTGCAAGTAGTTCGTTAGCTAGTTCTGAACGAAACGGATGTCCGTGAATTATTTCATGCTGTAATGCACCGTGCCATGCGATAAACAATGCAAGGGAAAATATGGAGAAAAAGCCGCCAATAGATTCGTGATAAGAAATCACAAGTAGCCATCCAGCGTAAATTGCGATTGCTATTACAACTGTTGGCCATTCAATTCGGCGTGAGTGAACATTGGCCATTTGATAATTCTAAAGCAAGAAGACTTAATCACCGCAGAAGCGGAATTTAATCCTAAAAACCAGATATTTCTGATGAAAAAATAAACAAATTCTTAAATAAATGATAATACGAAGGCGTTATCCGAGTTATCCTGCTTGTGGGCCGCTAGCTCATCGGGTAGAGCAACGGACTTTTAATCCGTAGGCGCTGGGTTCGAGCCCCAGGCGGCCCACAAAAAGCCAGTAGTTAGTTTGTGTGTTTGAATCAAGTAATCTAAACCAATGAAACTAAAAATAGTTTGTTTTTCATTTCTGCTTTTTTGGATAGTTTCTTGCTCATCTAATTCATCAATAGAAAAAGATCAAATAGAGGAACCTCTTGATTCTTCAACTTCTTCTGAAGCTATTGAAGAACCTTCTGAAGCTATTGAAGAATTAGATACTTCTTCAGAAACCTCAAATCAAGTTCCATCTTTATCAGTAACTATTGAACCAACGCCTTATAGCCCCATTGCTGCATCTTTAGTAATTGAGTCTTCGTTTCCTGCTTCGATACAAATAGTCGCTACTTCTGATAAACATCAAGTGGTCACAGCACAAACATCTACTTTCGCTTCT
>CACFCV010000004.1:0-77728 GCA_902564875.1 Actinomycetota bacterium
TTCATTGGACTTGGTGGCTCGGGTGGTTCAACACTCGGACATATAAAACAAGGCTTGACTAGTTGGCTAAGTGAAAACGAAGAAAAATGGCGGCCAAAAACCGAGTATGGCTCTCCAATTACTTTGCCAAAAGGATGGCAGTTTCTTCATATAGACACACCTCCTGATTGTGACGCTAATCCTGCTGTCGACTCAGACGAATATGTTGGGCTAGTTCCCCCAGCAGTTTCCTTTGATTCAGTTCAGAGTGGCTTAGATACTGAAAGATCGATGCGGAAAGAGATGGAAGGTTGGCGAGTCTCCCCTGCCGAATATCCTTTCGCTCTCGTCAACGGCGCTGGTCAATTTCGTGCCATTGGTAAAACCGTTGCTTTGCAATACCGAGAAACAATCAAACAAGAAATATCTAAGTGCTACAAGAACTTAGAAGATTCAACCGCCAAATCCGAGTTGATGAGTTTGTACTCCAAAATTTTGGAGAAACCTTCTGACGGAATTAGCCCTCTGCGAATCGTGATTGTTTCCTCTCTCGCTGGAGGAACTGGAGCTGGACTACTTCTAACCGTATCCGACATTATTCGAGCGCTGAACACAGAATCCTCTGACGATATTTTTGCCGTCCTTTATACCCCAGATGTATTTGGAACCGGAGGGAACTACGCCGGGACATCACCAAATAGCATCGCCGCTGTCTCTGAATTAGTTAATGGCTACTGGTGGGGCGGATACGGGGCTCCGAGTGAAGAAAATGCCAAAACGATGCACCCACCAGAAAAAGCACCCGGCTCTCTAAGCAGTATTGGCCTTCCGAGTCCAATCCCAGCTAGCGGTCCTCGCATGCCCTTCCTTGTTGGCTTAACCAATGAACAAGGAGTTAATCATGGCGACAAGGATGCCTTATTTTCAATAGTAGGCCGGGCCTTGATGACTTGGACAACTGACGAAACTGTACAAAGAAACTTCATTGCTTACACAATCGGTAACTGGAAAGCATCCTCTATTGCCAATTTCCAACAAGAAGAGACTTTGATGACTGGGGGTGCCGGCGCAGAGAGAGGGTACCCAATGCTGTCCTCTTTGGGATTTTCTCGACTTTCAGTAGGCACCGAATACTTTAGAAATTACGCTGCGAAACGTATCGCTCGCGATAGTTTCGAACGACTCGTTAGACACCATACCCACAGCAGGGAAGCGCTTGAGTTGCGTCAATCAAAAGAGGTTGCAGAAGACCTAGTGGCCAAAGAAATAGCGACTGGTAGATGGCATGAGATACTTAGAAATTGTGGCCTAGACGAAAAAGGACCAGACAATAACCAAATCCTAGATGCTCTTAAGCCAATTGAACATGAAGAGATTAGAAACAATTTTTACAACCTGACATTCAAACTATCCGAGATCGGAAATGCCAAAACAAAACGTTCCGCTGATGAATGGTTTGCAGCACTTGATTTAGCTATAAATCAAGCCTCATCTCAATTCACAGATGAATATTCTAAAGCCGTTGATAAAACGATCATGACCAGAGATGCAGACAGCGGGGAGTTACTTGGGTGGGTCGTTGATACTCAAAATAAATTGATCGAAGAAACCAATAAATCTATAAGTCTGAGAGGCCTGAAAGTTACTGAAGAAATTCTAAACCTCATCGCTGAAGAACTGGAAAAGGTTTCTGAAGAGTTGTTAGATGTAGACCTAAAACAAGCCACTGATTGGTCCTCGAACTGGCAGACATATATACGTGCCACTTTCGATCAACTTGGAAATGGTGGAATATTTGGAAATGACCAAATTTTATTAAAAGCAGCAAATAACGCTTTACATTACAGAGCGCTTATTGGCGACAAAATACTCGCACAACGAGGCTCAGAACTAGCGGGAAAAATAATTAATGAACTCATCCTTCCGTTAAGAACTGAAGTAAGCAACGCCTACGAAAAAGCAGACAGTGATTGGCATGAAGAAGTGCAACCATGGCCCACCTGGGAAACAACAAACCCTCCTAGCAACCTGCTCCCGAACCAAAGCGAATCAATACTAATTGAGCCAGAAACTTGGCGCTCCCATTTTGATGAGAGGCTGGTTGAGGCAACGGAAGATAGTACAAAAAACAATACGACACCACGGGATGCAGTAAGAGATGCTGTCATCACGGGAGATTTTTCACCTCCTCCAAAACCTGAAGACTGCTCCATAACTACCTACAAACAATGGGTGCCTTATCTTCCATATTTCACTTCGATAGCACTAGACAACACTGATGATTGGAGTGGTTCTGCAAATTACAGCGCAGAAGACTTACTGAAACGTGCTGAACTCTGGCTTGACCGACCAGGATCCGCTTTTCAACGTTTCACTTCTCACACAATACGAAGTTGGCTAGGAGACGAAGGACAATACGACGAAGGTTTCACCAACAAACAAATTACTATCCATAAAGCCGACTTTTTAGCAAAGTTTCAAGAGAGCATTGCTAATTCTGCTCCTTTAGTAGACCTCAACAAGGACCTGCTTGACAAGATCTACACCAATAGCAAACAGACATCTCAAACATTTGTAAGTGGGGTTCCTCTTGAAGCACACTCTGTGCAGAACGAAGTAGAAAAAATACTTAACAACAACGACATTTCCGCTTCTGGTGCTCTGAATTCAGACGCTTCCATTAAACGAATTGACATCACAACAACACTTACTAACCCACAAAATATTTTGGCGATAAAGTCGCTTCTTAACCCTGTCGCGGGTTCGTGGTCTCAAGCCTGTAACGATGGAACGGTACAAGAGTTTTGGCGAATGCGTAGATCCGCCCGTCTTAACGAATTTATCGCCGCTCCGCAGGCTCTTATCCACTGTATGGTAAGGGGCTGGTTCACTGGGCTAATGCTCGGGAAAATCGATACAAGTGACGCCAACAAAATCACTATTGCAGATCCTCGAAATCCAAGTGTTCCAGCGAGATTCCCAGAAGGAAGATTGAGTCCATGGCTTGACTCTAAAGATGATGAAGGACTGTCGAATGTCTTGGAGAACCTAATTCTGGCCTTTGTTGAATGCACAAAACTGAATAACTTGAATCCATTAAGAGCCTATATTTTGCTACGAGACCTTGGATGGAGCGAGCCCCCCGATGGAACAATCTACAAGTATCCCAGAGTGCACCCTGATATAAGAGAATTCTTGGCAACTGGAAATATAGAAGGGAACATCACTAACCCTCCTCTCTTAGGGATGAATGCTCCTGGGAGCTCAGGGCTCAAAATGAATGACCTGAGCGAACCAAGCGAACGTAAAGATGCGCTTATATCTATTCTTTTGAGAATAAAAACTGGCTTTGAGAACCGAAGAGTTGCTTACGACAAAGACGTGGAAATAGACAAAGAAAACCTCACCACTGGAAGTTTCTCAAATGGCATCCATGATCAAATCATGCATTCCCTGCAAGAGATAGTCAGCGCTATTGAAAAGCATGGATCAGAAGCAGACGATGACGTGCCCCTATTCTCCGACTAGTAAAGAATGATTATGGCCGCCCAAAGAAACGAAACTTCTTCTTTTACGATTCTTCTCACTCATGAAGAAGATCTTGGTTTACAAAATGCTTTAAAAACTATCTGTGACCATTCCAGTAAACGAATCACTAAGGAAATCATCTGGCTTTCACAGAATTCCTCTGCTGAACAAAACCCCACTCCCTATCGAATAGTTGGTGGGCGGCTCGAGAGAATGAGTTTTGAGTTCCTACAAGAAGAGATGGCTAGATCAGGACGTATAGAAAGAGTTGATATTTTCGCTTCTTGTAGTTTTTTTCTTGCCCCAACACAACAAGACCTCCTTAGTCTTGCAACGTCAAAGTTGGAAGCCAGATTCAATCAGCTTGGTGAAGGACAGCAAGTTGCAAGCAAACGAATCTTTTTCCCACAACATGGCCATATGCGACCCAAAGGAAACTTTTTCCCCCCACTGCAAACAACCAATATCATTGTCACCCCAGAAGACAGAGAATTTCCGGGAACAATGGCTTACCCTTTCGACAATCTTGAAGATGAATCTAGAAAAGAAAAGTTTTTTTGCCATATCGCCAGTGAACTAATTTCGTTAACCGGAATGTGGATAACGATGGAAGACCACCTGCTAACCGACTTACCTGCCTCTACCGGAGGAAGCATAAACGCTCACATTTGTCGATCTTTTGTACGAAGTGCTGTTTCTACTTCGAAATCTGCTGATGACCTCCTTATTCTCGGCCAGAACTTGCCTAAACCGGAAGATCATGAAATAACGCCAAACTACCGTAACACTATTCGTCAGGTAGCTGAAGATGCTATGCCTTCAGCCATTTTCACAACGGCAGAACCTCAGCCTGCAAACAATCAAGTGAAGCCACGGCCTTGGCATGTCGTGAAATACTATCTAAAGCGAGTCGGTGTTGATTTAATTCAACTTCCGCGAGTCGTGAAAGACGGTCTACATAGCCAAATAGAGGAATTAATAGATACAGCGGCGGAAGGCATCTCCGGAAAGTACACCTGGGTTAAACCATTTCAGGGTTTTTCCAACGAAAATAGTCCGTTCGAAGGTGAACCTATGGCTGTAGACGATTTAATCGCCGAATTAGGCGAAGGGAGAGAACTAAATAAAGTTGATTTTCCTGCAGAGGCATGGATACAGCTCAACGAAAAAGTTCTTGGAGCTATAGATGGATCGAGTGCCAATCTTTTCACTGAAGACCAAACCGTAGTCGTGCATCTTCCTGCACTGGTTCCGAGTTACGACGGCCCTGACTTGAAGTTAAATCTTGTTTCACTTGGAGCTGACCCAGAGGAACTGGACTTTAATCCAACCTCCACACTAGACGAACCAACCCAAACTGACGAAGGATCTGAAGTTTCAATGAGTTCAGAGGCTCAATTGACAGAAGTTCCTGGAACAATTAATGAACCGTCTATTGAAAAAAGCAGTGAAACAGAGAATCTTTTAAGCCTGCTTAGTGAAAAAATGAACGCTGAATTTCAACGTGTTCATGATCGAATTGAATACTTCTACAACAAAATACAAGGTTTACAGAAACCCACTAGTGACGAAAGGTCCATCATTTCAAGAGTGATTCAAACGTGTTTCATTGCATCATTCGTTATTGCTCTTCTATCTATTACAACATTACAACCAGATATCAGAGAACTTATTGCCTTGGATACGCCATCTGGTAAGTGGGAGTTGGGGCTTTTGATTCCGCTGATAGCTGCGTTACTTATACCAACCCTGCTTCTTCACACCCCAAAGGATAAATCCAAATCTATTTACTACATCACCGGAGTCTTCTCCTCAGTGTTAGCGCTAACAGTTTGGAGAATCTGGGATACCGTGAACGGAGACAAGAAAACTGACCTAACGGAGACTATAGGTAAAGGTTTCGAACAGATATTTTTAATCGCCGTTGGGTTACTAATTGCCTATACCTTATTAAAGCCCTTGGCCGAAAAGGCTCGAAAAAGTCAAGAAGGAGGAGAAGAAGAAGAAGAAGAAGAAGAAGAAGAAGACAGCATTGTACTTTTTAGTAAGAAATTCCTGAAAATCTTTGGACCGATCGTTCTAATAATCGTGTGGGTCTTTAACGTTGCGCGAAGTCCTGAATCGTTCAAATTCGTTGGCGTTTCAACTTCATCCCAAACTGTGCTCCTTATTATTTCTCTTGTTTTTGCCGTAACCGCTTTCATTGTGAGCGCAGCACTCAATACCAAATACCAGATAGAAGAAAGAAACAAATACGACAAATATGTTCGTGATTCATATGAGTTCATAGGTGGCGTTCAAGATGCCGTCATGCATCTCGAATTAATTAAGCTCATTCGCATCCACTGGTATGGCATGGCTTTAATTCTCAAACAGCTTATTACCCACCCTTTTGGATATGAAGGTTCGTCTAGTTCATCCAGCAATTTAACCGACTCAGAACTTTCAAGTAATGTTGAATCATCAGAAAATACTGCACTCAAGGCAAAAATAGTTTTCTTGAATCTGACCGAGACCGGCAGGAACGCATTTAAAATCCGGGCTGCTGACGCCTTAGCCACGCCCGGCTGGCTAACCACTCTCCACAATGAACTAAATGCCCACTTTATAAATGATGACGAAATTCAAGAAAATGTTCTACCGGCTATATGCCAATTTCCAGTACATGACTTAAAAGAAGCCATAGATAAAAAGAACATAACTGCTCAGGGAACAAGGTGGCCTTTCGTGCATTGGGCTCAAACAGAGAAATTTAATACCTACCTGCGAGAATCCGCTAACAACAAACTTGCTGAAGCTCGCTTGAACACTTTTTTAGAGGTAGCCGGTTCTTGGGAGTCCCACGACAACAAAGGACGAACTTCTTCATCTTTAGAAGAAACTTTCTTTGAAATAGCCCCCTCAGAAACCCCTCCTCGACTCGCTATGGGTTCTTTTGGAGATTACGCAGGACGATACACAGGGTCCGGAATCATGAATTCAATTTACGTTTGGCCTTCAGAAATCGTACCTCGTAGTTCGAATTCACCAGAACCACTATATGAAACAAAGCCACACAACTTAGAGAACGTATTAACTTTCCAAGCAATAAGGCTAGATATTTCTGACGATCCAATAGATTTAGATGAAATAGGCCCCCCTAATTCCCCTAACGAAGGAGCACCACCCACGCTGGATGAAACTCCTGAAACTGAAGAAGATGGTTTCTCCTTGTTCAGTGACGACTAAACTTTTTATTCCTATGCTGCCTGCCCTCCCTGAAGCCTTTGAATAAAAGACGTTTTTCTAATCGGCCGATTACCCCCGGTCCGCTAAACCGAAGTAAACAACCACCCCCTCCTCCAGAGCCACCTCCCTACGATATCGATTCCTATAAAGAGTCAAGAAGACAAAGTAAAGGCTCAGAAAATTCTTCGCCACCGCCACCGCCACCGCCACCGGCACCGGCGCCTGGAATTCCAAATCACGCTTCTCCCACTAGACGCAAGAAGCGCCGTAGAAGATCAACAAAGACTGTTGTTCTGATTCTGGCTCCTCTTACAGTCATAACAGGAGTGCTAATTTTTGTCTTCACCGGCAACAACCAAGAAGCTTCAACTTCTGAAGAAACGATTCAAGAGACTACTACCACTACAGAAGCATCATTACCGGCGAGCACCACTTCTGAACTACCAGCAACAACCACCCAAGTTTCACCGGTAATTCCCCCTCTTGAGGCTGGAAATGTGAATTGGGAACAAGTAGCGCGCTCGGTAGTCCAGATCGTAGTACCAAGTTGTAACGGGGAAGCCTGGTCGGGATCTGGAACAATTGTCCTAGATGGAAGTTATGTACTAACAAATTGGCACGTGAGTGGCGGAAGTTTTTGCGAAATGAAAATTTACGCAATTGACTCCATCAAGGACTCTCCGAATTTGATTTCTTACGCTGAAAGCATTCCGACTGCTTTTGATGAAGGGCTTGACCTTGCGGTTCTTCGACTCGTTGACGCAAACGGTATGCCAGTCATAGCAACTGGTCGAGCACCAATGGAAATGAACCAAAACGATATAGACCTAGGGGCTGTAATCAGAGTTCTTGGCTTTCCAAATATGGGTGGTGAAACTATCTCGATGACCACCGGAGAACAGTCAGGATGGTGGGAAGACTTTGAATATGGCATTTGGACGGATGAGTTCTATAAAACCTCAGCCAAGATGGGGCCAGGAGTTAGTGGCGGTGCTGCCTTTGAAGCAGAAACTGGTAAATTCATTGGGATTCCGACAGGTACACCAGAACCCGAAATTGAAGTAGGTGATTATTTGGGTCTTGTTCGTCCTAGTCGTTATGCTTTACCGCTCCTTGAAGCTGCTGAGAGAGCCAACTAACTGCTTTGGCTTTAAGTAATAGCCTCTACTCTTTCAAAGCTATTTACCAATCTATGCGTGGGCAGTCTTGCCATAAGCGTTCAAGATCATAGAGAGATCGTGTTTCTTCATCAAAGACATGAACGATGAATCCGCCATAGTCCATAAGCACCCAAATTGATCCTTCCTGGTATTCACGCCCCTCAATGGTTTGAGACTTAGGCCCATCAAGCAAAAGCATCTGTTCCTCAATTTCTTCCACTATCGCTCGGACTTGCCGAAAATTGCTTCCACTGGTTATAACAAAAACATCAGTTATACCTACTAATGCTCCCACATCAAGCAAGACTGTCTTTTGGCCAAGTTTCTCTTCCGCAGCTATTGCTGCCTGTATAGACCAACGCTTAATTTCTTCTGTTGTTAGATTATTTCGCAAAGAGACCACTCTGAATCTAAAAGTCTGTTTTACTGAACTGATACAAGAAAATCAGAACCTATAACAACTGTTACTTCTGCCACTGGACTAATCAACTCATCAAATTCAACCCTGAATCCTAATTCCGTTCCTAAAGATTCAACTTCTTCAACTATTGACGGATCCCGATAAACAACTTTGGACTCCTGAAAATCAAATGTTTCCATGTTTCCAACTACTACTATTTCCGCTCCTGCTGAAATAACATGTTTACGCGCAAGTGAGTCCACGGTAAAGTCACCTGTTCCATTCATTAAACGAACCGTTAAACGGTCTCCCGGAACAGCTGCTATCGGAAAAGGAAACAGGTCAACAACTATTTTCTCAAGTTCAACCAAATTAGGAATAACAGAACTTTCCGAATTTGTTATAGGGAAAGTTGTTACTCCGGTCTCTGCAGCTCCTACTATGGCGAGAAAATCAACGACGCCTAGGCCCAAATCAGGAAGTTTCTCTGCCGGAGAACCACCCTCTCCTATTTTTTCTAACCAAGATTTCCAGAAACTCTTACTTAAATTCATTTGTTCAGTTGCGGCTAAGTAATTGACAGATGAAAGGAAATCTACGACCCGCTCACCTTGGATGCTTGCGTCTCCTTGCGGAAATTGAACAATCTCAACGCCTTGATCAGTGACTTCAACTAGGGAGTTCTCTAAAGCCACTTCAACTGCATCAACTGGCGCTACTAAACCTGTCCAACGCGTAGGAGTCAAAAGAACTTCTTCTGTGAAACCAACATTGAATAAATCCACAAGTGTCGCAGTTAAAGAACCGAGACCTCCTTCGTCATATATCGACGACAGAGTACACATGGATTGATCACAATTTGAATCCGAAACTAAAGATGGGGAAACGATTAGTAGAGATCCACCACCTTCTTCTCGATCTGCAACTGATCCTACTACTACATCAACAAGGCTCCCTTGCTCATTTTCTGTTGCGATAACCATCGACCAAGTTTGCTCAACAAAAGCTTCGAAACCAGGTGCAGAGAAATCCAAATTGGCTCCTAAAGTTTCTCCACTCTGATCATTCAACAGCTCATCAGCACTCTCTATAAGAAGAAGAGCTGACCAAATAACGGCTGCTAGAAAAAACAACGGAAACAGCCATCGCCATCCAAAAGACGGACGGGGAGCCTTTTCTCGTCTCCTAAGACGATCACCCGTGTTCTCTAATTCTTGCTCTTCCATTAAAAACTTTCACCCACATATAGCCCATGTTCGTCGATGTATGACTTAACCGCTTCTGAAACCATAGTTCTAACTTCAGCGCCTTCACTCCGCAACAAACGAATTTCCGTACCTGCTATATCTGGAGTCTCTGCAACTACCCTTTCAAATTCCCATCCGCTCGGCGGTGTAGCTCCGTCATACCCCGGCCGATCAACCACCACTATTACCGCATTTTCCTGAATGTACTCTGAGTCTTTCCAAGTATTAAGTTCTCTCGCTACATCTCCCCCTACAAGGAGAAACAACTCTGCTTCAGGAAAAAGAGCCTTCATCTCTTTCAAAGTTACCGAAGTATAAGTTGGGCCACCTCGTCTGATCTCAGAGTCGTCGACCTCTAATCCTTCAAATTCAGAGACAACAAGTTCTGTCATTTCTAATCGATGCTTAGCAAGAGTTACTTCTAGTCCTGCTCCTGTTTTCTGCCAAGGATCGTTAGCTACGACAAAAAGAACCATGTCGAGTTGAAGTTGACCTCGAGCCGCTAACGCTGCGCCTAAGTGGCCTAAATGCGGGGGGTCAAAAGTTCCTCCAAATAACCCAATGCGCCTTTTTTTAAGGTTTTTCACAAGAATTATTCTACTTTAAATTATCAGTAACTCTAGAATCGCTAAATAAAAAACCTGCCTTGACCTGCACTTATACAAAATGTGGCATAAGTCATAAAGAAAACTCTTCACAAATAGCACAAAATGTGCTTCAATTGTTTTTCGGTGAGTTCCTAACAAAAGTTAATTTTGTAAGTGCAGCGCCATTTCGTACTAAATATTTAGCACCTCGGCGCGTGCCGCGGAACAAATTAAGTAAGAGAGCAGAGAAAATATGAGTGACTCAGTAGGGCAATATCTAAATGAAATCGGCATGGTTGATCTTCTAGATGCCCAACAAGAAAGAGAGCTTTCTAAGTTGATTGAAGCCGGAGCAGAAGCTCAGGCAAAAAAAGATGAAGGCCAAACAGGAAAAGACCTTGATAGAGCCATCCGTAAAGCCGCTCAAGCAAAAGATCGCTTTATCCGTTCCAACCTTCGCCTTGTGGTAAGCGTTGCACGTCGATACCCTTTGCCTCCTGGCATGGAGTTACTCGATCTTATTCAAGAGGGAAACTTGGGATTAGAACATGCAGTTGACAAATTTGACTGGAGAAAGGGTTTCAAATTCTCCACCTATGCCACATTCTGGATTCGTCAAGCCATTGGACGCGCCCTCGATCAAAAAGCAAGTTTGGTACGACTCCCAGGTGACCGCTCGGCAAGTTTGAGGGCGGCATTGCGTGCCGTTTCTGGTAATGGCGACGAACTAGACGAAGAACATGCTCGCCTGCACCGCCTAACGACACCAACTTCTCTAGATAGAACGATCGGTGATGATGACAGCAACGAACTTGTTGACCTCCTTCCAGACTCAAAACCAGGGCCAGAAGCTGAAGTTATGTCACAGGCAGAAAACGAGATGGCTACTGGGCTTCTCGATGTCCTTGACCACCGTGCTCGCTACGCAGTGGAGCAGCGCTTTGGGATCACTGATGGTCGGAAACGTTCCTACAGAGAAGTAGGAGAAAACCTTGGTGTCACAGCTGAAGCGGCTCGACGCCTAGTAAAACGGGCAGTAAATACCGTGCGTGATCGCGCAAGCGAAGTTATTGACGCAACCGTCTAGATTTAAATTCTAAAACTAAATTAAATCTTTCAGGGCTAGACGGCACTTTCCTCTATTATTTATATTGTGAATAAAATTCCTACTTCCCGTGAATCTGAAGCCAAGGACTGGTCTCCCAGTTCTTGGCGAAATTTCCTTGCGCTTCAGCAGCCGGAATGGCCCGATCCTGAGGCCCACTCTGAAGCCCTTGATGAATTATCTTCCTTACCGCCTCTAGTTTTCGCTGGAGAAAGTAGAGACTTGACTGAAAGCCTTGCTTCTGTATGCAAGGGCGATGCATTCCTCTTACAAGCAGGCGATTGTGCAGAGTCTTTTGATACTTCTGCTGATTCAATACGCGACAGACTTAGAGTCATCCTTCAAATGGCCATTGTTCTAACTTATTTCACTGGAGTTCCTGTTATAAAAGTTGGTCGCATTGCCGGACAGTTTGCTAAACCTCGCTCAAGCAGTACAGAAGTTGTAGACGGCGTAGAACTTCCATCCTTTCGCGGTCACATAGTGAATAACATAGAATTTTCTGCCGGAGAACGCGTCCCAGATCCACAAAGACTCCTAACCGCCTATAACCGTGCCTCATCTACATTGAATTTGTTACGTGCATTCACAAAAGGTGGATTTGCAGATATCTCTCATGTTCATCAATGGAACAGAGAGTTTGTCGCTGATAGCCCTTCTGGGCAACGCTATGAAGCATTAGCTGACGAAATTGAACGTGCAGTGAAATTCATGGAAGCCTGTGGAATCACTTCAGAAACTCTGGCAGAACTCCGTCAAGTAGATTTCTTTACAAGCCACGAAGCCCTTTTGCTCGACTATGAAGAAGCTCTAACTCGAGAAGATTCACTTACCGGTGAATGGTATGACTGTTCAGCGCACATGCTCTGGATTGGCGAGCGAACTCGACAAATTAATGGTGCGCATGTTGAATTTCTTCGAGGTGTGAAGAATCCAATTGGTTGCAAGATCGGCCCTACTGCAACCCCTGAAGAGGTGCTTGAAATTTGTAAAGCGCTAAACCCAGAACGAAAACCTGGCCGTTTAACTCTTATTGTGCGAATGGGTGCAGGAAAAATAGTCGACCAGTTCCCTCCAATTCTTCGAGCTGTAAAAGAATCTGGTCATCCTGTGGTTTGGGTTTGTGATCCAATGCATGCAAATACTTTTACGACGGAAAACGGAAGAAAGACTCGACACTTCGAAGATGTCTTGGCGGAAGTTTCCGGATTCTTTGCTGTTCATCGCTCCGAAGGCACACATCCTGGTGGAGTTCATCTAGAACTTACGGGCGACAACGTGACGGAATGTCTGGGTGGTGGTTCCGAGGTTGTTGATAGTGATCTTGATGACAGATATGAAACTATGTGTGATCCTCGTTTAAACGGCAGCCAGAGCGTTGATCTCGCTTTTCGAGTTGCTGAGTTACTTAGGAATGGTCAAGCCTGATCGGGAATCAGACTAACTTTTCAACAAAGTTTTCTAGTTGTCTTAAATTTCTCACTTCGTAACAGCCATCGGTGTGCGTGGTGTACTCTCCCACTATTGAGTCTCCGGTATCCCAGTACGCATGAGGCTCTGGGTTTAACCAGTAAACCTTTCTAGCCTTGTGTTTCATTTCTTTAATAATCCAAGATTGTGAAGCATGGTAGTTGTTACGGGCATCACCAAGTATCAGAACAGTAGTTTTGGGTCCTAAATCTCGTCCAAAACGCTCCCAGAATACGTCAAATGCGTGACCATAATCGGAATGCCCATCAACCCATACCACATCAGCTTCGGTGTTTACCCGGTGAACGGCTTCTCCGATATCTTCAACCCCTTCGAAAAATTTTGTCACCTCGTCTAATCCATCAATAAACACAAAAGATCTCACTTTTGAGAATTGATTACTTATTGCGTAAACGAGATGCAGGGTGAATCGAGCAAACGATGCCACTGAACCAGAGATATCAGCTATCACCATTATTTCTGGTTTAGCTGGTCGTGGAAATCGAAACTTTGGTTCAGCTGGCACCCCTCCATAACTCAGGGAGTGGCGGATTGTATTCCGGAAGTCAAGAGGACCTTTTCTTCCATGTCGCCTTTTTCGCGCAAGTCGTACGGCAAGTTTTCTTGTTAATGGATATATCGCTTTACGAAGTTCTGCCATTTCTTCTCGAGAGGCATGCATGAAATCAACATCTTCAGGTAGTGGCTTTCGGAGAGTTCTAGCCATAGCTTCAACTCCACGATCAGCAACTAGTCGGCGCCGTATTTCGGCTTCTACTTCAGCTTTTAGTTTCTCTATCCGATCAAGAAACTCATCTCGCTCTAGTCTTTCCTCGAACTGACTTAGCGGTTCAGAAGTTTGAGATTTTGTTGCCTCCATAAGTTTCTCTAGCATCCCGTCGAGATCTAAATTTCTCAAAGTGCGATAAAGATAATATGTTCCTCCAACTGGCCGACCCGGCTCCATCCCAGCAAAACGTATAACTGCTTGTCGAGCTAAAGCACTCATCATTGCCATATCGCCATTTAAGAGGGCATTAAATAGCATCTCAGCGAGTTGTTCTGGGGTAAGGGACTGCATCCCTCCTCCTCCACCACCTTGTGGTTGGCCTTGACCTGGAAGAGCGCTTTCATCGCCTTCTTGATTGTCGTCGGAGTCGCTCCCCTCGCTTCCAGAGCCGATCACATATTCTTCTCCGCGCATTGAAAAATAAACTTCAAAAACGACTTCGAATGCTTTCCAGTGCGTGTGATTCTTTACAAGTGTCGCTCCGAGTGCGTACTTGAAAGCTTCCCGATCTTCTAACGGGATATGAGTCACTGCCTCCATGGCATCTAAATTCTCGGTAAGGCTTACTGGTAAGCCTGCTTCCCTCAATTCGACTATGAAGCCGCCTAAAAGTTCTAAAAGAGGCGAGTTCTCTAATTCGGAGTCAGTTACGGTCATTAATTACTCAGTCGTTTCTTCATCTTCGGCTAACCCGTCAGGGCTATCCGCAAATTCTTTAACTGCTTTCTCAATGTCGGTGCGGTATTTCAAAAGTATGTTGACTGTTTCGGTTGCTGTTTGTGCATCAACTTTTGATATTCCAAGAAGCACCAGTGTCCGAGCCCAATCCAAAGTTTCAGAAACAGAGGGTGACTTTTTCAAATCAAGTTGGCGAATAGATCGGACAATTCTTGCTACTTGGTCAGCAAGATTTTCATCTATTTCCGGAACTTTAGCTAAAACAATTTCTCTTTCTCTTTCTAAATCTGGGTAGTCAATGTAGAGATAGAGACACCGTCTTTTTAGTGCTTCCGAAAGTTCACGTGTGGCGTTCGAGGTTAGGAAAACAAGTGGGACTTGCTTTGCTTCAACCGTTCCAAGTTCAGGTATTGAGACTTGATAGTCAGAAAGAATTTCCAATAGCAGAGCTTCGGTTTCAACTTCCACTCGGTCAACTTCATCAACGAGTAGAACTACAGGATCCTCTGCTCGAATCGCTTCAAGGAGAGGGCGGGTAAGTAAGAAGTCTTCAGAGAAGATGTCTTCTTCTATTTCTCCCCAGTCTCCGCCTCCTTCTGCTTGGATGCGCAATAGTTGTTTCTTGTAATTCCATTCATACAGGGCTTTTGACTCATCTAACCCTTCATAACATTGGAGTCTGATGAGTCGGGCATTAATCATCTCTGCCACACTTTTTGCAAGCTGTGTTTTTCCTGTGCCTGCTGGTCCTTCAACTAAAATGGGTTTGCCCAGACGGTCAGCGAGATAAACAATGCCGGCGATTCCCTCATCGGCTAAGTAACTTACATCTGACAGTGAGGCGCGCACCCCTATTACATCTTCAAAACGATTTTCCATGTATTAGATAGTACCGAAATACTGGCCGTAGACCGCCACTAGGCGAAGAAACATACTACTCTCAGCATGTGGGAAGTAATTTCAATAATTCCATCAATAAGTCAAAAGAAAAGATCTCAAACACTCAGGCGGTTGCTTTGGGTATTTTTCTCTCGCGTATTGCGGGTTTATTGCGGGAATCTTTATTACGAGCTGTACTAGCGCTCGGTCCCGCTGCTGATGCTTTTGCTGCTGCACTTCGGATTCCGAATTTCCTACAAAATCTTCTAGGTGAAGGGTCTCTTTCTGCTTCTTTTATCCCTGTATACAGCAGGTTGCTTAGTGAAGACCGAGAGGAGGAAGCCAGTAAGGCCGCAGGAGCTACTTTAGGTCTCCTTACTGTGCTTTCGGGTTTCCTTGTACTTGTGGGAGTTCTTGCTGCTCGGCCAATCACAAAGATTCTTGCCCCAGGTTTTGAGGACGCTAAATACGAGTTAACAGTAGATTTGCTTCGAATTACGTTTATAGGTACTGGGGCTTTGGTCCTTTCCGCATGGTGTCTTGGAGTTTTGAATAGCCACCGGAAGTTTTTTCTTTCATATGTTGCACCAGTTCTTTGGAATATCGCTCAGATTGTTGTTCTTGCCTTTGTGTTCATTAGATCATGGGAAATTTCAGAGGCTGCTACTGCGGCTGCTTGGGGAATGGTTGCTGGGGGGTTTCTTCAGTTCGGCATTCAAATAGTTGGAGTTTGGAAGGTTGCTCCGGATCTTCGACCTAACTTCAAGAAATCTTTACCTGCGGTTATAGATATTCGAAAGAGATTTTTCCCTGCTGTTATGGGTAGAGGCGTTGTGCAAATTTCTGCCTATGTTGATCTCTTTCTTGCATCTTTACTAACTACTGGAGCGGTCGCCACTCTACTTTCCGCTCAAGTTCTTTACCTTCTTCCCATCAGCCTTTTCGTAATGAGTGTTGCGGCTTCAGAACTTCCGGAAATGTCGCGAGAGCGAAAGTCTGAGGAGTTAACTGACCGAGCTAACGCTGCTATCCAGAAGAGTTTGTTTTTCATTTTCTTCAGTGCAGCTATATATCTAAGTGTCGGTGAGCAGATCATTAATGCTTTTTTTGGATGGGGGTCCTTTTCTTCTGATGACGCCATAGCGGTTTGGTTAGTTTTGTCAGCATATTCACTGGGTCTTCCAGCGATTGCTGCTTCTCGCCTCATTCAAAACACTTGCTGGTCTTTAGGGGACACTAAAGGGCCTGCACGAATCGCCGGAATGCGGGTACTTGTAGCTTCAGGAGTTGGTTTAGCGCTGATGTTTCCACTTGATCTTGTAACTGTGTCTGCTGGCACGCTCACGACCGATGAAGTAGTTGGCCCACATCTAGGCGCGGTCGGTTTAGCTTTGGGCTCAGCTTTTGCTTCTTGGGTTGAAGTCTCTTTGCTTTCACGATTGGTTCAAAAATCTTTACCAGGGTTGATGCCCTTCAAGAAACAAGTGATGAAATTCGGAGTACCTGCTGCGTTAACTCTTCTTTTGGCTGCAGTAATTAAACTTCCAACAGATAATCTTCATGCGCTCCTTAGTACCCCAATAATTATCGGGGTATCTACTCTCTTCTATACCGTCTTCTCGTTTCGTAGTGGAATCAGAGAATCAGATTTGATCCTGAGGCCATTACGTAGATTTATTTATCGCCTTATTAACTAGGAAGTACAACAAGGTCATCTGCGTGAACCACTTCTGCTGAAAGTCCTTGTGGTACATCTTCTGTGTGTTGTCCAATAATTTTTTCTAGATCAGTTAGATCATGTCGTACAAGGCCTTTAGCGAAGACAACTTGATCTGGGCCGGAAATTTCTATGGCATCACCTGCGATAAAGGAACCCGAGGCTTCAATTACTCCTGCGGGTAGCAATGATGCTCTTCTTTCTTCTAAAGCTTTTTTTGCTCCATCATCAACTGTTATCCGTCCCTTAGATCCAACCGCGAAAGCTATCCAAAGACGTCTTGCTCCTAATCGTGTTTCTCGAGCATGAATCATCGTTCCAGTACCTGGAACGCCGTTTACTGCTTCAACTACTACATTTGGGCGATGGGCATGAGCGATGAGTGTTGGTACTCCTGACCAGGCGGCAATCTTGGCAGCAGCAACTTTTGAAGTCATTCCACCGCTTCCGTGTACTGAGCCTGAACCGCCAACTCTTTCTTCTAACGCCTGGTCTATTTCTAAGATCTCTTCAATTAAAGATGCTTCATTGTCAATCTTTGGATCCGCAGTTAAAACCCCTTCGGTGTCTGTTAATAAAAGGAGTAGGTCTGCGTCTACTAAATGTGCAACAAGTGCTGCGATACGGTCGTTATCCCCCCAACGTATTTCGTCGTCAGCGACTGCATCATTTTCATTCACTACTGGAATAGCGCCCAACTCTAAGAGGCGATTTAATGTGGAGCGCGCATGCAGGTATTGTGCTCGGAGGAAGAAATCTAAGGGGGTTAATAGAACCTGACCAGCTATCAATCCGTGTTTACTAAATGCTTCTTGATATGTCTGAATTAGGTGCCCTTGTCCGATTGCTGATACTGCCTGAAGGGTTTCTGAATCCTTTGGTCGTTCTAAGCCGCTCATATTAAGTGGGGGTAAACCAGCGGCGATAGCTCCAGAGGTGACCACTACTAATCGGTTACCTTTGATATGTAAATCAGCGATTTCATCACATAATGTTTGCACTCTTGAGCGATCTATTGTGCCTTCATCTGTTGTGATAGAAGAAGAACCCACTTTGACGACAATGGTTTTTTTGTTCATTTAGATCTCACTCTGATTCATAGTCAAACTCTAAGCGACCAATACGTACTGTTTCACCATCTTTTACGCCGGCGCGGTGAAGCGCTCTGTCAACGCCCATTGATTTGAGTCGACTATGGATGTAATCAAGTGCGTCTGGATTTGTTAGGTCATTCAAATTAACCGTTCTGATTACGTCTCGATCAGCAACTTCCCAAATCCCGTCTTGTGAGCGCTCTACTTGCACGTCTTCCGGTTCCGGGTGATGCACGATTCGTGTAGGTCTTTGCGGGATCGCATTTCTTACTTCTTCAACTAAATCTGCTAGTTGATGGACTACCTGTTCTAGTCCCTCACCTGTGAATGAAGATAATTTCATGCCGTCAAACTCTTGTTCTTCGGTGACGTCTGAACGAGAACCCACTACCACTCTTGGGCGAGTAAGTAGTTCCTCGCGGTAGTTCCCCAATTCTTGTTCTAGGATGCGCAATTGTTCTTGTGGAGGATGATCTGCAGTTGGTGCAAGGTCAAGCATTACCAGCAGAACTCTTGCTCGTTCAATGTGTCGTAAGAATTGATGCCCCAGTCCTTTTCCAGTGCTCGCTCCTTCTATAAGGCCGGGGATATCGGCAACAATGAAATCTGTTCTTCCCTTAACTCTTACTACTCCTAAGTTTGGTTCAAGTGTGGTGAAGGGATAGTCCGCTATACGGGGCTTTGCAGCAGATATACGTGAAATGAGGGTGCTTTTGCCGGCATTTGGGAAACCCACTAAAGCCACATCCGCTAAGAGCTTTAGTTCTAACCTGAGCCATCTTTCTTCACCTTCTTCTCCCTGCTCTGCAAAAGCTGGAGCACGTCTTCGATTGCTTAAGAATTTGGCGTTTCCGCGTCCTCCTCGTCCAGCTCTGACTGCTAACCATTTATCCCCGTTAACTACCAGGTCAGCTAGTAGTTCTTCGGTGTAGAGATCGTAGATAGTCGTTCCTTCTGGAACTTTCACTATGAGATCTTCTGCTGATTTTCCGTGTCTTTTAGCTCCTGACCCATGTGTTCCATTTTCTGCCTTCCGGTGTGGATGGTCGCGAAAAGAAAGTAGAGAAGCGACGTTGTGGTCTGCCTCTAACCAGATATTTCCGCCGTCTCCCCCATCGCCGCCATCTGGTCCGCCTTTGGGCACGTGGGCTTCTCGCCGAAATGAAACAGAACCTGCGCCGCCATCTCCAGCGCGAAGGTTAAGGCCGCATTCATCAACAAACTGAGACATGATTTGATTCTACTTTAAGCGCAGGAATGTGAATTAGGTTTATTCCGTTAGGTCTTGCTTGATGAAGTAAAAGTTAGTTTAGTTTTCGACAACGTCCACTAATTTACGGCCACCTCGACGACCAAACTTTACTACACCATCAGAGGTAGCAAATAAAGTGTCGTCACCACCACGGCCTACATTTTTACCTGGGTGAAATTTTGTTCCACGTTGACGAACCAAGATTGAACCAGCTGTCACTTGACCGCCATCATAAACCTTCACTCCAAGCCGTTGAGCATTTGAGTCGCGACCGTTTCGAGTTGAGCCACCGCCCTTAGTTTTTGACATGATTTCAACCTCTCGTGATTGCTGTTATTTCAAGTTCTGTTAATTGCTGACGGTGACCCCATCGGCGTCGTTGATTACTTTTGTTTTTGTAGGTAAATCCACGAATTTTTTCACCTTTAGCGTCTGCCACTATACGTCCAGTTACTTTTACTCCGGTTAGATCTGCTGGAGTGGCAAGTGTTTCAGATCCATCAACGAGCATTACTGGAGTCAAGTCCACTTCGCTTCCGGGGTCCCCAAGACGTTCAACGAGGACTCGTTGACCTTCTTCTACTCGGTATTGTTTTCCGCCTGTGGCTATTACTGCATACATATTCATCTAGGTTATCTACGGGTTGCGTAAGCCCCACCAAATGTAGGACTACTGTCTATAAATCTATTGGTTTCCTGTAACGAGTTCGCTATCTAAAGTGCGCCCAGTTCCCTCACAGTCTGCACATGCGTCCGAGAAACTTTCCAATAATCCTTCTCCAATGCGTTTTCGTGTCATTTCAACGAGCCCTAATTCAGAGATGTCAAAGACTTGGTTTCGTGTTTTGTCTCGCGATAAGGCTTCGCGTAAAGCGTTTCCTACAGCATCTCTATTTCCTTTTCTTTCCATGTCTACGAAGTCAATAACGATTATTCCACCTACGTCTCTTAGACGAAGTTGGTGGGCAACCTCTTCTGCTGCTTCAAGATTGTTTTGAAACACTGTCTCTTCAAGATTTGTATTTCCAACATTTTTTCCGGTATTTACGTCAATCACTGTCAACGCTTCGGTGTGTTCAATGATCAAAGAACCACCGGAGGGAAGCCAAACTTTTCGATCTAAGGCTTTCCGGAGTTGTTCGTAGACATGATGTCGTTCAAAAAGAGGAAGTTTTTCTTCTTCTTGGTCGTAAAACTGTATTCGATCAGCAAGAGCGGGGTTGAGGCTTTCAACATAGTTTCTTACTTTTTCGTACATTTTTTGATCATCAATCAAGACTCCTCGGAAGTCTTTGTTGAACTCTTCCCGTATGAATCTGAAAGCCAGTTCTGGTTCCCGGTAGAGCAAGGCAGGTGCTGAAGATCTGCTAGCTAATTCTGAGATCTCTTCCCATTGTCTAACAAGTCGACTTACGTCACGTTCTATTTCCTCGTTGGTTATGTCCTGAGCTGCTGTTCGAACAATGATTCCGTGTTCTTCAGGTTTTACTCGGTCTAAAATTTTTCTTAAACGTTTTCGTTCAGATTCTGGAAGACGTTTGGAAATGCCATAAGTGTCGCTGTTTGGTATAAGGACAACAAAACGTCCTGGTAGAGAGACCTCTTGCGTTAATCTCGCTCCTTTGTGGGCGATTGGATTCTTAGATACTTGGCAGAGGATATTTTGTCCGGATTTGAGGACCTGCTCAATACGAGGTTGGTTTCTTTTCCCTGTATCTTCGGCATCAAACTGAACATCTCCGCGATATAAAACAGCATTTTTAGGAGTGCCAATGTCCACAAATGCTGCTTCCATTCCAGGTAAAACATTCTGGACTGTCCCTAGGTAGATGTTTCCATGAATTTCTGAGATGTCATCTGCCGGGCGAGAAAGGTAATGCTCTATAAGAGAGCGGCCTTCAAGAACGCCAACTTGAGTGCTTCCTTCAGATACGCTCACGCACATTAAGTAACGGCCAATTGGCTTTCCTCTACGTTCTCTTCCTTTGCGTCGTCGGAGAGTATCTTCATCTAACTCAAGTGGGTCACCATCTGTTAAAGCTTCAACTGGACTGCTTTGCCCGTTAGAGCGCCCGCGAGTACGGTTTCCTTTTCGTCGTTTTTTCTTACGGTCACCAGATCCGTTTCCCTCTGAATTCTCAGCTTCTGGTGCTGGTCGAGAATCTCCTATCTGAGGTTTTTCTTGTGGATCTGGTCGCTTGTCTCCGATTTTAGGTTTTTGTTTTGGATCTGCTGATCCGTCGTTGACTGGGCCCGATTTCATGGGCCTGTCCGTTTGTTCGGACATTTTTTAATTCCCTTCTAATCACGTCTGCCAATTGGGCAAACGGGGCAGGGGCGTCGTTATTTAATAGCGGCTCTACTCGCTCGTCACCCTGCAACATCCATTGGTTCATTCTGCACACATTCCGTGCTTTAAGAGGCGGATTTGACGCCGCCAATAGTTCTGATGGTCTAAGTGTTCGGGGTTGAGTTCCAAGATCGGCTTGAACCCGTACTCCTGCATCTGTTTCCCCGATGACTTCTATAGAGATTACCTGTTTTCTTAGGTCTTCCACGACCACTTTTCCTTTTCGCTCTCTTTCGACAACGATTTCAGAGGATTCTAATATTTTTTCCAACCACTGATTAGCTTCATCTGTGTTGTAACCGTGTAGGTCAAATTGCCACGTGCACGAAGTTACAGACTGTTGTAACGATTCTGAACCCTCTTCTTTTATCGCTACGCTTTGAACTTCTAGCCCCATTGGTAATGCTGAATTGATTTTTTGCTTGATTTCATCTAATTCTTCTGGTGCATTTTTGATAAGTGTTTCTAATTCGAGATCTAAGTATTCAGCTTCTGATTCATTTCCTGTAGGGAGCGCTAAGCCAAACGAGATTTTTGGCCGTGGTGAAAAGCCTTCGCTATAGGCAATCTTGATCTGGGCTTTCCGTAGTGCTCTTTCCCATATTCGAGCTATATCGCGATGGCTAATGAAACGTATTTTGCCCTTTTTTGAAAACCTGATTCTTATCTTTTTCATGACGTAGTTCCTGTGAAACTCACAGGGACGCTCACCGCTGATAAGTTTCCTTGCCCCGTTCCCTGACTTCCACCTGCAGGTGGTTGAGCAGAAGCTACAACATGTTCAATGCCATAACCAGTGCAAGCTCCGCAGTCGTAACATGGAGTCCAGCGGCAGTCCTCTAGCCCTACCGCATCTAGTGCGTCTCGCCATTCTTGCCACAAGAAGTCTTTGTGGAGGCCTGCGGAAAGATGGTCCCATGGAAGAAATTCGTGTTCCGTTCGATGACGGTAAACATAATCATCTAAAGAAAGCCCATGCTTCTCCATAGCTTCAGTCCAGAGTTGCAGGTTGAAGTGTTCGCTCCATTCTTGAAACACACCCCCAGATCTCCATACTTCTTCAATAACTGCCCCGATTCGACGGTCCCCGCGGCTAATAATTCCTTCAGCGACCGAAGCGCGCGTGTCGTGCCATTTGAACTGAACTCCTCGTGATGATTTGGCTTTATCGCGAAGCAGTCTTATTTTCCGGTGGAGCTCTTTTTCGGTGTTCTGTCCGAACCATTGAAATGGTGTAAATGGTTTTGGCACAAACCCTCCAACTGAGACTGTTACAGATGGACTTTTTTGGTGTGTTCGGCCGACCTCTACACACTTTTGTGCCATTTCAATTATTGCTTCAGTGTCTTCATCTGTTTCAGTCGGAAGACCTGTCAAGAAATAGAGTTTCATCCGTCGCCAGCCTTGCGAGTATGCGGATTCGACTGCTGCAAATAAATCTTCTTCACTGATTAATTTGTTAATTACTTGACGCATGCGCCATGAGCCTGCTTCCGGAGCAAACGTTAAACCGGTACGACGAGCACGTTGTATCTCCGCAGCAATTCCAACAGTAAATGCATCTACACGGAGGCTCGGAAGAGAAACGGATAACTGTCCACAATCTGAATCGTCCAGAGTGTTTTTGACCACTTCCTCAATCCCGCTGAAATCTGCGGTGCTAAGTGAGGTAAGTGAAACTTCGTCATATCCAGTTCTTCGAATTCCTTCATTTATCATGGTTCTAACTTGGTCTGCTGGCCTTTCACGCACTGGCCTCGTTATCATTCCGGCTTGACAAAACCTGCAACCGCGTGTGCAGCCGCGAAAGACCTCTACGTTTAGTCGGTCATGCACAACTTCTGTCAGTGGGACTAACTGCTGTTTCGGATATGGCCATTCAGCTAAATCACTAATCGTTCGTTTCTCTACGATCTCAGGGGTTTCTGGGAACCTCGGTGAAATGCTGATGAGTTCCTGCTTCTCATATACCGGTGCGTATGCAAAGGGAACATAGACTCCTGGAATTGTTGCTAATTCTCTAAGGATGCTTTCTCGTGATGAACGATCTGAGTTTTTCCAACGCAAGATGGTTTCTGTGATATCTGAGACCACTTCTTCCCCATCTCCTAAAACTGCAGCATCTATAAAATCTGCTATCGGTTCTGGGTTATAGGTGCAGTGGCCTCCAACTATGACAAAAGGGTCATCTGGTTCTCGATTTGCGGTGTGAATAGGAACTTCTGCTAGATCAAGGCATTCAAGGAGGTTTGTGTACACCAATTCTGCTGAAAGATTAAAACCGAGAATGTCGAATTCTTTGGCTGGGCGATGCGAATCAACAGAGAAGAAAGGAAGTTTGTGCTCTCGCAATGCTGCTGCCATATCTGTCCAAGGCGCATAAGCTCTCTCTGCAACTGCATCCGATCTTTCATTAATGATTTCATAAAGGATCTGCAGTCCTTGATTAGGTAAGCCGACCTCGTATGTATCTGGGTAAGTCAACAACCAAGAGACTTTGGACGGATGGTGCTGTGGTGTTATTACTCCATCTTCACAGCCGATATAGCGGGCTGGCTTTTGCACATCATCAAGTATTTCCTCTAGCTGAGGCCATATAGAACTCATAACTTGATCATGCTATCCAGTCTTTAGGGTTACTTAATACCACTAGAAGGATCCGTCATATCGATAGTCATGTCGCCTCATATGAATGCTTTGAACTAGTCCTATTCCAATGAATGTGGAGATCACTGATGATCCACCGTGACTGATCAACGGAAGCGGTATTCCTGTGATTGGCATAATCCCTACTGCCATTCCAACGCTTTGAAAGATCTGAAAAAGTAACATTGAGAAAACACCTGCAGCTAAAAGTGAGCCAAATTTATCATCTGCTATTTGGCTTATTCGCCAAATGCGAACAAGCAACAAAGCTAGGAGTCCCAAGACGGCCATACTTCCTATGAATCCTGTTTCCTCAGCGATCACAGTAAAAATGAAGTCGTTTTGTTGTTCCGGCACGAGATCCGAATTATTTTGAGTTCCTTCAAATAACCCTTTTCCGGTTAATCCGCCATTACCTATAGCTACTTGTGCCTGCTCTAAGTTATAACGAGCCCCTGAATCGGCTTCTTCATCGATAAAAACAAGTAATCGATCAATTTGATAATTTTGAAGACTGTCTGACTGCAAAATTACGACAGCAAATGTGACTACGATCAAAGTAAAGATAAACATATGCCGACCTTTGACCCCTCCCACTAGGGTCATTCCGGCAATGATCGCTCCGTACACCAGCAAGGTGCCTAAATCGGGCTGTTGCCAAATGAGGAACCCGGGTATGCCAGCTACTATCAAGGCAAAGAATAGTTTTCTCCCACTTCCAGTATTTGTAGATCCATACCAGGCTGCTAATGCAACAATTAAGATTATTTTTCCAAATTCAGAAGGTTGGAGTTGATATCCGCCTACTTGATACCAGGCCTTTGTCCCCTTACTTTCTACCCCAATAAATAGAACGAGAACTAGCGAAAAAGTCATTAATACATAGGCATGCAGAGCGAATTTTTGAAACATTCGATGCCCTATCCATGCTGTTACAACCATTGCAGCTATGCCTATAACAACGAAAATAAATTGGCGTTCTAAGTATTGGGTTTGAGCTGGACGTAAAGCTGTTGCTGGTCCCCGAGTAGCTGAATAGACCATTAACACACCCACTCCTGAAATAAGAAGTGTGATTAGTGGCAAGAAATAATCAACATGACGAAGCAGCGAAGGTCGGGTCTCTCTTGGGATCTCAACGTTCGTCATTGGATACCCACCGTTACCCCATTGTCTAAAAGTAATTCTTCACAATTAACTACTTCTCCGCGTACCCGAACTTCCCCATTTGCTTCTAAAACAGGGCCTGTTTCTGAATCAGAGTTACTGCTACCTACATTGGATAATCGATCAGTACTTAGCCATTCAAGCCATTCAAGGCATAGTGGCAAAGCAGCTGAACGCGCATAACTAACTGATGCTGTTGGTGCGTCCTCTAATGAATTGGTTGCGATCTGTTTTAAGACGCGTGCCACATGTGGCGCAGCTGAGCGGCTTCCAAAGCCTGCCTCTTCAAGAATAGTAACCATTACGTAAGCGGGTTCTTCTACTGGTCCAAATGCTGCAAAAATAGCTGAATCTGCTTTTCCGCGCACTTCGGCTGTTCCGGTTTTTCCTGCGACTGGTGAATCTGCTAGCGGGAAGAAGACTCCGTCAAAGTTTCTGCTGTTGAATGCGTCATAACCTGTACCATCTTCGTCCGTAGTCACTCCTAGAAGTCCTTCAAGAGCTCTGATTCGGAATTCTGGATCTATTTCTACTTCTCCGAGAATTCGTTCTCCGAACTCTCGTATCAACTCTCCTGTTTGTGTTTCTACTCTAAGAGCGATGTTTGGCGACCTTAAAGTTCCGTTATTAGCAAAAGTTGCATACGCGTTAGCTAACTGCAACGGTGTGACTAATACATCTCCTTGCCCAATAGAAGTATTGACGTTATCTCCCGGGTACCACTCACCATTAGGAAAGGCTATTGGATTGTTTTCGTGTCGTTCTAGGCGATTCTGAGGGGTGGGGAGAAAGCCTGCTTGTTCGTAGGGCAATGCGATTCCAGATTCAGATCCCATTCCATAGTCAGCCGCTGCATCCTGTATTCCAGTTTCATTGTGTAAAGGATTAATGTAGATCGATTCTCCTATTGTGTAGAAATAAACGTCACTAGAAACTGTGATTGCGCGAACTAAGTCAATCTGTGGGTATGGAGCATCATTTGCGTTTCGAAACATACACCCGCCTGCCGATGCTGAATCGTTAGCGTCCCCTACACAACTCTGTAATCGGTAATAGCCAGGGTCATCCCATAGTTCATCTGCATCTTTTACTAGCCCCACTCCGAAAACATTCTCATGCCAGGCTGCATGAGCGGTAAAAAGCTTGAACGTTGACCCTGGGGCATACTCTCCTTGCACAGCGCGATTAAACATAGGCAAATCATTCAAAGGGTCATTCAGCGACTCCCATTGTTCTCGAGAGAAGCCACCTATTGAGTCATTTGGATCAAATTTTGGATATGACGCTATGGCTAAGACATCTCCATTTCTTGGATCAAGAATGACTGAGGCACCTCCAGGCACATCAAACGGAAGCGGGTCTTCTTCTTCATCTTCGTCTTTTTCAGGTTCGACTTCCCTTTGAGAAAATATGGTTCGTTCAAGTTGCTGCTCTAGTAGGTATTGCAAATCAATATCAATAGTCAGATAAACATCATCGCCTGGGATCGGTGCAATAAATAGGTCTTCTCGCTCTCTGACTATTTGGCCGAGTCGATCAACTTCCACCACTCGACGTCCGGCTACACCGCGCAGGTCATCTTCAAACATTAGTTCTATTCCTGCTTTTCCGATTTCGTCTCTCATTCCGTATGCCTTGTTTGGCGGTGGACGGCGAGTTTGATACTCACGGTCGTTTATCGGTCCTACCCATCCAAGAACGTGACCGGCCAAATCTCCATAAAGATACGACCTCACTGTGCTATCCACGACTTCAACCCCAGGAAACTTCTCTGGTCTTTCACCAAAATATATGAGGAGTTCTTCATCAACATCTGTCGCAATTGGAATGTCGTCGTATCGGGTAAACGATGGGTCAGAGAGTGCGCTTTCAATATCACTTACTTTTATGAGCAGTCCAGACCGATTAACCTCAACAGCTATCTCGGTCAACATTTCTAGTCGTTCGTCTTCGGTTAGTTCTGCTTCCTCTAGTTCTCTTCGATTTATAGTCACCATGGTTGTTAAACGGTTACCTACAAGAGCTCTACCCTCAACATCGAGAATATTTCCCCTGAGTGCCGGCACTCTTATTTCGCGAAGAATATTCGTTTCTGCGACTGCTGCTGCTTCCTCTCCAGAGAGAACTTGGAGGAACCAGAGTCGAGCTGTAAGTGCAGCAAACATGGATAGTGCTATGACTGCAAGAATTCTTAGGCGGTAGCGAGAAGTTTTATCCATTCAAATCATTTTCCTGGAATACGCAGCTCTAAAGCTCCTGGTGTAGATAGAGAAAGAGACCAAAGAATTATTTTGTTTATTGGAGCTGCTACCAAGGCTGAAGTTATTCCTGCGAGAATTGATCTATTAATTAGCAAACTACTAGTTATTGCCGTTTGCCCGAAAAGCAATCCGGTGAATCCTGCCAAAGCAGTTCCCGTAGCTATAGCGAGAGCAAGTCCGAGTCCATATATTGCTGGACGTGATTCAACCAAACGATCTTCTAAACTACTCACACCTACTGCAAGTGGAGCGTAAACCATGGCGTGCAGTCCAAAAGGAGCGCCGGTCAGGATATCTTGAAGCAAACTTGCGAAGAAGCCAAATATTGATCCATGTTCTGGTCCTCCGTGGTATCCAGCGAGTATGGTCACCAAGAGGAGCACTTCTACTGATGCTCCTAAAAAACGGAATTCAGTGAAGATTGTTGCCTGTAAAAGTGCTGCGGTTACTAGAACGACAAAGGATCTAATTCGTGTGGTCATGATCCACTCCCAGAATCAGTTACTACGTTAACAAAACTAAGATTCTCGAGACTTGCCGCTAACTCTATTTTGATAATTCTTTCGTACTCAGCAAAATTGTCTGGATCCGTAACTTTTCCGACCGGTATATCTCCTGGAAAGCGGCTTCTACCGCCAGAAGTTATTACTACTTCTCCTTCCTCAATGAACGCATCTAAACGCACCCCATCCTCTAGTCGTATTTCATATCCTCCAGTTCCTTTTGCTAGTCCTTCGTCTTGCGATTCAACTAGACGAACACCTACTGAAAAATCTGGATGCGTTGCCAAGATAACTACTGAGCGTTCTCGGTCTACTTGTTCGAGTCGTCCGACTAGTCCGGCTCCAGTTATAACTGCCATACCTTCAGAAAGGCCGTCATCGCTGCCTTTATCTATCTCAACTAAATGTGATCCGAAATTGCCGGGTGGAGTTCCGAGGAGACGCGCTACTACCGTTTCTAGATCTGCGTACGGTACATCAATTTCGCCTAAAAGTCGTTCAAGCAACTCTCTATCTGCTTCTTCACTGAGTACTTCTCCTCTAACTTCAGCCAACTCTTTCGCTAAACGTTCATTTTCTTCTTGAAGTTCTGAATAATTTACTATGCCCGACCAAACTGACTGAATAGGATCAGTTGACTTATCAACTACCGTTCTGACCGGTCCAATTATGTCCCTTATACCTTGTTGGAACGCATCTAACGGCTCGGCTCCTCGCACTTGAAGAGTTAGCAACGTAAGGGCAGCAGCAAGCAGAATAAGTAACGTCGGACGAGACCTTTCGGCGGGCCCAGGAGCCGCCATTTTTTACTCCATGCCGCCGCTAAAGACGGAGTCCCCATAGATGTCTAGGTGTTCTAGTGCCATTCCAGCCCCAAGTACTACTGCGAGCAATGGATCAGGTGCAAGTCTTACTGGCATTCCCGTTTCTGCACGGATTCTTTCGGGTAGCCCAATGAGTAAGGCTCCTCCACCAGCTAGAGTGATTCCGCGCTCCATGATGTCAGCAGATAACTCTGGCGGAGTTCGATCTAAGGTTATTTTTACTGCGTCGACTATCGCTGCTACTGGTTCTTCAATAGCTTCTCTTATTTCAATGGTGTTTATGACTACAGGGCGAGGAAGGCCGGTAACTAAATCACGGCCACGAAATTCTGCTCGCTGTTCATCTCTAAGCGGGGTGGCTGAACCGAGCCCCATCTTAAGTTCTTCAACAGTTCTAAATCCGGTGTCAACTCCATACTCTTTCTTTAAGTACTGTTTGATTGCATCATCTAGTTCGTCGCCGCCGACACGTGAAGAATATGAAGCGACTACCCCTCCGAGGGATATCACTGCAACTTCTGTAGTTCCGCCGCCTATATCTACGATCATGGAACCGGTGGGTTGCTCTACTGGTAGTCCTGCACCTATAGCTGCCGCCATTGGTTCTTCGATGATGTAGGCAGGTGGTCGAGCTCCAGCAAATTCTGCTGCTTCCTGCACTGCTCTTCTTTCCACTCCGGTGACTCCAGAGGGAACACAGATGACCATTCTTGGTTTTGACCACTTACTTTGATGTACTGACTGGATAAAGTATCGAAGCATTTTTTCACAAACTTCAAAGTCGGCGATTACCCCGTCTTTTAGGGGTCGAGTGGCTTGAATGTAATTAGGGGTTCGGCCAATCATTCTTTTGGCTTCTGCACCCACTGCTAGTGGGGTTCCGTCCATAATATTTACTGCGACCACGGAAGGTTCATCAAGAACTACTCCTTCGCCACGAACATAAACCAGAGTATTAGCAGTTCCTAGATCTACAGCGATATCGCGACTTCCAAGTCGAGCGCTACTTGTTGTTGTTCTATAATTTGAAGCCATTTAGGCATCCAATTCGTCTATTAGTCCTACGAACGCTTCCGAAGCTTGGAAACGTAACTGATTTTCAGCCTGAACTCTAGCCGATTTTTTCCTCAGATACCACTCTGGGCGCATGTTTGACCACGCTATGAGAAGAAATTTATTTTCTATATATTTGGGAAAAAAATGCCAATTTCACGTTCTGCTGATTCAGGTGAATCAGATCCATGAACCAGATTTTCAGTCACGATCAATCCGTAATCACCACGGATTGTTCCAGGAGCTGATTCGCGAGGATTTGTGGCTCCCATCATTGACCGAACCACTGCATATGTGTCTTCAGGTCCCTCTACGACCATAACTACCACTGGAGATCTCGACATGAAAGACACCAAGTCTCCATAAAACGGCTTCTCGAGATGTTCTTCGTAGTGAACGCTCAGTACTTCTTCATCTAAGTGGCGTAATTCAACCGCAAGAAGATGGAGGCCTTTTCTTTCGAATCTGCTGATGATTTCCCCAACGAGACCTCGTTCTACGGCATCAGGTTTACAAATTACCAATGTTCTATCCATATAGATGAAGGCTAGGGGGCTATCGGGTTGCGTACAACAAGTTTCTAATCAAACGACAACGATGCCCGAGTAGCAGAAAGGAGGTAGAAAGACCCGGTCACTAAGATGAGGTCTTCTTCAGAAGATAAAACCAAAGCGCGTTCAATGGCCTCGGTTGGGTCCGAAGCAATTTCAGACTCAATTCCGTGAGTTTGGACTGTTTGAGCAAGTTCCTGACTAGATATCGCCCGTTCAGAAGCTAGCGGGCAGCAAATAACCACTTCAGGGAGCAGGGAAGCAATTTCTTTTATTACCTCTTCTGGATCGCGGGGGCCGAGCATACCCAACACAACTATTCGTCGAGTTTCGGGGAAAATTTCTGGTAACGCTGATGCTAACGCTCGAGCAGCATCCTCATTATGTGCTCCATCTAGAACAACTAATGGGTTGGCGGATACCACTTCTAAACGCCCCGGTAAGTTAACTTCAGACATCCCCTCTTCAATTATTTCGTCCGCGAGAGGAGACTCTAGAAATGTTTCAACAGCCGCTAGAGCTAGTGAAGCATTCTCAGATTGATGTTCGCCAAACAATGGGAGGAAAACTTCTTCGTGACGGCCAGAGATGCTCCATAGATCTATTAATTGCCCACCAACAGCTTGGGTGCTGGACAGAACTCCGAAGGCTTCGCCTTTTAGTAGTAGTGGGTCTGGATTTTCCTTAATGAACAGGTCAAGGGTCTCCACGGAAGTTTCACCCAAGATTAATGGTCGACCAGAGTTAATGATTCCTGCCTTCTCTGACGCTACGGCCCTACGCCAATCTCCAACTCCGTCTGTATGGTCACGACCAACATTTGTAACCACTGCTACATCTGCTTCTATTACGTTTGTTGCATCAAACCTGCCAAGTAGTCCCACTTCAATCACTGCAACGTCAACTGCTTCATTGGAGAACCAAAGGAATGCCGCTGCGGTCAATAATTCAAAGTAAGAAGGTCGCTCCTCTACACTTTCAGCAAATGGGATTAGTTCTGCTATTAATTCGCCAAACTGTTCTTCCGTAATCATTTCATTATTGATCTTTAGTCGCTCGCGAACAGTGTCTACATGCGGACTGCTGTAAGTTCCGACTCTTAGTCCAGTTGCTTTTAATAGTGAAGAAATGATTGCGGATACAGAGCCTTTTCCGTTAGTTCCGGTGATATGGATACTGCGAAAATCTGCTTGGGGGTCGCCCATTGTTTGAGCTAGGTCTTCCATGGCGTTAAGGCTTAAGCCATGGATACGTCCGGCTTTGGCTTCAAGATTGACGTGTTGGTCTAGGAAGTTTAAAGCTTCTGTGTATTCCACGAGAGGGCTATGAGGCTGCGCGCTTGTTAGAAGAGTTTCGCTCTATGACGGTGGGATCTATACGTCCGAGCACACAATCTTCTTCTATGACCACTTCAGCGATTTTGTTGTCACTCGGCAGCTCATACATGGTTCCAAGGAGCACTTCTTCAAGTATCGCCCGTAAGCCTCTAGCCCCTGTTCCTCTATCGAGAGCTTGCTCGGCCACTGCGTTGAGTGCATCTTCTGTAAATTTGAGTTCTACGTCTTCAAATCCAAAAATTCTTTGATATTGCTTTATTAACGCATTACGGGGTTCCGTTAGTATCTCCACGAGGGCTTCTACACCCAATTGATTTACTGTGCCCACAACAGGTAGTCGGCCAACGAATTCAGGGATGAGGCCGAATTTGGTTAGGTCTTCTGGTCTTACCTCTGCGAATAGGTCACCTGAATCTTTATCGTTGGAGGCTCGTAGTTCAGCGCCGAAGCCGACGTTGGTGCCACCTTTTCGATTCTCAATGATGCCCTCAAGTCCTGCAAAGGCCCCTCCGCAGATAAACAGAATATTGGTAGTGTCTATTTGCATGAACTCTTGATGGGGGTGCTTTCGCCCGCCTTGAGGAGGAACTGATGCAACCGCTCCTTCAAGGATCTTAAGCAATGCTTGTTGAACACCTTCTCCGGAGACATCTCGAGTGATTGAAGGGTTCTCACTCTTTCTTGCTATTTTGTCAATCTCATCTATGTAGATAATTCCCTTTTCAGCTCTTTTAATGTCTTGGTCAGCCGCTTGAATGAGTTTCAGCAGAATATTTTCTACGTCTTCTCCTACATATCCCGCTTCAGTTAACGCAGTTGCATCAGCTATAGCGAAAGGAACATCCAACATGCGGGCTAACGTTTGAGCCATCAATGTTTTCCCGCAACCAGTTGGGCCAATCAATAAAATGTTGGATTTGCTTAGTTCAACTTCATCTGAGGCTGCTGGTCCGACTTGAATTCTTTTGTAGTGGTTGTAAACAGCGACAGAAAGAATTTTTTTGGCTTGTTCCTGGCCAATGATGTAGTCGTCAAGGAAAGCTTTGATTTCTCTTGGCCGAGGCAGTTTATCAAGCGAAACTTCTGGGATTTCCGTTAACTCTTCTTCGATGATCTCATTGCAGAGGTCTATGCATTCATCGCAAATGTAGACACCGGGGCCAGCGATTAATTTTTTGACCAACTTTTGTGTTTTGCCACAAAAGGAACATTTGAGGAGTTCTCCTCCTTCTCCAAATTTGGCCATTACTTGGTCTCCTTATTCCTCTGGGGCTTACCCAGTGAACTAATTCTACTTGACTGCGGAGATAGGTCCAGAGTTATCCACTAATGGACGCTCTTCTATCACTTCATCGATAATGCCATATTCAAGGGCTTCAGATGCGGTTAGTACGAAATCTCGGTCAGTATCGGTGTGTATTTTTTCAACATCTTGACCAGTGTGTCGAGCCAGAATTTCTTCTAATTGAAGTTTCAACCTTTGTACTTCTTGGGAAACTAATTCGATGTCCGATACTTGACCCTGTGCTCCCGCATAAGGCTGATGGAGAAGGATTCGGGAATGAGGAAGAGCCAGTCTTTTACCTGGGGTTCCAGCTGCGAGGAGAACAGCGGCTGCTGAGGCTGCTTGACCAAAACAGATTGTTGTCACATCTGGTCGTATGTATTGCATTGTGTCATAAATAGCAAACAGACCATTTATGTCTCCACCGGGAGAATTAATGTAGAGGCTGATATCCCGATCAGGATTTTCTGATTCAAGATGCAAGAGCTGAGCACAAATCAAGTTGGCAATGGTGTCGTCAATTGGGGTGCCAATAAAAATGATATTTTCTTTGAGTAGACGCGAGTAAAGATCGTAGGCTCGCTCACCTTTGTTGGTTTGTTCAACCACGGTTGGAACTAAATAATTTTGTACTTTCATATCAACCAACGACACTACTCTTCATCTCCTTCAATGTCGGTATCATTTTTATCTTCTTCTTCGTCAAGGGTCTCTTCGGGCGGTTCAAGATCAGATTGACTAATTGCTTGCCCTTGATCATCAACTATTTTTGCTCGCTCGTATAGCCATTCTACTGCAGCCTGCTTACCAAGGTCTGCTTCTAGGTCAAGTAGCCTTCCAGAATTGGTCAGCATGTCTCGCGCCTGTTCGGAATCTGAACCCATTTGTGCTCCAAGTAAAGAAAAATACTCTTCCAACTTTTCTTCATCGGGCCCTAAATTTTCTTGATTGATCACGGAGCGAAGTGCAAGGTCCGCTTTCACCGATACGTCTGCTCCTTGAGAGAACTCCTCACGTAACGAACTAATGTCAGTGCCTATTGCTTCCAAGTAGCGATCAAGTTCCATCCCTTGTGATTGGAGTCGCATAGCAAAATCTTGTATTCGGTTAGTGATTTCTGCTTCGACCATCGCCTCTGGAGGGTCCATTTCAACTTTTTCTGCCAGTTTTTGGACAATGAGGTCTCGCACCATGGCTGAAGATTGTGCTCTCTTCATTTCTGTCATTCGAGTTTGTATGTCGTCGCGCATCTCTTGAGCAGTTTCAAATTCAGAAGCGTTTGAAGCAAACTCGTCGTTTAATTCAGGGAGGACTCTTTCTTGGATCATCTTTGTTTCAATGCGGAAAGAAAGTTTTCCGTCCTCTTCTTCATCTGGATGGTCAGCTTCAAACTCAACCACGTCACCTACGGAAACTCCTTGAAGATTTTCATCAATTTCTGCGACTACTGCGCCTGTGCCTACTTCGTAGAGGTAATCGGTAGTTGTGAGGCCTTCAACTTCTTCGCCTTCATAGGTTCCAGAAATATCTATAGTCACTTGGTCGCCATCTTGTACTGTTCGTTGTACTTCTTCCAAGGTTGCAAATTGTTCCCTCATGGCATCGATCTGTCGATCTATTTCCTCGTCCGTTGCTACGGGGTTTGGGATTTCCACTTCAAGAGAGTCATAATCTGAAATGACTATCTGCGGCCGGACAGGCACAACCGCTTCGAAAGTCAATGCTCCTTCATCTTGGCCTTCTGTTACTTCAAATGAAGGTGAATCAATCACATCAACACGATGCTCGATGAGAGCTTTCACGTAATATTCTGGGACCGCATCCTGAATTGCTTCGCTTCGTCCTGCTCCTACCCCCAAGCGTGCCTCTAAGACCTTGCGCGGTGCTTTGCCAGGACGGAATCCGGGTAAACGTACTTCTTTAGCTATACGTCGGAAAGCTTTTTCTATTGCTTCATCAAATTCTTGTTCATCTATTGTGATGACTAGCTTGATTTGGTTGTCTTCTAATGTTTCACAAGTGCTATTCACAGTGTCTGAAGTGTACCCCTGACTCGTCTAACTCATCTCAGATTTAAGGGGTAAACCCGTCATTTTTCTACAAATAACAAATTTTTAGTCAATAGCAGGGCCTTTAAGCCTGTGGTCTGCTCAGTTCCACGCTACGATCAACCACGCCGCGGGTGTAGTTCAACGGCTAGAACCTCAGCCTTCCAAGCTGATGATGCGAGTTCGATTCTCGTCGCCCGCTCAATTCATTTTGGTGGCACAAGAAAAGAATCTGACTAGGGTCTTATCGTGCTAATTGCTCAAATATCTGATTGTCATATTCGTAGTGACGAGAGCCCTTTTGATCAACTCGTCAATTCGACAGAAACTTTAGAACGGGTAGTTGCTCATTTAATGTCAAGTGACATAAAGCCGGACGTGCTTTTAGCAACAGGAGATTTGACTGAATCTGGGACCGAAGAAGAGTATTCACTACTACTTGAACTACTTGCCCCTATTGATATTCCTGTGTTACCAATTCCAGGAAACCACGACGAAGGTCAACAATTTAGAGAGGCGTTAGAAATTTATTTACCGGGGAAATTGCCTCAAACTCATTGCAGTTACGTAGAGGATAGTTACCCGGTACGGCTTATCGGCCTTGACACCTCTTTGGAAGGTCGCCATGACGGACATTTTGATGATGAACGATTTGAGTGGCTAGAGGAACAACTTCATCAGTCTCCTGATAAGCCCACAGTGATTTTCACTCACTTCCCTCCTTTCATGAGTGGCATTCATTTCATGGATATTTCCGGTTTGAAAAATCCGGAACGCTTCTGCTCATTAGTGGAGAAAAATCCACAAGTTAAACTTGTGACTTCTGGGCATCTTCATCGACCAATAACGACAATGATCGGAACCTCTATTGCTTCTGTTTGTCCCTCTACATCTCATCAACTTGGACTTGATTTAAATCCAGCGAGCGGATCTTTAGTCGACGAACCTCCGAGTTATCAACTGCATCGTTGGGATGGCATTCGTTTTGTTACTCACACTGCGGTGGCTTGGGAGGGGAAAACTTTTGATCTTTCTTCGTGGATTAACAAGGTTGCGGAACAAGCATCAAGTGGCTCCGGATTTCCAAAGAAATAATTTCTACTTTTAACTCGTTCGATTTTGTCGTTCCAGGAATCTATAGACATCTATTAAATCCACACCTGGAAAAGGTGTGAAGTCTCGACTAGCTGGAGGAAGTGCGGTGAGAACAAAACTTCTCTCCGCTGCTGATGGCCAAGCAATTCCTTCCCAACGTCGAATTATTTCTGGGCTAGCTGCCGCATCTTCGCTTCTGGCGTTAAGTCGTCGTGAAGTATCGCTTCCCCTGAACCAGCGTGCATCTTTTGAATGGCACCCTAAAGTCACTGCGTAGGGTGTGCGCTCGTTTGAATTTTCTACATAGGTAGCGCACCAATACTCGCCAAAATCAGAAGTTGTGTACTGATAATGGAGTACATCTGCTGAAGCCCACGCCTGTCTGGCTCCCCAGTGACGGCCCACACGTGCCCCTTCAAGAGCGCCGTCAGCGTCGGAAGGAAATTCAATTCCATCATTTTCATATGCTTTGGTGATTGTTCCCTCTGGATCGGTTCGTAAGAAATGGACAGGGATGTCTAGGTAGGAAGTAGCAAGATTCGTGAATCTGTGTGTCGCCATTTCGTAAGAGACGTAATATCTCTCCTTTAAGTCTTCAATTGAAAGATCTTCGTCATTCTTTGCTGTGTTGAGAAATTCGACAGCTGCTTTTTCTGGTATGAGTACCGCTGCCGCGAAATAGTTCGATTCAATGCGTTGACGGAGGTAACTCTCAAAATCTGTCGTCTCTGCATGCTCTAGAGCGAAGTGCCCCAGCGTTTGCAACACAACTGATCGAGCCCCTCTTACCCCAAGATCATCACGCTGCGGTATATAAATGACTCGTCGGCGTGTGTCCGTAACTGAGCGAGCCGTCACTGGCATCCCTTTTACTCGTTCTACCGTGAAACCATAATGGGCAGCTAAATCAGTTATATCTTTTTCAGAAGGTGGCCCTTCTCCGGTATAACCAACAGCCTGTAAACCCTTAATCGCTATTTCCTCAATTTCGGGATAATAGTTATTGCGTTCTTTCATTTCTGTCCGAAGCGCCAAGTTTGCACTTCGGGCGCGATCACCAGCTTCTTGCCGTGCCATCCCAGTACGACTCATAGGGAATGCGGGTAGCGCTCTATAAAGCCCGACAAGTGTTTCCAGTACTTCATTACTTACAGTTACCCCAACACGGATTTCAGGCAGGTCTAACTCATTTCGCCAAGGACTGTTTTGTAGTTCTTGCAGTTCGATCTCCAACGACGCTCTTTTGTTTGGTGGATCCGATGAAAGAAGCTCTGACGTTTCGCAATTTAAAGCATTTGCTAGATCAGATAGAACTTTAAGTTTCGGCTCTATGTGGCCATTTTCAAGTTGGCTCAAATACGAAGCCGGTCGGTTTATTAACTCACCAAGGGCAACGAGAGTCAATCCAGCTTCTTTTCGGTGGTGTCTAACTTGTTGTCCAAGAACTTTCGTATTGAACTCTTCTTCGCTCATTTGCCCTCACAATTCGCGAACTATTGCATTTTTTCGGTTATTTGAAAGGATATGCGTTTTTTTTGCTACAAATTGATCAATTTTTCAAGAAAAATATTGAATAATCAATACTGCAGAATTAATTCAAAGAAGTTTTATAAAAAAATGCCTGATATACAAATCTCCCCACATCCACAATTAGACGAAGTCTTTACTCCAGAAGCCACTGATTTCATAGTGGATCTCGTAACAACTTTTCGAGGAAGAAGAAATCAACTTCTCCAAGATCGCCAAGAAAGACAAAAACGGATTTCTAATGGTGAACGTCCCGGATTTTTAAAAGAAACAGCTGAGATTCGTTCTGGCGACTGGACTATTGCCCCAGAGCCCGAACAACTCATGGACAGAAGAGTGGAAATAACTGGACCCACTGACCGAAAAATGATGATCAATGCATTGAACTCAGGGGCACGTGTCTTCATGGTCGATTGCGAAGACGCGACAAGCCCAACATGGGACAATGTTGTTTCCGGGCAAATCAACATAAGGGATGCATACAGGCGAAACTTAACACTCGACCAGAACGACAAACACTATGAACTCAACGAAGAGATAGCGACACTTTTTGTCCGCGCTCGAGGCTGGCATTTAGATGAAAGCCATGTCGTAATAGATGGTGAACCTGCTCCAGGAAGCCTTATTGATTTCGGCTTAGCCTTCTTCCATGGCGCTCAAACGTCTTTAGATAACGGTGCAGGTCCTTATTTTTATCTCCCGAAGTTAGAAAGCCATCTAGAAGCACGGCTATGGAACGATGTGTTTATTCACGCACAGAACGCTCTTGGCATCCCACAGGGAACCATTCGAGCGACAGTTCTAATTGAAACTATTCTTGCTGCTTTTGAAATGGATGAAATCCTTTTTGAACTCAAAGAACACTCCGCTGGACTAAACGCCGGCCGATGGGATTACATCTTCTCTGTAGCAAAGAAATTCTCCTCTTACCCCGACTTTGTTCTTCCCGATAGATCAGATGTGACAATGACCGTTCCCTTCATGCGCGCATACACCGAATTAATGATTGCCACCTGTCATAAACGAGGTGCCCATGCGATTGGCGGAATGGCCGCCTTCATCCCTAACCGACGTGAACCAGAAGTAACAGAAGCAGCTTTAGTGAAAGTCACCGAAGATAAAGCACGTGAAGCCGCAGACGGTTGTGATGGAACCTGGGTGGCTCATCCAGACCTAATTTCTATAGCCCAAGCTGAATTTGATGCTGTTCTTGAAGGGAAAGTCCATCAACTTGACCGACAACGCACAGATGTTGATGTTTCCGGCGATGACCTCTTAGCGGTTTCTGAAACCGGAGGAGCGATTACCGAAGCAGGGTTACGCACCAACATTCATGTGGGTATCCGATATATCGCGAGTTGGTTAGATGGTACGGGAGCTGCAGCTATTCACAATCTTATGGAAGATGCGGCAACGGCAGAAATAAGTCGTGGACAGGTATGGCAATGGGTTCGCCATAACTGCGCCCTTGACGATGGCCGGCAAGTAACTGAAGAACTTGTTTTATCTCTTATTGATGAAGAACTAATCGTTATCGCTGAAGAGATCGGCGCTGAAAACTTTGATTCCATGCCATTCGAACAAGCAACAAACATTTTCCGAGACCTGGCTTTGTCAGAAGACTTTGAAGAGTTTCTCACCATCCCCGCTTACAAAATTTTAAAATAACAAACAAATCTCACTAGGAAACCCCTAGAAGAAAGAAAGAAAAACAATGAAAAAAAGTTTTGACCAACAAGTTGAAGAACTAGAACAAGATTGGGAAGACAATCAAAGATGGGCTGGAGTTCAACGCGACTACACAGCCGCTGATGTTGTTCGCCTGCGTGGATCTTTTGTACCAGAATGCTCCTTAGCCCGCCATGGCGCCGATCTTCTCTGGGAACAACTTCACAGCATGGATTACGTTCATGCTCTTGGAGCTATGACTGGTGGCCAAGCCATTGAGTACGTTAAAGGAGGCCTTCCAGCCATCTACTTGTCTGGATGGCAAGTAGCTGGAGATGCCAACCTCTCAGGTGAGGTTTACCCTGACCAAAGCCTCTACCCGGCTAACTCCGTACCATCAGTTGTTGAACGAATCAACAACGCGTTACGCCGAGCCGATCAAATTGAATGGGCAGAAAACGGTGGTGAAGCTTCTCGCGAATGGTTAGTTCCAATAGTTGCTGATGCTGAAGCTGGATTTGGTGGCGCATTAAACGTTTACGAATTAATGAAGAACATGATCATGGCAGGCGCTGCCGGCGTTCACTTCGAAGACCAACTTGCATCAGAAAAAAAATGTGGTCACATGGGCGGAAAAGTTCTAATCCCTACTCAACAGCATGTCCGCACATTGACTGCTGCTCGTTTAGCTGCTGATGTTCTCGGGGTACCTACTGTGGTGGTTGCCCGTACTGATGCTTTAGCAGCGACCCTTATCACAAGCGACGTAGATGAACGTGACCGTCCTTTCTTAACCGGTGAACGCACAGATGAAGGGTTCTTTAATACTGAACCAGGTATGGCAACACCAATCTCACGAGGATTGGCTTACGCTCCTTATAGCGACCTGATCTGGTGCGAAACGGGAACCCCTGACCTTGAGCAGGCCCGTGAGTTCGCTGATGCGATTCATGCCGAATATCCAGACAAAATGCTGGCTTACAACTGTTCACCTTCTTTCAATTGGAAAGCAGCTTTAGATGATGAAACTATTGGCAAATTCCAACGTGAACTTGGTGCAATGGGTTATAAATTCCAGTTCATCACCTTGGCCGGATGGCACGCGTTGAATGCATCTGCATTTGACCTCGCAAAGGGTTACACCGAAAGCGATATGACGGCTTACGTTGAGTTGCAGCAAAGAGAGTTCTCAATGGAAGACGACGGCTACACCGCTACCCGCCATCAGCGTGAAGTTGGTGCCGGCTACTTCGACGATGTAGCAACAGTTATTTCCGGTGGTTCTGCTTCAACCTTGGCGTTGACCGGTTCCACTGAAGAAGAACAGTTCTAAAGAAATTTAAATTGGCGCCCCCGGCAGGATTCGAACCTGCGGCCTACGGATTAGAAGTCCGTTGCTCTATCCAGCTGAGCTACAGGGGCTACTCTTTGAGGCTACAGGGGTCTTCGTAAACGATTGGGCAGAAGACCCTCTAAATTTAAATTCGCGAGAGATTCTGAAGGCTTCCCACTGATAGCTAATTCTGCAGTGAGCTGCCCGGCTGCAGGTGAAGTTTGAATACCTGTCCCGCCTTGCCCTACACACCAAATAAAGCTTGGTTCATCAGGGTCTGGGCCGATAACCATTGACCGGTCTGTTGTGAAAGTGCGTAGTCCCGCCCAAGAAGAATTCACTGAACGGATATTTAATGTTGTCGCAGTATTTATTCGCTCAATCGCTAGAGCGATGTCTTCTTCTAGAGGCTTCGCGTCACATGGTTCCGATGGAGTTTCATCTGCTGGAGAACAAAGCAACTGTGGCCCGTCAGGTTTTATATACCAGGAGTGCGCCGCGTCGTCGAGCATCGCCCATTCTGAAGTTTCCGGAACTGGTGCAGTGACCATGAAAGCGGTTCTTCTTTTCGGGTTTAAACCTATTGGTTCAATTTCTGCTCGTTTCGCTACTACGTCTCCCCATGCTCCTGAAGCATTGATTACTACATCTGCACCGAACTCTCCTGTGGTTGTTTCGATTTTCCATCCATTTTTTTCTCTCGTTGCAGAATCAACGCGTGCCGAGGTAACTATTTGTCCGTTGTTTCGCCTAAAACCTCTGACAAAGGCTTGATGCAGGGCAGAAACATCAATATCGGCGGTTCCAATCTCAATTATTGCTCGCTCAACTCGGCTGATATTTAAAGCAGGAAAAAGGTCTAGGGCTTCCAAGACGGTGATTTCTTGTGTGGGTATTGTGCCGTCCGCTCCGTCGGAGATGAGTTCATCAATGAGGTCTGATTGTTCTGCTGTGCCAGCGTGTATCAATGGTCGGAGTGAAAGGAGTGGTGCGTCTACCAGCCCTTCTGGAGTGTTGTGGTAGAAGTTTAAGCTTGCACGGGTAAGGCCTCGGACAGAAGCTTCCCCATAGTTTTCATAAAGTAGGGCCGCTGAACGCCCGGTGGTGTGGTAGGCCAATTGTTTTTCAGCTTCTACCAATACGACTTCTGCCGTCGGATCAATCAAACTGCATGAATAAGCAGTGCTGATGCCAGCTATTCCGCCTCCGATTATGGCTATTGTCTGCGTCATAAAATTGACACTACTTAAACAAGTATTGAAATCAGGTGCCGAGTGCGTGTTTTTGGGCGTATCATTCGTCTTCTTGGTGATCGTAGCTCAGTTCGGTTAGAGCACCTGGTTGTGGTCCAGGATGTCGGGGGTTCAAATCCCCTCGGTCACCCAAAGTAAAAGTAAATAGGAAATTTATGCGAGACCTTCTAGACGACACCCAACTTGAAGATGCTAAGAAACTCTTACCTGATTGGGAAGTCAGCGGAGAGTTCCTCTTTCGGGTTTTTCTCTTCAAGAACTTTGTTGAGGCTTTCGACTTCATGACTGCGATTTCTTCAACCGCTGAGGAGATGAACCATCATCCTGATTGGGCGAATGTCTACAACAAGGTTGAAGTTCGTCTAAGCACACATGATTCGGGTGGAGTGACTTCTCTTGATGTTGAACTAGCTTCGGTCATGGATTCGCTATTTTCTGAAGACTAAATTTTTTCGTTCGTTGCTTGAGTCGCCGATAGAATAGGTCTCTTAGCGCCTCTAGCTCAATTGGCAGAGCATCGGACTCTTAATCCGCAGGTTCCGGGTTCAAGTCCCGGGGGGCGTACAACGGTTCCACAACCTCGGCATTCGGCCAACTCACTTAATGCAAAGAAAATGCCTCTACTGAATCGAGTCTGACTTTTGTAAATTATGACGTGCACAAAGCAGTTGGATATTCTCAGATGTCAAAGATGACCCACCTTTAGAAAATGGGATTATGTGGTCAAAATGCAAATTATCCTCTGATGCGCATCTCACGCATTGACCGCCATCACGCTTAAATACTTCTTGTTTCACTTGAGATGGAATAAGCCGGGTGTGGACCAAAGGAAGATCTTCTTGATGGCGCTTATTACCTAGCAAAATACTGCTGTCAGAAATCAACTTTAACTCGAATTTAAACACTTCCCTTTCACCAGATTTCTGAGACCACGCATCTACCAAGTCGAATGTTCCTGCAAAGACCCAAATACCAACTTTTAACTTTTCGTATACCCTTACCTGCTCCGGTTGCTGCTTTCCGGACTTAAATTCCTGAGCAGCATAAAAAAATCTTCCATTTTGAGTCAGGGAACCTTTTGGTGTTCGTAATTCTTGATCTTTCAGTTTCGGGTAAGGTTCCGAATTGCTTTTAGGGATATCATGCCCCTCATAGATTAAACCCGTCCCATTGCCAATTATCTCATCGTCATAAGGGGAACCATCTCGCCTACTCATCAGCAAAACGCTGTGAGTTTGTGAAAGTCGAAAATTCATCCCCCGTTGCAATTGGCTCTTTTCTGCTTCACACATTTCCCGGTAATTGATAATCTCGCCAGCAGCAAATGATGACCTAAGATTGCCTTCTGATGAGTGTTGATTGCTTTCACTCTTCCAATAGGGTGCTTTATCCGGAATAACCCAGCGAACCCCTCCCCGAGGATCTTCAACATCTCCGCCATATCTTGGCATCAGATGAACATGAGCATGCTCTACGGTTTGCCCTCCAGTTTCAGAGATATTGATTCCAACGTTAAACCCGTCTGGCTGAAACATCTCCGATAAAACAAGATGCACTTCACTAAGAAGCTTCCATACATCTAACTGCTCTTCCGGCAAAAGGTTGAAAAAGTTAGTTTCATGCCGTTTCGGAATAACTAGAGCATGACCTTTGCTAACGGGATATTTATCAAAGAAAGCTAATGCAGAGCGATTTACTGCAATCAATTCATCTTCATTCGACTCATCTGCTATTGAACAAAAGAGGCAATCACTTACACCCATAGAATCCAACATAGCCAATCTTCAATAAATTATGAATTGAAGATACAGTCCTGTTATGTCTCAAATCGATTCGACTGGTGGTTTTCTTGAGTACCAACCTAAAAATGAAGACCTATTTCGTGGAATTATCCTTTTCGGCAGAAATGTTGCTTCATATAAGTTTGCTTTAGGTAAATCAATTCTCGAATTGGCGGCCGCCGGAAAAGAGGAGATTTCCCTTGCGGAGCTTGCTGTCCCTTTCAGCAACCATATTTGTGAACATTTGCTTATAGAGGACAAACAAATAACTTCACGAGGTAGCCCCTTCCTCGATGAATGCAGGAAATTTAATCGCGAGGAAATCAGTGCAGAATCACTTTATGGAAGCACCGAGTCTTTGGGATTCAAAAACGTGATTGATGCATTCCACAGAGTGGGGTCCGACGATATATCTAGGCGATTTTTTATTGACGAAAGAAAAAGCAGAATTAAGGGAATCGTTCTCACTCCTGAAATTCACGAAATCGCAAGCAACTCAGGCAATGAACTGAACGCTGAGGTTGAGTCGCGATGGAGACTAGTTGAAACAGCCTGGTCACTGAATATAGATAGTTCACTAATCCTTTTCGACCCGAATGAGAAAACTTTTCTAAGCAGAGATAAGAGGAAAAATATAACAAGTGCTAGATCGGCGCTTAACGGCTACCAGAAAGGAAAATGCTTTTATTGTTTCAAGAAGGTAGAAATTCTTTCAGGTCATGACGAGCTAGCTGACGTTGATCATCTATTCCCTCATGTACTACAAAGAATGGGTTTACTAGAGAATCTTGATGGAATTTGGAACTTAGTTTTGGCTTGCCAAGACTGCAATAGGGGTCCCAGAGGAAAATTTGACTCAGTGCCCCACCGACAATACTTAGAACGCCTGGAGAAACGAAATAACTTTCTGATATCCAGTCACCATCCATTAAGAGACACTCTCATGAAACAAACCGGTGAGAATAATCAAAGCAGGCATAACTTCCTGCAAAACTGCCTCAATATTGCCCGAAAATACCAACCATCTGTTTGGCAAGCACAAGAAACAGAAGATCCCTTATTCTGAAACTCTCTCCACATTTAGATGGCTTTGAATGTTTGCTTCCTGACTCGTTAAGAGGAATTATTGGGTCGTATATCCGGTACGAATCCTAGGGGGGCGTACAAACAAAGATTGGAAAGTTTGCGGTTCAGAGCGTATTTTAAAGACATGGCGACATTTGATTCTCTTAGACCAGTGGTTTCGAGTGAAATTATTGAGTCTTTTCAAATAGTTTGGGACAACTTAGGGAAACCCGGTAGCTGGTGGTCGGGGCCTCAGAGAATTGAAATCGCTGAAGAGATACGGGATTCCAACCCCCCTTCTATAGCAGAAAGAATTGTTGATTTCTCCAATTATTCAAATGAGGCCACAAGTGGCATAACTCCTTTTGTCAGGGCCGTCGCTAGAAAGGTTGCTTATGAATCTTCTTCAATCGATAAGGATATTTTTGATCAAATAGTGGCCGTCATAGGTCAAGATCAATACGCCGAAATTGCAGCAATCGCTTCCCAACTAATTCCGATATATCACCTCGCAGATACTCTCGGTTACGACAGAGAGCAACTACCAAATGCCGAACCTGGAGATCCATCTGGTGAAAGACCTAATGACCTTATAAATGGAGTAGGTTTTCTACCGACTCTTCCAACAAATGGAATACCCCATGTCGCTGTTTCTCTAAGCCTCGCCCAAGCTGATAACGCGAGAAGGATGCTACTCGTACGCTCCATGTACTCTGGCAAAGACTTTGGTGAAATGATTTGGACTCACAGGAACCTGTCCCGACCTCAAATTGAGCTAGTGGCAGCACGAACTTCAGCCATAAACGAATGCTTTTATTGAACTAGCGCTCATACCATGTTTCTCAGTTCGAGCAGCAAAGCAATTGACTCAGAATTAGATATCACCGACGCGGTTACTGGGTCTGGAGAAGATTCCGGTGTGCCTAATGCTGAGATGCTAATAACTTTCACTGAATCAGCGAATCGACTCGACGACGATCTGCCGGCTATTAGAGAGGCCCTTGTCAATGAAATCGGAGAAGAAGGTATGGTCGATGCTGCTATAACCGTCTCAATTTTTCGAAGCCTGAATATAGCTGCTGATAGTTCCGGAATAAGAGTTGACGATGATTGGGTTGATAGTGCAGCCGAACTTGCAAATCAGTCTTATGCCAACGAATTTTCTACAGCAAAGAATTCTCCAGCAGTTAAAACGCTGTAACCGGCAAACAACATGAGTAACTTTAATTAAGAAGAAGTAGATTTTTTAAACCAGAAATTTCGGCAGGTAAGAAATGACAGCAACATTTAATTCAGAAGGCAAAGTCGTTATCGGTGATGTCGTTTGCACGATCTGTGATATCGGCTGCCAGTTGAAAGCTGAATCAGTTGATGGTGTCGTCACAAAGGTTCGCCCGCACGATCACCCTCTGTTACGTAAGAACGTCTGCTATAAGGGAACGGCTGCTCCCCATATACATAATCACGCTGATCGACTACGCGTGCCCCTAAAACGTGTTGGTGAGCGCGGAGAGGACCGCTGGGAAGAAATCTCTTACGAACAAGCAATGGACGAAATTGCTGAGCGACTCCAGAAGGTAATCGATCAATACGGTCCAGAAGCTTTCGCTGTATCCACCTCCGGTTGGAACACACAAACAACACATGGATGTGACCGACGTTTCATGAATGTCCTCGGTAGTCCGAACTGGATTAGCGGCGTATCTTTGTGCGCTGGCAATACGGCGGCGGTCAACAAACTTACCTACGGATGGTTTCCGTTTCCTGACTTTGGGAACACTAGGTGTGTCGTACTATTCGGTCATAACCCTCGTAAACACTCTTGGACACCTATCTACAACCAGATTAACGCCGCTCGCGCTGGCGGAGCGAAGGTAATCGTGATTGATCCGCGTGTCTCTGATCAGGCCGAGACCGCTGATTTGCATTTGCGTATCACGTCAGGCACCGATGCCGTATTGTGCTTCGGCTGGTTAAACGTCATCATCAATGAGGAACTCTACGACAAAGATTTCGTTGAAAACTGGACGGTTGGTTTTGAAGAGTTGAAAGAGCGTGTCGCCGAGTTCCCGCTTGAGCGTGTTGAAGAAATCACCGGCATCCCCCGTGACCTCATTGTTGAGTCGGCTCGCATGTACGCAACTGCCGATTCAGCCGTAATACCTTGGACACCAATCACCGATATGCAGTTGAACTCCACTTCAGCGATACGTTTGCATAGCATTTTGCGGGCAGTTACCGGCAACCTTGATGTCCTTGGTGGTGAAATGCTTGGTGGGTTCAACCCGGATTACATTCCAGAGTCAAAATTGCAATTACATGAACTGCTTAGTGACGAGCAGAAAGCAAAGCAACTCGGATCCGATTTACATCCGGCTTACACTTACCGAGCCCAGGAAATGCTTAAAGAAGCCACTGAACGGGTTCACGGGTACGGATATGCAGACATTGTGATGGGCTGCTACATGGCTAATCCATCAGCAGTTTTCCGGGCTATGGAATCTGGTGACCCCTACCCCGTCAAAGCATTCTTCACTCTTGGCAACAACACTCTGCTTAGTTACCCGAATCAACACCGCATCCTTAAAGCTCTAATGAATCAGGACCTTATTGTCGCTCATGAAATCTTTATGACTCCGACGGCAATGCTCGCTGACTATGTTCTTCCCGGTGATGTCTTTACTGAACGCAACCACATCGCAGACTCGTGGAGTTGGTCTACACGCCTTTCTTTGTCGCAGAAGGTAGCGGAACCTCCAACTGAGGGATCGTCAACGTACCAATTTTGGTATGACTTAGCTCATCGGATGGGTATCGGTGAATACTTCCCGTGGGACACTTTGGAAGAGGTGCTTGATTATCGCCTCTCCCCTTCTGGTATGAGCTTTGATCAATTTGCGAAGGTCGCTCACATGCGTGCTCAAATACCAGAATACCGATCCTACGAAAAGGCTGGATTTGGGACTCCGTCGGGCAAAGTTGAACTTTATTCATCGGTTCTTGATGAACTTGGATTCGACCCACTTCCCTATTATCGAGAGGCTCCGCAACCCTCAGCCGACTATCCCTATCGAGTATTTACTGGTGTCCGAGAAGATTCTTTCTTTCAAACCGGTCAACGCCAAATCAAGGTGCTTCGTAAACGTACTCCGGTGCCACGTTTCTTTATTCATCCTGAAGACGCTGAGCGTGATGGATTATCTGATGGTGACTGGGCGTCCCTTGAAACCGAAACTGGACAAGTGCAAGCCATGGTAGCTGTCCAAGAGTCGATGAAACCTGGTCATCTCCGTGTTCCTCATGGCTGGTGGTATCCGGAAATGCGGGGCGAAGGGCAAGAATTGTCCGGAGCGTTCCTCAGTAGCGATGCTGTGCTGTGTCCTGACGAACCCGAAGACCTTGACCATGAACAAGGCATTCCTCACTTCAAAGGCTTTCCAGGTCGTCTACGTCGAATTGACGGACCACCCCCTGGAATCGATCCAGAAATGCTAGATCTGCTGTGAGTAAAGAGGAAAACAAAGCACGAAAAAAAGCTGAGCGCCGTTCAAAAATGATGACGCGTCTAGCCAACCGTACTTTTAGTAAAGACCCAAAATTTCTTGATCGCCTAGCTATGAAGAATCTTGCTAAGAGAGCCGGGTCTGCACCGAACGAAGACCCCGAACTTGATCATGATGGCCCAATCAAAGCCTTTGAGTAGTCAATAAATCACTTAAACAGATTCGGGCTTCAGTTTGTTTAAAGTCTGTATTAGTTCTTTACCTACGAGCACGATAAAGAACTGCAAGACACTAAATCCTGCCATGGTTGCCCCGCCTGCTGTTCCGTAGTGGAAACTCACTACAAGACCTGCAACGACTGCCAGAATGCCTAACAATATTGAAACGAACATTATTCCAGGAACCCGTCTTACCAATAAGGAAGCAGTTGCAGGTGGAGCAACAAGTAAACCAAAAACTAAGAGCGTCCCAATTGCTTCGAAGCTAGCCACAATACTCAAGGACAAAAGAGCGAGTAATACTGCCTGACTAAAGCGAGGGCGCATGCCTAAAGTCTGAGCCTTGTCTCGATTAAACGTAAGCACCATAAACGGGCGATAAAACACGACTGTGCAAACTAACAAGATTGATGTATAGAAGAGTTGGCGGTGAATATCTTCAGTAGTTATGCCAAGAGCGTCCCCGAAAAGAATGGATGTAACATCCGTCGCAAAGGAACCTGACTTGGACACAATAAGAACCCCTAACGCAAGCATTCCGACAAACAAAAGCCCTATTGCTGTATCGTCTCGAACAGGAGTCCGGTTAGAAACAAAAGTTACTAAGCCGCTCATAATGAGAGCGGAGAGAAAAGCTCCGATTATAGGACTAAAGCCCCACAAGATCGCTACCGCAATACCTGGAATGACTCCATGGGCTAAAGCGTCCCCAAGAAACGCTAGTCCACGTAAAACAATCCATGTCCCAACAAGGGAAGTAGCTACAACTGCAATTACACCTCCAACCAGCGCTCGCTGCATGAACGCTGGTTGAAAGGCATCAATTAAGAAATCCATTGAGTCTGAGGCTAGTTAGTTAGCCCTCCACTAATCAACTCTGCATTTGTGCGAACCATATCAATGTAAGTTGACCCTAGAGATCCAGCTTCTCCAAGAGACTCGGTAAAGAGACTGATCACTTGAATGTCGCCTGCTTCATCTGCGAGGACTTGAGCAAGGGTGTCTGACGATGCAGCATCAGCAAAAATCGCTGAGACATTTTCATCTTCGATCACCGAAACCAAATCGGCGAGATCCTTTGCACTAGCGGAATCGAGGGTGCTGCTGGACTGAATAATGCTGCCCAAGATTTCGAAATCATATCGATCAGCAAAGTAAGCAAACACCGAATGGTTCGTAATCAATTTTCTTGACCCTTCCGGAATAGAAGAAAGCATTTCTTCTACTTCAGAGTCAAGGCTATTAAGTTCACCTAAATAAGCATTTGAACTTGCAAGTAACGATTCCTCGTCAATTGCTGGAAAATTTTGTACTAAGAAAGCTGAAAGGCCTTCTACAACACTAGCCATACGAGCTGGGTCTGTGAAGAAGTGTGGATCTATTCCACCGTGGTCGTGATGGGCGTGATCGTCATGATCGTCGTGATCGTCGTGGCCTTCTTCATCATGGTCATCGTGATCGTCGTGATCGTCGTGGCCTTCTTCATCATGATCATCATGATCGTCGTGACCTTCTTCATCATGATCATCATGATCGTCATGGCCGTCACTTTCAATTGCTTCAACAAAACTCATTGCCTCAACAACCATGACACCATCAGACTCAGCTGACTTAATGACATCTAGAAGACCTTCCTCAAAATTTGCACCATTTACCACAAGTAAATCTGCTTCCATCATTAGATTTACCTGTTGCGCAGAAGCCTGAAAGACATGAGGATCAGCGCCTGGAGGCATTATTGTCTCAACTTCGAAAAGGTCGCCGACCATACTTGCCACAACATCTCCAAGAATATTTGTAGTAACAACAATCGATGGCTTTTCTACACTTACTTCTTCAGCACTCGATGAGCTATCGCTTGATGCGCTACTGCTCGATGCACTACTGCTCGATGCACTACTGCTTGAAGCCGTGCTGCTCGCACTATCGCTACTACTACAAGCACTTGCAAACAACGAAAGTGCAGCTATGAACACAGTTATCAGTAAAGAAAACCGGTTCCGAAATTTGTAAAACATTTATTACCTTCCTAAAATGAGAATAGTTCTCATTATTGCATTCTGGGACCATAATTCAAACATAAAAGTTAAGATAAATTTGCAGGCAACCTCATGACGGAACAAGTAGCTATTAAAACATCAGGACTAGAAGTCCGGTACGGGGAAACTATCGCGCTGACTGGCGTAGATATAGAAATTAAAAGAGGTTCGGTATTAGCCGTAATCGGCCCAAATGGAGCGGGTAAGTCTGCCTTTTTAAAAGCTCTTGCTGGAACAGTTAAACCTTTTGCCGGAAAAGTCAACTGTCGCGGAGCATCCCCTTCATTTGTTTTACAGTCAACGGACGTAGATAGGTCACTTCCAATCAGTGTTCGTGAAGTTGTATCACTTGGCCGATACTCAGAAATTGGGCTCTTTAAAAGATTTAAAAAAACCGACCATCAGATTGTTGACCAGGCTCTTCAACGAATGGACATCAGCGAACTAAGTAACAATCAATTTCATGATCTTTCGGGCGGACAGCAACAGCGAGTACTCATAGCCCAAGGATTAGTGCAGGAAACAGAAACTCTCCTTCTAGACGAACCAGTTAACGGCCTCGACATCAGTTCTCGAGAAATTATCTTGAATACAATCCTTGAGGAAGTCAAAAAAGGACGAACAGTTGTCTTCTCCACGCATGATCTAAACCATGCACAACTTTCCGATGAAGTTCTTCTTCTAAACAATTGTCCTTGCTGTGTGGGTGCGCCAGAGGATGTACTCACGGAATCTAATTTGCGTGATGCTTATGGAGACAGTCATTTGCATTTCGGCGACGAACTTGTACTTGATGACCCTCATCACACCCACACATCAACAAATGATGAAAAAGGAATCCGAACCTTCTAAAAGGTAATTCATAGAGAATCCCTTAGACGTCTCACCTGTCCCCTGCTCCCCCTTAGGTGAACTTCAAATACGGATCCTTGGTCTTATTTTTTCGAACTATCCATGCTTCTTCTGCTGGCCACTTATTCGCCCACGCAAGATCAACAAATGCATACCTTGTTTCATCAGACTCTTCTGGAGGTTGAAGTTCTATAAGTTCTTCGATTTCAAATCCACAGGAACGAAATAATTGGATCTTCTCTCCGTGAGAAATGTGAAACTCTACGCTGTTGTCGGCAAGGTCTTCGAATCTGTGCATTCCAAATTGGGGGTGAAGTAGTTTTTCACCAGCGGCGGTTTCTTGTTCCCAGTCTTGGCAAAGCGTAAGAACTATGGAGTTTTCAAGGATGACAAGTTGTCCACCGGGTCTGAGCACGCGAGCTGCCTCCGGAATCCATCGGTACGGATCACACCAAATGGAGGCCCCGTATTCGGATATAGCGAAATTAAAACTTTCATCTTCAAATGGCAGTAACTCCGCATTGCCGAGAATAAGTGGAAACTCTAGATCAAACTCTTTTTGGAAAGAAGCAGCAGTGGCCAGTTGCGCTGGTGAGTTATCTACTCCTACAGGGTTGCCGTTTCTTCGCGCCAGCCATGCTGATACGTAAGCTGTTCCGCAACCTAATTCCACGACGTCTCCGCCTTGGAAATCTTTCAATAGGCCTACTTCGGATTCAGGTATTTGAAATATTCCCCATTGGGGCGCATTTTCTAACCAGCCCTTGTAGCCGGCATCTACATAGTCGCTCGCATAATTATTCCAAGCTTCTCGATTCGCCTGAACATACGATTCGCCTCGCTCAGTTCCCTCTTCCATTGAATAGCGCTACTAGACCATGCACGCAGTGAAATAGGGTTCTGCCGCAGCGTCCCTTCCGTCTTGGTCCATATTGATGTAGTACTCCATTTCATCAACATCTTTCATCATGTCGCCAAGAATGCAGCCGCATAAATCTGTTGAATTGTAAAGAGAAAGTTCTGGTATTAAATCAACCACAAATACGCATCCATCCACAAAACTTTGCTGCCCATCAGAAGACCAGGCCCATTCGGTTTCTATCGGTTCCCATTCACTGCCAGCATCATCTCCTTGACCGAACATGCAATTCATGTAGGCCTCGGTATAAAGGTCGTCGGCGTCGTCGTCCCTCAGCATGAGTTGATAAATAGTCTCTGATCCGATTTCTTCAATAACGCAACTTGTTAATGCATAGTCGTCGTCAAAGAATGGCGCCAACATTGAAAGAAGTATGTCCGGACATGTATCCCATGGAATCAAACTTGCCAAGTACTCCTCCTCTTCTGCAGTGAGCCCAGACTCATCTGAATCGGAATTAAGGAGCGTTACCATGTCCTCGACTGCCATGTTCTCTGCCATGCATGCCGCTCCAGACTCTCCAAAAATTTCAGCCAATATCGAAGTCAGAATTGTGGGGCAACCTGCAAATAACTCTGTAAAGAACTCATCTAACCATTCTTGAGTCTCAGTGATGCCAGCGATTTGTCCTATTAGGACTTCTGTCCTCAATCCGTCATCTAGCAGAGCATCCATACACTCAGCAGAATCAATTACTTGAGGCAAGAACATTGAAATACCAAAGATTAAACTCTCGTTGATGCCTTCCACGTCAGCACACTTTTCGACACCTCCAATAATCCCGTTGAGCAAAGTTTCATCTGTAAAAGAGTCTTCTGTGGTCACGGTGCCATCATTTAAAGAAGCGGGAGTGATCCCTAATTCTGCAAGCTTATTTTCGCCTACGCTGCTAACTACTTCAGCAGCGATACAGAGTGCTGTTTCTTCAGAGTCAACCGCGCCATTAAAGAATTCCTCGTCTCCAACTGGCATACTTCTCGCTAGTTCTTCTTCTAACGAACCTAATTCTTCCGCCTCAATACTTTCTTCTGCAGTGCTCTCAGTTGCTGAAGGTGCTTCAGTAACTGCAGGAGCTTCAGTGGTTGCAGTTGACTCTGTGTCGCCTCCTGAACATGCGGCAGCCACCATACAAATTGATGTCAACAAGCAAAAAACCAACCGTCTCATAACTTTCCCTATCCTTTAAGTGTTTCAACTAATCTAACAAACTATTTAAGTTCCTTGAATCATCTCAGTCTTCTAATAATGGGTTAGTATCCGTTAATGCCTAGTAACCCCATATTTCGATTCCTAAATGGAATGCATCGTGGCCTAATAGCAGTGAGTGCTGGTCAGGCGGGTTGGAATGTTGGTGGAATGACTGTTGTTGAGGTCACTACTACCGGCCGAAATTCAGGCAGGGATCGTACTGTTTTTTTAACTTCACCGATTCAAGATGGGGATTCAATGCTTGTTGTTGCTTCCCGTGGGGGTGACGATCGTCATCCTGATTGGTACCTCAATATGAAGAAGAAACCTGAGATCAAGGTGAACTCTAAAGAAGGCTCAGATCTAAACATGGTCGCTCGGATAGTGGAAGATAATGAACGCGATTCCCTCTGGTCTCGTGTTGTAGAGAAATACTCTGGATATGGCGAGTACCAAGAAAAAACTGATCGAGAGATTCCTTTAATTTGGCTTGACCCAGTTGATTCACCAGTAGACGATGAAGATTCCTAGCTTTATTTTTACCTCTTATGTCTAGATCTGTAATTTCTGATCAAAATATTTTTGAGTATGCGGTATCTCACAGCACACCGCCTGATGACGTCTTACAGGAACTGATCCATGAGACAAGGGAATCAACGGGTGGAGCAGCTGGGATGCAAATCGGTGCCGACCAGGGTGCTTTCATGACGATACTCTCTGGTTTACTTCGTCCTAAATTCGCAGTAGAGGTTGGAACGTTTACCGGCTATTCGTCTATCTGTATAGCCCGCGGTTTGGCCCCGGAGGGAAAGCTTTTGTGTTGCGATGTGAGTAAAGAGTGGACTGATATAGCTCGGCGTTACTGGAGTAAAGCAGATTTAAGTGACCGAATCGATTTAATCCTTGCTCCTGGGGTTGAGACTTTAAAGAATCTGCCTTCTGAGGAATCCATTGATTTAGCTTTTATTGATGCAGACAAAGAGGGATACGTCAATTACTACGAAGAAATTGTTCCTCGCCTTAGCTCACAAGGCGTTCTTCTAGCTGATAACACACTCTGGTCTGGGCGAGTAGTTCCAAACTCAGGATTTGACGACGAAAGCACAACGGCTTTGCGCACATTTAATGATCATGTTGTAGCAGACAGCAGAGTAACTGCTTCTCAGCTAACTATTGGTGATGGATTAACTGTTATTACTAAAGTTTAGATTTGCTTTAGTCTTGTGCTCCGAGGTGAACGAACTCTGGGGCTCCGTCTAGGAACGGCCCTATCATCTCCATCATCCCAGTTTCCATACGCCAGGCAAGGTATGCCTCGTAGTGTTCTCTGGTTTCCCATTTTTCCCAAAGTAAAATTCGATCTGGATTATCTTGATCCAAATAAGTTTCAATACTTATGTTGCCTTCAAAAGCCCGTGTATCAGCTAATGCCTCCATAAGAGCAGGAAGCAGTGTTGCGCCCATACCTTCTGCGCAAGGGAAATAAGCCATAGATGTGTGTGCCATTTCAATCTCCTTTTCAGTTAGCAGCAACCTACACCACGGTTAACGGCAACTACCTATCGGGAGTTTCCAGCAAAGGAAGCAACTCCATACCCAACATTTTCCGGTAAGTGTTGTGATAGTGATGCAACGCTGGTTCGTTACGCCCAAAGATTGAATATTTAATTGCACCACTTTCAGCGCTTCGTTGCTGACTAGCGCTCATCAAATAGTCCTCATCACGAATTATCTCCGCGAAAGTCCTACCAACTTCTTTCACTATTTCTTTTATTTCGATATCTTCAAAAATCTCCGAACGAACGTAAAAGTGAACTCTGCTCACATGTTTACCGGGTCGTTCTTTATCCGGATAAGCACGAACTAAAAAAAGTATTCCGGCTCCTGGCATAAGTTGAACATTTGGGAAAAGCCAATAAACCGGCAAAGTCGCAGTTGTTATATCCCACTCTGACTCAGGCTGATCACGCATTCCGTCAATGTCTCTTTTACAGAGAAGCATTCGATGGTTACGTCCGAACGTGTCATAGCACTGCACATTTCCGTGAAACTGAAGGTTCAGAGTCTCAGAATGCAAAGCGGAGAAATGATACGTTTCACCAAAAGTGTCCATCGCAAGTTTCCAGTTGCAATCAACTGCATAAACGTCTTCAGTCAAATACTGAAGCTCTTCAAAGTTCCACAACGCTAACTCTGCATCTAAATCCTCGCCGAGTTGTTCTTCAAGGTTTATAGAACCTTCAGGATCAGGATGCACCCACAGGAGTCCGTGTCGTTCTTCTGCAGGCAACTCGACTAAACCAAAACAATCAGTGTCTAACTCGCCGAAGTGTTCGCTTTTAGGTATCCCCACAAGAGTTCCCGCTGTGTCATAGGTCCAACGATGGAATTGGCAAGTGAAACGTCGGGTTTCTCCGCGTTCTGCTTCTTCAAGCACCACTCCCCTATGCGAACAAACATTTACAAAGGCACGAAACCGTCCTTGGTCATCCCGAGTGGCGAGAATAGGTGTTTTCAAGTCATTCACGGTAAAGAACGAGTTAGGAGTGGGAAGGTCACCTGAGAGGCCTACAAGTTGCGTGTGATCATGGAAAAACGCTTTATTTTCTTTCTCAGCAAGTTCCGAATCAACATAGACACTGGTTGGATTACACCGAAAACCTCCGGCATCAACATTGACCCCGGAATCCAAACGGGCCATGAGCGTTTTTATTTGCGCTACTTGTTCTGTTTTGTCCATACTTTCACCTTACAGAAGATTAGCAGTATTGATATATAGGCAGAAGGCCGGCCTAAACGACCGACCTTCAACCTTTTTATCGCTCCGGGGGTGGGGATCGAACCCACGACCTGCGGATTAACAGTCCGACGCTCTGCCAGCTGAGCTACCCCGGAATAACGAACGAAAGGATACCACCGTATTGGCCCAGAGGGGAACCAAATCGCTGTTTTAGTCTTGCTATTTAACAGTAGCGAAACATCGGAGTAGATTTGTTTCTAATGAGTACAGAGTCTTTTATTTGTTTAGATGGTGGTCAAGTGAACCAAATTGCTTCTGATCATCATCCAGAGGTCACTTTGAGTTTAGTTATTCCAACATTTAATGAAGCAGAGAATATACCGACTCTTATTCGGCGCCTTAATCATTTACTGGACGAAAACAACATTTCGCATGAGCTAATAGTTGTTGATGACGACAGTCCTGATAAGACGTGGGAGATCGCCCGTGAAATGACAGAAGAAATTTCTTCTCTGAGGGTAATTAGGCGTGTCGGTGAATCTGGTCTCGCTACAGCCGTTGTCTGTGGTTGGGCTCACGCCAACGGAAAGTTCCTTGGGGTAATTGATGGAGATGGCCAACACCCACCTGAACTCCTCCTTGACCTTCTTGCTCAATTTGATGAAGAGGTTGAAGTCGCGGTGGCAAGTAGGCATCTTCCAGGTGGTGGAGTTCCGAATTGGTCATCGATGCGTCGCCTTCTCTCAAAAGGTGCCCAAGCGCTTGGCCTCCTCCTTCTTCCGGGAACGGTGGGTCGAGTCACTGACCCGATGAGCGGCTATTTCATAGTTGACAGGAAAGCTATTGCTGACTGCGACCTCCAACCCGTCGGGTACAAAATACTTCTAGAAGTTTTGGCACGAGGGGAAGTAAACAAAGTTGCTGAATCCCCTTACTATTTCCAATTACGTGAAAGTGGCAGTTCAAAAGTTCGCGCCATTCATTACTTGCATTACCTTCGACATTTACTTCGACTAAGAGTTGATCCTCTTCGCAGTCAAGCCTTAGTCCGTTACTTCAGTGTGTCATTGATGGCGCTGATTATTGATGCTGCTTTCTTCTTTTGGATCTTTGAGGGCGTTGGCTGGAACCTAACTCGCTCAGCTTTATTGTCTGGTGAAGCGGGGATTATTTTCACAATCCTTCTACTTGATTTGTGGACTTTCGCAGGACGCCCAGCGCGCAATTTCATTGATCGTTTTCGACGACTATTAGGGGTTCAGATTGCTTTGGGGGTGCTCCTCGTTGGGCGCCTCATTTTAATAAACGCTCTTATTACCTGGACCACACTTGAAGCATTCACTGTGTTCTTGATCGTTCTAATCGGAACTTCGCCAACAGGGCATCTCTTAGGGTCACGTTTAACTTGGCGACCTACTCGACGATAAAGCGTTCACGACTGATCTAGATATTCACGGAAAGTTTTTGAGCGTTGCTGGTGCCGCAATTTGTTTAAGATACGAATTTCTATTTGGCGGACCCTCTCTCGAGTGACTTTAAAATGTTTTCCCACCTCTTCAAGAGTTTTAGGCTCTGTACCATCAAGTCCAAAACGCATCTGAACAATTTGTTTTTCTCTCTCTTCAAGAGAATCAAGAACTTCTGCTATTTCCCCTGTTAATACTTGTTGGGTTGCCACAGATTCTGGTGCTTCGGTTCCAAAATCTTGCAAAATGTCGGCAAGGCTCACTTCTCCTTCTTCTCCCATCGGAAGATCGAGAGAAAGGGTGCCTTGACTAAGACCTAACTGCAAAAGTTCATCAACTTTCTCTGGATCTACCGCTGCACGCTCCCCTATTTCTTCAATTGTGGGTGCCTTCCCTAACTCCTGCGTAAGTTCTCGTTCTGCTCTAACCACCCTATTCATCGCTTCTGCGGTGTGTACCGGAATCCTTATTGTCCGCCCTTGATCAGAGACAGCTCGACTAACACTTTGACGAATCCACCACGTGGCGTAAGTAGAAAATTTGTACCCTTTGGTGCCATCAAATTTCTCCACAGCGCGCATCAAGCCTAGATTTCCTTCTTGGACTAAATCCAGAAGAGGTAAACCACGACCCGCATACCTTTTTGAAATGGAAACAACCAAGCGAAGATTTGCTCGAGTTAAACGATCTCTTGCCTGTTCGCCTCGGCGTTGGCGTCGCCGAAGCCGAGAAAGATCAACCCTTGAGAGGTTCTCCAACTCTCCAATTGCATGAAGTTCCGCTAGTTGAGTTTCTGCTTCCATCCCTTCGCGAATTTCCTTTGCCAGGCTCACTTCCTCTTCTGCTTCAAGCAAGGCGACTTCACCGATTTCGCTGAGATAACGTTGCGTTGAGTCTGAAGATCCCGTTTGTTCTGAACCTTTCTTTTTATTTAGACGACGCTTCAAATTACGTTTAGGAGGCCGAGTTATCTTTGTCTCCCCTTCAGAAGATTCGTTACTTTCTTCCTCTACCACTGTGTCGTTAAGGGATATTCCTTCATTTTCTAAAGTTTCTCGAACCTCAGAAACCAAAGATGGATCCAATTCAGCATCTCTCAACACTTCAAGTATTTCATCAAGGCTTACTTGACCTTTCAATTTTCCTCGGCGGATAAGCCGTGAAAATTCGTGTGGATCCACTCCACCCCATTGAGGAGACACAGAACGAGTTTCTTCCTTCAAGACGGAATACCCCTGAACCACCCCAATAAAGGTTCTAGTGGCTCAATGCTTTGCGGAGCTTCACTTAGTGCATCTGTTTGACGACGTAAGAAATTAATGTCTTCAAGAAGGTCATCAAAACTATCTTCTTGTCTTGCTATTGAAGAAAGTTCATCGGCTTTTTGTTTTGCCGCCAAAGCCAACAAACGAGACAGTATCCCTAGAGGATCTTCGTCTATCACATCACCAGCCGCTATCTCCAACAGCACCGAAGAAAGACTCTCATCAGTTTGTTCTCTGGCAGCGTGTAAGTCGCCTTCTGTTTCTTTCAGAGCTTCATAAATCAGTTGACCTGCAGTAGATAGAAACAGGACAGGCATTAAATAATCTTTAATTTCGTCTTTTCGATGCAGGAAGAACTGGAGCGCCTGTTTTTCAACTGCTGGAATCTGTGCATGTAAAACTTCTTCTTGTTTGTCTTGAATTTGTGCATTCTTCTGGTTGGTCGATTGTTGTGGAACAGTGTTCTGAAGAAGTGTTCTTAGCTGATCTGGAGTGACTGAACATTGATCTGCAATTTGCATAATGTATGGGTCGCTGACCATTGGGTTGGGGTGTTCCATTGCGAGATGTCCTGCATTTGCAGCTGTTCTCGCTCGACCTTCTGGTGTTGACAGATCACCTCGTTTTAGTTCTTGTTCTATACGAAATTGAAGAAACGGCTTTGCTTCTTCGATAGCACGACGCAGAGCGGCAGGGTCATGTCTTGCTAAGTCTCCAGGATCGGATCCTTCAGGGAGTTCTGCTACTGCGAATTCCAATTCGAATTGCTCTTCCCATCCATAAACTCGTTCGGCTGCTGCCTGTCCGGCCTTATCAGCGTCATAGGCGAGAACAACTCGCGGAGCGAAGCGCTTCAACTTTTTTGCATGATCTTCAGTCATTGACGTCCCACAGGTAGCTACTGTTCGTTCTATTCCGGCAAGATGTGCGCCGATAACATCGGTATATCCTTCGCAAACGACGATTTCACTTAGTTTGCTCGCTTCTGTTTTAGCCCAGTTCAACCCATAAAGAGTCTCTTTTTTTGAATATGTCTTTGCCCTATCTGAAGTATTTTTATACTTTGGCGGTTCCCCGTCTGGCAGTTGGCGTCCACCAAATGCGACAGCCTCCCCTCTCTCATTGAAAATCGGAAACATAATACGATCTCGAAAAAAGTCGTACTGATTGTTGTACTTATTCAGTGCACCAAGTCCGGCGTCTTCTAGGTTTTTGTTAGAAGTATTTAGGTGCTTAGAGAGTCCGTCCCATTCTTTCGGTGCCCAGCCCAAAGAAAACTGTCTAGCAACCTCACCGTCGTAACCACGTGATCTTAAGTAGTCGCGAGCTGGGCGAGCATCTGGACGATTGATGAGACAGTCATGATAGAAATCCACTGCTTTCTGTACAAGATCTAAAAGCTCCTTTCGTCGTCCTCTCTTTTCGTTTTCGTTGCTATCGGTGTAGCGCAGCGAAATGTTCGCTTTTGCTGCTAAATATTCAACTGCGCCTGCGAAATCAAGGTGTTGTTTTTTCTGCACGTAATCAATAGCGTCGCCACTCTCACCGCATCCAAAGCAGTGGTAAACACCCATTTCGTAGTTGACAGAAAAAGATGGAGTGTTTTCTCCATGGAAAGGACAGAGCCCCATCCATTGCGTACCCGATTTTCTGAGTTGTGTATGTTCGGAGATGAGTTGAACAATGTCGGTTTGTTCCCGAACTCTTCTTACGTCTTCTGCGACTATCCCCATTTCCGAAACTTAGCATTATGACTGAGGGGTCTGAGGTGGCGGGAGAAAATGAAATGTTCTCTTAAATAACCTTAAATCTTTGATTAATAAGAAAAAACCTGATTTTTTAGGGCAGATAATCAATGAAGTACTGAAACTTCGTAGATACTTGAGTTATGACAGTATTTGCTTCCACTCCCATTGATTTAATCACCAGCGTTTATTCATCTCTTGAGTCCCGCATTGAAGCTGGAAGAAAGATACTTGGTCGACCACTTACTCTCGCAGAGAAAATATTGATAAATCATGTTGATGATTTATCAAGTGCAGAGTTTGAACGGGGGGTTTCATATGTTGATATGCGACCTGATCGTGTAGCTATGCAAGATGCAACAGCTCAGATGGCGTGGCTGCAATTCATGACTGCGGGACTTGATGAAGTTCAGGTGCCCACCACCACTCATTGTGATCATTTAATCCAAGCCAAGATAGATAGCAAAACAGATTTGCTTACTGCTGTAGACGACAACTCTGAGGTTTACTCATTTCTAGAGTCAGTTTGCGCTAAATACGGTGCCGGATTCTGGAAGCCAGGCTCTGGAATCATTCACCAAGTCGTTCTTGAACAATACGCGTTTCCTGGTGGAATGATGATCGGCACGGATAGCCACACCCCAAACGCTGGAGGGCTTGGCATGGTCGCGATTGGTGTTGGTGGAGCCGACGCCGTGGACGTTATGACCGGATTTCCATGGAACGCCAAATGGCCAAAGATGATTGGCGTGCACCTCACGGGAAAAATTGATGGGTGGTCAGCCCCTAAAGACGTGATTCTTAAGGTCGCAGAAATCTTGACAGTTAAAGGCGGCACCGGTGCAATAGTTGAGTATTTCGGCCCGGGCGCACGAAGCCTTTCTGCCACTGGGAAAGGCACCATTTGTAACATGGGCGCCGAAATTGGAGCAACAACCTCTCTTTTCGCTTACGACGAAGCTATCGCCCGATATTTGCGGGCAACGGGCAGAGCAGATGTAGCGGATGCGGCTAACGCAGTTTCAGAACATTTACGAGCCGACGATGAGGTCGAATCTAATCCTTCAGATTTCTTTGACCAAGTAATCGAAATTGATCTCTCAACTTTGTCTCCTCATATCAACGGCCCTCATACACCAGATCTAGCTAGGCCGGTCTCAGAGTTAGGCGAAGAAGCTAAAGCTAATGGCTGGCCGCTCGAAGTAAGTGCCGGCCTGATTGGCTCTTGTACAAACTCGTCTTATGAAGACATAACCCGAGCCGCCTCAATCGCTCGTGATGCAGCAAATAAAGGGCTGACGGCAAAAATTCCCTTGTTAGTTACCCCGGGGTCCGAACAAGTAAGAGCCACTATTGAACGAGATGGGCTTCTTGCCGATTTTGAGGCGTTAGGTGCCACGGTTTTGGCAAATGCGTGCGGTCCCTGTATCGGACAATGGGACCGACAAGACTTAGATGACGGAATACCAAATTCGATTGTCACAAGTTACAACCGTAATTTCCCGAAACGGAACGATGGTTATGCAACAACTCATGCCTTCGTTACCTCTCCTGAGACCGTTATTGCTTTGACTTTGGCCGGCCGTCTTGATTTTGATCCGGCAAACGACACTTTGGTGAATGACGCCGGAGAAGAAGTCCGTCTAACTGTTGGAGATGGTATTGAATTACCAGTTGACGGATTTGATCCTGGGGCTGATACTTTTCAAGCTCCTCCAGAAGATGGTTCTGATATTGAAGTAGTCATATCACCAACTAGTGACCGGCTTCAGGTTTTGGCACCATTTGAACCATGGGATGGAGAAGATTTTCTTGATCTTCCAATTCTTCTAAAGGCACAAGGTAAATGCACCACGGACCATATTTCAATGGCGGGGCCCTGGCTGGCTTATCGCGGACACCTTGAAAATATTTCAGGCAACCTTTACATGGGTGCAGTTAATGCATTCAACGGTGAAGTGGGAACTGGGCTGGATATAACTGATGGAGAACACCGCCCCTTCCCTGAGATAGCACGGCGATACCATGAAGCAGGAATTTCGTGGATAGCTATCGGTGACGAAAACATGGGTGAAGGCTCTTCAAGAGAACATGCAGCCATGGAACCAAGATTTAGAGGAGCTAAAGCAGTATTAGCTCGTTCTTTTGCCCGTATTCATGAAACAAATCTGAAAAAACAAGGTGTTCTTGCTCTCACTTTTGTTGACCCTGCTGATTACGACCGCATAGGTGAAGAGGACCGAATTTCAATTACAGGATTACAAGATTTATCCCCTGATTCTTTGGTTCAAATCACTATCTCTCACTCAGACGGCTCCTCTAGTGAAATTTCTGCGAAACACACCCTTTCTGAAGACCAAATTGAATGGTTTGAGGCAGGCAGTGCGTTGAATCTGATCAAACAGCGGACAGGGAATTAATCAAACTTCATGAAGTCGGTAACCACGGTTACGGGCTTCTGCAAGAGTGTCTGGACTAAAACAGAGAAAAGTTTCTTCGGACAGTAACTCATCAAGAATGTCAGTCATCGCCTGTTCGTCTTTGACTTCTTCTAAGTCATACACCTGTTGCGTTCTTTTGTCTCCAAGGAAACGACTATGAGAAAAAACTGATGGCTTGTCCATACCTGCAGAATAGCGGCGAATCACGGTATAACAGAATGATGGTTAGCAATACAAAAGTTTTTCCAATTAACACAGAAGGTGGAACCATTCTTTTACTTGATGGAGAATGTGCTTTATGTAATCGGCTGGCTCTATTCCTTTCGCCGAGAATAAGGAAGCGAAAACAAGTCAGATTTATCGCTATAGAAAGCGACGAGGGCCGTGAGTTAATCCAGTCTTTCCCAGAAAAATTACGTGACCTTGACACAATATATTTCTTAGATGGTTCCAAAATCCATTTCTACTCTTCTGCTGTTCTTAGTTGTATCGGACTCTTGCAATGGCGCTACGTTTTATTGATTCCTTTTTTGTGGATGGTCCCACTTCCTTTACGTGACATTCTTTATAGAGTTGTCGCTAGATATAGGCGTAAGATTTTTGGCCAGAACGTTAGTTGCACTTTTACCGACTTAAATGAAGCGAGAAATAAAGAAGTATGAAATTTAGTGACCTCACCAAAGATAAGGCTGCTCGCCGAGATCTTGAAGCTTTTCTCGTTGGGGCTTCGTTTGCTGCTATTGGGGTTTATCATTTCGTTGATCAAGATTTCTTTGAAGCGATCGTTCCTCGATGGTTTCCAAATCCAACGTTCGCGAACCTTGCATCAGGAGCTGCGGAAATTGTTCTTGGTCTTGCGCTCATTCCAAAGAAAAGTAGACGCCAAGCAGCTTGGGGCTTACTGCTACTTTTAATTGCTGTTTACCCAGCAAATATTGACATGTTTATTAATGATGTTGGCTTCACTACAGATGAATTCGGCAAAACTGTACGTGTTGAAAATGCTCCTGATGTTCGGGTGCGGAACTTTGTGCGACTCCCTTTCCAGTTTCTTTTCGCGTGGCTGATTTGGCGCCACACCAAGAAAACAGTCTCTTGACCTAATAGACGCGAGGGAAAATCTCACAATCTAAGAGGTCGCCGTTATTGAGGCCTGGGTCAGAGGTAGGGATTGCTGATTCACCTTTGCCGCGAAAGTACCTGACATCATCACCGCACCAGCGGGTAGCTAGGGCTCGACGGATTTGGCTGGGGTTAGGGTTGCCAAATGCTCCATGAACAATCATTCCCTGAAAAACTAGGCAGTCTCCAGGTTCAACGTTCCAACTTACTATTTCATGCTCTCCTGATGAGATATCAATTTGAGGCAGCTCGGGCAAACCTGTTCCCTCGTAAGGGGTGTCATCTGCGAAATGGTGAGGATTATATGCTTCCCAAAAATGGCTTCCTTTAATGAAACGCAGTCCAGAATCTTTTGCAACCGGGTCTAAGGGAATCCAAATGGAACAAACTTGTCTTCCTTTAACTGCCCAGTAGGGCTGATCTTGGTGCCACGGTGTTTCCTCTTCAGTGCTCGGTTCCTTAACAAACATTTGGTCGTAAAGAAAATTTATTCGAGTGGCACCCATTATCTGGGCTGCCACGATCGATGCTGGTGAATCAAAAACAAACTTTCGAAATGGTTCTAGCCTTTGCCACATATTCAAATCAGCGAAGAACCGGCCTGATTTTCCTTCCGGGGTGTATTCCTCTGCATGAGGGCCGGGTTCGGCAAGAGCTGTTTTAAAGGCTTCGCATAAGAATTCAATCCAGTCGGCACTGAACATGTTTGGAAGGTGCGCTGCCCCATCATTTTCATAGGTAAGGCGTTCTGCTTGGCTTACTTCTCTAACATTCATGCAAGCGCCCTCCTTCTTGATCCGTGTTTTGTTTGTTTTATATGTCAAAAATATTCTGGGGATGCACTTTACGTGCATCCCCAGAGTTCAAAATATTGGAACTGTTTCTGGATATCTCAGAAAGGCCCTTTTATCAGTTGGGACCAAAACTGAAGCCAAATCTGAGGGTGGCTGGCGGAATTTCGCCAGATGGTCCAGAACCGCCTAGCGGCCACCCACCTCCGAAGTCCCATAAAGTTTGCTACTAATCTGGACCACCTCCTCTCTTCGGTAATTCCGACTTTAGACGCGAAATAGAGAAATTGTCACGGATTATTTCAAATCTAAGAGTTTCCTTCCAACTAGAGTAAGGGCGTGGAACCTACAATCATTTATCCAGCTTCCGTTGTTTACACTATGGATCCTTCGCAACCGACGGCTTCTGCTGTGGCGGTGAGAGGGAATCGGTTTCTAGCTGTGGGTTCGTTAGAAGAACTGTGCTCTATAGAGAACCATGAAGTAGACAATTCATTCGTCGACAAAATACTTTTGCCTGGTTTTGTTGAGGCGCATAGTCACGGGATGGCTGCTGGTCTGTGGTTGCATACTTATTGTGGTTTCTTTGACAGGTCTGATCCAAATGGTGTTCTTTGGTCTGGTTGTGAAAATATAGATGAAGTTATTGTTCGTCTTCGGGAAGCTGAATCTTCGCTTACGGATCCAGATGCACCTCTGCTGGCTTGGGGTTTAGATCCAATTTATTTTGCTGGTGAGCGCCTTATTGGAAGTCACCTTGATCAAGTATCAAAGACGAGACCTATTTTTGTTCTTCACGCCAGCGCTCATTTAGCTACAGTTAACTCTGCTTTGATGCAAGCAGAGGGTATAACTTCAGAAATCCCAATGGAAGGTATACCTAAGGATGCTGAAGGGAATCCTATTGGTGAGCTTCAGGAGCCTGCAGCGATGTCTTTAGCTGGGTCCGCTTTTCGTTCCTTCTTTGGCCGTATGAAATCTCAGGAGGCGAAATGGGATCTAGGTCACTTAGCGAACAGAGCAGGAGTTACAACGCTCACTGACCTAGGAAATCCTTCTTCTACAAGCCAAACGACTATTGATGAGTGGCGTGAAGTTGTAGATCATGACGATTTTCCTGCTCGACTGTTCATTTTTGATACTCCGGCAACAAGTCAAGCTACTGCTAACACAATTCTTTCGATACAGGAGCAATCTAGCGCCAAGCTTCGTTTAGGTGCAGTGAAAGTGATTCTGGATGGTTCAATACAGGGTTACACCGCAAGGCTTCGTGAACCTGGTTACTTAGATGACCGACCGAATGGGTTATGGGTATTCCCTCCTGAACAACTAACCGAATTACTTAGACCTTTTCATGAACTGGGACTTTTAGTTCATGTGCATTGCAACGGTGACGAAGCGGTAGACGTTTTTTTAGATGCAGTAGAAACTCTTTTATCTGAATCTCCGCGAAATGATCATCGCTACACCGTTCAACATTGTCAACTCACTACCCCAGAACAGTATGAGCGTATTGCGTCTCTGGGTATGTGTGCGAACCTCTTCTCGAATCACACTTGGTATTGGGGTGATCAACATGTTGCTTCTACAGTCGGGCCAGAGAGGGCTTCACGTATGAATTCAGCTCGCACAGCCCTAGATGCAGGTATCCCTATCTCTATGCATTGTGATGCTCCTGTAACTCCTTTAGGGTCTTTTCACGTTGCATGGGCTGCTGTGAACCGTCAAACGGCATCTGGTCATATTCTGGGGCCTGAGGAATGCATTTCCGTTGAAGAGGCCTTACATGCAGTCACTCTTGGAGCTGCTTATCAAATAAAGATGGATACCGAAATTGGATCTATTACTTCTGGAAAATTTGCTGATCTCGCAATTCTAGATGAAGACCCCTATACAACTGATCCCCATAATTTACGTGATGTTCCTATTTGGGGAACGATGTTGGGTGGAAGAATCTTTCCAGTTGGATAGCGCATGAACGAAAAAAATCTTCCTTTAACAGTAATTGGGGGTTATTTGGGGGCGGGTAAAACCACTCTTATTAATGAACTGTTATTTGATTCAAATATTGGACGTGTTGCAATTATTGTCAACGACTTTGGTGAGATCAATATTGATGAGTCTTTGATTTTAAGCCATGACGGAGACACCATCAGTCTGGCAAATGGTTGCATCTGTTGTTCTCTCGTTGATGGGTTCGCAGAAACTTTGACTCAACTAAGGGATCGAGCTGATCAAATTGATCGTGTGGTAATTGAGGTTTCTGGTGTCGGTGAACCCCGCAAGATTGCTCAATGGGGTCATACACCGGGGTTTTTCTTAGATGGAGTGGTTGTTCTTGTTGATCCTTCTTCCGTGATTGAGCGAAGCGAAGATCCATATGTTGGTGAAATGGTTTGTTCGCAAATTAGGGAAGCTGATCTAATTCTCTTATCACGATGCGATTTATTAGAGGAACAGGAAATTAAACCAGTAGAGAAATGGGTGAAAGGCTTAACCGAAGCTTCGGTTCTACGTAATCCGGTTTCCCCTTCTCTATTGTTTGGATTAGAAAAAGTGGGCGAAGAGCAAGAAAGTTCTTCTATTGATCATGTTTCCGCCACTTTAGAATTTGTTGACTCTATTGACCTTGCCGCCCTTTCCTTATGGGAAAAAAGTCGCCCTACCGGAGTTGTTAGAGTAAAAGGGTTCTTGACCATTGATGAACGATCAGAAGAGATAACTGAGATTCAAATGTGCGGACCGAATTTGACTCTACGTTCTAGTCTTTTGACCACACAACAGAAGGCTCTTGTCGCGATAGCTACCCCGGGAACTCCTAAAGCTTCAATAGTTAAGTGGCTAAAGTTGCTTAGCCCTGCAAAGTGACTTGACGAGTTCCTGCTTCGACCGCAAGACGATCTGCTTCGTCATTCCAACGGTCTCCTGAATGCCCTTTAACCCATTCAAATTCAATATTTTCTCTTTCGAGGTAGAGGTCCAATAACGGTTTCCATAGGTCTTGGTTGGCCACAGGTTTCTTTTGACTATTCACCCAACCACGACGAATCCATCCTTCCCACCAACGGTCACGAAAACAGTGAACAACATATGTTGAATCACTTACTATCAGCAGCGGCCCGTCAATGCTTTTTATGGCCTCTAGTGTTGCTTGTAGTTCCATCCGCTGATTGGTAGTTGATGGTTCATACCCTGCAGCAAAGGGTCCGTTTGGAACGACCCAAGCCCAGCCTCCAGGTCCTGGGTTGCCTGAACATGCACCATCGGTATAAACCACTTTTTGGATTTCGCTCATGATGCTGACCATAGTTCGTTTGGAAAGAAACTGGGGTTTTAGACGCTTATTATTTGGAGGCGAATTGATTTCCTCTTTGTGGTTTTCGGATCTAGGATCGTTTTGTGTAACGAAATAATTAAGGAATTCCTATGACTGCTTTCCCTGAAGGAACACTTGCTATTACTGGAGATTCAGAATCGGATCTTCTCTTGAACAGTAACCCTCTCGCTCTATTGATCGGAATGCTGCTAGACCAGCAGGTTCCTATGGAATGGGCTTTTCGTGGTCCTGCGACTCTTTTTGAACGTCTTGGCGACCTTGATGCTTCAGAGATAGCTGAGTATGACCCTGAATTGTTTATTTCTTTATGTTGTGAAAAGCCGGCTATTCATCGCTTTCCTGCCGCAATGGGTAAAAGAATCCAAGAGATGTGCCAGTACCTTGTTGATACTTACAATGGCGATCCTGCTGCGCTCTGGGAAGAGGGAGTTACTGGAGAAGAATTGTCAAGAAGAATACGTGAGCTTCCTGGGTATGGAGCCGAAAAAACAATGATCTTTATTGCTTTACTTGCGAAAAGAATGGGGGTCGCTCCAGATGGCTGGAAGGATCATGCCGGACCTTTTGCTGACGATATTCCTAGATCAGTTGCAGATATTGATGGGCCTGAAGCGTTAATGGATGTTCGTGCTTGGAAGAAGGAACAAAAAGCTGCTGGCAAGTCCAAACAGCAGTAGCCCGGGTTTTAAAGCCGCACTTGCCCTGTTTCTATTGCGCTTAGATACCAGTCATAAGTTGAAGCTAAACCTTCATTGAGGGGAATCTTTGACTCCCATCCAAGATTCTTTAACTTAGAGACGTCTAGAACTTTTCGAGGCATGCCATCTGGTTTAGAGGTATCAAATGAGATTGTTGCTTCTGGATGGACCAGATCGCGTATCCTCTCCGCTAAATCACCTATTGAACTGTCCTTTCCGGTTCCCACATTTATGTGTTCTGATTCTGAATAGTTGTCCATAAGAAAAAGGCATGCATCGGCTAAGTCGTCTACATGCAGAAATTCTCTATATGAAGATCCTGTTCCCCAGATTTCGACTTCTTTTTGATCAGAAATTTTTGCTTCGTGGAACCGCCTAATAAGAGCCGGCAACACGTGGCTGTCGTCTAAATCAAAATTGTCCCCGGGTCCATAAAGATTTGTCGGCATGGCTGAGATGAAATCACAGCCATGTTGACGTCGGTAGCTTTCGCATAGTTTTATTCCAGCGATTTTTGCTATTGCATAACCTTCGTTAGTTGGTTCGAGTTGACCGCTAAGTAATTCGTTTTCTTTCATCGGTTGATTAGCTAACCGGGGATAGATGCATGAGCTGCCAAGATATAAAAGTTTCTCTACTCTCATTTGGTGGCTTGCATGCACCACTGTTCCATGAATCATCAAGTTGTCATAAATGAAGTCCGCAGGTCGGGTGCTATTTGCGCCGATCCCACCAACTGTTCCAGCTACAAGAAAAACATATTGAGGCTGATGTTCGTTGAACCATTCATCTACTGATGATTGACGACGAAGATCAAGTTCCTCACGTGTCGCAGTTAATAGATTAGTGAATCCTTCTTTTTCTAGACGTCTAAGTATCGCAGAACCCACTAACCCTCTGTGTCCTGCGATAAAGACTGGAGCGGAACGATCTATCATGTCTTTCATTCTTCCTCTGAGATTCCAGTTATAGCACCCATTTCTGTTAAATAAATTCTGAGTAAATCTACAACTACAACTACTGACACTGAATCTAGTGGATCTTCTTGTTCTAAAGAGCGCGCTACTACATAATCCACGGCATCATCGAGTTCAGCAATTCTTTCTGGAGTTTCCTCTGAGAGCGCTTCGTCTCCGATTTCTTGTCCATGTTCTGTGGCGAGACCAACTTGATTAAAATACTCAAGCCACCACCGCGTGATTGTTGCTACTTCTGCATAAGTGAGTTGACCGGCTGCTTCTTCTGGTAGTTGTTCCGCCACCCAATCAACAGCATCTTCGACTTCAAACACGACAGGTTGAACGTTTTGTTGTAACCGGCTAGTGGTTGTACCAACAAAAGCAAAAGCTATTGCTACTACGAGAAGAACCCCTAAGACTAGGAATAGCCAAATCATCTGATCTCAGCCACGTGTGGCTGCGTCGATTTATATACCGATACGTTGCGCAAGAAGCTCGCGATGGTATGTGGCGTCCCCGAAGAGTAATTCAGAACTCTTTGCTCTTTTGAAGTAAAGGTGAGCTGGGTGCTCCCAAGTGAAACCGATACCACCGTGAATTTGAATATTTTCCGCTGTGGTATTGAAATAGGCTTCAGAGCAATATGCCTTCGCCAGTGAAGCGACTGCAGGTAACTCATCGTTCATTTCTGCAGCGCACCAGCCTGCGTAGTAAGCGGCAGACTTGGCTGATTCAACTTCAAGCAACATATCTGCACACTTATGTTTGATTGCTTGGAAAGAACCTATTGGACGACCAAATTGCACACGGTCTTTTGCATACTGAACTGCTGTATCGAGACACATTTGAGCTCCACCTACCTGCTCGGCTGCTAAAGCAACAGCAGCAAGATTGAGAACGGTTTCTAAAACAGCCCATCCTTCTCCTTCTGCACCTACTAGTGAAGCAGAAACATTTTCGAAATCGAGTCGGCTTTGTTTACGAGTCAAATCCATTGTGGCTAAAGCGGTACGAGTGAGACCTGATGCATCTCCGTCTACTTTGAAAAGAGACACTCCTTTGCCGGTACGGGCTGCAACAAGGATGACATTGGCTGTGTTTCCATCCAAAACATACATTTTGGTTCCAGAAAGACTCCAAGAGTCACCATCAGCACTGGCTTCCATAGTGATGCCTTCTTCGTCCCAGCGACCATTTTCTTCCGTAAAGGCAAGGGTGGCTATTGTTTCACCACTTGCTATTTCTGGAAGGATTTCAGCTGCTGCACCTTCATCTCCGCTGTGGATCAAGGTGTTGGCAGCTAAGACCACTGTTGAGAAGAAAGGAGCACACAGTAAAGCACGTCCCATTTCTTCCATGACTACTACAAGTTCTACATAACCGAATCCTTGGCCACCATGCTCCTCTGGGATGATGAGGCTTTGCAGTCCTAGCTGCTCAGCCATCATTGACCAGGTTTCTGGGTTATAGCCTTCTTCGGTTTCCATTAATTCACGAACTATTGCTTCGTCGGAATAGTTGTCAAGAAACTGACGAACAAATTCCCGAAGTTGTTCTTGCTCCTCGCTAAAGGCGAAGTTCACGTGACGCGCTCCTGTCTAGATGTTTATATTCATTTGGCTAAATTGCCACTTAAAAGTTCTATCAGCCCTTTGGGCTAAACGACTACACCGGCAAGATAAGACAAATACTTTCTTATCGGGCATGATATAGAGATGAACAGTTCTTTAGAAACCACAAACCCGTCTCATCCTTGTAATCACACCGATCATGTTTCTACCGGAGTTCCAGGAGTCTCTCTTCATTGGTGCGATACCCAGGCAGAAATACACAGGATTGTTGTCGGGAGTTTAGACAACAACGTTTTTGTGCTGCGCTGCAGAGAGACTGGTGAATCTGTTCTAATAGATGCAGCCAACGAACATGACAAACTTCTCGAAATGTGTCGGGTGCTTGACGTGCGAACTGTGCTTGAAACTCATGGCCATTACGATCACATAGGTGCTGTGCCTGCGGTAAGAGACGCTGGCTATGAAGTAGGGGTCACTCCTGAAGATGCTGCTCTCTTAGATGGATACGATTACTTGTTGGAAGACGAGTCGGTTATTGAAGTCGGAAAGTTGCGTCTCCACACGATTTGTACTCCTGGGCATACCCCGGGGTCCATTTGTTTCCTTCTTGAAGGGTCGCCGATTCTTTTTTCAGGAGACACCCTTTTCCCAGGTGGGCCAGGGACTTGCGAGTTTGAAGGCGGAGACTTTGAACAAATCATTAATTCGATTGATAGGCGTTTATTCGCTCCTTTAGCTCCTGAAACACTTGTTTTGCCAGGCCATGGAGAAGGCACAACTATCGGTACAGAACAACCCTCACTCGATGCATGGATTGAGCGAGGCTGGTAATCACCTAATTTCTACTATCTGCATAGTGTTAATACGCGGAAGTTAATAGACTTTAAGGGTGACTGGGAAAAGCAAACCTTTATTTGAAGTCCAGAATCTTCATGCATCAACGCTTGAAGGCGAACCTATTTTGCGTGGAGTTGATCTCGTTATTTATCCTGGTGAACTTCATGCACTGATGGGTCCTAACGGATCTGGAAAGTCCACTTTGGCTGCAGTTTTGTTAGGTAGCCCGGAATATGAAATTACTGAGGGAACCATAAAGTTTCGCGGTGACGACATTCATGAATGGTCGTCTGATGAGAGAGGTAGATCTGGGTTATTCCTTGCCTTTCAGTACCCGCAAGAAGTAGCTGGAGTTTCCGTAATAAATTTTCTAAGACAAGCACTCTCGGCTCGGAAGGGAATCGATTTATCGGTTCTTGAGTTACGTCTCGCAATTATGGAATGGATGGATCGATTAGGAATGGATTCTTCTTTTGCTGACCGATACCTCAACGAAGGTTTTTCCGGTGGGGAGAAAAAGAGAAATGAAATCCTTCAAATGGCAATTCTTGAACCCGAAATGGCAATTCTTGACGAAACAGATTCTGGTCTTGATATAGATGCTCTCCAGATTGTCGCTGATGGTGTTACCGCTGTTCGGAAAGAGCGAGAAGAACTTGGGATTCTTACGATCACTCACTACCAGCGCCTTCTTGAGTATCTCCAGCCTGATGTAGTTCATGTTTTAATGGATGGGAAAATAGTGAAAAGTGGGGATTCTGATTTAGCGGTCATGCTAGAAAATGAAGGATTTGATGCATTCAAGGCGGAAATAGCGTCATGAGTTTTGACGTATCAGTTATAAAGAAAGATTTTCCTCTTCTTTCGCGTGAAGAAAATGGTGAACCTCTTATTTATCTTGATTCGGCTGCTACGTCTCAAAAACCCCAGAAAGTATTAGAAGTAGTTGATAGTTACTATCGAGAGATAAATGCGAATGTGCACCGAGGCGCATACCGACTGGCTGAACAAGCGACTACGGCTATGGAAGATGCTAGAGAAAAAGTATCTAGCTTCATAAAATCTGACCGTTCTGAAGAAATAATATTTACTAAAAATGCTACAGAGTCAATAAATCTTGTGGCGAGGTCTTGGGGTGAGTCCAATCTTAATGAAGGCGATGTAGTTCTTGTTTCCTCGCTTGAACATCATGCCAATATTGTTCCATGGCATCAACTCGCTGAGTCTCGCGGTATTGAAGTGCGTTGGATTCCTTTAACCGAATCAGGCTTATTTGATCTCACCGATCTTGATCAATTACTTGATGGGGTGAAACTCGTGGCAGTTTCAGGTGCTTCAAATGTTCTTGGCACCGTTCCTCCTGTTCGTATGCTTGCTGACGCTGCGCATAATGTTGGAGCACTCTGTTTAGTTGATGCCAGCCAATACGTCCCTCATCGGCCTACAGATCTGGCTGAACTTGGATGCGATTTTCTTGCTTTTACTGGACACAAGATGTGTGGTCCGACCGGAATAGGCGTGCTTTGGGGACGATCAGAACTTCTTGAAAGTATGCCTGCGTTTCTTGGCGGCGGAGAAATGATTCTTGATGTGACTAAAGAAGGTTTCACCACGAATACCATTCCTTGGAAGTTTGAAGCTGGCACTCCCCCAATTGCTGAAATAGTCGGTCTTGGAGCAGCTGTCGATTATCTTGAATCGCTCGGCATGGAAAATGTTTTAGATCACGAAAAAACTCTTACCAGTTATGCCTTGCAAACTTTGAGCGACCGTTTCGGTAACGATTTAGTTATCCATGGGCCAAACGACGTTTCTGTACGCGGCGGCGTTCTCTCTATGTGCTACCAAGATGTTCACCCGCATGACGTAAGTCAGGTTCTTGACAGTCATGGGGTGTGTGTGCGTGCTGGTCATCATTGCGCCAAACCATTGATGAAACTACTTGATGTAAATGCGACAGTTAGGGCCTCGCTTTATTTATACAATGATGAATCGGATGTCGATGCATTGGCTGATGCTTTGGAAGCAACCGGTCAATTCTTTTCACCGTAATTAAGAAACTATTAAAATTCGCTTATGTCTGGATTAGAAGACCTTTATAGAGAAATCATTCTTGATCACTATCGGAATCCGAGGAATCAAGGAGAATTGGAGACTCCGCCTGCGGTGATGGCAGAAGGTTTCAATCCCCTTTGTGGCGATGAAGTAACTGTTCATATTCATGTAGAAGATGGTGTGATAGTCGACATGAAGTTTGGGGGGCATGGCTGCTCAATTAGTCTGGCTTCTGCTTCAATGATGACTACCGTCACCACTGGAAAATCTCTCAGCGAAGCTAAAGACATCATTTACTCTTTTAAACAAATGATGTCCATCCATGAAGGACGTCTTGAAGAAGGCTCAGAAGAAACTGGTTCACCAATGGCAGGTCTTGGAGATCTTCAAGCCCTCCAAGGCGTTGTGAAGTTTCCTGTACGGATCAAGTGTGCAACTCTTGGATGGAACACTCTTGAACAATGCTTCGAAGAATTAGATTCTCAGTAACGTCAGAACCTTAATTATCAAGAAGGCCTTGGTAACCCTCTTCTTCTAAACGGTCTACCAGTTCAGGCCCTCCGGTCATTTGTATACTTCCGTCATTCAGGATGTGTATGTGATCAGGTTCTAAGACTTCTAACAGCCGGCTGAAGTGAGTTATAGCCAGAACACCGAGGTTTTGCTCTTGAGTGAAGCCTTGGATACGTTGTGACACTGCAGCAAGGGCGTCTACGTCTAATCCTGAGTCAATTTCATCCAATACGGCATAACGGGCGCCTAATACCCCAAGTTGTAATGTTTCATTTCGTTTCTTTTCCCCACCCGAAAGATCAACATTCAGTGGTCGTTCAAGAAATTTTTCTTCGAATCCGATAGTTTCCGCTTCTTCTATCATTTGTTTTTTGATTGTGCCTGTTTCTTTGCCTGCAGCTCGAGCGGCTTCCGTCAAAACAGATTCGAGCGTAACTCCAGGTACCTCGATGGGATGTTGAAGACAGAGGAATAGTCCATTCTGAGCTCTTTGCCACGAGGGAAGAGAGAGTAGATCTTGACCATCAAGGGTTACTTGACCGTCGGTTACTTTGTATTCCGGATGGCCCATAAGAGCATAAGAAAGGGTTGATTTACCTGACCCATTCGGGCCCATCACTACATGAACTTCACCAGGGTGAATCTCCATGTTGACGCCCTTCAATATTTCTTTGCCAGATACAGAAACATGAAGATTCTCTATTACGAGTGAGGAATTCGTCATAGTTCTATCACCACATTTTCACCATCTAGTGAGACAGAGAATTTTTTTACTGGTTTGATGGCTGGAAGAGTCAGAGCTTCTCCGGTCTCTAGAGAGAAGAGGCTTCCATGTTTCGGGCATTCAATTGTTCGGTCGCTTTCATCTATTTCTCCAGTTTCGAGAGAAATATCAGCATGACTGCAAAGAGATTCGATAGCGAAGTATTCTTCATCAATTTGAACAACCAGAACTGATTGTCCTTCTACTTCTACAACCTGAACGTTGCCTGTTGAGAGGTTCCCCAGAGAGCAAACAGGAATTTTATTCATCTTTACTCACTCCCCCTCTTCTTGGTTAAGAGTGCGTCGATCTAATTTTCCTATGATCGCTTCTGTTAGTAGTTCTGATACCTCTTTAACAGGGAAAGAAGAAACGATTTCATCAAAAAATCCTTCAAGTATGAGTCTCTCAGCAACTGGAGTAGGCACCCCACGGCTTTCGAGGTAAAACAGTTCGTTTTCGTCTACTGGAGAGACGGTTGAAGCGTGACTACATACAACATCATTATTTTCTATTTCTAGATTGGGGATGCTTTCTGCCCAAGCTTCTGGATCTAGTTTGATATTTCGGTTTGTTTGGTTCGCTCGAGTCCGCGACGCATCAGGACGTATTTTGGTTAGCCCACTATAGATAGAGCGAGAAGAGTCACTTAACGCTCCTTTGAAAAGCAAATCACTGGTTGTATCTGAACTGACATGATCTTGGAAAGTTCGAAAATCCATTGTTTGGTCGTCTTCGCCAAAATATGCCGCATTAATTCGACTAAATGCCCCTCTTCCAGTCAGATGAAAATCCGTTCGAGTTCTCACATACTCTCCTCCGAGCCCAGCGACAAAAAACTCCGCACTGGAATCTTGACCTGCATCAACAGCTTGATGGGAGAACTGCCAAGTTTGTGCACCAAGGTTTTGGACTACACAATGGCTGTATCTTGCGGCTTGTCCAACTTTTACTTCTAGAACTGGCGATATCACAGCTTCTACGCTTGAAGACGTTTGGATCTCTACTACTTTTGCTTCGGAATTTTCTTCACAATGAACCATGATCCTTGGAAACACTGCTTCATGAGTGTCAGTCAAACTGACTATCACGATCGGGTTCTTTAATGCTGTTCCCTTTGGCACTACGACAATAAGGGGCTCAGGCCCGAAAGCTCGATTTAAATATCCAAAAAGATCAACGGGCTTTTCTAGTGCTGCTCCGAAGTATTTCGCCCCGTCTTCCAGATCACCTACCGGACAGATAGTGATTCCTGCTTTTTCAGCTTCCTCCCCAATGGTGATGTTTGTGATCCATCCATCTTGAAGGACAATGATTGCGCTAGGTGAAGAGAAACGATCAAGTGGTATTGACGCAAGGTTTTCCGGTCGTTCAGATTTCGGAGTTAACTCACTTAAATTAAGTTCATTTACTCGGGAGTATCGCCATACTTCTTCTTCAGTGTCAGGAGCATCAACTTCGTCCAACTGGGTATATGCGTCATTCCGAATTTCATTTAGCCATTCCGGGCCAGGTAAGGACTCTGAAATGGTTGGCGTGAAACCTTGTAGATTTGAGTTTCCCATTACAAACACTCATCAATTTGACAGGTAAAAATAAAGCAATTTAATTTCCCGAACACTTGATTTATCCTATCGCTATAGGAGAAATACCCATCTTGTTAAACAATTATTCGTGAGTGAATCCCGATTCAAACTCCCACAAAAATCCAAATGGAATCAATTCTTGAGTCAGCTACACGTCTAATATCCAACTGCAGCAACACCGTACTCGGCTTGTTCTCTCGTGAAACCCTCAAACTCTAGCTGGTCAATCAATTCGCTACGAGAGAACGCTGTGAAATCC
>CACFCV010000005.1:0-74280 GCA_902564875.1 Actinomycetota bacterium
TTAGACCTTAAGCACCAAAGCTTCGCCTTGGCCTCCACCACCACATAAAGCGGCAGCCCCAATTCCTCCGCCGCGTCTTTTTAGTTCAAGAGCAAGTGTTAAAGCAACTCGTGTACCCGACATGCCGATTGGATGCCCTAGTGCAATTGCTCCACCATTTACATTAACGATGTCTTCCGAAACTCCTAAATCCCGCATTGAGGCAAGAGCGACCGCAGCAAAGGCTTCGTTTATTTCAAAGAGTTCAAGGTCTGAAATACTTAGGTCTGTATTACGCAAAGCCTCTTTAATGGCATTTGAAGGCTGAAAAAGCAGACTTGTGTCGGGTCCAGCTACTTGTCCATGAGAAATTATTTCTGCCAGCGGTTCAATGCCTAAAGAATGAGCATGATCCAAAGTAGTAACGACTACTGCCGCAGCGCCATCAGATATTTGAGAAGCATTTCCTGCGGTGATATGTCCATCTGCTGCAAAAGCAGGACCAAGATTTCCGAGAGAAACAGCGTCCACATCAGAGCGAATTCCTTCATCTTCTCTGACTATTATTTGATCTCCATGTCGCGCAGGTATTTCAACCGAAGTAATTTCATCATCAAACAAACCGTCTTTTTGTGCTTTACTGGCACGCTCATGAGATTGGGCGGCAAATATATCTTGAGATTCTCTACTCAGGCTTAGCTCTTTTGCATAACGTTCAGTAGCTTCCCCCATGGCGCAATGTTCAATGGTGCAAGTCAAACCATCGAACATCATTGAGTCAACCATTTTTCCATCGCCAATACGATAACCAGAACGAGACTGCATTAATAAGTGAGGAGCTTTACTCATGGATTCCATTCCGCCGGCGACTACAACTTTTGCTTCACCAAGACGAATCATCTGGCTGGCCAGATGAATGGCATGCATCCCGGAGAGGCAGGCACGGTTAAGGAGCGTTGATGGGACAGTTAGTGGAATCCCAGCGTCAGCAGCTGCACGCCTGGCAGGAACTTGACCAATCCCCGCACTGATCACATTTCCCATATAAGCAAAATCAACTTGATCTCCACTTAAATTGGCTTTATCTAAAGCCGCTTTAATAGCTATAGAACCAAGACTTGTGGCATCTTGAGTTGAAATAGCACCTTGTAAACGACCAATCGGTGTTCTAGCACCGCTTAGTATCACAATAGGCGACATATAAACTCCTGGAATTCGTTTAACTCTGAGGCAATAGGTACGAAAACACTCTAACGGACGTAAATGCCTCTTGTTCCAAAGAAATCTTGATCAAGTATTTGACTTAGATCATCCTTGATAAAGAGTAAGAGAGTCGTAAAGGACTGAAGGAACTTCTACTCCTTGAACGTGAATAGCAACCTGAGAAGCCACTAGAGTTCCCTTTTTATGCTCGCGGGCTTCTTTTAAACGGCTTCTTGCTTGAAGTGTTGAGCCTGAAGGCACTGGAGCTAAAAAGCGTAGACCGTCAGCCCCGTAGTTCACGGCGTTACGAAATCCTGTAATGCGAACTTTGTCATTCCAACTAATTGATGCAACCAGACTTAAGGTAAAAAACCCGTGTGCTATCGGTCCACCAAAAGGACTCTCAGTTTTTGCCCTCTCCACATCAACATGTATCCATTGATGGTCTCCTGTCAACTCAGCAAAAGCATTAATTTTTTCTTGCGTCATTTCAAATTCTGGACCCCAACCGCTCCACTCTTCAGTGGCTGCTGCTTGCAGACCATCAATATCGTCAAAAGCTATTTCTATCATCTTGCATCTACTCCATTATGGTTTTATACCTCTACCGTGCTCGTAAAACTATCCGCCCGTCAAGGCGGGCGGACGAATCGGGCTCTAGAGTTTGTTGTTAGAACATAGTGAAGGGGAAATAAAAGTGGAAAAATCACCAGTTGACGAGCACTATCAAGCAGCTTGGGATGAGTTAACTGGACCTGAAGGCCCATTTGCCTGGTCGGTTCAAGAAGTAAGGGGAGTCCCTACACGTGTTTATGACCAGGCTCCGCCGAACATGGCATTGGTATGGGCAGCATCTATCGCTTATGCCGAGAATGAATATCTAATTTATGGCGAAGAGCGAATGACCTATGGGCAAGCACATACCCAAGTAGATGCTTTGGCTTCTTATTTGACATCAGTTGGCGTCGGCCATGGAGACCGGGTGGCTTTGTCAATGCGCAACTATCCAGAATGGGCACTTGCTTATTGGGCAACACTGAAAATTGGAGCCGCTGTGGTGGGCATGAATGCTTGGTGGACAGGAGCCGAGATGGAGTTCGGTTTAGCGGATAGCGCACCAAAAGCTTTAATTGTTGACGAAGAACGACTTAAGCGAGTTGAACCCGAATTAGAAGGATTAAGGAAAAATAGTTCTCTTCATGTGATTGGGGTTCGTGTACAAGGGGAACTCCCTGAAGACTCAATTCATTGGGAAGATGCGATAGAAAAAGCTTCAGAGTTACCATCTGCACCCGAAATAGACATAAGTCCCGAAGATGACGTATGTATTTTCTATACCTCTGGAACTACTGGTCGCCCAAAAGGTGCTGCGCTTACTCATCGAGGAGCAGTATCGAATCTATTGAATCTTGGATTTTGGAATGCCATGACTGTTACAGCAGGAATGAAGGCAGTAGCAGCTGGGGAAACTCCTGCCGGAGCAGACAAACAAGCCGGTGAATCCAACCCCGGTTCAGTGCTCGCGGTTCCCTTATTTCACGTCACGGGCTGTAATTGTTGCTTGCATCCAGTTACTGCCCAAGGCGGCCGATTGATTCTCATGTACCGGTGGGATGCCGGGGTCGCTCTTGAACTTATAGAAAAAGAACGACCTTCAACATTTACTGGTGTCCCTACTATGGCGAGAGAACTAATTAATCATCCTGACTTTGAGACACGGGATACTTCAAGTTTGAGTCATTTAGGAGGGGGAGGAGCTGCAGTACAACCTGACTTAGTGCACAAGATCGAGAAAAAAATTGATGGCCGCCCCTCAACTGGGTATGGACTCACAGAAGTTAATGGTGTTATCGCCATGAATTCAGCACACTTCTTTACTGCAAAACCTGAATCCACTGGCCCTGTTGTCCCTATCCTCGAATCTCGAATTGTGAGTGAAGACGGAGAAGATCAGGAAGCCGGACAACTAGGAGAATTATGGGTAAGAGGAGGCAACGTGTTCCGCGGATATCTAAATCGCCCTGAAGCTAACGAAGAAATCCTTACAGATGGTTGGTTTCATACTGGTGACATCGGGTATCTCGATGACGATGGCTTTCTCTTCCTTGTAGATCGAGCCAAAGACATGGTGTTACGGGGCGGAGAGAACGTTTATTCAGCAGAAGTGGAAGCTGCAATTTATGAACATCCTTCTGTAGCTGAAGCAGCAGTATTTGCTGTACCTGATGAGAGGCTTGGAGAGGCAGTCGGTGTAGCAATCGTGAAATTACCTGGAGCTCAGCTCACGACAGAAGAACTTCAAAATCATGTCCGCACTTTAATTGCATCCTTTAAAGTCCCAGAACACATTTGGTTTAGCGAAGAACCATTGCCTCGTAATGCAAATGGAAAGTTCCTCAAACGAGAATTACGTGAAACTTTAATAGACACACCAACAGAGTGAACAAATGAATGCACAACATTGGGCACAAACAGAACGACAACGTCTATGCGACCTATTAGAAACGGTAGGCCCCGAAGCATCGACACTATGCGAAGGATGGACAGCTGCACATCTAGCCGCCCATTTAGTTCTCAGAGAACGTAAACCTATAGCAGCTCTCGGGATAGTGCTAGGAGGCGTGTTCGCTAGACACACCGAGCGAACAACGAGACGGTTAGCAACTAAGCCATTCGAAAGTTTGATTAGGAAACTAAGAAAAGGCCCACCATTACTTCTTAGAAGAATCGATGGGCAAATAAATGTTCTCGAATACACCGTTCATCATGAAGACGTTCGGCGAGCTGCTGCTGAATGGGAAGAGCGAAAAGACATTGAAGGGCTTCAAGAAGTTATTTGGAAAATTCAAAAGAGGTCAGCGCATCTAATGGCACGAAAACTTCAAGATATTGATTTAACTTTACGTCGGCCTTCAGGCGACACATTTCATATAAACAAACCAGGGAGACCGGTAACTTTGACCGGAGAGCCTATAGAGATAGCACTATTCATTACTGGGCGACGTGATAAAGCTTTGGTGGAAATTTCAGGAGATGATTCTGCAGTTAATGAGATGAAATCAGGGAATTTAGGCTACTGATTCTTCCCTAAAGAAACTTGTTCCATAGCTTCTGGACGTCCGTTAATGATCCCATCTGCTCCCATAGATACAAGCTCAAGATAATAATCATAATTTTCTTGCGAAGTATCGCTCATCCAAACCCACACATCAACACCTGCGGTTTCGGCGGCTTCAAAAAAACTGGGAACTAGAACTTCAACGTCTCCATAAAATGGAGGAACTTGAACTGCCGCATGATCTCCGAGAGGCTCTCCGTTAAGAACCCAAGCGACCATTTCATCGGTTCCTGGGCTAGTGGCAATATTTGGTGCAGCTTGTTTGAATTCAGTAATGACATCTGAAGAGAAAGAAGCCACAATTACAGAATCGTGTCGACCAAGAGTATCGATATCAGAAATCAGAGCAGTGATGGCTTCTGAGCCAAGAGCTCCTTCGTCTTTTATTTCAACATCCAAAGGCATTTCTGGAAAAGCTAAAGCGATGTCAAAAAAAGTTTCAATACGGAAATCTTCCGAAGTGAATCCATCTGGTGGAGGAGCGTCACCAGTGCGTACACCGCGAAGCGGATAGTCTTCTTCGCTTAGATCACGACAAGGCCAGCAAGTAGGAGACCACCACCATGCATTATCCAAGGCTTGTAACTCAGCAAGAGTCATTTCAGAGACAGTTCCTGAAGCTCCAGTAGTTCCATCAACGGTCGCGTCGTGATGCACGACTAAAACCCCATCGGCGGTAACACGGAGATCCATCTCTAACACGTCTGCACCCTTAGCCACAGCTTGCTTGAAGGCATACATGGTTGAGTGTGGATAGTCCTGATCTCCGCCTGCGTGTGCAATATTCAACGGATATGAAGCATTAAGTAAATCTGAGATAGTGGGCGGTTCAGGAGCGAGCGTGGTTGTCGTTGTGGTTGTCGTTGTAGTGGTTGTCGTTGTAGTGGTTGTCGTTGTAGTGGTTGTGGTCGTTGTGCTTGTAGTGGTTGTGGTCGTTGTGCTTACGGCGGCTACTTCGTTGACAGGGGCGGATGAGGACTCTTCATCATTACCGCAAGAACTAAGAGTCACTAGAAAAAGGATTTGGGTAAGAAGAAATCTTTTTACAAGCATTGTTTAAGGAATCTTGGCTAGCCCACTACCACAGTTGCAGTCATATCAGGATGAAGAACGCAGAAGAAAGTAAACGCTCCTGACTCACTAGTGTCAAGTTGATAGTTGTCTCCCGGGTTAAGTAAGCCAGAATCAAAAGATCTCAGATCTGGAGCGTCAGGAGTCCCTGCGCTAACTGTATGTGGGACAGAGTCACTGTTATTGAAGAAGACGCTCTGTCCAACTTCCACTTCAATAATTGGATCAAAAGCAAAATTTGTGATTAAAGACTGTTGGGCCCCTTCAGGAAAGTCAGAACCTTGAATAAGCCTGTCTGACGCAATGGAGTTTTTATTGCCCATTGGGGCGATAGAAGGATTCCACATAGAAAAGACTCCAAGTTGGCTGTCATGATTAGGAACAACCCATGCATGAAGCATCCAACCTATGGCGTCGTTCCATTGTCCGCCAGAATTTATACATTCTTGTTTTGTTACAAACGTGTCACTCCCTGTGTCTTTTCCGCGACAGATGTTGAAGTGAGAGTGCCAATTGTCTAGGTCAGAAGCAAATGCTTCTGGATGCTCTATACCAACCGCAGAAGGAGGAAGAATGAAAGCTGTACCCGTAAGTTTCAGTGGTGGTCCATCCCATACTCCATTTCGACAGCGCCCTAGTGCTCCTTGGTGAAGAGAGTCATCGGCAGGGGCGTAGATAAGAATTTCAGGCTTAGCGGGATCAAATATTCCGTCACCAACGTATTGCGGATTATAAAAGTGCGAACCCATATTTGGAGTTTGGATTTGATCGGAAACAAAACCATTACTACAAGCGGTATTTACATCTGTATGGAGTAACGCAAAAGCAGACAAAGTATCCAACTGACCGACAAGAGTCGCTAGTTCGTCTTTAGACATATTTAATTCTGTTGGAATATCACCCCCGCTGTCCCTTAACTCAACTAAATCAAGGTAAGAACAAGGAAGCGCTGGATCATCACAACGAGTCTGGGTTCCAATTGGTCCTTCTACCAGAGTAGGGACAACCCCAGCAGACGTTTCACGAAATACATAACGTGTGTAACCAGGTGCTCCGCCAGCTTTTGGATTCAAATCAGAAGGGATTAGATACGCAGCTTCAACTTGGCTGAATGCAGCAGCTTGAGAAATGTACTCCTCAAGTTGCTGGGCATTTTCAACAGCTTCAGGATTTATTGTGGTGGTCGGTGCTTGGGTTGTTGCGGGTGCTTGGGTTGTTGCGGGTGTTTCGGTTGTTGCGGGTGCAAGATTCTCAGAATCCCCACTCGTAGATGTGCTACAAGCAGCAGCAAATGAACAAAGAATAAGCGCACAAATCAGTAAAAGACTTTTCTTAGGCATGGTTACAGTCTAGAGCAAATTTCAAACTGTCGGGATATTGAACGAATTTAGGTTTAACCTTTAAATATGAGAAAAAAGATCATTATCAGTGCTGTACTTATCGTCATCGTCGCAATAGTCGCGATTTGGTTCTTTCTATTCAGGGACGACGCCCCACCACCTCCTGATGCTCAATCTGCAGCTGCAGTAGCTGCAGCAGCTCAGAGCACAACTACTATTCCAACAACTACAAGTGAAAATTCAACGACTACAACTCAGGCCCCAACTACAACTGAAGAAGCAATAAGCATTGAAGGCTCTTGGGCTGTAGACACAACAATTGGTTCTTTTGATGACTTCTCAAGTTCATATGTTGGATTCCGCATCGAGGAAGAATTAGCTCAAGGCATAGGAAAAACTACTGCGGTAGGCAGGACTCCTGTGGTAAGTGGAACCTTAGTATTCTCAGATACCGCCCTTTTAAGCGCTGAGATTACGGCAGATCTTTCTCAAATCACAACAGACCGGAGTTGGCGAGATGACAATGTTTACGATGCATTAGATGTCGACAATCATCCCAATGCCGTATTTTCCTTGATCGGGCCATTAGAACTTGAGAACCCAGAATCAGAAGGTACTGAGCAATCTATTTCAGCACTTGGCCAATTAACAATTAAAGGGGTAACACAAGAAATTTCAGTTGAACTTATTGCCCAAAGAATTGGACAAATTATTACTGTTACTGGACAGTTCCCTATGGTATTTAGTGACTTCGGAGTTGAGGTTCCAACCGCACCTATAGTCGTATCGGTTGAAGATAATGGGCTAATTGAAGTCCAACTATTTCTTACTCCATCACCTGAATAGAACATGACTACTGACTATCAAGAGCGTGCTGCACGAGTAAATGCAGCTTGGACGGCCTTACCGTTCTATCTATTGATAAGAACAGTCATTTTAGGAATCATGTGGCCATACTTTCGGGTTAAGACGACTGGCCGTAAGAACATTCCAAAAGAAGGACCAACAATTCTCGCTCCGGTACATCGCTCAAATTTAGATGGACTTCTTTTGGCTCCTTTGACGCGGCGTCGATTACGAGCACTAGCTAAAGAAAGCTTGTTTAAATCTCGACCGTTAGCGTGGGCCTTAGCGTCTTTGGGGGGTTTTCCAGTTCGACGAGGGGCTGCTGATCGAGAATCAGTTCGTATAGCCCGCGACCTCTTATCAGAAGGAAACCTTGTTTTAGTTTTTCCGGAAGGAACCCGCCATGAAGGACCTGAAATTGCAGAATTATTCGATGGGACCGCTTATTTAGCTTCTAAAACTGGATCACGTGTTGTCCCGGTAGGAATAGGAGGTACAGGCGATTCGTTACCATCTGGGTCAAAGTTTCCGCGTCCTAAGAAAGTTAGAATCGTCGTCGGCGAAGCGATTGATCCGCCTGAAGAAAAAGCTAAAAGAAGTGAACTTACAAAATGGACTAATCACCTAGCAACACAGCTTCAAAGAGTTCAGGATCAGGCCCTTGGGTAAGAAAAAAACTCTTTAATCCAAGAACCAATGATTTGACGATCTGACGGAGAATTTAAGGAATCGTTAGCTATTTCAAGGGCTGATGGGTCGAAAGACTGTTTCCAGTCGTTGTAGAGATCTCGAGCAAAAACATTTGAGAATTCAGGATGTGGTTGCATCGAAAAAATATGGTCTTCTTTAGTGAACATTGCAATTGCACAATTTTCAGCACTGCCAATTAGTTTGCTTTTATCTGGAAGGCCGACCACTTCATCTTCATGACAGAAAGTGATAACCGGTGCGTTCATTTGAGGTGTCATCCACGGTTCTTTTAAGTGGATTTGTGTCGGTTTAGAACCCAATCCCCAAGAATGCTTCCGCTGCACTTCACCACCTAACGCATGGGCTAATGCTTGATGTCCGAAACAAACACCCACTGTCGGGGCCTTATGATCATCTAAATCCTGAAGAAAATCAAAAAGCTTTAACATCCAAGGCTCAACTGCAGTAATTGAAGAACGTGACCCTCCAACTATCCAACCTTCTTGTTCAAAAGGGTCTTTGGGAAGTTCATTATTTACTACGTCATAAACGGTGATCGTTACTGGATCTGTGTCTGTATTGAGAAGGTCGTAAAAAAATCTTTGGTAACCGCCATGAGTTTTATATAACAAACCATCAATCTCATCATTTAATAACAAACCAAATTTCCTAGAAACCATAAATTCATCTTAAACCCAAAACATTTGCGGCGGGTTGGGGGTGATGCTTCAAGTCATGAGAGGCTAGAACGATGCAGCAAAAAATCGTAATCGGGCGAGGCGCTGCACTTCTTTCTGTTTTGTTGCTCGCAGCCGGGCCAAGCATCGTAAAAATTTCCGATTTACCTGAAATGACATTTATTTTTTGGCGCTTACTTGCCGCCGCTGCGGGTTACTGGGTAGCAATGAAACTTGTCGGCGGAAAGTTAGGAATAAAAGAGTTTCGTGGGTCCTTAAAAGGAGGAGTGGTATTTGGAGTAAACCTTGTCTTTTTTGTAATGGCGATGCGCAGAACAAGTGCAGCAAACGCAGTCATGATTGGAGCACTTCAACCGGTTGTTCTTCTAGCAGCAGCTGGTCCACTGTTTGGAGAAAAGCCACAGAAAATAGTTTATTTTTGGTCAGTAATTGCAATGGGTGGCGTGGCTTTCTCTACTTATGCTTCCGATACAACCGGTATAGCTACGCGTCAAGGGGATCTGCTTGCCTTAATCGGCATGCTTCTTTTTAGCGCATACTACGTTGTGTCAAAAAGAGCTCGTGAAGAGCTCGACTCAATGACGTATCAACTAGGCCTCACTCTCGCTGCTGCGATAACAATTCTCCCATTCGCCTTTGCTTTTGGACATGGGATAAGCCCGCCGAGTGGAGGAGAATGGTGGCCGGTGCTTCTCATGGCTTTAATACCAGGAGCAGGTCACTGGCTTACGAACTATGCCCATGCACACGTTCCATTAGTCACAATGAGCCTTGTGAATCTTCTATTTACAGTAATCGCACCAATTTATGCATGGATTTTGGTAGACGAAGAACTTGGAGGTTTGCAAGCACTCGGAATGGCGTTTGTATTGATAGCCCTCACTCAAGTAGTCATCAAGCCCATTGAATCTCCGGAATAATGATTCTCATTAATCAAATGAAAATAAAAGTTGCTTTGTGTATTCAACCAGTAAGACTTCACTAATGAATCGCGGAATTTTCTTTGGATTAGGAGCCTACGTATGGTGGGGATTTACTCCTGTTTACTGGAAACAACTAGATCACATCCCTTCATTAGATGTCACATGTTTCCGTATGCTATGGACATTTATTCTTCTATTAGGAGTTCATCTCGTTCGTCGTTCATGGCAAGACATAGTGGATTTATTGAAGGACAGAAGACAAAGATATTTACAAATAACTGCCGCGGGTCTCTTATCCACAAATTGGCTTGTCTTCGTATGGGCTATCGGAGACGGCCAAGTAGTTGAAGCAAGTCTCGGCTATTTTATGAATCCGTTAGTAAATGTTTTACTTGGCTACTTATTTCTAGGAGAAAAGTTTCGCTCCTCTCAAAAAATTTCTATTGGCTTAGCATTGATTGGAGTTCTTGTTTTAGTTGTGGCGGTTGGTTCCGTCCCAGTAGTTGCCTTATATCTCGCCGCAAGTTTCGGATTTTATGGACTGGTTAAATCAAAAGTAGATCGTCCTGCTTTAAACACCCTGACAGTAGAAGTCATGTTCATGTCCTTGCCCGCACTCATTTATTTAGTAATCCGAGGAGTTAATGGATACGGGGCAATGGGTTGGACAATTCCTTCAGATAACTTGTGGTTGATCTCGACAGGCATAGCAACTTCTGTTCCTCTTATTTTCTTCGCTGTTGCGGTCCAAAGAGTTCCACTTGGGGTTCTAGGGATGATGCAATACGTAGCCCCCACAACACAGTTGATTTTGGGCGTGGTCGTATATGGAGAGATCATTGCCCAAGGGGAACTAGTGGGATACTCCATTATTTGGGGAGCTGTTGCTTTATTCGCTGCTGATGGGCTTTTTGCTTTACGTCAAAACAATGATAGGAACTTAGGTTTTCGCCGAACTTAAATTCAAGCCGTAACTCCGACACTATTAAAAAGAGAAAGTGCTTCGTTAGCGAAAGCAGGCGCTTCTAATTCAAGATGATGCCGGTTTAGAGATCGGCTAGCGAGAACGTTAGCCCCATGCTCTTCGAGTAAAGAAGCCATCTTTTCTGCAGCGTTCCCAGGGTTTAAAGCATGGGTCATAAAAGCTATAACTTTCTTATCCCAAAGCTTTGGAACTTTTTTTATTTTCCCAGAATCTCCGGGACGGTGCCCAAACATGATTAAGCCGTCTACCCAAGTGCCAACGAATATTAAATCAGCATCCGCTAATTCTTTGTAATCAATATTGCTGACAGACCGAACAGAAACAGAGGCACCTGATGATTGAACAGCCCCTCCGATTAGTTCCGCAGCTTTCTTTGTATTACCAGTACGGCTTTGGTGAAGAACAACAACTTTCATGCTCATAGTTTGCCCTCAGTGAAACAATTTTTCACGCTTTAACTTCCAGCACAGAAAGGTATCCGGCGATTTCGGCACTCGTTAAACCCATTTCACTCATACCTGCTGCTAATACTGCACGGTAAGACGAGCTAGGTGGGCCAGGAGAAGGTGGTTCACTGGACCCAAGAGTGAGCGCTGGAATGCCATCTATAGGGTCCAAAGAAATAAGTAAATCAATTGGACCATTGTTTGTTTGTGTTGCATCACCAGATTTTGGGAAAGCATCTGGTAAAAAAATTTCCTCTGTATCTTTACGATTTTCTTGAGCGACGACATCTGCTAACTGGTCACGAGTTATACGCCAAGCACGCCCAACCGGGGATCGTTCTCCATCTGAGAGAGGATTGTGGGAACACCAAGCAACTCCACCTAGCCAGCGCTTGCTGTATCCTCCGAAATGAACTGGATAGGGAATTTCTATTTTGCGATCATCACGCGGGAAAGTAGGGTCTTTCGCTCCTCGGTGCGGACCCCAAAGAGAATTTTCAGTACAACCTTCTAAATAAGCCAACATTCGAGCTGTTAATAGGTTCGAGCCGTAAGCGACATACCAGACTTCTTGATCAGAGTTAGAGCTCATCTTGGTTTCTATTTAGTAAACAATTCGTTCAGCGCTTGTGCCGCAGGGTCATTATCGGGAGGGGTTTCAGTGGGAATATGTCCGAGCCAAGTAACGCTTACATAATCTTCCATAACAGCTCCTCCATCGGTGTCACCTGGAAGAGGGGATGGATCCCCCCAGTTCATTTCTACCTGGTAACTTCCTGTATGACCAGGTTTAGAAATAAGGTCCGCTTTAGCTAATGCACGCATTGGTTCAAATCCAATTCTCGTATTACGCCACCCAGCAATTTTGTTAAGAGGCAAATTTGGGACATTGACATTAAGAACAGAAGCTTTCGAAAGTGGACGTTCTATAACTGATGCCGTAACAATTTTCGCTACTTCAGCAGCTGATTCCCATATTTGTTTATCGAGAACTTCATTGGAAGCCTGCCCTTCAACCCCCCAGTCAGTGACTGCTTGACTAACCGCTATACCTGTGATTCCGCCATTTCGTGCAGTCAATGCAGCACCAACAGTTCCGGAGTGATAAACAGATCTGCCTACGTTTATTCCGGGATTAATGCCTGAGACCACTAAGTCAAAAGGGTCTCCGAATAGACCAAGGCGAGCATAAATTACACAAAGACCTGGAGGGCCGCTCACAGACCAAGAGGTTTGTATTCCTTCAATATAAGCATCATGGACCTCTGGCCGTATGAGGTGAACAGCGCCGATTGCTGCCCCAGCTCCTGAGTATTCTTTATCGGGCGCCACTACAGTCACTTCACCTAGTTCAGCAATTGATCGTGCTAACTCATGAAGACCTAAAGAATCAATGCCGTCATCATTGGTCACCAAAATACGCATGAAGACGACGGTAGCCCAAACAAATGAACAATGGATATCCAGATCGCTAATTAAGTCAACTGGTTCCGTTAATTAAATTACTAAGCCTTTCCCACTCCGCCATAAGTCGAGCAGCTTCATCTTTTGCAGCGTTATGAGCGGTAACTGCAACATCCACATTTTCCGGATCCTTATATAAGTCGGAATCGGCAAGAACCTTTTGCGAAAGCAAAACCTCAGATTCTGCGGCTTCCCATTCTTGTTCCACCTTTTTAAGCCGGCGCATTAATTTGGCTTCTTCGGAGCGTGATCCATCTTCTTTTTTCGCTTCTTTGTTAGACGCAACATCGCTTTTTTCATTGGTTTTCTGAGTACTTCCTCCGATTGGGAAGAGAACATGATCTGGAATTCCTTCATGCCAAGAAGCCTTTCCATCTCGAACCTCTACTAGTGAGTCCGCAACAGAGCGGATCAAATATCGGTCATGAGTGATAAGAACTACTGTTCCCGGATAGGCATTCAAAGCATCCTCTAAAACATCGCAGCTAGGTAAATCAAGATGATTAGTGGGTTCGTCAAGAATAAGTAGATTTACAGGAACAGCTAAGGTTTTAGCCAAAGCCAATCTAGTTTGTTCACCTCCAGAAAGATCGCCCACTTTTCTGTCAGCGGCTTCTTCTCGAAAACCAAAAGAAGCTAAATACGTTCGAAGGTTGCGACCATCAGATTCAACATCTGATACTGTTCTTAATTCTTCAAGCACTGAACGCTTTGCATCAAGAACTTCAGTTTGCAACTGGTTGAAACTTGATAGGTCAACGTTTGTTCCAATTTTTAGATCGCCTTCAAGCGGGGTTAGTTGACCAGTAAGCAATTTAACCAAAGTAGTTTTTCCAGCACCATTTGGGCCCACTAAAGCGACAGTGCTTCCACGTTCGATGGAAAAAGAGACGTTTTCTAAAACAGGTTCATTCTCATACCCAGCAGTAACATCAACTAATTCAGCAACTAATCGAGATGACCGGCGAGGAGACGGAAATCCAAACCGAATTTTTTGATCTTCAATTGTTTCTACATTGATTTTTTCTAATTTCTCCAAGGCTTTGATTCTGCTTTGCACCTGTCGTGCCTTAGTGGCCTTATAGCGAAATCGTTCAATAAATTTTTCCGCTTTTGCTATTTGACGAGACTGCTGTGCTGCTGCTGCTTGCTGTGAAGCGAGTAATTCTTCTCGAGCGACAACAAAATCTGTAAACCCACCCACGTATTCAGAGACCCTAGAATTAGAAAGCTCTAAAATACGATTTGCTACACCATCAATAAAATCTCTGTCATGGCTCACAAATAAAAGGCCCTTATGCCAGTTTTTAAGATGTTCCTCAAGCCAGCTCACTGAATCAATATCAAGATGGTTCGTGGGCTCATCCATAATCAGCAGATCTGGGGCAGAGAGTAAAAGTCGAGCTAAAGCAACTCTCATTCTCCAACCACCTGACATTTCATCCATTGGCCGCTCATGGTCTTCAGGTTGAAATCCTAAGCCAGAAAGAATGCGGTGAGCATCGGCTTCGACTGCGTAGCCTCCAATCTGTTCAAATCGAGACTGAGCTTCTCCCAAAGATTTCAATGCACGCGCTTGATCCTCACCAGAACTTTTCGCAACAAGATTCCCTAGTCTTTCAATTTCTTTACTTAAGTTTGTTACTTGCTCAGCCCCAAGTAAGACCTGTTGGAAAACAGACCGTCCAGCCTCAAGAGGAAGCTCTTGAGGTAGATAACCAACAGTTAACTCTTTCGGCCGGTGAACTTGCCCGCTATCAGGGATTTGAATTCCCGCAAGGATTTCTAACAGAGTTGTTTTCCCGGTTCCATTCCCTCCTACTAAAGCAACTTTACGACCGGACCCAAGTTGAAGAGAAACATCTGAGAAAAGCGTACGGGGACCGAAAGACTTAGATAATTCTGAAGCGGTAAGCATAAAACAAAGTTAGGTTTTTGGAGGATCCCAACGCACCACTGCAGCAGCTGAGGTCATTCCAGCACCAAAACCAACTAAAAGAACTAAATCACCAGGTTCTACACGGTCGTTATTTACCGCATCAACAAACGCTAGGGGAATAGAAGCTGCGGAAGTATTGCCGGTAGAACTTAAGACCACTGCAGCTTTCTCCATCGGAATATCTAAGCGTTTCAAAGCTGCTTCAATGATGCGAATGTTTGCCTGATGAGGTACTACAAGTTTTATTTCATCAGAAACCACGTTTGCTTTATCCATAGCGGTCAAGGCAGCAGCTTCCATAGCTAGTACAGCTTTTCGAAAAACTGCTTGCCCGTCCATTACGATTTTGTCGCCATGTTCACAGTAGAGAAGATCCGCTGCTTCGCCGTCAGACATCAAATCCCATCCCAATAGTGAAGGTTGTTCACCTGAATTCTCTACTACGAATGCCCCTGCTCCGTCGCCAAAGAGTATGCAGGTGCCTCTATCTTCCCAGTTAGTTATTGAACTTAATGAGTCGCTTCCGATTACCAGTATTCGTTCCATGCCACCTTGAATGAATTGCATGGCAGTTACTAAGCCATAGACGAAGCCGGAACAGGCAGCATTTAGATCAAATGCTCCACAAGTTAATCCAAGACTGTGTTGTATTACCGAAGCGCTAGCGGGAATTTGTTGATCGGGTGAAGTTGTAGCAAGCAAAAGTAGATCAATCTGATCAGGAGACACTCCGGCCATCTCCATAGCGTCTAAAGCTGCGGAAGTGGACATTTCAGTCACTTTTCCGTCAATATGTCTAGTTTTCACTCCTGTTCGAGCGGTAATCCACTCATCTGAAGTGTCTACCATTTGAGCTAAATCGTCATTAGTAAGTATGCGATCTGGCAGATTTGTAGCCCATCCAGTTATACGTCCATATGGCATGTTGTGCGCTCTTCAACTTAAAAGAATTTTCTTACTGCCCACCACGCTACCTCAGTTAGGAGCCAGGTAGTGTCTGCTGGGTCATGAATGATCACGAATTAGCAGGGTTTTTAGCGCGACAAACAGGATTGTTACTACTGGAAGCGCGACAAAAAGCATTTGCTGAAGGCAAGTCTGGTAAGCAAGTGCAGGATTTAGGTGATCGCTTGTCGCATGAATATTTAGTTCAGAAATTATCTGAATTACGTCCAGACGACGCCGTTTTATCTGAAGAAGGCGTGGACGATCTTGAAAGGCTTAGAACGGAACGCACATGGATAGTAGATCCGTTAGATGGGACTCGTGACTATGGGTATCCCGACAGTAGAGAATGGGCGGTCCATGTTGCTTTAGTCGTGGAAGGTCAACCGCAGGCTGCTGCAGTTTCTATTCCAGCGGATAACCGTCTTTTTGGAACAAACCAGACACCTTTTCATATTCCTCCAGCAAGAAATGAACCAATTGTGATTACTAGCCGTAGCCAATGGGGAGATGCTGAGGAAGTAGCACACGCTATTGGTGGTGTAGCCGTAGCCTGTGGTTCAGCTGGCTATAAAGCGATGGCAGTAGTTTCAGGAGCGGTTGATGTTTATGTGCATCCAAGTGGTCTTTATGAATGGGATACGTGTGCTCCTGCAGCAGTTGCGGAAAGTGCTGGATTTGATGTTAGTGGAGTTGATGGAGGGCGGTTGAACTTCAATAAGCCAAGACCAGTTGTAGCTGGACTTTTGATTTCTCGTCCTGAATATACAGAAAGAGTGAAAGAAGCTCTTAGATGGTAATTGACCAAAAGTGTGAATTAGTTAAAAACTTAAGGTAATCTTTCTTTACCTTGTACAAGGCGAAGTTGGTGAGAATCCAACGCTGTCCCGCAACTGTGTACTCGTATTTGAGTGAGCCAGGTCGACCTTTACAAGGCTCGGCAAAAATTCTCGAGGAAGAGCGGATGCTGACAGTTCCTGTCGCTCCGTTTTGACGAGGCATAGACAGGAGAAAAATGTTAATTCCAAAACTTGGAAACAAGCGAAGAACTACCGCTTTAGTAGTTTTATCTTTGTTACTTCTAGCAGCTTCATGCGGCTCCTCAACTGGTTCTAACCAAGTTGCAGTTTCCGCAAATCAAGAAACTGCTACGACGGAAGCAGTGACTACTACAACAGAAGCAGTAACTACTACAACAGAAGCAGTAGATGAATCAACTACCACCACCGAGGTGACGGAACCAGAATTCCCTGAAGCAATTATTTCTTTGTCACCAACTGCAACAGAAATACTTTTCGCAATAGGTGCTGGAGGTCAGGTGGTAGCGGTTGATGAGTACTCGACTTACCCAGAAGAAGCACCAATAACTGATTTGTCTGGCTTTACTCCAAACATTGAAGCAATAGCAGAATATGAACCAGATTTAGTTGTTATTTCTTACGATCCTGGTGACTTGGTTGTCGGGTTAGAACTCCTTGACATCGACGTTGTGATGCAAGGAACTGCTTTATCTGTGGAAGACACTTATTCCCAAATAACTGAGTTAGGTGAATTAACTGGGCACAGTGAAGAGGCACAAGAATTAAACGATTCCATATCAGCAGATTTAGCTTCATTAGCTGAAAATCCTGTTGGAACTGGCCTTACTTATTTCCATGAAGTAGACGCCACGCTGTATACGGCAACTTCGTCAACATTTATAGGTCAACTCTATGCTTTGTTAGGTCTGGAGAATATTGCAGATCCTGCAGATGAACAGGGTTGGGGGTACCCACAGTTATCTCCGGAGTACATTATTAGCGCTAATCCTGATTTGATTTTCCTTGCGGATGCTATTTACGGTGAGTCACTTGACACCTTGATGGAACGGCCAGGATGGTCAGAGATAACCGCAGTGCAGAACTACTCCGTTATCGAACTTAATGAGACTTCTGGAAGATGGGGTCCACGAATCGTTGACTTCTTAACTGGCATACATGCTGCAATCACTGATTTAACTAGTTAAGTAATTTAGATATGAGGGCTTCAAGGGATAAAGATAAAGAAGAGGAACTTGAAGCCCCAGCAAAACTTAAAATTTGGTGGCTAGTTCTAGCTACAGCAACTGCTGTTGTGGCTGTCGGTCTTGGTCTTACCTTAGGTCCGGCTTCTCTAGGAGTGCGAGAAGTGCTCCTTGAAGTCTTAGACCGGTTACCTTTTGTAGATTATGACTCTGGTTTATCGGCGCGTGAAAAGGCAATAGTCTGGGAGATCCGTTTACCGAGAGTGGTACTAGGTCTACTTGTAGGATCAATGCTTGCCACAGCTGGTGCTTCATATCAGGGAGTGTTTCGAAATCCGTTAGCAGATCCTTATCTGCTTGGTGTCGCAGCTGGCGCTGGCTTTGGGGCAACTGTAGCGATTGTCTCTGACCTTGGTGATGGTATAGGGACTTTTGATGCAGTACCAATGCTCGCATTTGGTGGAGCGCTCATCGCTGTATCTCTGACTTATCTTGTTGGATTCTCAGCTAGACGAAGTGACCCTGTTACGAGTCTGGTACTTGCTGGTGTGGCAGTTGCTAGTTTCTTCACAGCAATTCAGACCTTTGTTCAACAACGTGACTCAGAAACAATCCGCCAAGTTTATTTCTTCGTACTAGGACAGTTGCGTACCGCAGGATGGGATGAAGTGATACTCGTCTCTCCATATGTTGGAGGTTGCCTGTTAATTTTGTTGCTCTTAAGGAGGCGATTAGATGTTTTAGCAGTTGGTGATGAAGAAGCGGGGTCATTGGGTATAGACGTCCGACTAGTCCGGCTGGTATCGGTGTTGGCGGCTTCTCTCGGAACAGCCGCAGTTGTTGCAGTAAGTGGCCTTATAGGATTTGTAGGAATTATTGTTCCGCACACCATAAGACTCATTTTTGGCTTTAGTTATAGGATCATTCTCCCTTTAACTATTTTGTTTGGTGGCGCTTTTTTAGTGGGAGCAGACTTAGTAGCGCGTCTAGTACTTGAACCTGCAGAAATCCCGATCGGGGTTGTCACCGCTTTTATGGGGGCTCCATTCTTTGTTCTCGTTCTTCGAACCTCAAGGAAGTTGTGATGGAAGCAATTTCTTGTCGGTCTCTAAGAGTCAACTTCGGTTCGACTGAAGTTTTACGCGGAATTGATTTGGTGGTACCAAAGGGGGGTTGGACGACAGTTGTCGGTCCGAATGGTTCAGGGAAAACCACTCTTCTTCGATCAATTGCTGGAATTCAAGCATCTCAAGGGGTTATTCAGATAGATGGCCATTCTCTTGGTGCTTTCAACCGTAGAGAGGTCGCTAAACAGATAGCGATTGTTCCACAACAACCAGTTATACCCGAGGGTATGAGAGTTATTGACTATGTCTTATTAGGGCGTACTTCGCATTTAGGGTTTTTCGGAGTCGAAAAAAAATCTGATATAGAAATGGCTCAGTCTGCTTTAGAGGAATTAGATGTCAGTTTCTCTGAATCGCGGACAATGGGAACGCTGTCTGGTGGAGAACGACAGAGAGTGGTTGTTGCACGGGCGCTGACACAAGGTTCACCGATTTTACTTTTGGATGAACCGACTACATCTTTAGATATAGGACATCAGCAAGAAATGTTAGAAGTAGTAGACGAATTAAGAAGTCGTCTTGGTCTTACAGTTTTAGCGACAATGCACGATCTGACCCTTGCTGGACAATATGCAGAATCTTTGATTCTTATTGAACAGGGTGAAGTAGTAGCTTCTGGGTCAGCGCAAGAAGTATTGACTGAGGAGCTAATAACTCAGCATTATGGAGCATCAATTAAAGTCATAGAAGACGATTCTGGGCCAATTGTCACACCAGTCCGTCAGAAGAAGTCTAATTCGCTGGAGTAATTAGTCCGTAATGGCCATCAAATCTTCTATATAAAACTTGGCCTCGCCCGTTTGGTGTATCCGTGAAGAAGACAAAAGGCTCTTCACCTACGTCCAATAATGCTTTAGCGTCTTCTAACGGTAAGTGGTTTAAAACAAGTGAACTTGGGAGAATAGGGGGACGCGTGTCCCCAGGTAAGTTCTCTTCGCTTATTGTTGGCATTGCATACAGTAAGCCCCCGCCATTCCTGTAGACCACTCGATCGGTGTCATAGTCGCAGTCAAAGAAAAGATAGAAGCCATGGTCTAATTGGTCCATTTCATCAGCCGCTTCTTCAAGTGTGACTGGTCGCATCGCTAGACTTTTGTGTTTTACTACTTCACGTTCCTCTGCGGGCACTCGAGAATAACCAGGTTGTTCCCCGCGTTCTTCGGAGTTCACCTCATAGTGAACGTTTTCGTAGTTTGACTTACTTCGTAAGCGATTTATTTTTTGGCGGCGTCTATTCTCAAAACGTTTTCTCCTACGCCTGAGTCTTCTCGTTAGTTTTTCAACGAGAAGATCAATTGCTTCACTCATTGAGTGACCAGCAGCATGGGCTCGAATGGGTGTGCCATTTAAATCTAAAGAAGCTTCGGCAATAGCCGGTAGTTCTAATCTTGATTTTGAACGGACTTTTAGTTTTACAACTGCAGCAAGTACTGGTTCATGCCCTAATTCACAGAGGTGACGGATCTTTGTCAGGGCGATTTCTCTATCTTTGGATCCAACTTCACCACGAGTAAGAAGATCAATATCACAAATGTCATGTGGCTTAACCAAATTATTCCCTCATTTCGGACTTTGTAGTTGTCTTAATTGATCTTCGCGTATTTATCCACCTCTGTCATGTAAATTCAGTACAGACTGCATAGATGAATCTGACGATTTCTGAAGCGCTTCAATTATCTTCTCGTGAAATGGTTTGTGCGGTAGGTGGGGGCGGTAAAACAACTTTGATTCTTTCACTCGCTTCAGAAGGACAAGAAAAAAAACACCCAGTCATAGTTACTACTACAACCAAGATGGGTCTAGAAGAAGACAGAGAGTTCCTTACGGTAATGGACGAAAAGGTGCCGCCAACAGATCGAGTTGTTCGATGGATAGGAGGCATCCAGGGAGAAAGAGTGCTCGGGAGAGATCCAAAAGAGGTAGATGTTTGCTTTTCAGATTTCCATGGATGGGTTTTAGTAGAAGCAGATGGGGCTCGAAGACGTCCCATAAAAGCGCCAGCCAGCCATGAACCCGTCATACCTTCACAAGCAACTTTGGTCGTATTAAATATTGGATTAGATGCAGTTAAGAGATCAATTGGTGAAGTAGCCCATAGGCCAGAATTGCTCGCTGAGATTTTAGAAGCAGACAAAGAATCTCTCATTACACCTCAAATGATTGCTTCTTTAGTCACCCATGATCAGGGCGGGAGAAAATGGATACCAGATTCTTCAAGATTTATTCTCGCGTTGACAAAATGCACAGAAGAAAGAAGACAGGAAGCCGATCAAATTATTGAAGTACTTTCTGAGCACGAAAAGACTCCAGAAAAAGTGGTTCTAATTGGCCGACCAGGAGAAATTTTAGATTTAAATTCTCTTAAGTGATTTTCACACGAGTAGTGACTTGGTTGTAAAAATCATTGCCTTTATCATCGATCACAATAAAGGCAGGGAAGTCTTCTACCTCAATGCGCCATATTGCTTCCATGCCTAATTCCGGATATTCAAGTACTTCAACTTTCTTGATTGAATCTTTTGCTAGACGGGCAGCAGGCCCTCCGATTGACCCAAGATAAAAACCGCCATGTTGAGCGCAAGAGCTTGTAACTTCGGTCGATCTATTGCCCTTAGCTAACATAATGAGGCTGCCGCCAGCAGCCTGAAAACGTTCAACATATGAATCCATACGGCCTGCCGTGGTCGGTCCGAAAGAGCCTGAGGCATATCCCTCAGGAGTTTTAGCCGGGCCAGCGTAGTAAACAGGGTGCTCTTTTAAATAACTTGGCATCTCTTGACCAGAGTCAAGTAATTCAGCGATCTTTGCATGCGCAATATCTCGTGCAACCACAAGAGTTCCTGTTAAGGAAAGACGTGTAGTAACGGGATACCCAGACAGTTCCTCTCGTATTGCTGACATCGGTTGGTCAAGGTTGATTGGGATAACTTCATCAGTTAATTCACTATCAACTATTTCGGGAAGAAATCGTGCAGGATCTTCTTCAAGGACTTCGAGAAAAATTCCCTCTCTCGTAATCTTCCCTAATGCTTGTCGGTCTGCAGAACAAGAAACAGCGATACCGACAGGGTTTGAAGCCCCATGCCGAGGAAGCCGAACTACACGAACATCATGGCAGAAGTATTTACCACCAAATTGAGCACCAATACCAAAATCACGAGTCATCTCTAAAATACGATCTTCCCACTCTAAATCCCGGAAAGCGTGACCTGAAGCGCTTCCAGATGTTGGTAAGTGGTCAAGGTAATGTGCGGAAGCGTACTTGGCGACTTTCAGAGTGTGCTCGGCGGAAGTACCGCCAATCACTACAGCAAGGTGGTATGGAGGGCAAGCCGAAGTGCCAAGACTTCGAAGCTTTTCCTCAAGAAAAGAACTGAGACTTTCAGGGTTTAACAAAGCCTTTGTCTCTTGATAAAGGAAACTCTTATTTGCAGAACCCCCACCTTTTGCCATGAAAAGGAATTTGTACTCTTCCCCAGGAACAGACTCAATCTCAATTTGAGCTGGCAAGTTATTGTTGGTGTTTTCCTCATTGAACATGTCGAGAGGCGCCAACTGCGAATACCTAAGGTTGCTGTTTTGATAAGTGTCGTAGATGCCGAGTGAAATGGACTCTCGATCATCACCCTTGGTGAGCACTTGTTGGCCTTTTTTAGCGGAGACAATTGCTGTTCCAGTATCTTGACATGACGGCAGCACTCCACCAGCGGCAATGCAGGCATTTTGTAGTAGCTCTATTGCTACAAAGCGGTCATTTTTAGAAGATTCAGGGTCATCAAGAATTGCAGCGACTTGAGCTAAATGGCTTGATCGTAAAAGATGAGCGATATCCCTCATAGCAGTTGTTGTCAGTAAACAAATTGCTTCATCGCTAACCTCAAGAAATGTTCTTCCCCCAGGCCCCTCAATCAACTGAACTCCTTCTTCAGAAAGTTTTCGAAAATCCGTTGTTGTATAGGGGTCACTAGTAAGAGGCAGTAAATCAGTGAAGTTAAACTCCGCTTCTTCCATGAACACAACGGTATCGCTGTGTTGGGCACCAAAGGGGGTTATTTAGCAGATAACTCAGAGACTATAGGATCCCAGAAGTCTAAATTGAGGTGTCTTGCCACTGAATAGAAGGTCATTCTGTCAACACAATCGCCCCAGCGCGCGGTAATTCGTGATGCTATTTGATCTGGTTCGCCGACAATAGCAAAAGTATCCAGTATCTCATCATCAATAAGGTCACCCATAGCTACCCACTCACCCTTCTTTGAGAGAGTGTTGAGTTCCGTTTGAAGATCACCCCATCCATGCATATCCAAAACAGGGCGATACGCCGGAGTTGAAGCATAAAAAGCGATTTGTTGACGTACACCGCGAGCTGCATCATCCATTTCTTCTTCATTTCGCCCAGTGACCACAAAACCTGGCCCCGATATTTCAAAATCGTCAAGAGTTCTTCCTGATGCAGCTAGTCCACGTTCTAAAGCGGGCAGTGTTACTTCACGTAAATAAGCTTCAGTGGAGAAACTGTGGCAGACAATACCGTCACAGACTTCTCCAGCTACCTCTGTCATCATTGGGCCCACAGCCGAAATAAAAATCTTTGGAATGCCAGACGGATTAGGCCCAGGATTAAAAAATGGGGTCATGAGTGTGTGCTGATAGAAATCTCCTCGGAAGTTCAGACGCTCACCAGTTTCCCAAGCATCCCAGATAGCTCTAGTAGCTAAAATCATTTCTCTCATTCGAGCAGCTGGGCGTGACCACTCCATTGAGAAACGCTTCGTTATATGTGGCTTAATTTGCGTACCTAAACCGAGAATAAATCGACCACTGCTGTAACGCTGTAAGTCATATCCAAGATTCGCAAGAAGCATAGGGTTTCGAGCAAACCCCACCGCAATCCCCGTTCCAAGTTCAATGTTGTCTGTATGTTCAGCAGCAATCATATGAGGGAGGAAAGGATCGTGACTTGTTTCCGCAGTCCACGCACCTGCATAACCGCCATCTTCAATTTTTTTAGCTGCTGCAGCAATCTCTGAGAACCCACCGCTATCAGAAGTGGGTAAGGCCATTGGTAATCCACTATCAATCTTCATACAAAAACCATAGCGCAACGGTAATCCGACGCTATGGTCCGGACATATGGAACTTATTCTCATCCGACATGGCTTGCCCCTCAGGGTAGATAATTCAGAAACTGGTGAAGAAGCCGACCCTTCTCTTTCACCTTTAGGCGAACGTCAAGCAGAAGCACTTGCTGACTGGTTAATTCATGGACCAGCAGCGCAAAAGATTGATGCGATTTATGCAAGTCCAAAGAGACGTGCGCTAGAGACAGTCCAACCTTTAGCCAAAGGTCTAGAAAAAGAAGTCATTATTGAGCCACGCGTCATTGAATATGATGTTGGTGAAACCTCCTACATCCCAATTGAGGAAATAAGAGGTGAACCAGAATGGTATGAAATGATACAAGCAGGCATACCCGACCCAAGAGCTTTCCAAGCTCAAGTAATTGAAGGGATTGAATCAATAATTTCAAACCATTCAGGCGACAGAGTGGTAATTGGTTGTCATGGCGGAGTTATAGCCGTGTATCTTGCTCACCTTATGGGTGTTACTCAACCGCTATTTTTTGAAGCACACTACACCTCAATGAATCGGGTGATGGCAGCTTCAACTGGTGAACGCAGCGTGGTTTCCATGAATGAACTTGTTCACTTACAAGTAGCTAGCGTGCCGCTTTCTTCTTACAAGAAGAACTAACTTAATTCGGAAAGATTTCTGAAGTTCTCTAAAGATTCCGGATTAGCAAGCGACTCAACATTAGTAACTGGAAGCCCTTGAATGACATTCTTTACAGCGAGCTCAACAAGTTTGCCTGACCTAGTACGTGGAAGATCAGGAACGCTCAAGATGATAGAAGGAACATGACGAGGGGAAGCCCCATTTCTAATAGATAGACATATTTCTTCTTTCAAATCATCGTTAAAAGAAAATTCATCAGCCATGACGACAAACAACACAATTCTGACATCACCATTCCAACTTTGACCCACAGCAAGGCTTTCTGAAATTTCATCAAAAGCATCTACTCGTCGATAAATCTCTGCAGTTCCAATACGAACCCCACCAGGATTAAGAGTTGCATCAGATCTACCATGAATAATAAAGCCGCCTTCTGGAGTTCTTTCTGCAAAGTCCCCTTGATGCCAGAGACCTGGGAATTTTTCGAAGTAAGTGGCTTTATACCTAAGATCATCTAGGTCTTCCCAGAAACCAATCGGCATTGAAGGAAATGCAGACTTACAAACCAACTCTCCTGGAACACCCACTGCGGTTGGATTCCCATCATTATCCACCACATCCATATCCTGACCCAAAATTGGTCCCTGTATCTGACCTGCGAAAACCGGGGTAGTCGGATTACCTCCTACAAGACAACCACATAGATCTGTTCCGCCAGAAATAGACGCTAGATGAACATCGTTCTTCCAGTCTCTATAAACATGAGTAAAACTTTCAGGGCTTAGCGGGCTTCCAGTAGAGCAAATAGTTCTTAAGGTTTTTAGTTCATGACTTTCAATAGGGCGCAGACCTGTTGAAGAGACAGAGTCAATAAATTTGGCAGAAACACCAAAGAGAGTTATTTTTTTCTCATCAATCAAATCAAATAATCGTGATGCATCCGGATAAAAAGGCGACCCATCATAAAGAACAAGTGTTGCTTCAGCAGATAGACCTGCTGCCAACCAATTCCACATCATCCAGCCGGCAGTAGTGAAATAAAAAACCCGATCCATTGGGCGAACATCGCAATGCAGACGGTGCTCTACAAGGTGTTTTAAAAGCAAACCACCTGCTCTATGAACAATGCACTTGGGAACTCCGGTAGTGCCAGAGGAGTACAAGATATAAAGCGGATGGTTAAAAGGCAGATCTACAAAGTCAACTTCTTGAGCCTTGTATTGACAATAAAATTCATTAAATGTTTCACAATTTTGCAGTGGGGGAAGACTGTCTTGATCATCTGAAATAACAACGGTTTTTTCTACAGTCGGAAGTTCATCTACTACTTCGACTATTTTTTTAGTTAAGTCAAATTCACGTCCACCATATTGGTAACTATTAATTGCAAAAAGTATTTTCGGCTCAATTTGCCCAAAACGGTCAATTACACCTTTTGGGCCAAAATCCGGTGATACCGAAGAAAAGACGGCACCTATAGAGGCAGAAGCAAGCATCACAGCATAAATTTCAATTCCATTTGGCAACCATGCTGCGATACGGTCACCTTTTTTAATGCCAGAGGATAAAAATGCCTGTTGAAGCTGGGAAACAAGATTATTTAGCTCAGCCCAAGAAATTTCTTTAGAGAGTTTGTTTTCTGATTCAAAACTAAGAGCCACTTCATTATCAGAACGTTTCAGTAAATTTTCTGCGTAATTCAATGAAGCCCCGCTAAAGAATTGAGTTTGATATAACTCTGAACCGCTTGAAACTGAAGATCGCTCACCACGTTCTCCAATAATTTGAAAGTAATTCCAAACAAGATCCCAGAACTTTGAGGGATTTTTAATCGACCAGTCGTGTAATTCTGTTTCGGAAACGTTAGCTGCATCACAAAACGAATGCATCTGGCTTGAACTTATTCGTTCAAAAGAAGGTTTCCATAAATAATTATCCATTGCCGACGAGCGTAGTCACACATAAACGAGCCACAATAGATGAGTGAATAAAAAAGCAGAATCTCTTGGGTTATGGTTTGAAGAATTACCGGTCGGTTTAGTTATTCAGCACTCTATAAAACACACAGTCTCGGAGTCTGAGAACGAAGAGTTCTGTCTAATGACACATAACCCACAGCCACTGCATCTCGACCCAACTTTTGCTGAAAAATCAGTTTTTGGGCAACGAATAGTCAACAGTTTGCTAACTCTGGGTTTAACAGTTGGAGTTAGTGTAGAAGACACTACTTTAGGAACCACTGTGGCGAATCTAGGGTTCGAAGAGACTGTTTTCCCAAATCCGGTTTTTCTAAATGATACGTTGAACTTCGAAACTGAAGTAATGCATTCTCGGATGTCTGCATCTCGGCCAGAGACAGGAATAATTACTTTTGAACATCGCGCTTTCAAGCAAACCGGAGAACTAGTTTGTCGCTGTCGACGAAACGCATTAATGCACTGCATCCCCTCTAAAAATAAGTTAGATAATGATTAGAGGGTTCTATGACAGTTCATGATGATGCACAGCTAATTAGTTTGAAAGTAAGTGATGATTTCAACCCTTGGTGTGCAGCAGGATTCAATGTTGTTGAATCCAACCAAGGAACCTCAACTACTCACATTGGAGAAGTTTTACTTCGATTCCAAGAAGAGCCTCTCGAACAAGGAATTTATGCGATCGGAACAAAAAATTTAGAAGGAGTCTTTGACGGCCTTACATTTTTTGTTGATCCAGGAACAGAGGGCCGAAATGATGAGCAGTCAAATCATCCAAATTATGTAAGTCGGATTGATCATCTTGTTGTGACAACTTCTGATTGTGATCGAACAACGCAAGCTCTAGAGACAGCTGGTATAGAGGCTCGCAGAGTAAGAGCGTTTGGAAAAAAAGAGTCAAAAATGCGACAAACATTTTTCTGGCTCGGCGATGTGATTCTTGAGTTAGTTGGACCTGATACAAAATCTGGTGATGAGCCAGCAACAATTTGGGGCCTTGCTCTTATTTCGGACCAAATAGAAAAAACAGTTGAGTTTTATGGAGAAGCAGCGACCCAACTAAAACCTGCAGTACAGCCCGGAAGATTTATTACAACGGTCAAGACGAGAAATTTCGGTATTACAGACGCTTTAGCAATTATGACACCGCATTAGAGCAAAAATGTCCAATAACTCTTATCCTGTATTCTCATTGATTCTCAATTATGCTTAAGGTCGTTATATGAAGCATTCTCATTCACAAATAAATGAAATACACGCCGTAGTTGGACGTCGGTTACTTGCCGCAAATAAGCGATATAGCAAATCTCGATATGCCGTGGTGAAAATTCTATTAGATGGGGGGAGGCCAATGACATTGCCAGAGATTCTGGAAGTTGGCAAAACTAAAGGATTAGCACAAAGTTCTGCGTACCGAAATCTCAGTGAAATGTCAGAAATAGGGATAGTTCGACTAATCAATTCTGGGGATGACCATAGCCGCTTTGAACTCGATGAGTCTCTAACAGGACATCACCATCATCTTGAATGCAGAGAATGCGGACGTTTAGAGGATTTCACGGTTCCAGAAGAATTTGAAGAAATTGTAAAAAAGATAATGAATAAAGTTGGGAAACAGGGGTTCAAAGCAGGCAGTCACCGATTTGACATACTCGGTCAATGCTTGGAATGCGTTTAAGCAATGTCACAAAAACGTCAAGCTGCGCGAGTAGTTCTTCTAAACAAGTCAAACGAAATTTTTCTCATTCACGCAGAAGATCCAATAGATCCCTTTAAACCTTCTTGGTGGGAAATACCAGGCGGCGGAATTGGTTGGGGAGAGGATTCTGCTACCGCCGCATCAAGAGAATTATGGGAAGAAACTGGAATACAAGCAGAAATGGGTCCCGTTGTATGGACACAGCAAGTCCAGTTTACTTTTGGACCTTATTTTTTTGACAACGACGAAAAAATCCATATCGCATGGTGTGATGGAGGAGAGTACAGGCCGAAACATCTCGAAGCCTTAGAAGCGGCAGCATTTATTGAAGCCCGATGGTGGTCGGTGGAAGAACTTTTATCGTTTGATTTTCCAGTTTTACCCGAAAGGCTCAGAGAATTCTTGCCCGACCTTGTTGAAGGGCAGATTCCTCCAACACCAATAGATATTTCTCCTAAGAACTCCGGTTAAGTTCTTCAATCAGCCCCGCTATTCCATTCGTGACCATTTTTGAAGCTAAATGAGCCATTTCTTCAACCGATTTTCTTTGCCCGTCGTGCATCCAGTGGCGAAGCATTCCTACAAGCAAGCCGAAAATTCCAGAAACTACAGCGACTGATTGCTCGATATCGAAACGAGATTGAAGGTTCTTAGCTAGACGCAGAGTGAGGTTGTCTTGCAGCTTCCGAAGTTCATTTCTAAGTTCTGCATCTTGAATATCTGCAGCTCCAAAAAGAAAATTAAATGCATCTGGTTTATTTTCAAAGAATTTAAAGAACCCCAGTATTCCCAACTCAGTCCATTCCAAAGGGTTACTAGGAGACGAAGACCCGCGACTTGATTCAATTGAATCTTGAACTTGTTGACCAATTTTAGCAAGAACTAAGAAATACATTTCTTGCTTTGATTCAAAGTGTTGGTAAAGGACAGGTTTTGTAACTCCAGCTTTTTTTGCTACGTCATCCATTGAAGTTTGATGAAAACCCTGGCGTGCGATTACATGTAAGGCAGTTTCTAATAATTGCTCACGACGCTCAGATGCAGGAAGACGAGAGACAGTTGGAGTATCGGTCATACTCGCAACGTAGTCACTTTAAAGAAGAAGGTCCTTATCGGGCTTTATTGTCTGTCTATGTCTGCCGCTGCTTTAACCGCATGATGTAGAACAATTGATGGAGCGAGAAGGAAAGAACCAAGAATAAGTAGAACAATTAGAGTAATGGCTACTGCATTTGTGAAACTTGTTGCAAAACCGATAATGAAAACGATTAGCGCGATAAAGAAAGCGAAGTAGCCACTACGTTGTCCTAATTTGGCTAACCGGGCGAGTCGTTTTCGCCGAAGAAGAACAGGGTCATCATGAAGAGACATGTATCCAGCCTGCCTCAATGATGAGATTTGACAAACGCTGAGCCATTTTTTTGGAAGAAAGCTCACGAGAAGCCACATTAAAGTTGTGCTTTAAAAGAGTGTTCAAACCTTCTGCGTCATTTAACCGTTCGCGCATCGCATCAGTATCTTCCGCAGCAAACCAATGAAATCCTAGCCCCCTTAGTTCATCTGCGACAGGGTAGTTTCCAACAAAAACAGGCCGGTGATATATCGCAGCTTCAATAGGTGGATTTCCGAAACCTTCCCATGTGGATGGGAAAGCAATTAAGTCAGCAGCTGCATAGATATCAGCACGATTCTCAAGGGAAAGATGAATCACGGGGCATTTTGCTGAGGATAGTTCTGTAACAAGTTGAGGACCATAGTTATCTTCGGCAGGACCAGAAATCCAATAGGTTCCACCAAGTTTTTCTGTAACTCCTATTGCCTTATCTATTCCTTTACGTTCTATTGCACGTACCGGATGAGCAACAAGAAGTGTTTCTTCAGGGATACAAAGCCGCTTTCGTGTTAGTTCGCGATTTCCTAATTCAACGTCTAAGTTGAATCCGTTGTAGATGGTGACTGCATCGATGCCGCGAGCAGACATTTCTCGGCGAGTTAGTTCGTTGATAGTTACGTGCTTCCAAGCCAAATCATCAACAGGAAGGTCTTCAATATGAGAATATTGTTCTCGCTGCCACGGAGGATCATGGTGATGAATGATGGTGGGTCGTCCTCTCAGAACTTCAGCGACTGCATGTGATGCTGCAAGATTCAAAGGTATTGAGAGGAGATTTTCAACAATAACTAAGTCTTGTCCATTTAGAGCGTTATGAAGCTCGCTCATGTTGGGTGCTTGTTCATCTCCAATTCCAAGACCTTCAACTATTGTTGTTTCGCCGGGACTTTTCCAGCCTGGTTCAAAGGAGCCTGCTACCCAAGAAACCTCAAAGCCAAGACCTGCAAGAACCTCAGCCCAATTTTGAGCAACAACTGAGACTCCGTCAGTAGGTCCAAATCGAAATGATAAGAAAGAACATTTGGGCATGAATAACTCGAGACTGTTTGATACTAATTTTAAGAATTCAGTTAACCAGATTATGGAAAAAAACTGGGTTACTGAAGGCTATGCCGCTCCAAATAAGAAGACTTACCCATGGCAGTGGTTATGGGATTCTTCTTTTCATGCGCTTATCTGGAATGAATTAGGAAAACCTAAACGCGCTCAACAAGAATTAAAAGAAATATTTCGACCACAGTTTGATTCAGGCTGTGTGCCTCACATTAATTATGTGCGTGACCCAGACTTCCATTCCGATCTTTGGGGTAGAAAAGGAGGTTCTTCAATAACGCAACCTCCAATGTATGGACATGCAATATCTCAACTCAGCCAAACTGGGAATTGCCCGCCACAGGAAGTGCTGTCAGCAGCAACTGCAGGATTATCATTCCTATTCAATCAACGGGCTCGCCATGAATCAGGATTAGTTCTTTTGTGCCACCCGTGGGAATCAGGAGCAGACGATAGCTCTAGATGGGATTATTTTTGCTCTGGTGGTTTCAATGTTGACCGTTGGAGAAAAGAAAAAAATCAATTAGTGCAGACGATAGAGAAGTCTAAAGATGGTTCTCCGATTCGAAACCCAGATTTTCTGGTCGCTTCAATAGGATTCAATGCGCTTCTAGCATTCAATGCTTTTGAATTAGCTTCAGTCACCGGAGATGAAACCATGGTTCATTCTGCACAAGAGATAGTGAATGCGATAAACCAAAGATGGGACGATTCTTATCTCACTTGGATAGATGCAGGAAGTCATGAATCTAGTTCCGGAAAATGCCGAACTTTGGATGCACTATTGCCTTTACTAGTTATAGATAAAGAACAGATTTCTAAAGAAGTTTTGAAAGTTTTGAGTTCTAATAGTGCTTATAGAGCACAATACGGATTACGTGGAGTTCATAAATCTGAGCCAACATTTGATCCAACAAAATATTGGCGTGGCCCTGTTTGGCCACAACTTGCATATCTGATTAACTTTGCCATAGCTAGATTTGATACCTCTCTAGCAAAAGAGATTGCGGTTCAAGTAGCTGAAGGAACTCACGTTTCAGGATTCGCAGAATACTGGCACCCCGATACAGGAGAAGGTCAGGGAGCTATTCCTCAATCTTGGGCTGGTTTATCTCTTGTTTCAGCGAAAAGATTGTTTAGCTGATCCGAGAAGTTCAGAACCATCATCTTGGAATAAGTAGCAATGCACTCCGCGAAACTGCGCAATTTCATGCTCAAAATTTGTTCGATTAGGAGTCAGGTAGTTAATTTCTAATTCTGAAAGTTCATAAATTATTCCAACAAACTCCTCGAAGCTCTCGTAACACTGGCTAACTGCAAAAGCAGTCATTTCTTCATCTCCCGGCCAAACTGCACCATTTCGTGCGGGGTGTTGTACAAGTCGGTAAATCTCAAATTGATGTGGCCCATTACAAGGAACGTGAGTATTCAATTCAATATAACGGTCGTTGCTAACCCAGTCATACATGTTGAAACAATCACCTTGGGCCAAATCATGTAAATTCACAGGTTCGCCAAACCAATCAGGAGCGTCTTCATCTACGAGCGATGGACGAGTCTCAATGACAGTTGTGGAAGAATTATTTTCTCCAGAATTCACTCCAGAGTTATCTTGGCTTCCACAACTTGATAAAGAGAAGCTTAAAAAAATCAGTAAACAAAAAAAACGATAAACGTTCATAAGGTTAGAGTAGCCACACTCGGCGCTACCGTGGCATCGTGGAAGTAATTCAGCTTCATGAAGCAATGGTTTTTTTAGGTCGATTTCCTGCACTAGCGGGAGTGAATTTGGCTGTTCACACAGGAGAAATTATTGCATTACAGGGAGCAAACGGAGCGGGTAAAACCACTTTGCTCAAACTGTGCGCCGGACTAATCCCTTTAGATAAAGGATCAGGAAAAGTTTTGGGTCATGATTTAGACTCCGAACAAAAGTCAATTCGTCGTTCGGTCGCGATGCTGGGTCATACAAGTGGTTTATATGAAGACTTGACAGTAGATGAGAACATTCTTTTTTGGGCTCAAGCAGCTGGACTAGATAGAGCAGCAGCTTATGATCGTCGAGACGACGCAATACAAAGAATGGGAATTGAGGAACGGCTACGTAGATTAACTGTTTCTCGGTTATCGGCAGGACAAAAAAGAAGAACTTCGCTAGCTTCTCTCGCCGTACGACGCCCGCAGTTATGGTTGTTAGATGAACCGCATTCTGGCTTAGATCAAGAAGGAAGAGAATCAGTTGACCTATTCATAAAAGAAGCGGTCGAGGCAGGAGCAACTGTAATGATCGCTTCTCATGAACTAGACCGAATCAATTCTCTCTCACCTCGCGTTGTAACAATTGCAGGTGGAGTTGTAGCAGGTGGGGAGAAACAGTGACACAGTTTTTCAATGACTTATTTCTAGTTGCGATGAAAGATCTTCGTATAGAAATCCGGTCTCGAGTGATTGTAAATCAAGTCGCTCCTTTTGCTGTACTCGTATTGGTCTTATTTGGATTTGCTTTGGATGCAGACCAAAGAACTCTTCGTTTATTTGCACCAGGATTATTTTGGGTAGCGATCTTGCTCTGTTTATTACTTGCGGTACAACGCTCAGTTTCTCTTGAAGTAATAAATGACTCATTACTAGGACTTAAGATGGCCGGACTTTCACCGTCATCTATTTTTCTTGGCAAAGCAATGGCAGTATTTGTTCAAATGATTTTTTTAGAACTCTTCCTAACAGGAGGAGTAATTATCTTTTACGGGACATCAATAGATGATCTTGCATTATGGATAGTTTCAGGACTTGTAGCCGCTTTAGCCTTATCTGCAACTGGTACTCTTTATGGGGCTCTAGCATCGGGATTAGAAGTACGAGAAACACTTTTACCAATCTTGTTACTTCCAGTGTTGGCCCCTGTACTTATTGGGGCTACAAAGGCTTATAGCGGAGCTCTTGGAGAATCAGTAACAAACGGTTGGCAATGGACAGGACTTTTATCATTATTTGCATTAGCAGCGCTAGCACTAGGTGCAATGGCTTACGGGGTATTGGTAGAAGAGTAAAACGTTAGAGAAGTGAAATGAGTACAAGAAAAATTTTCAAACGAAATCAGGGTGCTACTAGTTCTCCGAAGTCGCGACTGTTAGGGCTTGCCACTTTGCTTGGTTTAGTCACACTTTTTGTCTTCGCTTTTTTCCTTACAGATCCTGACGTACGTCTCCATCCCACAACAGGGGAAGAGATCGGTCAATTCGATGCTGTTCGGCTACTTTATCTCCACGTTCCAATGGCAATTATCGGTCCGTATGTGGCCCCTCTAGTTGGTGCTATCGCTTCGCTCGGGTATTTAATTAAACGAACACAATGGTGGGATGTGACCGCACATGCCGCAATTGAAGTAGGGGCTATATTCTGCGGGTTAGTTCTTTTAACAGGCTCTATTTGGGGCCGGCCAGTATGGAATACATGGTGGGAATGGGGAGATGTCCGTTTAATGACCACCTTGATTCTTTTCTTAATGCTCCTTGGCTACTTAGCTCTTCGCCGCGTAGCTCCTGATGGACAAAAACAAGCTCGAAGGTCTGCAATTGTGGCGATAGTGGCAGCAATAAATCTTCCGATTATTAATCGTTCTGTTGAGTGGTGGGAGAGTCGCACGCTTCATCAAAAGTCAACTTTAAGTGAACTGAAAATTGAAGATCTAACTTTTTTTACACTCATGATGGGAATTGTTGTTTTCTTAATGTTGTTCACGTGGCTTGTTCTACACCGCTTTAGATTGGGATGGCTTGAGAAAGAATCTTTAGAACAAGATGTCTTAACATCAATTGAAGAAAGAAGATCTGAGGCGACAGTTAACGAAGAGGGAACGTTATGACACATTTGGGATATTTAATTGCAGGTTGGGGAATATCGTTAGTGGTGATTTTTGCTTACGTAATTTCACTATTTCGCAGAGCACGTTCTATTGCTCCTCGGGTGCCTTCAGATAGACAAAGATGGATGACTTCTTCAGAGTAATAAAACCGTGACTGACGATCTTGCCCCGCTACCAGCTCGACCAGAAAAACCACCGCGTCGACGCGGGCCTCTCATAGCGACAGTTCTTTTGTTATTAGGGGTAGGAGTTGTTTTGTTTGTGACTCTTGGAGACGCCGCTTTAGTTTTTTACGAAGTAGACGAAGCCGTAGAGAAAAGAGATGAATTGGTTGAAAAACGATTCAGAGTTGTTGGAACCCCACTACCAGGAATAGTAGAGACAAGAATCGGAGGAGAGTCAACCGTCGTCTTTACATTCTGCGCCGGGGGCGTTTATGCGGATGTAGCCCATGCTGGAGATCCGGCAGAGTTATTTCAGCCCGGAGTTCCAGTTGTTCTTCAAGGCGAATGGGTCGCAGGGCCGCTTGTAGAAATAGACTCTCTTGAACATTCAGCAAACGATGGATGGTTTCTTCTCACAGACCACATGGTTGTTAAACACGATAATGATTACCGGACAGACAAAGATCGTGTAACAGATGTTGCATCTTGTGCACTGAAAGAGTGAAGAATCTGTGAATTCAGCCCTTGGGTCAGGTTTTGTAGCACTTGGTGTTGCTGCAGCATTACTAGGTATTTCGACCATTGTTCATGGCCTTGTTACTGGCTCAAATAAATCGCTTCTTCGTATTCGTTGGTTTGTTTTATTGCTCGCGGCAGCAGCGGTTGGTCAGTTTGTTGTGATGGAAGTAGCTTTAATAACTCGAGATTTCACCGTAGCTTTTGTCGCAGAACATGGAAGCTCGCGAACCCCATCTCTATTCAATTTCGCCACGCTCTGGTCAGCGTTAGAAGGTTCTATACTCCTATGGGTACTGGTTCTTGTCGGTTATCTAGTTTTAGTTGTTTGGAGATTTCGAAAACGCCTCGTAGATCCGGTAGTCAGCTGGGCTCTACTAGTTCTCTTAGTTATATGCCTGTTTTTCTTTCTGCTTCTCGCAGGCCCAGCATTTCCATTTCACACTTTTGATCCCTGGCCTGGATATGACGGCCCAGGGCCTAACCCCCTACTTCAGAATCATGTGCTTATGGCATTCCATCCGCCAGTGCTTTATCTCGGTTATGTCGGATTCTCTGTTCCCTTTGCTTTTGCCGTTGCTTTACTCGTCACAAGACGACATGGCGAAGGTTGGCTTACGGAGACGAGAAGATGGACTCTTACAGCATGGGGTTGTTTGACAGTTGGAATTCTTCTTGGAGCATGGTGGTCTTATGAAGTTCTTGGATGGGGTGGTTACTGGGCGTGGGACCCAGTAGAGAACGCATCACTCTTACCTTGGCTAACTGGGACTGCCTATTTGCATTCGGTGATGGTTCAAGAGCAGAAAGGGATGTTACGCGTATGGAACCTTTCGCTATTGTGTTCCACTTTTGCTCTAACGATCCTTGGAACGTTTATTACCCGTTCCGGAGTTCTTGATTCTGTTCATGCATTTACAGAATCCGGCATAGGGCCCATGCTCCTTGCTTTCTTTACTTTGGTTGTGATCGTTGTTCTTCTTTTGATCGTCATGAGAGGCGATGATATTCGGTCAGGAGGTTCAATAGAAACGCCTATTTCAAGAACAGGCGCATTCTTAACAAACAACTTACTTTTTGCTGGTTTAGCATTCGTTGTTCTCTTAGGTACAGTCTTCCCGCTAATAGTTGAAGCAATAAATGGGAATCGCATCTCGGTCGGTAATCCATATTTTGAACGAATGACAATGCCAATAGGGTTCTTATTGCTGTTCTTGATGGCTATCGCTCCAGCTCTTCCATGGGGGAAGACAGGTAGCGAACTATTGTCCAAAAGACTTTGGTGGCCGGCAGTATTTGGAACATCGGCAATAGTATTAGGTGTAGTGCTTGGTGCAAGAGGTTGGGCCCCCACTCTTGCAATTGGATTAGCAGGTTTTGCTGTTGGGGGCGCTATCCGCCCTCTTGTGCTCACGATCAAATCCAAGGGACCTGCGGGTTTCTTTGGCAGGTCAAGTGGCGGCATGGTTGTCCACGTTGGAGTAGCAATAGTTGCAGTCGCTCTTGCCGTGTCTTCTTCATATCTGCGACAAACTGAGTTCCGTTTTTCAGATATTGGAGACTCAGCCACTTTCGCTGGTCATGAACTTGTTTTCCAAGGGAATGAAGTTATAGAAAAACAAGAAAAAATTGAAACCGTGGTGAGAGTAGCTATTGATGGGAAAGTCTTCACACCAGCAATAAGTATCTTTCCATTCAGCGGTCAGCCCATAGGTACTCCTAGTACCCGTTCAACGTGGAAAGATGATGTTCAACTTTCAGTATTAAAAGTGCCGGAAACACAAGACGAACCAACAGTTGTACGAGTAACAGTCCAACCATTGGTTTGGTGGCTGTGGGTAGGAGGTGCGGTAATGGCCGCAGGAACCATAATGGCATCCATTCCGCCCCGGCGTAAAAACAAAACGGAAATTCACGAAGAAATAGAAAAGGTCAACTCATGAGTCCAACAAGAGTGACTGCTGTAGTCGTTGGAGTCGTGGTTCTTATTCTTGTTGGTGTACTGGCAACTAGAGATTCTGGCGATGATCGAATCAACACATACCTGATTGGCGAGGCTGCTCCACAAATCAAAGCCCAGACTTTTGAAGGCGAACTATGGGATTTAGACGATCAACGTGGCCGATGGGTAGTTGTAAACTTTTTCTCTACTACCTGTATTCCTTGTATTCAAGAACACCCTCATCTTGTTAATTTCGCGGAGAACCACAAGCAAAATGACGACGTTCGAATCGTCACTATCTCATTTTCTGACACTGAAGCGGCAGTTGAAGAGTTCTTTCGCCTCAACGGAGGAGATTGGCCTGTCTTAACTTCTGAAACTGAGCGCGTCGCTGTGGATTGGGGAGTAGTTGCAGTACCAGAGTCCTACTTAGTTTCACCGGCAGGGTTTGTAGCAGCAAAAGTTGTGGGAGGAGTAACACAAGACTATTTAGAGGATTTACTTCTAGAAGCGAGAAACAGATGATTCGTTATCGGTGGATCTTGCTGGTATTTATTGTCTTCGGTGCACTAATTTTTTCCGAATTAGCAGAACAACCCGCTCTGACCAATGCAGATAAAGTTCATCGAATTGCAGATGATTTGGCTTGTCCTGTTTGCGATGGCCAGTCGGTGGCTGAATCAGATGTTCCTATAGCGCAGGCTATAAGAACAGAGATAGCCAGAATGGTAGATGAGGGATTTACCGACAGCGCCATTAGATCTGATCTTGTTTCCCGTTTCGGAGAAGACATTGATTACACACCAAAGCAATCCGGCTTAACGGGGCTTGTGTGGCTGATACCTATTTTGGCTGGAGTCTTAGCAGTATTTTTACTGGCATCAACTTTAAGAAAGTGGCAAGGGGAGAATCCATTCAAAGTGGTGACAATAAAAAACCGACGCTTGCCAGTTCTATTATTTGTATTGGGTGTTCCAGTAGTAGCCTGGATTCTGATCGCACAGTTCACTGGGAATCGAGGAGCTAACGATTTTCCAACAGGAGATATTCCATCCTCAACTCGGACGCTTTTAATCGAAGCACAAACTGCTTCAGATGAAAATAAGATACTTCTCTATAACGAAGTGTTAGTCATCCAGCCATCAAACGTAGAAGCCCTCACATACCGAGGATGGACTTTTTGGAGAACAGGAAATTCTGAAGCTGCGCGAAATGATTTTGCGGCAGCAATTGAAATTGATCCGACTTATCCCGATGTGCGAGTGTTTAGAGCTTCACAACTCTTCGCTGATGGCAATTATGAAGAAGCTTCTGAAAACCTCATTGATCTTGATGCACTTGAGGCCCCACCAATTGTTTGGGACTTATTGTCAAACAGCAAACTTAGAGAAAGAACTGCAGCGGCCTTGGCTGCACAAGGGGAACTGGTTAAGGCCTTACAACTTCTTGACTCAGGAATTCTAAGAGATGCTGAAGATGCGTCATTGTTAGCAGAGCGTGGCTGGTTACTAGCTAACACATTCGAGCCAAATTTGATAGAAGCAGCTATGGAATCATTAGATACAGCGCTAGTTCTTGAACCAACACACCCTCATGCGTTGGCTTACCGCGCTCTTGTGAGATTCGTATTGTTAGAAGATGAACTAGGGGCGACGACTGATATAGAAAAATTCAAAGAACTAATGAATCCCCCAGAGTTGCTGGTTCAATTACTTGAAACTCAAGGACTGCTTAACTAAGCGATTTGAATTCAAGAGGAGATGAAAAGTACAGGCCAGACATTCGACCTTCTTTAGAGGTAGATAGCGCCCAAATAGAACTCTTCGCACAAGACCTTCCACCTCTAATTTGAAGACCTTCTTCGATTAAATCACCTAAAATCTCAGGAATTACATCTCCGTGGCTGCAAGCAACCACATCATATGGATAATTGAAGAAGCTCTTGATTAAAGCAGTTGCAGAATGATGGGAGCCTTCAAAAAGATTAGGTTCTATTTCTATCTCAATTTCTAATTGTCGCGCTAAAGGAGCTATAGATTGCTGACAGCGAACAGCGCGACTAGACATGATTTTTCTTATTGGTTGAGTGATTAACGCCTCACTTATTTGCTGAGCTTCTTGTGCCCCTCCTTCATCTAGAGGTCTATCTACATCATCTGCATCCAAGCCAAATCTATGACCGGCGGAAGCATGTCTAATTAGGTAGATCATTAAAAAAGCCCAGTTTCTTGTCTGAAAGGCAAAGATCCAACGTGAAGAAAAGATATGGACACTTTGAAATCATGGGATAATCAAGCGTGTATATCAGTTATACAGACGTCATCGCCCATAGGTAATGAAGAAGATAAATCGGTAGTGGCTTCTCCATATAGAGAAGAAAGCATTCCTTTGACTAAACCTCGATCTACAGCGCAGATTACCGGATGCTCAATAGCTGTCACCCCAAAAGGACAGTGTTCAGAAATAATTCTTAATTTTGAAGACTTATTATCTTTTTCGGCCCTCGCGGCGAACCCATGAGCGGTAAGGGCTTCTGCGATGGAGTGCAAAGCTGTATGAAAAGACTGCTGCACTTCGTCAGGGCAAATAGTTTCCGCCATTGAACGTCCGACTTCAATACCAACTTCTTCCGCCATTGCTTCAGCTTCTGATGGCGGTAAAAGAGCCAGTGTCCGACCCAGCAAACTCACGAGCACTGAATCTTGGCGAATAGGAAGCTCTAGAGAAGACGGAAAATCTTTGACCCTGTAAATCTTTGAAGGTCTACCGGCAGTAGATTCTGAATTTTTCTCAACAGAGACTTCCAAATAGCCGCCTGCATTGAGTTTGTCTAAATGATGACGAGCAACATTCGGGTGCAAATCAAAATGTGAGGCAGCAGTAGTAGCAGTTATACCACTATTATGTTCACGAACGAACAGATAGATATCTCGACGTGTGGGATCGCCAAAAGCTCCTGTTATTGCAGTTACTGCTGAAGCAAACTCTGTAGGTGTTAGCGGTGGCTTGTCCACACGGATAGCCTAGCGAACTTAAGGGCAATGCTCATTAGAACAACAAACAGCTTAAGAATAATAAAGAGTCAGGAGACTTTGTGGCGGTAACTGAAGACCAAGTAATTAAAGCATTAGAACCAGTTCAGGACCCTGAACTACGTCGAAGCATTGTCGAACTTGGAATGGTTCAAAATGTTTTAATTGAAGACACAAAAGTTGAAATATTGATCGCTCTTACAATTCCTGGCTGCCCTTTGAAAGCTCAAATACAGGAATCAGTTGAACAAGCTCTCAGATCAACAGGGGAGGCTCTTGAAGTAACAGTTGAATTTACTGTTATGTCTGATGAACAAAGAGAATCAGTTCGGCTTATGGTTCACGGAAATCCACAAGCTACTGCAGGCACGAATCCAGCGCAGGGCCACGCAGAAGGTAGAGAAGTTCCATTTGGAAAACCTGGCAATAAGACTCGGGTGCTTCTTATCGCATCCGGTAAAGGTGGTGTTGGAAAATCTTCGGTGACTGCAAATCTGTCTGTAGCGCTAGCTGCTCGTGGTAAGGACGTAGCTGTAGTTGATGCTGATGTGTGGGGATTCTCTATACCGAGAATGCTGGGGGTAAAGAACCCGCCAACAGTAATTGATGAAATGCTTATCCCACCTGTCGCTCATGGGGTGCGCTGCATATCTATGGGGTTTTTCGCAGAGGAGGATCAGCCGGTAATTTGGCGTGGACCAATGCTGCATAAAGCACTCGAACAGTTCCTTACGGATGTCTATTGGGATGATCCAGACTATTTGCTCGTTGACTTGCCTCCAGGAACAGGAGATATCTCAATATCCTTAGCGGGCTTTCTCCCCACAGCAGAAATGATAGTTGTGACAACACCTCAACCAGCTGCTCAGAAAGTTGCACAGCGTGCGGCCTACATGGCAGAGAAAGTAAGTGTTTCTGTGAATGGCGTTATTGAGAACATGTCATGGTTTACCGGAGACGATGGCACTCGCTACGAACTCTTTGGCGCAGGAGGAGGAGAAGAGCTTGCTAGCCAATTAAACGTACCATTTCTTGGCAAAGTTCCTCTAGTTCCAATATTGCGAGAAGGAGGGGATACGGGCCATCCTGTGGCTGTAGACGCTTCAACCGAAGTCGGAAAAGTATTTGAAGAATTAGCTCGCGTAGTAGATGAAGATCTCAAACCCACAAAACGTTCTCACCCAGAGTTGAATTTACTGGGATAGTTTTTATCAGTAACTAAATAGAGCAAGGAAGAAAAGTGGACATACGTATAGGGGTATCTGAAACTCCAAAGGAAATAACAATAGAGTTATCAGACGACACGGACCTAAAGAAACTAAAAAAAGATATTGATGCGGCACTTTCTGGGGAAGTGAGACTTTTTTGGCTCACAGATACTAAAGGCAGGCAAGTAGGAGTACCGACAAACAAAATAGCGTATGTGGACATTGGAGCAGCGGGATCCGGAAACCCTGTTGGGTTTAGTTGATTTAACAACTTTCGTCTACTGCTAGTCGGCTCTAGGCTCAAATTATGGCTACATTGACGGAACTTTGCCACAGTCACACAGAATTAGACGATGATCAGATAACGCATCTACAAAACCTGACGGCCATCTGGGGCCTATTAGCGGATCTTTCCTTTGCTGATCTTCTGCTTTATGGAATCGATTCTTCTGAAGCAGAAAAATCTTTAGTCCTGCTCGGGCATGTTCGACCTACAACCGGCACCACCCTTTATCGCGCCGACATGATTGGTCAAGTTTTTGAATCTCGGCATCGCTCTTTAATTACAGAATGTTTTAACAAAGAAGAAACTATTGAAGGGCTCATACAAACAGGTGGAGAGCGTGAGATCTCTGTTCGTGCGACTCCAGTTCGGCTAGGTGGACAAGTTGTAGCAGTTCTCGCCAGAGAACGCCTTTATTCAGCGGATAGAGCTAGCAGTGTTCTTGAAAGAACCTACCGTCGGGTTTTCCGTCGCTTTGTCGAAATGATAGAGCGCGGAGAATTCCCATATCGAGAAGAAGAACGTTTGAGACATCGAACTCCTCGCGTAGGTGATGGTCTTTTATTGGTAGATCAGCAAGGCCGAATTGAGTTCGCTTCACCTAATGCGGTGTCAGCGTTGCACCGAATAGGAATGCATAGGGCAGCAGTTGGGTCACGTCTGGAAGAAACCAATCTTGGCGCAGTCATGCTAAGACAAGCTTTTGCGCGACGCACAGCAGTCATTGAAGAAATCAGTCATGGCAGTGAAGTTGTTGTCGTATCTCATTGTTTGCCCATACTTGATAAACGTTCAGCAACGGGGGCAATAGTTCTCCTGCGCGACGTAACAGATCTTAGGCGCCGAGACCGAGAATTAGTTTCTAAAGATACAACAATCCGTGAAGTGCATCACAGAGTAAAGAATAACCTTCAAACAATCTCATCTCTTTTACGTCTACAAAGCCGCAGACTCAAAAGTGAAGAAGCAAGAGCAGCGGTGCAGGAATCAGCACGTCGAGTTGGCGCAATTTCAGTTGTCCATGAAACCCTTGCGCAAAGCGCAGAAGATGATACAGAATTCACTGAAATTGTAGGACTGTTAGTCAAACTTGTGGAAGAAACTGTTTCCTTACCCGAGAGGCCTTTACGATTTAGCGTTATTGGAGAAGGCGGAAAGTTGCCATCACAGACTACTACCACCTTGGCAGTAGTAATTACAGAACTCCTACAAAACGCCGTAGACCATGGATATCCAGAATCACTAATGGTTACGGAAGGGAATTCTGGGAATGTAACTATAGAAATTGATCGAAAACCTGACAGCCTTAGCGTTCGGGTGGTCGACGATGGAATTGGTCTACCCGACCAGTTTGAGATCGAAACATCGCAAGGCCTTGGTTTAACGATTGTCCGTACTTTTGTTGAAACAGAATTAGATGGTGTTTTGACACTAAAACCTGCAGGAAAAGGAAGCGGAACAGTGGCAGAAGTTCAGATTCCAGGCAACCGCTTACTCGGCCCTTGGGACGATGCACAAGAGCCAGAAGTATAAAGATTAGATAGGTTGCTTTAGAACAATATGAATAACCCTCAACCACCCATAAAACCATTGGTTGTCGCTCACCGAGGCGCTTCTATCGAACACTACGAAAATACTATTGAAGCTTTCTCAGCTGCCAAAGAACAAGGAGCAGACTGGGTGGAGTTAGACATTAGAAGGTCAAAGGATGGTGTTCTCGTCGTGCATCACGATGCTCATCTTGCCGATGGACGCCTTATCAGAGATATAGATTCGAAAGATCTTCCTGCTTTTATCCCCAGTCTCGCCGAAGCTTTTGAATGCATGGAAGGACTTGGAGTAAATATAGAAGTCAAGAGCCTTCCAGGAGAGCCTGATAGGGAAGACATGGTAATGGTATGTGAAGCAGTGGTTGGCCTTGCTCTGGCTTACCGAACTACAGAGCTTTTAAGAGTTTCCTCTTTTGATATGAGCGCAGTAAACCGTATACGCGCCGCTAATGAAGATTTACCAACCGGTTGGCTAGTCCTTGAACGAACAGGTTCGAATCAAATTTTAGATCGTGTGGTAAATCATGGCCATGGGGCAGTACACCCTTGGGATGAACTTGTTGATGAAGCTTTTATTAACGAAGCGCATCAACGCGGCCTTAAGGTATTTGTTTGGACCGTTGATGATGAAGAGCGAATAGAAGAACTTGCGTCATGGCAAGCAGACGCGATAATAACTAATCGCCCCGGAGTAGCCCGAGAGATAATTGATCAACAAGTTGGTTAGTAACTATCTCTAACTCCGAGAGGTAAAACAAGATTCAAAGCCTCCGGTTCGTGCCGGAAATAAAATTCTTTTTCTTTCCCTAAATAATCTCCGTCCACTTGCCATGGCACTGCGTCGTATCCAGAGATCGAACCTTCAGAGACATCGACTTGGTAATCAACAATAGGGCTTTCACTGACACGGTTATTTCCCAAACCCAGAGAAGAGGCAAGTACTGGTAGTAACCGGCTCGGCGACAAGGATCTAAATGTTATTACTGTAAGAGGTGTTTGAAGAGTGGTCTCGGGAGAAAAAGAGATCTCTCGCGAACCAAGATACGTGTAAGGATCTGTGTTTAAACAAACGGCAAACATTCCGTCATTGCCAGGTTCTATTTCGTGTATGTCTTTGCCGCGTGAAGAAATGTGGAAAGAAGGTCGCTTATGGTTGTAATGACGCAACCATGTATTGATAGTTGCGGCTACAAATAAAGGATGACCAGCGAACCTTTTCAATAATCCACCTTGGCGTTCAACTTGTTCAACAACTGCAGCATCGAAACCTATTCCTGCATGAAAGAGAAAATAGCGATCATTGATAACCCCTAAACCAATTCGTTGAGTAGACCCTGCTTCAAGAGCGTCAAGTAAAGACCCAGTAGCTTCCACGGGGTCGTCTGGAAGACCAATAGTTCTGGCGAAAACATTTGTAGAGCCTCCAGGAAGAGCAGCAAGTGCCGTTTCTGTGCCAGCCAATCCATTAGCAACTTCATTTAAAGTGCCATCTCCACCTAGAACTACGACCAGATCAAAGCCATCATGAGCAGCACTCTGCGCAAGTCGAGTTGCATGGCCGCGACGACTAGTAGCAGCTACTTCAAGTCGGTGATCAGCAGAGAGGGCTTTCTGAATAACTATTCGGGTACGAGCTGTAACGGACGAAGCCGAAGGATTCACTACTAGAAGTAATTTCATTGCAATAACGAGAGTATCGCTGTAGGTGACGCTAGTCAGGACAAATGTACTGAAAGGCCAAAATTTATTCAGTTTCAGAAAATTCTTTTAAAGCGCCTATTTCTGTTTTCCCCTATAAATGGGGGAATATTTCACTATTTTCGATAAGTGACTAATGACCGTTTACTAAAATTGCCCGCGAATAGTTGTCAAACGTTCCTGATAAGGCAGAATTGCGCCATGAACATTGTTGTATGTGTAAAGCAAATTCCCGATCCAGCTGATCCTGGAGCACTGGACCCAGAAACTAAAACTCTTAAGAGAGACGTGAAACTCATCCTTGATGAATCAGATTCTTATGGAGTTGAGATGGCTCTTCAACTTGTAGATGAAGCTGGAAGCGGCGAGGTCCGATTGGTTTCAATGGCGCCAAATAATGAGATGAGTGGTTTACGAACCGCCCTTGCGATGGGAGCAGCCAGCGCTGTTCTTGTAAGCGATGATGCTTTGGCAGGATCAGACGCACTATCGACAGCTAAAGTTCTAGCCGCAGCCATTAATCGTTCTGAACCCACACTTATCTTGGCTGCTACAGAATCAAGTGACGGATACACCGGCACAGTCCCAGTTCAGATAGCTGAAATTCTTGATCTTCCGGCAGTTACGTTCGCAAAAGAAATCTCAGTAAACGGTGATGCTGTTTCGGTTAAACGTCAAACAGAAGAAGGCTATGACGAAGTTGAATGCCCGCTTCCTTGTGTTGTGTCGGTAACAGCAGGCGTGGTTGAACCGAGATATCCATCATTCAAAGGAATCATGGCAGCAAAAAATAAGCCAGTAGAGGAACTTGATCTGGCTGCTTTAGGTATTGAAGCAGGAACTGTAGGTTGGGCGGGGGCTCGCCAAGAAATTACCGAAATAGCAGAAGCGCCAGAACGCGAAGCTGGAGAGATCATTGTTGATGAAGGTGATGCTCATGAAAGAATCATGGCATTTTTAGATGAACTTAAGGTTCTTTAGGAGGCGACTATGGGCATCTCAACTATTTGGATTTATGGCGAAGCAACAAATGGAGTGGTTTCCACTACAACGCTTGAACTAATTACTGGGGCTCGCCAGTTAGCAGACACCGTAGAGGTAATCGTTCATGGTGACGCATCCTCTCTAGCTTCTCAGCTAGGGGAATACGGAGCAGCAAGCGTCAAATCAATCGGAGACTTAGGCGAGTCTTTAGCGGGCCCACAGGTCGCTTCCGCTATTGCTTCTGCTGTTTCAGAAGGCAACGGACCAGAAGCTGTTCTATGTGCGACAACATACGATGGGCGAGATGTAGCAGGACGCCTATCAGCGAAATTAGATGTGCCCGTCATTACTAATGTTGTTGAACTCAAAGTAGAAGGTGATCGCCTATTAGGAGTTGAACCTGTATTTGGTGGGACAACAAATGTCACAACTGGATTTACTGGATCAGGAACAGCCATATTCTTGGTTCGACCAAAATCCTTTGAAGCAGAATCTTCAGGAGGTTCAACAGCAAATGTTGACGCAATTCAAGCAGGAGATACCGGTAACACTAATACGTCGGTCGTAAAAGACAGATTTGTTGAAGAGACCACTGGGCCAAAACTTGATGAAGCAGCAATAGTTGTTTCCGGAGGGCGTGGATTGGGAGAACCTGACAAATACGAAATGATTGAAAGTCTTGCAAAACTATTAAAAGCAGCTCCTGGTGCTTCACGGGCTGTTGTCGACTCAGGATGGGTTCCATATTCATACCAAGTTGGACAAACAGGAAAGGTCGTGAAGCCAACGGTGTATCTAGCTTGCGGAATTTCTGGAGCAACTCAACACTTGGTAGGTATGAAAGGTTCTGCAAATATCATTGCTATAAATAAAGATGAAGAAGCTCCGATTTTTGGAGTAGCAGACCTTGGCATCGTTGGAGATGTGCATAAAGTTCTACCCGAACTTATCTCTGCGCTTGAATCAAGAGGCTAGGCCTAGCAGAAACTCTGCCTAAATTTTACAACTTACTCTCGAGTGTCTTCAGCGGTTAACGCCCAAGACAGTCCATCTACAGGATCTTCTACCGCGATTCTCAAGCTCCACCCCTTTGATAAAGAGCCATCATCCCATATCCACCAATTCATCTCAGTTAATGCTTCCTCTAATTCAAGAGTTAATGGTGGCCAAACTTCCTCTTGGTCTAAACCCGCTAGAGCTACGGCACACCACCAAGCTTCAAATCGTCCCTTTGCGCAACCTGGTCGACGACCATAAGCACCTCCAGAGGAAGCTGCCCAAACCAAGTGACCCCACATTTCGGAAATAGAAACCTCTTTAGCTTTAACTTCATTTACACCCAAAGAAGAAATAGCTGTAGTTGCGTCTCCGTAGACCCTTACCGCTGCAGAGCGACCGTTTGATTGACTCGTCCAAGTTTGAACAAGATTCCGTAGCGCTTCGGTCCCCGAGTCATGAGCTACGACACCGGGCTTTGGAAGAGGGAAAGAGTCAAGATTGTTAATTGAAGGAGATGGATCATCAACTTCATATTTTTTGATATCAGGTGGCTCCACTGACTGTTCCCAGCCAGCAAGGACTAAGGGAAGACCTAAAGGGTCTTCAGCAATCTCCACTTCAGTCAAGTCTTCCCCTCTAAATACTCTTTCGTGAATAACTAACGAACGGAGAGGTCCGCTATTTAAATTAAGGCTTAATTCTTCCCAAGTATGAGAAGAAGCTGCTACTTCAGTTAACGGAGCTAACCCAAAAGTTTGAGCATCACGATTAACTGCACGGGCAGCAAATTCTCCAGGTGACTCAAGAGCCAATCTATGTTCTGCATGGTCACCCGCGGGCCATAATTGCTGGCCTCTTTCGTTAGCTTGTCGAGACCGAATCGCCACATCTTCTAGATCGGACCAAGATTCATCTTCACAGAGTTCGTCAATAAGTCGTATAAGCCCATCAAGATCTCCAATTTCAAGAAAGTGATCGAGGCCCCTTTTCATAGAAGTGGCCAAGGAACACGGTAGCCAGTCGAATCGTATGGCAAGGATCCTGCAGAACAAACTGCCTGCGCTCTCGTAACAAGGGCATCTATTTCCATAGGAGCAAGAAGAGAAACTAAAGATTCAGAAGGCCCACTAGAAATAAACCCTTGCAGGTCTTCAATCAATTGAGAGTCAATAAATTCTCCAGCCCAGTCCCAAATGACTGTCCGAATCTTGAATTGATGGTGGAAACTCAGGGCGTTGTCTATAGCCCAAATATTCCCATCTTTTCCTTCTAGAACGTGACCTGCTTTACGATCAGTGTTATTTGAGACTATGTCAAATACGGCAAGTTTCTTAAGGGTTTTAGAATATGAAACCTTATCTCTGAGGGTGAAATAATGTTGCTCATAATCACAAGGTACGTATAACTGAAGAGAGCCTTCACCAAGTGGTCCGAGTCGAGAAACAGTTGGCGGGATCATCCCCCAATTAAGTTGTTTCGCTAATTCCCAAGCCGCTACTTCACGCTTATAAATTTCAGGTGGAAAATCATGAAGAGGTCGTTCCCCAGAGAGAGGTTTATATACGCCTTGAATTATTTTTTCATCCAAACTTATGTCGACTAAAAAAGTGGCATTTGAAGACCAAGGCATACGCCCCAAAACATCAATTTCTCCTTCAGTTAAACATTTGACCGCAAGAGAGTCTTCTAACGGCTCTCTATCTCTAAAAGGGTTGGAAGTATTCGAACTTTCGTCAGTTTTCACAAGGGCACCAACCCTGGTTGGATGGCTCTAGAGGGGCTTCGCACCATGGACAAGGCGGTCTTCCTGAAGCAACGAGCTCTCTTGCGTGAACAACAAAAGCTGCGACTTGCTGACGGTTTAACGGGAATCGAGCTTGGGCAGGTATTACATCTTCGTCTCGAATTAATTCCTCCGCAAATAGAACTATTCGATCGTTACTTTGCTGGTAAGTGACACCGAGACTTCCAACCACCCAAGCAGGTTCTCCTGGTTCAATAAATAAATCCTCTAGAACTAAAGAATCTTCGGATTCAATATCTGATGGAGGGAGATCATCAAGCATGCGATCTAAAAATTCCGCTAAACCCGATACCTGCTGTTTCTCTAGTTTGAGTGAAATTAACTCATTCACTCTTTGGGCTTGAAGATAAAACACTCTCCGTCCTTGAGGACCAGTAGTGCCCGCAACAAAAACATCGGTGTCGTCCCAGTTGATCTCTGGTCGATTCATAATGCCACCAAATTGGTAAGAGAACCGCTGTTATTCATAGTTAAAACGATAGGCCGATTATCGGTATAGAGAACAGCGCTGACAGAGCAAGGGCCAACAACAATTCTTTGGAATAAATCAAGGGGCGCTCCCAATGCTGTAGCTAAAGCAGCCTTAATAGGGTCAGCATGAGAAACACAAATAATAGTTTCGTTTGGGTGTTTCGAAACAAGATCAGAAACTTGAGAAGTAATACGAGCTTGCATTTCAGCAAAAGACTCGCCCCCTGGAAAACGAAATTGAGAAGGTTGCGATTGAACAGTACGCCAGTCCTTCAATTTAAAAAGATCCTTTAATTTACGCCCAGTCCACTTACCAAAATCACATTCAATAAGGCCCTCCGCTATTCGCACTCGACGACCAACTGCTTTAGCTATGGGAGCAGCAGTTTCTCTAGTCCTCTCCATCGGAGACGCATAGACAGCAGAGACTTTCTTACCAATAAAAGACTCTTGTGCATCTTTTATATGCAGAGAAGCTGTTACTGCTTGCTCTTTTCCAGATTCTGATAAGTGAAGATTCGCGGCACGTCCTGGTAAAACAGCCCCAGTAGTTGGGGTGCGTCCGTGACGAATAAATAGAACAAGTGTGGAGTTCATGGCCTAATTAATCTACCCTGCCAGAGTGGATCCGATTCGTACTTTAGAGAAAGTAAACAAAGAAGTCACAGTCTGTGCCGCATGTCCGAGGTTAGTGAGTTGGCGAGAAAAGGTATCAATTGAAAAAAGAGCGGCCTTCATTGAAGAAGATTATTGGGGTAAAGGTGTTCCTGGGTTTGGGGATCCTAAGGCAAGAATTCTTGTAGTAGGTCTCGCACCAGCAGCCCACGGGGCGAACCGTACAGGCAGAGTTTTTACCGGTGATCGATCAGGCGATTTCTTATTTGCCGCACTTCATCGAGTCGGTTTAGCTAACCAGTCCGAATCAATAAATCGAGGAGATGGACTAAAACTAAAAGACGTATATATAACCGCTCCCGTTAAATGCGCTCCTCCAGCGAATAAACCGACTCCTCAAGAAAAAGCAAACTGCCAACCTTTCTTTGAAAGAGAATTAAATGCCCTCAAACAAGTAAAAGTGATTTTGGTTCTCGGTCAGATCGGGTATCAGTCAGTAACTTCAGAACTTGGATTGAAACCGAGACCTAAATTTGGACATGGTGCAGAGGTCTCACTATCTGATGGACGAACGATACTTTGTTCTTACCACGTAAGTCAGCAAAATACATTTACAGGAAAACTTACTGAATCCATGTTCGATTCGGTCTTAAATCGAGCGAAAGAGTTGATCAAGGAACAATAAACCTGACAGATTGGTAGCATCTTCTTGTGAAAAAATTTGAACGTTCTCGCTTAACTTATTTATCAGTTTTCTTGGTTTCTTTGTTATTTATTGCAGGGTGCGCTAATTCAGCTACTCCCAACAGTTGGGAAGAACAGGCCGTAGATGGACAAGGCTTAGCAGAGCGTAATTTCATTGAGTCTTGCCACGCAGCAAATGAAGACCTAACTGAAATGGTTAGAGAAGATTTTTGCGGCTGTCTTCTAAATGGGATCAAGCAGGCAGTTACATTCAGTGAATTCAAGAAACTAGATGATCACATCAAAAAACACAGTAACGAAATAACTGCAACTGGATTGGGAGATGCTTTTCCGTGGTTCATTGAAGTTAACGACAATTGTGCTGGTTCTGTGGCTCAGAACTAAATGGCGCCACAGCAGTTCCTTTTCCCGAGCGGAGTTCTCGCTCCCATAATTACTCCACTTGATCAGAACTACAAAATACATGCCGGTTTATTTGTAGATCACGCACTTCAAGTTCTAGACGAAGGGTGTGTAGGAGTAGTTCCATTCGGAACTACAGGCGAGGCACTCTCAATAGGTGTGGAGCAACGAATGATGGCTCTGGAATCACTAGTTTCGGGCGGTGTTGATCCTTCGCAGATATTGGTCGGTACTGGGCAAACAAACCTAGATGACACAGCCAATCTCACTCGACACGCGTTAGAAGTTGGAAGTGCAGGCGTGATCGTCTTACCGCCGTTCTATTATAAAAATCCAAGCAGTCAAGGCCTGTATGAATATTTCAGTACTTTCATTGATGAAGTATCAGATAGCCGACTAAAAATTGTTCTTTATCACATACCTCAAGTTGCAGGGGTTGGGGTACCAATTCCAGTTGTGAAGAAGTTGCATGAAGAGTTCCCAGAAGTGGTCGTAGGCATCAAAGATTCATCAGGTGATTGGGAAAATACAAAAGAACTTTTGAAAATCAAAGGGTTGGATGTTTATCCAGGATCTGAACGCACATTACTCGATGCACTGCCACTAAACGCTCGGGGATGTATTACTGCTACGGCAAATATTGCCGCTCTGATGTTAAGTGAAGTCGTAAAGTCGTATCTAGCAAAAGAGATTGAAGAAGCACAAAGTATTCATTCTTTAGTTATGGAATTTCGTGATGTTCTTGAAAAGCATCCTCCGATAGCGGCGATCAAAGCCATCAAAGAGAGACAAGCGGAAGAAACAAAATGGAATAGAGTATCTCCGCCGTTGGAAACACTTTCTGTTAGTGCCGCATTAGAAGTAAACGAAGCTTTTGAAGAAATGCAGAACTCGTTTAGCCTGCTCTAACCTCAAGCCCTGATCGTGGTTGTGGGTTGGCCCAATCAGGCCAACGGCTCCTACTTTTAGCTGAAAGTTTGTGCATGAGGGCGATAGCTCCTGGATCGCTATCACCAGGTCTTCCTTCGATTATGCCTTCTTCAAGCATTTTCATAATGATTTGTCGACCTAACTCAGTTCGTACGATCGTTAAAGTCCAATCATTATTTTCGCCGATACCTCCAGTAGAAATGTCGGCATGTTCTGCTGCAAAGTCTGGACAATGATTGCAGCCCTCTCTGGTCCATTCGTGACACTCTTTCAAGTTGATCTCATGGTAGTCACCATTTCTCATCCAGATCTGAAACACCCCTTTGATATTCATTTTGACCATGTCTTCTTTTGGTAATCCGTATTTAGCCCAGAACAAGTCTTCAAAGATTGAGTCGTCAAAAGATTTGGAGCAAAGAAGTCCGATATTCAATTTGATTGGTTTACCAGCTTTTCCAACACGACGATGCCACATCACAGGCCCAATTGAGGTCTGACAGCTCATTCCAACTAAAGCAAGAGACTGTAAGTTCTTTTCGCGAGCTTCGTTAATGGCAAGAGTATTAGCGGAATACGTATAGCGACTCCCAGCTCCTGCTAATACGGACTCACGATCTGTAGCTAGGGCGGGAACGGCTTTCCAGTTTGTTATATCTTCACTTGAGCTTGCTTCAAGATGTGAAGTTAGAGCTCCATCAATGATCTTATTTTCCAAACACCAGATAAGAATGGCAGAGACAAGTCCTCCATCTTGACCTAATTGATGAACCGTGTCATCTGAAGCACGTGTTAGAAGAACGTCTTTGTAAATACCTGACATTTCATCGTCATTACGAGGTCGTGCAAATAGATGGTTGTCCGCCTCAGTTTCCCAATCCCTGAATCGTGGGCAAGCTCTCGTACAAGAAGTACACCCTTTTTGTCCATGGCCACAATCGGAAAGACCTAACTCTTCTTCAAGATGAAAGGGTTTATATGCGCCAGGGGCATGTTCGTATCCAATCACATCGTGTGGACAGGCGATTACACAACCAGCGCAACCCGTACAAAGTCCTGAAGTGATGACTTCGTCATAAAGTTCTTTCCATTGGAACGTCCATTTTTTTGTTGTAGCCATATCTGAAATCTAGTCCAATTTTTTTAGTCAAGCGCCCCTGGCAGGACTCGAACCTGCGCTCACGGCTCCGGAAGCCGATGCTCTATCCGCTGAGCTACAGGGGCTAGAAAATTTGATTCATTTATTACGTTAACTATTCATGGAGATGATGATCGCCGCCGTTGAAGGTTTTTCGGAACCTTTTCGAAACCATTTACGAAAATCAAAGTGGATGAGATAAGACAAGAGTCCGTACTTGGCATTTATTGCTTTTAAAACTCTCTTAAATTCATCATCAGTTACGACCTGAGCGGTGCCGTGAACAATCTCTGAGCCTTCTTTAATGGCTCCTCTGATGTTGCACGGCTGTAAAGTGACGTTGTGGTCGTTAGAGAGTCGCTTGACTTTCCAAGCATTTAAGTCAGTCGTAAAACCACAGGTTCCGTCTCCTAAATCAGCTATCCAAACAGGTAAAGACTTTGCTTTACCTGAGCGGGTAAAAGTGGTGAATGATACGTATTTCTCACTAGCGATCATTTGTTATCTTTTCTCATTTCATTAATTAATAATCCAGCCCCAAGAGAACCGGCATCTATGCCTAACTCTGCAAGGCGGACTGGCACTTTCGGACGGTGCTTCCAACCAAATACGAATTCTGGAAGCCATTTTTCCACCCCAGAGACTAGTTGATCCCCGATTTGCACTAGTCCTCCTCCAAGGATGATTTCTTCTGTATCTAAAACGGTGATCAGATTTGAGATTCCAATAGCCACCTGGCGACAAAATTCATCAAAAATAACAAGTGATTGTTGGTCTTCATTAAATACTCCTTCGGAAACATGAAGACCGGTTATCTGTTCTTCTGAATTAGCCAACTCAAGGCCAAGAGCGAACTTTCCTTTTTGTGCAGCTTCTCTACCTAGCCGCCCTAGAGCATTGCCGGAGGCAAAATATTCCCAAGACCCGCTGAGGCCAGTTATATGAGTTGGGCCATCTGATTGTGTAGTTGCGTGTCCTGCTTCACCGGCGAATCCATGCGCTCCTAAGACGATTTTTTTATTTACAACTAGCCCAGTCCCTATTCCTGTACCTAACGCAACGAAAGCAAAGTTGTCGATTTCTCGACCGGCTCCTAGCTTTGCTTCAGCCCAAGCTCCGGCTGTTGCATCATTGCCAACAAAGATTGGAAGGCCAGTTAGATCTTGTAGGTGTGTTCCGATTGGAAATTCAACAAGATTTGGCAGATTAGGGGAGTAGTGAACTATCCCATCTCGACCAATTAGCCCTGCTATAGCAAGACCAACACCGGTTATTTCTTTTTCAGATACTTCTGAAAAGGACTCAATTATTTTTGTGAGGCTAGAGAGCAGTTCATTTTCGTTGCCAGCGCTTGATTCCTGTCTCCGATTAATAATCTCACCCGTTTCTGGACGTATTAATAGAGCACGAATATTTGTGCCGCCTATATCTAAACCAACAATCATTAAAAATAGGATATGGCTCTATTGAGTCATAGTTGCATCTAGTGTGAAAGCGTGATGCCTATAAAAAATTCTTCCGAATTAAATTTCGGACATTTGGCGACAATAGCTGCCGTATTTTGTTGGTCGGCGGGGAATGTAGTAGTTGCAGGGACGGATTTGCCAGGGCTTCAAATAGCATTCTGGCGTCTACTTCTCGGAGGAGTGCTCTACTCAACAGTTTATTTCCTGACTGGGCGAAGAATTAACTTAAAGAAGCTTCGACTGGTTGCCTTGCCTGGGATCCTCCTTGGGTTAGAGCTAGCTGTGTTCTTTACCGCACTTCGGAATACCACAGTCGCCAACGCAACAATGATTGGGACTTTGCAGACAATAGTTCTTCTTGCTGTGGGCTCAAAACAATTTCAAGAATCAGTCACTAGGTGGCTGGTAGGAGCATCATTCATCGCAATAGGAGGAGTAACTTTAGTAATTCTGGGAGCTTCAAACGAATTGTCATGGAGTCCACGTGGCGACCTTTTAGCATTCGCTGCCATGATTTTATTTTCCGCCTATTTTGTCGCAGTAAAGAACGTACGAAGCGAAGTAGATACATTCACTCTTCAATCCGTTGCGATGCTTGTCGCATCAGTAACTGTTTTCCCAATAGTTGCAGTAGAGGCAAATACGCTTGCAATTCCATTCCCATCATTCAAAGAATGGGTATTGCTTTTTGTCCTGTTGATGGTCCCGGGGACAGGACACCTGCTTATGAACTGGGCGCACTTACACGTGTCTCTTTCATTTGCCGGAATAATCATGCTTGCCATCCCAGTGATTTCAAGCATAGGTGCTTGGCTATTCTTGAATGAAAGTGTCACGATCATTCAAGTTTCCGGCATGTTTGTCGTAATTTCTGTTTTAATTTTGGTCGTAAAACGAGAAGCAGAGATGACAGTTTCGGTGAGGGATAGTTAGAAAAAATAAACTACGATCGGAGTACAAACCTAGAAAGGAACATAAATGAGCATCGACGGCACGTGGAACGTAACCCTTCAAAGCCCAATGGGAGCTCAAGAAGGAACCCTTACTTTGGCAACAGATGGAGACACTTTGACAGGGACAATGTCTGGACCCCAAGGAGCACTAGAAATAGAAGAAGGACAAGTAGGCGATGGGGTCTACACCTGGAAAGTAAACATTACATCTCCAATGGCGATCACAATTGAATCAACCGCGACAGTAGATGGAGACACAATAACCGGAGAGTCCAAATTAGGAGCATTCGGCACCGCTACTTTTACAGGATCAAGAGCTTAAGCTAAAAAAACTCAGCGTCCCTTCTTTTAAAACCATACCCAGAGAGGGAGCCACTTCCGGTAATATCTGGATAGCGGTAGAAACTGTAATTTTCCTCAACTTTGGATTTTAAATGAACGTACGCGACAGGCTGATTGAAGCCATTGAACAAGCTTTACATGATTTAAATGTGGACTTTTCCTTACAGGAGATCCACCTAGAGCGCCCTGCAAATACAGATCATGGAGATTGGTCAACAAATATCGCTCTTGCAACTGCTAAAAACCTTAATCGCAATCCACGCGATCTAGCCTCAGAAATTGCTGCAACCCTAGAACAGCAATCACCTGATTTTGTTGAAGGAATCCAAATCGCAGGACCTGGATTCATTAATTTCAAACTAAATGACGCTTGGCTTCATGAAGTACTTGTTCAAGTAGTTACAGCGGGTACAGATTCTTGGGCAGCACACAACGTTGGTGAAAATCAAAGAGTCATAGTGGAATTTGTAAGTGCAAACCCAACCGGGCCACTTCATGCAGGGCATGGAAGAGGGGCCTGCTTCGGGGATTCAGTAGCTCGCCTATACCAGAAATGTGGATATTCAGTTCAGCGAGATTTCTACATTAACGACCGAGGTGCTCAAATGAGGCTTTATGTGGAATCACTTTCAGCCAGAGCCTCTAATGCGGAAGTTCCCGAAGGCGGATACCACGGAGAGTATGTAAGAGAATGGGCTGCAGAAATGCCATCAGATGCCGACCCTTTTGAATGGGGGTATCAACGAGCCTTACGTTCTCATCGGGAAACGCTAGAAGCGCTAAATATCCATTTCGACAATTGGTTCTCAGAAAAGTCAATGGTTGATTCGGGGGCGATTGAATCAACGCTCACCGACCTACAAGAAGCTAGGGCCGTATTTGAATCAGATGGAGCAGTTTGGCTTCAAAGCACCCAATGGGGCGATGATAAAGACCGGGTTTTAGTGAAATCCGATGGGGAATATACATATCTACTTCCAGATATCGCTTATCACAGAGACAAATTTGAACGAGCAGATCTACTAGTAAATGTGTGGGGAGCTGATCATCACGGATATATCACTCGAATGCATGCAGCAATGTCTGCGCTAAAACACAAACCAGAAGATCTTCAAATAGCGATTACACAGATGGTTCGACTACAACGCGACGGAGAAGAAGTAAAAATATCAAAACGTACTGGAGACATTGTTGAACTATCCGAAGTCATACAAGAAGTTGGTTCCGATGCCGCACGCTTCACCTACCTACTGTTATCAGTTGACTCTTCACAGAATTTTGATCTTGAACTAGTCGCCCAGCAAGTAAACGAGAATCCTGTTTTCTACGTTCAGTATGCTCATGCCAGAATTCATTCAATAATGAAAAAAGCTGACCAGGAAGGGGTAACGCTTCCACCAGTAGAAAAGGTAAATCTGTCTTTACTCAATAACCCACGTGAGTTGGCAATACTCCGAGCGTTACAAGAACTCCCCGAGACCGTTCTTCGTTCTACACAAGAAATAGCCCCACATCGAATAACCAACTGGGCACGAGACTTCGCATCCTTATTCCACAGCTTCTACCACGACTGTCGAATCATCGGGGAAGATATAGATACTGAACTTACTGAAGCGAGACTGTGGCTGGTTGAAGCATCACGCGTCGGGTTAGCAGTTTCTCTTGATCTCCTAGGTGTAAGCGCTCCGAAAGAAATGTGGAGAGAAGATGAGAACGGAGAATCAAATGGCTGACCCTATTCCTTCACGGCTACTACCTGACAACACTACGATCGATGCAAATGGCCGCGGCTCCATTGGGGGGTGCGATTTAGTCGAATTAGCAGAACAATTCGGCACACCTCTTTTTGTCTATGACGAGAATCATTTGAGGGCCCGGTGCCGAGAAGCTGTCGAAGCCTTTGGAGAAGGCGTTGCATACGCAGGAAAAGCCTTTTTATGCGGCGCTATGTCTCGGCTGGCCGTAGAAGAAGGTATGAATATAGATGTAGCAACCGGTGGCGAACTCTATATGGCCCTCCATGCAGGAATAGATGGAAGCCGCTTGATTATGCATGGCAACAATAAAAGCGAACAAGAACTACGAATGGCAATAGAAGCAGGCGTATCACGAATCATTGTTGACTCGTTTGATGAGCTAGATCGACTAGAAATTCTTCATCAGGAAACAGGGATATCCCCAAAAATTTTACTTCGTATCACTCCTGGTGTAGAAGCGCATACACATGAATTTATTTCAACCGGTCAAGACGATTCAAAGTTTGGGTTTACCGTCTCAACAGGCATTGCTACTAAAGCTATAGAAAAAGCTGCACACACAGAGGCAGTGGAACTAGTAGGCATCCACGCTCATATCGGAAGCCAAGTCTTCAAAGTCGACTCTTTCGTTAAGGCCGTTGAGGTTATGGCAGAGTTCTCTAACCCACTTAACCTGCCCGAACTTTCTATAGGTGGAGGGCTTGGCGTTTCTTATTTAGAAGAAGACAATGCTCCTTCAATTACAGAATGGGGAGAGGCAGTTAAATCTGCCTGTTCACAATCCAACATAAAAGCCAAAGTTACTGCTGAACCTGGGCGAGCCATTGCCGCGTCTGCAGCAGTTACCTTATACCGAGTAGGAACAATCAAACATCTTGAAGGTCTACGTACGTATGTAGCCGTTGATGGAGGCATGAGCGATAATCCGCGTCCTGTTCTTTATGGTTCCGGTTACGAGACTTTCCTTCCCCGATCCACGAATGCTGTCCGTGACCAATCAATTCGAGTCGTGGGAAAGCACTGTGAGTCTGGTGACCTCCTAGTTCGCGAAGGATGGGTCCCATCCGATATGACAGTAGGTGATGTTATTGCAACACCAGTAACAGGTGCTTATGGCCACTCAATGGGATCAAATTACAATCAAATTTTGAGACCCTCTGTAATTTTTGTAAAAGAGGGAGAAGCTAAAGAAGTTGTGGCCAGAGAAACTTTCGCAGACTTAGTTCGGCGGGAACGATAAATCACACCCCATCAACCTGTTTACAGGAGTACCGTTGTATCTATGAAATCATCTTCAATTCATATAGGACTACTTGGCTGCGGCACCGTTGGAGCTGCGCTTGTTCACTTATTAACAGAACAGCGCGACTCCGTTAAACACCGCACAGGCTTAGATCTAAGCATTGAGGCAATTGTTGTTAATGACATAAATAAAGAACGCTCAATACCATTACCGAATGAAGTTCTGACCACTGATGCGTCATCGGTTATAGGTAATCCCGAAATCAACTTGATTGTTGAAGTAATGGGGGGCATAGAACCAGCACGTGAACTCATACTTGGCGCGTTAAATTCCGGCCAACCCGTTGTAACGGCAAATAAAGAGCTGTTAGCCCAACACGGAGCAGAACTTTATGCCGCTGCAGAAAAGTCGGGAGTCGACTTACTTTTTGAGGCCGCGGTAGCAGGGGGTATTCCAGTGGTGAGGCCTCTGCGTGAGTCATTGTCTGGAGAACCAATTACTCGAATTCGTGGGATCATTAATGGAACAACAAATTTCATATTGACTCGGATGACACAAGATGGTGTTTCTTTTGACGAGGCTTTATTGGAAGCACAGGAGCTCGGATACGCGGAACTCGATTCAACTTATGATGTTGAAGGGTATGACGCAGGCGCGAAAATAGCGATCCTCGCAACTCTCGCATTTGGAGCAGACGTAACTTCTGAGGATGTTCAACATGAAGGAATTTCGGGAATCACCGTTGAAGACATCAAGTTTGCTGATCGCTTAGGGCATTGCATCAAGTTGGTAGCAGTAGCCGAACAAATAATAAATCAAGAAGGAAAATCAGAAATTGGGGTGAGGGTTTACCCGGCATTAATACCTTTTAACCATCCTCTTGCAGCTGTCAATGGCAGTTTTAACGCTGTATTTGTAGAAGGTGATGCTGTCGGTGAACTTATGTTTTACGGACCAGGGGCTGGTGGAAGACCAACGGCATCTGCTGTATTTGGTGATGTAATTGATGCGTCTGGGAATTTACAACGCAGTCATGGTTCACTCATCGGGGCACTTGACAGACCTCTAATTTGCTCACCGGAGAGTTTCGAATCATCGTTTTATTTAAATCTGAAAGTGGAAGACCAACCGGGCGTGTTAGCTCGGGTTGCGGAAGTTTTTGAAAATCATGGTGTTTCCATCCAATCCATGGAACAAGAAGGTATGGCTTCAGAGGCAAGATTGACTTTCATTACACATTCAGTTCATGAGAAAGACTTGCTTCACACCCTTGAAAGTCTCAAATCACTGGATGTTGTAAGCAATGTTGACAGTGTCTTACGAGTTGTCGGCGATTAATTATGCGTTACGTCAGTACTAGAGGTGCGGCTCCAGTTCTTGAGTTCAACGATGTTTTACTTGAAGGATTAGCAAGTGATGGTGGTCTATATGTACCTGAAGCTTGGCCAAAGTTTTCTGATTCTGGAACCGGCGACTACTTAGAAACCGCAATTGAAGTCATGACGCCATTTATTTCACCTTCTATTCCTCAAAACATCTTTGAAGAAATAGTTGCTGACGCCTACTCAACTTTCCGTCATGAAGAGATCGTTCCACTTGTTGATATGGGTCATGGCATGTATCTGCTTGAGTTATTTCATGGTCCGACGCTCGCTTTCAAAGATGTGGCCCTTCAATTAGTTGGGAAACTCTTTGAATACGAATTGGGTAGACGAGATAAGAAAGTGACAATAGTTGGAGCAACTTCTGGTGACACAGGTTCTGCAGCTATAGAAGCCTGTCGAGATCAAGAGAATGTTGAAATGTTCATTCTTCATCCCGCTGGACGCGTATCAGAAATACAACGACGTCAGATGACAACAGTTGAGTCAGCAAACATTCACAATATTGCTATTGAAGGAACGTTTGACGACTGTCAAGATTTAGTCAAAGGGATGTTTGCAGACATAGATTTCCGTCAAAAAATGCAGCTTTCTGCAATTAACTCAATCAACTGGGCGAGAGTAATGGCTCAGATTGTTTATTTCGTTGTCGCAGCAGAGAGATTAGGAGGACGTCGTTCACCTGTATCTTTCTCAGTGCCAACGGGAAATTTTGGAAACGTTTTTTCAGGTTATGCCGCTCGAAGAGGCGGCCTTAGCGTAGATCAGCTAGTTGTGGGGTCAAATACAAACGATATTCTCACAAGGTTTTTTGAAAGTGGAACTATGAGAATAGATGAAGTCGTACCAACTACTTCTCCAAGCATGGATATACAGGTTTCATCAAACTTTGAGAGGCTCCTGTTTGAATTACTTGACCGTGAGGGAGCAAAAGTAGATGAGATGCTCAAAAGATTTAGGAAAGAAAAAGAAATCAGTATTTCTCCTAACCTGCATCAAGAGTTAGGCAAAGAATGGAGTGGAGCTCGCTTTGTTGATGATCAGGTAAAAAGATGCATAAGTGAAGAGGCTGAGAATTCAGGAATTCTCCTAGATCCACATAGTGCGATAGGAGTTCTCGCTGGTCGTGAGTGCCGCAGAAATAAAAATATTCCAATGGTTGCTTTTGCTACTGCTCATCCGGCAAAATTTCCTGATGCGGTAGAAGATGCTACGGGAGTGCATCCAAAGCTGCCTTCTCATTTGAAAGATTTGATGAAACGACCAGAATGGTTCGACAAGCAACCTAATGATTTAGAAACAGTTCAGAATTACATTAAAGAGATAGTTGCATGAAATACGTTGTATGTATTCCAGATGGATGCGCGGATTTACCGGTTCCTGAATTGGGTGGACGCACGCCTTTAGAAGCGGCAAACACCCCTAACCTCGATGCGCTTGCGGCAAGAGGCACAGTAGGTCGTGCACAAGTTATTCCAGAAGGACTGCCACCTGGTAGCGATGTAGGCAATATGTCTATTTTCGGGTTTGATCCGACTCAGTTTCATACCGGCCGTGCTCCAATTGAAGCAGCAGCTTTAGGCCTCTCTTTAACAGATGATCAAATAGCGTTTCGTTGCAATTTAGTGACAGTAGAGAACGACATCATGATTGACTATGCGGGTGGAAGCCCTAGCTCTGATTCTGCGGCAAAAGTCATTAATCAATTAAATGAAGAACTAGGTAGTGAAGAAGTTTCGTTTCACCCTGGAGTGAGTTTCCGACATTCTTTGGTAGCGCCATCAGATTGGATTGAGACCACGTGCGTTCCTCCACACGACTTAACTGGAGATCCGCTTGTTTTACCAACTGGCTCAGGATCAGATCCACTTATTCAAATTATGGAAAATTCAAAACAAGTGTTAGCAGAATCAGATCTTCAGGCAACACAAGTTTGGTTATGGGGACAGGGATTTATGCCAAAGATGCCGAGTTTTCTTGAAATGTACGGGAAGTCAGCAGGTTTAGTTACTGCTGTTGACTTACTGAGAGGGATAGCAACGCTTACAGATATTGAAGTCTGCAACATACCTGGAGCGACTGGGCAATGTGATACCGACTACGAAGGTAAAAGAGACATTGCTCTTAAGCGTTTGCAAGAGGGATTGGATTTATTCATCATCCATGTTGAAGCGACAGATGAAGCCGGCCATGCAGGTGATGTTGAAGCCAAGGTTCAAGCGCTTGAGAACTGGGATCAGAGAATTTTGAAAGATTTAATACTTGGGCTTGATGATCTCGGACCATGGCGCATGCTTTTGATGCCCGACCACGCAACTCCTTTAACCACCCGGACACATACTTCAGATCCGGTTCCATACCTCATGGTGGACTCGCAAGAAAATGGTCCTGGGGGAATCTTTACTGAAAATGGAGCTGATGACACTCCTTTAGTTCGTGGTCATCAACTCTTGCCTTCTTTATTGAGAATGTAAGGGAGTTGTAAGACATCTTGCTTTTGTTGTGTGGAAAACAAATTTTTCGCTAGAATGAGCAAGTATCAGACCGAAGCCGGCGAAATCGGCTGACGAAATCTTTCGTTTCAAACGAAATCTGTGTCAATTCTTCATAGACTTGTTCACACTTCGCCATTTGATCCATACGGACCAAACTGTCCTGATCAATCCTGATGAGGACATCCAACCGGGCATTTGCCCTCGACAGACCAAGGTGTATGAGCATGGACTCCACCCAATTAGAACGCGAAACATTGGAAACAAAAGATCGCGATGAACTCGTAACAATAGCCACAGCACTTGGCGGTAAGCCAGGTTCGCGAGCACGTAAAGCAGAAATAGTTGACTTAATTCTTGAAATGACTGCAGGATCCAAAGCGGCATCAAATGGGTCTTCGGCTAAAGCAACTAAAAAGACTGAAGAAGCAGAAGAAGAGCCTTTGGCAGAGTGGGAAGTTGAAGTAGCTGCTGAAGAAGCCACCGAAGAGGTAAAGAAGCCAGATAAAGAAGCAGCTGATAGTTCAGATGAAAAGAAAGAAGATAGTTCTGAAGAACGTGGCTCCAGAAGTCAAACAACACAAAATCGACAGAATGACCAAGCAGGGCCAGGTAATCGGCGTCGACGTAGACGCGGAGGTCGTGATCAGGCATCTGAAGAACCTTGGGATGGTGAACCTGTTCCCGTTGAAGGTTATGTTGACTTACGCGATGAAGGATATGGATTCTTAAGAACAACTGGATTCAAACCTTCCAAGACAGATGCCTACATATCTGTGAAACAAGTCCGCCAGTTGAACCTTCGTAAAGGAGATTACTTAGTTGGAGGTTCGCGTCCGCCTAATCGAAGTGAAAAAAATCCAGCTCTGCTAAGAATAGATACTGTAAATGGGGGAGACCCTGAAGGCATAAAAGATCGACCAAAGTTTGAAGATCTGACGCCTCTTTTCCCTGATCAAAAACTCAGCATGGAAATTTCAGATGATCCTGGGAATATGACAGCTCGAATAATTGACCTTCTTTCACCAATAGGTAAAGGACAGCGCGGGCTTATTGTTTCACCTCCTAAAGCAGGAAAAACCACGATCATGAAACAGATTGCTCGCTCAATCGAAACAAATAATCCTGAGGTAAAACTCATTGTTTTATTAGTAGACGAGCGCCCTGAAGAAGTTACAGATATGCAACGCTGGCTAGTGAATGGGGAAGTAGCAGCCTCTACTTTTGACCGACCTAGTGAAGAACATACCCAAATCGCTGAACTAACCATTGAACGCGCTAAACGAATGGTTGAAAGTGGAGAAGACGTAGTAATCATTCTTGATGGAATTACCCGCTTGTCTAGAGCCTATAACTTGGCTGCTCCAGCAACCGGAAGAATTATGTCTGGTGGTGTAGATAGTGGTGCTTTGTACCCACCAAAACGATTCTTTGGAGCAGCTCGAAATGTTGAAGAAGGTGGGTCTCTTACCATCCTCGCTACAGCATTAGTGGAAACAGGTTCAAAAATGGATGAAGTTATCTTTGAGGAATTCAAAGGAACGGGAAATATGGAACTTCGTTTAGATAGACGAATTGCAGAACGACGTATCTATCCTGCGATCGACGTAGACGCATCTTCAACCCGACATGAAGAACTCTTATTTGAACGTAAGCAACTCAATCAAGTTTGGAAATTACGCCGTGTTCTAAATGGATTAGCAACAGATACTGGAGGAGCTGCCGCAGGGTTAGAACTTCTCACTGACCGTTTAAAAACATTTAACAATAATGAAGAGTTTTTAGCAGAAGTAGCTAAAGGCCCAAACATGGGAGCATAAATAAAGAAAATCAAGACCTCAAAGGTTGGCGATATTCATTATTCCTCGCAGACTGGACCAGTTATGAAAACAGATATTCACCCAAACTATCGACCAGTAGTTTTTCAAGATTTGACCGATGGAACTCATTTCCTTATCCGGTCAACAATTGAAACTTCAGAAACCATCACTCTTGACGATGGTGTTGAATACCCATTGGCGAAAGTTGAAATTACCTCAGCTAGCCACCCATTCTTCACCGGAACCATGAAGATTATTGACACTGCTGGACGAGTAGAACGCTTTGAACGTCGTTATGGGTCACGCCGTAAAGGCTAAGTTTCTCAAATTTGAATAAAGTTAGTTCTATCTACTGACTACAGGTGTACTTTGTCTATTGAACCCGAGCGACGAGCCGAACTTCTTAGAGGGAAACTTCTAGCCATAGTCAAATCAGCCGGGTATCTGGTAGAGGATCCAGGCAGTGAAAATGAAACCCATGACTCTGCATTACTTACACAAGACAATTGTTGGTTGTTGGTAAATGATGAAACTCCACAGTCAGCTTTAGGTAAAGGAATTCTTTTACTTTCACGTCACCCGCACCTAGAACTGTGCTTAATATTTGAAGACGCAACATCAGCAGGGATAGCTGCACGTCAGGCCACAGGATTAAATATCAAATGTAAAGTCATGCTTTTACATGATGAATCCTTGGCGCAAGTGGAACCTTCTTCTTTCCCTAAACCATTTGAAGCCACTCCGGCAAGTGAAGAATTTTTAAAGATATGTCAATCTGCAGGCGTGTCGACAATTTATGAAAATGGAACTTGGAGAGGAGAGATTCTGGGGCTTGAAGTTGTTCGGCTAGAAGGAGAAAATATTCAAATTGGCGTGGGGAGGTTTGACCGAGAAGCTGGAGAACTTTTAAATTATGAAAAGTCACGATCCGATCAACTAGTTGCAGCATCAAACCAAGTTCGTTCACAACGCAATGCAGAGGCGGGATCCCACCCTTTAGCTACTTTGGCGAGAGAAAGGTGGCTTAGGCATAGTTTGCTAGAAGAACCGTCGCTTGTTGAGCTAACTGATTTAGAACCTATTGATTTGGTTCACGAAAGAGAAAATTTAAGAGATCCTTTTCCTGCAGCAGCTATAGGAAAAGATGAAGACCAGAGAAAAGTTTTAGTCGTATGTTCGGTAGGGATTGATATTGCATTAGTTCCTTTAGTGGCGGAAACATCGCAGGTACATCTTCCGGATCGCATAGTTCTTGTTCTTCCACCTAAAGATCTTCTTCCTGTAATTCATACAATAAGTAAATTTTTGAAAGTTCCCTCTTCCCTTATAGGGGTAGAGGGAAAGTGGGCCTGCCCCACAGGAAGCTAATAGAGCGGTACTCTAAATTTATGAAGGAACAGATTTCAAATCTTGAAAAAGAACTAGGTGAAGCTGAAAAGCAGTTATCTGATCCTGATGTCATAGGGGATCCTTCTTTACTTGAGAAAGCTGGGAAGCGCTTAAAGGAACTCGGCGACATATTAGAAGTAGGCCGCCCATTAAAGAGCATGTATGACGATCTTGAAGCAGCCAAAGAACTTCTCGAAATTGCAGATGATGAAGATAAACAACAACTACGTCAAGAGGTTGAAGATCTTGAATCAAGCATTCCCGACCTTGAAGAGCAACTAAGGCTTTTATTGTTGCCTAAGGATCCGAATGATGGAAGAAACGTAATTCTTGAAATTAGAGGAGCCGAGGGTGGCGAAGAAGCAAACTTATTTGCAAGAGATCTACATGATATGTATTTAGGTTTCGCAAATTTACATAAGTGGAAAGTTGAATCTTTAGGAACTCAAGAGTCCGATATGGGTGGCTATAGCGAAGTCGCAATTTTAATTAGCGGGGAAACTGCTTGGACGAGACTCAAACATGAAGGGGGAGTTCACCGGGTTCAAAGAGTCCCAGTAACTGAATCTCAAGGAAGAGTACACACTTCATCCGCCACTGTCAGTGTTCTCCCTGAAGCAGAAGAAGTAGACATTGAAATTTCAGATAATGAGTTGCAAGTAGATGTCTATCGCTCATCAGGACCTGGAGGGCAATCAGTCAACACCACAGATTCAGCTGTAAGAATCACTCACCTTCCGACAGGCTTAGTCGTCTCTATGCAAGATGAGAAAAGCCAGTTACAGAATAAAGCGAAAGCATTGAGAGTTCTGCGGTCTCGCCTATTGCAAAATGAACAGGATAAGCAGCAAGCCGAGGCATCTGCCGCCCGAAAAGGTCAAGTAGGAACAGGTGGACGATCAGAAAAAATAAGAACGTATAACTTCAAAGAAAATCGAGTAACGGATCATCGAATAGGGCTTACTCTTCATAAATTGGAACGAATCCTGACTGGAGAACTAGACGAAGTCGTTGATGAATTATTAACAACAGAGCGCTCAGAGCAACTAATGGAAAAATCAGAAACAGATAGTTCATGAAATCTGACTCTGTAAAATCAACAGTTTCTTGGCGCGCTCTACTTGATGAAGCGATTCACAACTTCAGTGAAGCTGGATTATCTGAAATAGAAGCGCGCTGGATCACAGAAGAAGCAGCGGGAGGCCAACTGGTAGGTGTTTCTTTTGAAGAGTTAGTTACAAATAGGGCAATGGCGCGTTATGACAACCTCATAAGTCGGCGTTTAAACGGCGAACCTCTTCAATATGTTCTGGGACACTGGCAATTTCGAAAATTGGATCTAATGGTAGATCAACGTGTTCTGATTCCACGCCCAGAAACCGAAGTATTAGTAAATCATGCTTTGGAAGAGATCGATCGGCAAGGAAATGAGGTTCTTGTAGCAGATTTGGGTACGGGATCTGGCGCCATAGGTTTTTCAATTGCCGTTGAAAGAATCTCTACTCAAGTCTGGTGCACAGATCTCTCGGAAGAAGCCTTAATGGTTGCGAGAGCTAACCTTGCAGGGCTCGGTCAACCTGCAAAAAGAGTGAACTTGTGTCAAGGCTCATGGTTTGAAGCACTACCAAAGTCTCTTCAAGGAAAACTGGGGCTAGTAATTTCTAACCCTCCCTATGTTCCGACTTCAGAAACTCTTCCGCTAGAGGTTAAAGACTGGGAGCCGTCTATGGCTTTATATGGAGGTAGAGAAGGAACAGATTATCTTCAGAAACTCATTCACGAATCTCCCTCTTGGCTGGCTTCGAAAGGAGCGCTTATTTTAGAAATGTCGCCAAATCAAACAGAAAGTATGTCTAGTTTGGCTTTATCTAAAGGTTTTAATGAAGTTTTCGTAGGTTCAGATCTTGCTGACAAACCCCGATTGTTAGTAGCCCGCAAGTCATGACGAACCGAATTCTGAATATCAAAGATGACTGGGAATTAGCTAAGTCTGAAACGATTAGAGAATTACAACTAGGTAATCAAGTGATTTTACCCACAGACACGGTTTACGGGATAGCGGTACTTTCTTCAGATATCGAAGCCGTAAACGGAATTTTTGAGATCAAAGGACGTTCTTTTAACCAGGCATTACCTGTACTTGTTGCCGACTTTGATCAGGCCACCCAAATAGTAGCTAAAGACTCAATACCTGAAGGAGTAAAGAACTTTTGGCCAGGACCTTTAACTGTGGTTGTTCCCCAACATCCTGAAACACCTATTTATGTTGGATCAGAGAAATATACTGTGGGAGTCCGATGCCCAGATCATGATTTCGTAAGGAGCATTGCCGCGGAAATTGGATCGCTGACTGTTACTTCTGCAAACCTTTCTGGCGTACCTACGCCAGAAACAGCGCCATTAGTGGCTGAACAACTAGGTAAAGACCTACTTGTATTAGATGATGGGCCTTGCTCGGGTGAGCCCTCAACGCTTATAGACCTTTCCTCATTAAATCCAAAAATTCTCCGCTTAGGAGAAATTAAAGAAGAAGATCTTTCCGAAGCAGGGCTTATTTAACTAGGAGGATAAAATCCTGATATGACTACTATTGCTGTTGGCTGTGATCATGCCGGATACAACTTAAAAACTCATTTAGCAGAACACTTGAAGTCACTCGGTTATGAAGTTCTTGATCTTGGTTCTTACTCGGCAGATCGTGTTGATTACCCAGAATATGGAGCAGCAGTCGGTCGCGCTGTTGCTAGTGGGGAAGCGAAGTATGGGGTATGTGTTTGCGGATCGGGTGTTGGGATTTCTATAGCAGCAAACAAGATTTCTGGAGTAAGAGCGGCGCTCGTTAGTGACGCTGCATCAGCAGAATTAAGCCGTCAACACAACGACGCCAATGTTCTTTGTTTCGGTGAAAGATCAATTGAATTTGAAGTGGCAGAAACTGCTTTAGAGGCATGGTTAAATGCAGAATTTGAAGGTGGACGACATCTGGCAAGAGTTGAAAAACTTAATGCTTTAAGCGAAGAGTAGATGTATCTCATCTATGGTCGAGCCACTCACAACCACACCGACAGTTACTGAACCTGAAACAATTGAAAGTGAAGGAGACCATGATCGATTTGCTCACTATGCACGCAAGTCGGACATACTTAAATCTGCAGTTTCGGGAAAGCCGGTTATAGCACTTTGTGGGAAGGTATGGGTTCCTAGTAGGGATCCAGATCGATATTCAGTGTGTCCAACTTGTAAAGAGATCTTTGAAAAGAAGAAAGCAGCCGAAAACGGCAACTAATTTTGGAGCGGAATTGGTTGATATGAACCTAGATGAATGGCCGCAACATATAGGAGAAGAAGAGTTTGTTCTCCCAGTACCAGAGACTCTAGTTGGAGCTTGCATCGCAACCCTTAGTCAAGACTCTTCCCGACCTTTGTTCTATGACGCCTCAGGAAGCATCACCCGAAAAGAATTCTTAGAACGAACATCGCATCTGGCTGCTTGGCTAAAGACATTAGGTCTTTGTAAAGGAGATCGCATTCTTATCTCCGGCTCGACAACTATAGATTTAGCTGTTGCTCATATGGCAGCACTTCGATTCGGACTTATTGTCGTTCCAGTAAATGGCCTTTATCAAAAAAACGAATTAGAGCATGTCGTTAATGATGCTTCACCCAAAGCGGCTTTGATTGACAATGGTGAATGGGGGAGATGGATAAATTCTATGAATCCCAAAATATTTGTTTCAGATATAAGTGCAAAATTTACTGATGGCTTAGTTCCTGAACTAGATCAAGTAAAACCTGAAGACCCAGCTTTGATTGTTTACACTTCTGGAACTACCGGACAACCAAAAGGTGCTGTTCTATCTCAAAGAAATTTATTAGCTGGGGCTCATTCTGTTCGTCTTGCATGGAAGTGGACGGAAGAAGACAGACTTTATTTATGTCTGCCGCTCTTTCATATGCACGGAATGGGTGTGGGTCTACATGGAACGCTACTATCCGGTTCTTCTGCAATTCTTGAAGAGGGTTTCCGAGCAGAGGAAGTGCTCAACGCAATTGAGTCAAAGCAAGTTTCAATGTTTTTTGGTGTACCGACCATGTATCACCGACTAATAGAGCATCCTCAAATTCAGAAAATGAAAAAAATTAGACTATGTGTTTCCGGCTCTGCTCCGTTACCTGCTTCTTTATATAAGCAATTCAATAAAGACGTGGGGATTCAAGTTTTAGAAAGATACGGAATGACGGAAACAGTGATGCTCGTTTCTAACCCCTATGAGGGAGAGAGAAGACCCGGCACAGTAGGTCTCCCTCTTCCAGGTGTACGACTAAAACTAGAAGAAGATACTGGAGAAATTTTGGTAAACGGTCCAAACGTTTTTGAAGGTTACTGGAACCGCCCAGAAGCGGATAGCGAATCATTTAGTTCAGATTCCGTTAGTCGTTGGTTTCGAACTGGAGACCTTGGAGAACTTGATGAAGACGGGTACTTGAAAATTGTTGGTAGAAAAAAAGAACTGATTATCAGCGGAGGCTACAACGTTTACCCCCGTGAAGTAGATGATGTACTGATTACACACCCAGATATAGAAGAGGTTGCAGTTGCTGGTGTTCCTTCAAAAGAATGGGGAGAGGAAGTTGTAGCTTGGATAGTTCCTAGCCCCAATCAAGAAGCTCCATCTCTTGAAGAAATACGCGACTTTGGCCGCCAGTATCTAGCAGCGTATAAACTGCCTAAAAGGGTAGTAGTTACTGATGTCTTGCCGAGAAATGCTTTAGGCAAGGTGTTACGACAAGAATTACGAGAGAAATAGGATATGAGCGAAACAAATACTTCCGTAAAAGTTGACTTTCATTTTGATGTAATGTGCCCCTGGGCTTATCAAACTTCTTTGTGGATGCGCGAAGTCTCCGAAAGACGTGACATTGAAGTCAACTGGAGATTTTTTAGTTTAGAAGAAATCAATTTGGTGGAAGGAAAGAAACATCCGTGGGAAAGGGATTGGTCGTACGGATGGTCAATGATGCGTATAGGAGCATTGTTAAAGCGTCAAGACCCTACCTTAAATGACGCATGGTACTTAAGAGCTGGTACCGCTCTCCATGTAGAAGGTCGTAAGGCGCATGACCCCGATGTAGCAAAACAACTCCTAACTGAGATTGATTTAGACCCTGTCTTGGTTGACGAGGCTCTTGAAGACTCAACAACTCATGACGATGTTCGTGAAGATCATAAAAGGGTGGTCAGCTTAGGAGGGTGGGGTGTCCCTACTTTGGTTTTTGAAAATGATCAAAAACTATTTGGCCCGGTCTTAATTGATCCACCAACCGGAGACAAAGCAGACCGACTTTGGGATTTGGTTCTTGGGTGGTTGGAGTTCCCACACCTTTTTGAAATGCAACGCCCTAAAAGTGATCAAGATATGGCGGCCATAGCAGAAGTTTTCCGTCCATATGTAGAAGCTCGAGACTGGAACACGGTGGCTAATCCCACACGTTAGGAGCAAATTTATGATCCAGAAAAAAGACATTATTGAAGGGCTTGAAGAAGTTTGGGCAGCTTGGGAGAATTTTGGTTCAGAACTCTCCGAAGAAGAATGGCTTACTTCTAGTCGATGTCCAGGTTGGACCGTTAAAGACAATCTTTCTCATATTGCCGGCACAGAGAATATGTTGGCTGGAAATCCTGCTCCAGAAAATTCGCCAGTGGGCGACCATATTCGTAACCCCATCGGCACGGCAAATGAGCATTGGGTCGAATCATTTAGAAACTATTCGGGCGCTGAGGTATTAGAAGCTTTCAAGGAAATTACTTCCGAGCGAATTGAAGTTCTACGCAATCTAGAAGAAGAGCAATTTACAAAAGTAGGTTGGACCCCTGCCGGAGAGGCACCCTATGGACGATTTATGCAGATACGGATTTATGACTCTTGGTTGCACCTACAAGACTGTCGCGAACCTCTCGGTAAACCGGGGGATGAAGATGGAAAATCGGCAGAAATTTCTGTTCAAGAAGTAGTTGAAGCCATTGGATATATCGTCGGTAAGCGTGGTAAAGCACCTGGAGGGAGTTGTATTGAAATTTGTCTTACCGGACCAATAGAACGAACATTGAACGTTCAAGTTGAAGAAAAAGCCCAATTGGTGGACCACTTCGAAGGAGAACCTACAGTTTCTTTAACTCTTACTTCTACAGACTTCTTGGCACTTACAGGGGGGCGCAACCCCGCTGCCCAATATGTGAAAGATGGACGACTCGTCATAGAAGGAGACCAAGAACTAGGCAAGCAGATATCCGAAAATTTAGCTTTCACGGTATAAAAGGAATTTGAATGAAACGTCTAACACCCCCTAGCGCAGATGAAGCTCTACCAGGGAGAGCCGAGCCAATCACTGTAGTTGACCCCCATATAGTAAATGGGCAGAGCCTAGTCGGACCATTCCCAGAAGGAACCGAAACTCTTGTAGTGGCCATGGGATGTTTTTGGGGAGCAGAAAGAAAATTTTGGGAAACCCCCGGGGTTTGGGTCACAGCTGTTGGATACGCCGGAGGTGTAACACCTAATCCAACGTATGAGGAAGTGTGCACTGGTTTAACCGGACACACAGAAGTAGTTTTAGTGGTGTTTGACCCTCTAATCATCTCGCTGGAAGAGATTCTTGCCATCTTTTGGGAGAACCACGACCCTACTCAAGGGATGCGTCAAGGAAACGACATCGGGACGCAATATCGTTCAGGAATCTACTTCAATAGTGTTGAACAATCCGAGAAAGCTCAAATCACAAAGGCTTCCTATAGTGAAGCTCTATCAGCTGCTGGTTATGGAACAATTACAACTGAAATTCAAGAGCTAGACACTTTTTTCTACGCCGAAAGAGCTCACCAGCAGTACCTTGCTCGAGTTCCATGGGGATACTGTGGAATTGGAGGGACAGGTGTCGCTTGCCCAGTAGGAATATCTGGTTAAGGAGCCAGAGAAGCCCAAGATTTTAGTAGCTCCTCATCTCCAAAAAACTCCACGCCAGCATCTCCTCGATTCCAAAGCCATAGCGCGAGGTTTGCTGCTTCACCTCGTGCAGCCACATCAGCTTTAGCGTGCTCATTGGTCACCACTAGATCAGAACCGGAAGAGGTGAGTAACCATTCTCCATCAGCATCCGTGCAGTGCAAATGGAGAGATCCACTTGGGAATTCAGTGATTGGTCCACTGAGTTGAAATTGCATCTGTACTTCAACAACTTCAGCCAGAGTATCTAAAGACAGTTCAGGATCAAGCCTTGCTTCCTTACCAATGGCAGTCTCTGCATCCCACCGATGGATAGCAGTTTCATGAGCCATACGTCTTAACCAGAAAGCACACGTTAAGTCCGGAGACCAATTCCAAGCAGGTTGAGTTGGATCACATAGTGCAAGAGATTCATAAAGATTACTGCTCGCAATATGTGCTTTAGCCTTTAAATCTAGATCATTTAGTCCTTCAATGATTTCTGGCCGAGTTGGTTTCTCTGGATTAGCAGCTTTGACTTGAGCGTTAGCAAAAAACCAGACTTGGATTACATGATTCAAAAGAGCGGCATTATCCCAATCAGGACACGCAGAAACACGAGCTTCTGGATCCTCAAGACAAGCAGCAACTAAAGCATTCATATCCCTCTCAAGCGCATATGTATAGTCTTCCCTCACGAGTAAAACCTCCTATTTCCCTTTTTTAGCTGTCGCCGTTCGATCTATTGTGATCGCGTAAAAAAGCTTCAAATTCTGCAGCAAGATCATCGCCGGAAGGCATAGATTCTTCCAACTGATCTGACTGCATTTCAAGGCGCTGAACATAAGCAGTGATCTCTGGATCTCCCGCAACTGCTTCATCTACACGTTTCTCCCAATCAGAAGCATCAGAATCTAATCCCGCATAACCAGTGTCTATACCAGTAACCATTTCAAACCGTCTCAGAAGAGAACGAGTTGCTTTTGGATTTGGTGCATCCGGGATGTAATGCGGTACTGACACCCTCAAAGAAAGAACAGGTATCCCTGCTTTATCTAGAGTGTCGTGTAGCGCCCCGACCAAACCAGTCGGCCCTTGATACGAAGGGCGATTCAAGCCAAGTCTTTCCGCCAAATCATTATTCGTAGAACTTCCAATGACGGTGAGTGGACGAGTATGAGGGATCATCCCAATCATCGAACCTAGCGTCGTTACCGTTTCAGCTTTAATTTCTTCAGCAATTTCTGCTAGCGCCGCTGAAAATGTTCGCCATCGTAAATGCGGCTCAACCCCAGCTATCACAACCAGATCCCTCTGTCCGTCAGGCGTCTTAACGGCAATTATTTCATTTGCTGGCCAATGCAGTTCTCTGGCCCCATTCTCTCCAAAAGAAACAGTCGGTCTTTCCTGTGTGAAATCAAAAAAAGTTTCTGGATCGATATGCCCCAATTTAGTAGTTGGGAAGTAATCACTAATCCACTCAAGAGCTGAAGTGGCAGCCCCAGAAGCATCAAAAAGTC
>CACFCV010000006.1:0-60428 GCA_902564875.1 Actinomycetota bacterium
TTAATTGTTGTTTTTGGATGTGGCGGAGAACGAGACAAAGGTAAGAGGCCTTTGATGGGACTCGTAGCTGAAGCTGAAGCCGATTTTTCTGTAGTAACTTCTGACAATCCTCGTAAAGAATCAGCAATGAACATCATTGAAGACATTGTCTATGAAATGAAAACAAACACTTTCGTTGTTGAAGAAAATCGAAAAAACGCCATTGAACTCGCTTTACGTCATTCGAATGAAGATGATGTGGTTTTGATAGCGGGTAAGGGGCATGAGAACACTCAAGAGATTTCGGGAGAATATTTCGACTTTAGTGACCGGGATGTCGTAGAAAGTATCTTTTCTGAATTATTTGGAGAAGAGGTGTAAGGCTGTGATTGGTTTATTGATTGCTGCAGCAATAGCAATGCTTATCTCACTTTTTGGAACACGGCTACTGATAATTTCTCTGACCAAACTTCGTATTGGACAACCAATTAGAGATGACGGTCCTCAGGGGCATGCTACGAAAGCTGGCACGCCAACTATGGGTGGATTAGCAATAGTGATAGGTGCCTTTATTGGCTACGCCGTGAGCAATCTTTATCGTGGCATTTACACCAGAACTGGAATATTTGTCATGATCGCAATTGTTGGTGGTGGTTTAGTCGGTTTCCTTGATGACTGGATAAAAGTTGTACGTGAACGAAATCTAGGATTAAACAAGAGCACAAAGATGCTTGGACTATTAGTGGTCGCTTTAACGTTCAGTGTCCTAATGGCTAACTTCACTTCGGTGCAGACAACACTCTCTTTTGTGCGCTTCAACCAGCCTGGCTTAGAACTAGGTAAAACCATTTGGGTTATTTGGGCAGTTTTATTGATCATTGGGTCTTCTAATGCTGTGAATCTCACTGATGGACTTGACGGGCTTGCTGCAGGAGCGGCAACTTTCGGATTTTCAGCCTTTGTCTTTATTGGATTTTGGCAATTCCGAAACTTCGATACCTATGAAGTCGCCCATGCCTTAGATGTTGCAATTGTCGCGGCCGCAATGGCAGGAGGATGTATCGGATTTCTTTGGTGGAATGCCGCGCCAGCGCGCATATTTATGGGCGACACTGGCTCCTTAGCGATAGGCACTGGCTTAGCGTCTCTAGCTCTGGCTACAAATACTCATTTACTATTACCAATTATTGCTGGGTTGTTTGTGGCTGAAACTCTTTCTGTAATTCTGCAAGTTGGAAGTTTCCGCCTCTTTAAGGGCAAGAGAATCCTACGAATGGCTCCAGTTCATCACCATTTTGAATTAGGGGGATGGCCTGAGACAACGGTAATCGTGAGGTTCTGGATTATTTCTGGTCTATGCACAGCAGTTGGATTAGGTCTCTTTTATGCGGATTCTATTCGTGTAGGCGTGACAGGATGAAGGAAGCGTCTGACAAAACGGCTGTACTCGGTTTCGGAATCACTGGTCGTGCAGTCGTGAGTGCACTTTTATCCCGCCAAAGGAAAGTTTGCGTAATAGATGAACATCCCACGGAAAGTTCTAAGAGAGAGGTCTTAGAGTCTGGAGCAGAAGTAATTGACACAACAGTGAATGATTTTGTTTTGTCAAAAGCTCTTGAGGACTGTAGTCAAATAGTTCTGAGTCCAGGTGTAAGAGACTCACACCAGATTTTTGGCTTAGCTAAAGATCTAGGAATACCTATTCTTGATGAGTTTGATTTAGCGCAAGAGTGGGACGATCGTCCTTGCACAGCTATTACTGGAACTAATGGAAAAACGACTGTGGTTTCTTTAGTAGTAGCAATGCTGAATGAGTCAGGAATAAAGACAAAGTCAGCTGGGAACACCGAAACCCCCCTTGTTGAAGCCATAGAAGACAGTTCAATTGAGCGCTTCGTTCTAGAATCTTCCTCATTTCGATTAGCCCATACAGAGAATTTTTCTGCCTCTCCGGCTGCGTGGTTGAACTTCGCGCCAGATCATTTAGATATTCACGATGACCTTGAAGCCTATGAAAAGGCCAAGTTGAAAATATGGGACGGAATAAAGTCACCTATTGAAGCAATAGCGAATCTCTCAGATCCTGTGGTGTCTAGCCACGCTCCTAAAGGATGTACAAGTTTTGGAACAAGTACATCTACAGCGCAAATAAGAAACGACTTTCTTATTTTCGAAGAGGAAAAGGTGATTCCGGTAGATCAGATAAAGAGAAGACTCCCGCATGATTTAGAAAACGCACAAGCTGCGGTGGCAATTGCTTTTCGTTCAGGAGCTAATTTAGAAGCATGTGCCAATATATTGTCTGAGTTCTCAGGATTGCCTCACCGAATGGAGTTCATTGGTCAGCTGGATGGTATTGAGTTCATTAATGACAGTAAAGCGACGACGCCACATGCAACAATTAGTTCAATGAAGTCAATCTCACGAGCAACACTAATTGCTGGAGGAAAAAATAAAGGTCTTGATCTTAGAGAGTTAGGTGGCTTACGGCCTAGAAATGTTATTGCAATAGGAGAGGCATCCGAAGAAATCCAAGAAATTTTTCAAGATATATGTAATGTCACCAAAGCAGAATCTATGCGTCAAGCCGTAGAGGTTTCAGTCTCGATAACCAAAAGTGGCGGTGTAGTTCTACTTTCCCCAAGTTGCAGTTCATTTGACTGGTATCACTCTTATGAAGAACGAGGAGAAGACTTCCGGTCTCTTGTTCATGAATATATAGACGAGAAAAAAAATGGCTAATTCCCTCAGAGACCACCTAGGCAAAGGTTTACCTCAGCCAAAGAAAGCACCTGGGAGTAGGAACACGAGATTCTTGATACTTGGGACTGCTGGAATTGCTCTTTGCATGCTCGGAATCTTAATGGTTTTTTCTGCATCCTCGGTAAATGACCTTCAAGCCTATGACAGTGCATGGCATCATATCCGTAGACAAGTTGTTTGGTTTCTTCTTGGTCTAGCTGCTTGCGTTGTTTTAATCCGAATTGATTACCGTCGGTTACGTTCTCTGTCTCTAGTCTCTGTATGGATCAGTGGGGGACTTTTGCTACTTGTGTTTATTCCTGAAATAGGAATAAAAGCCGGTGGAGCGTCACGATGGATAGCAGTTGGCCCGTTAACAGTTCAACCATCTGAAATCGCAAAATTAGCCATCATTTTATTTTCAGCAGATCTTTTATCTCGGAAAGGACAAGAATTATCAATAACTAGTAACCCATTGAAGACTGTCCTCTTGGTAACTATTGGTTTTTCTGCCCTTTTAGTACTGGAGCCTGATTATGGAACAACGCTGATTCTCTTATCAATAGTTGGAGCAGTAGTCATTTTTGCAGGTACGCAGATGCGAAAAATCATTCAATTAGTTGGAGCTGGAGTGTTTAGTGCCGCACTAGTTGGGATGGCAGCTTCATATCGGCGCCAACGCTTGTTTGGGGTGCTTGATCCTTGGGATGATCCACAAAATACTGGATGGCAAACCATCCAGGCAGGGGCAGCGATTGCTAATGGCGGAATTGGTGGTGTTGGTTTAGGGGAAAGTCGCGCTAAATGGGGATGGCTACCAGAAGCACATACGGACTTTATCTATGCAATTATTTCTGAAGAAATAGGTTTTATCGGATCTTTTTTAGTCATCGCGCTATACATGATTATTGGATTTACTGGTTTGTCGACTGCGCTCAAAGCACCTGATGCATTTGGAAGGCTTTTAGCGGCAGGAATAACTATTTGGATTATGTCCCAAGCTTTTGTCAATATTGGTGCCGTATTGGGACTATTCCCAATAACTGGTATAACACTTCCATTTCTTTCCTTCGGCGGGAATGCTCTACTTATGACACTTATGGCTTACGGCATACTTTTGAATATTGCGCGGCAAAGCACATGACAGAAAATAAAAAATGGGAAATTATTATTTCAGGTGGTGGAACTGCGGGACATTTGATGCCTGGAATATCGGTCGCTCACGCGTTGGTGGAGCAAGAAGTAGTTAGTGATTCGAAGAAAATTCACTTTGTAGGAAGCAGGAGAGAAATTGAGAAAAAGCTAGTTGCTGAAGCAGGCTTCACTCTTACTCAACTACCGGGGAGCGGTATCCAACGCCGCTTGAGTTTAAAGAACTTTGGATCTGTCTTCGGTCTAGTACTTGCTACTAATCAGGCGGCATTTTTATTACTAACAAAGAGACCCAAAATTGTTATTTCTCTAGGGGGCTATGCGAGTGCACCGGCCACCATTGCCTCAATCTTGCTACGCATTCCGCTTGTCTTAATGGAGCAAAATGCTACCCCTGGTCTTGTTAATCGAATCTTTGCTCGCTTTGCAAAAGTGAATATTGTTGCATTTGAAAACACAGGGTTAGACAAAGCAGTTAATTTGGGAAACCCAGTTCGCCAAGAGTTCATTTCATTGACAGAAGCAGTTGAGCGTGAAGAAGTTAGAAACAGTCTGGGCGTTAATGAAGAGATGTTGATACTTGTTTTTGGAGGATCATTAGGCGCTCAACAAATAAATAAGGCAGTTAAAGAGTTTGTCGAATCTTGGGACTCAGAACGCCTGGTTGTCCATCACGTTATTGGTAAGAGAGATTTCGCTGATGAGATGTGTAGAGCTTCTCATCCAAGTCCACAGGTAGATTATCGGCCTGTCGAGTATGAAAATGAAATGCCTAAGATGATGACATGCGCTGACCTAGTAATTTGTCGCGCTGGCGCGACGACCGTGGCAGAGGTTGCTCTTGTCGGACTTCCAGCGATATTTGTTCCATTACCTAACGCTCCAGGAGATCACCAGACATTAAATGCGCAGGCATTGTGTTCAAATGGTGCCGGTGTTCTTTTAAGTAATAAGGAATTGAATGGGAAACGCTTGTCAGAGGAAGTGAATCGCTTAGTTTCTGATAAAGAAGAGTTGAAGGCAATGGCAGATTTCGCTAAAGAGCTAGGACGGCCTGAAGCAGCCTCTGACATTGCGAATCTAATTAAGGATCTTTCTGGTGGGAAATAGCCTCATTCCGGATCTTTCTTTTCCGCGTAGGATCCATGTTCTTGGTATTGGAGGCGCTGGAATGAGCGCAATAGCCGAAGTTCTTGTTTCGATGGGGCATTTCGTTACTGGTTCCGATCTAAAAGAATCAGCGAATTTAGAACGTCTAAGGGCCCTTGGAATCGTTGTTAATGTCGGCCACGATCCAAAAAATATCGGCGATGTAGAGCTTATTACTAGATCAACCGCAGTTCCAGATAGCAATGTGGAATGCCAGGAGGCACTAGAGAGAGGAATCCCTTTACTAAGCCGAGCGGAAATACTGGCGGGTATTTGTGAAGAGCGTTCAACTGTAGTCATTTCCGGAACTCATGGGAAAACTACGACATCGTCAATGTTGGCATTGATTCTACGTACTTCTGAACTAGAGCCGTCGTTTATCATTGGTGGCGACGTTAATGAAGTTGGAACAGGTGCTGCTTGGAGCGATGGTCAACTTTTTGTTGTTGAGGGAGACGAAAGTGACGGGTCTTTCCTCATGCTTCCCAAAGATTTCGCGGTAGTGACAAATTTTGAGGCAGATCACCTTGAACACCATGGGGATTATGAGTCTCTTCATCGAGCATTTGAGAGGTTCGTGAAAGAGACGAATGGACCGGTGATTATAGGCATAGATGATGAAGGGGGTAGAAGTATCTCGAATCATCAGAATGTAATGAGTCTTGGTATGGACTCATCGGCGGATTGGCATATCACGGAAATTGAGGAAAAGTGGACGGGTGTATCTTTTCGATTAAAACATGGTCGCGATTATGATCTTAAAATAAGTCTTCCTATTCCTGGACTACATAATGTCAAAAATGCTGCTTGCGCTGCAGCGATGGGTCTAGTTGTAGGTGCAAGTCCACAGCCCACTTTAGAAGCGTTGAATCGATTTGCTGGAGTCGCAAGACGGTTCGAACTTCGTGGCAAAGTTTCTGGAATAACTTTCGTAGATGATTATGCTCATTTACCGACTGAAGTTTCTTCCACCATTTCTGCGGCGAGAGTAGGTGATTGGAAACGTTTGATTTCTGTTTTTCAACCTCATAGGTATAGTCGCACTGAAGCGCTCTGGGAAACGTTCAAAGAGTCGTTTCACGGGACAGATCTGTTGTTTGTGACTGATATTTATTCCGCTGGGGAGAAACCTCGCGCCGGTATTTCTGGAGCGTTAATAGCCGATATAGTTTCCTCGACTAACCCATCATTTGAAGTTCGCTACATTCCTCGTCGAGTTGATTTGGTTAGTGCGTTGGTTGATGAATTGAGCGAAGGTGATTGTTGCTTAACAATGGGAGCAGGGGATCTGACTTCTTTGCCTGACGAAGTACAAAGTCTAATAAGGAACACAGATGGCTAATGATTTCTTTTTAGGATTGGCACAAGGTTTAGATCCAAGGAATATTTTTAGTATTTCTTATGAATTAAAAGAACTCTCAACTTATAAAGTCGGAGGGCAAACTTCCTTTTACGCAAAAATTTTCGATTTTGAAGGTCTTTTGAGTGTTTCTAATTTCATCTCAGAAAATGAGATCCCGGTTTTGGTCGTAGGAAATGGATCGAATCTTCTTATCGCAGACTCAGGATTCAATGGACTTGTCATTCAATTAGGAGAGACTTTTGCTCAAATTGAAATAGAGGAAAAGAAAGTGACTGCGGGAGGTGCGACGAGTCTCCCGGTTCTAGCTCGCCGCACAGTGCAAGCAGGTTTATCTGGCTTCGAATGGGCGGTTGGAGTTCCGGGATCAGTTGGAGGAGCGGTGCGAATGAACGCAGGTGGTCACGGCGCCTCTATTTCTGACTCGTTGCTGAGTGCAGAGATTTTTAATGCGCACACAAAAGAAAAGCGAGTAGCAACTCGTACAGATCTAGAGATGAATTACAGGTCGACTTCAGTTTTGCGCCACGAAGTAGTCTTAAAAGCTTGCTTTACTTTGGATAGTGGCTCTCGTGAAGAGGGGGAAGAAAGAATTTCTGAAATTATTAAGTGGAGAAGAGAGAATCAACCTGGTGGACACAATGCTGGATCTGTATTCATGAATCCCCCTGATGATTCAGCTGGGCGGTTGATAGAGGAGGCTGGTTTGAAAGGTTACCGAGTGGGTTCCGCACAAGTATCAGAAAAGCATGCGAATTTTATCCAAGTTGAAAAAAATGGATCCGCTGACGACATTTATCAGTTGATGATTGAAGTCAAATCTGAGGTAGAAAAACATGCTGGCATTTCACTCCAGACTGAGACAATCATGATTGGGTTTGATTAGGTAATGGAAGTTGAAGATCAGGAGCCCGTCAACGATCCCCCGAAAAAAAGATCTATGAAATTTCTGTGGATTTCTCTTGTTTTGCTGGTGTTAGGTGTCGGGGCATACGCAGCGACACAATCCTCCTTTCTTTCTGTTGAAGAAATCAAAGTAGAAGGTACCGAAATCAGGGTTACTGAAGCGGAGGTATTAGAGGCTGCAGGCGTGAAGCAAGGCGATTCGATGATAGGTCTGGATTTAGCGAAGATTGATGAAGGGGTTACTTCATTATCTTGGGTAAGCGAAGTAACGATAGAGCGGAAGTGGCCTAGAACTATTCTGATTACTTTAAAAGAACGCGAACCTTCTGTTATTGCAGTATTGCCGAATGGTCAGAAATTTTTATTAGATAGATCAGGAGTGGTTCTTGACGAATTTCATGAGAGTAGCGATTTATTACCTTTCATACGAGTCGATGAAGTCGGTGTCCTTGGTGCGCAAATTTCAGGGATAACACCGTTACTCCGAGCTGCAGAAGAAGTGACTCCTGACCTCGGAGCGTGGATACTGGCTCTTGCGCCTACTGGAGGAGGTGTTCGGGCCGAACTAGTCGGTGGTGTTATTGCTGAGTTGGGAATTGGCACTGATTTCAGAGATGAAATGCGTTCTTTGGCTACAGTTCTAACTCGCGTGCAATTGTCCTGCATTGAGGTTATAGATGTTTCCATACATCAGAATCCTGTAATTACACGCACACAAGGCGAATGCTGAAAAATAAGAAGTTTTTCCTCACGGGTTGACGTTAAGTCACTACAAAGAGTAGTATCTAACCTGTTAGTAAAGGTTTAGATCTAAAACCCTAAACCTCAACTTTAGGTTTAGATTAAAAATTAAGGAAAAACAATGGTTGCTAATCCACAAAACTATCTAGCAGTAATAAAAGTAGTCGGAGTTGGCGGCGGTGGAGTCAACGCCGTCAATCGAATGATTGAAGCGGGCCTTCGCGGCGTCGAATTCATAGCTGTCAATACAGATGCCCAAGCACTCTTAATGAGTGATGCAGATGTGAAGTTAGACATCGGTCGTGAATTAACTCGCGGCTTGGGAGCCGGCAGCAATCCAGAGATCGGCCGTCAAGCTGCAGAGGATCACCGAGCAGAAATTGAAGAAATGCTTGAAGGGTCTGACATGGTTTTCATTACTGCAGGCGAAGGAGGCGGAACTGGAACTGGTGCCGCACCAGTAGTAGCTGAGATAGCTAAGTCAATAGGAGCTCTTACCATCGGTGTAGTGACGAGACCTTTTGGTTTCGAAGGGCGACGACGCGCTGTTCAAGCAGAAAATGGAATAACTCAATTAAAAGAAAAAGTTGATACACAAATCGTTATTCCGAATGACCGCCTACTCAGTATTTCGGATGAGAAAACAGCGTTACTAAATGCGTTTAGCATGGCGGACGAAGTTCTTCTTCAAGGCGTACAAGGAATCACCACGCTGATTACTACACCAGGTTTGATAAATACTGACTTTGCAGATGTCAAAATGGTTATGCAAGATGCAGGATCTGCACTTATGGGTGTAGGACAAGCAACAGGAGAGAGTCGTGCGGTGAACGCAGCACGTAACGCTATCTCTAGTCCTCTACTTGAAGCATCTATTGATGGAGCTCGTGGAATCCTTCTAACAATTGCAGGGCCAAGCGACCTTGGTTTATTTGAAGTAAATGAAGCTGCGGAAATAATCCACGGAGTGGCTCACCCAGATGCAAACATCATCTTTGGTGCGGTTGTAGACGACGAAATGGGTAATGACGTACGTGTTACAGTTATAGCTGCTGGATTTGACCGGTGGGATGGAGATCGCCCAAAACGCAAATCAAGTAAATCATCTATTACTACTTCAATAACGGAAGCATTCGATACCTCATCATCAGATGCAGAAGATGAATTAGACGTACCTAGTTTCTTAAAGTAGGGGCCGCATGGCTCAAATATTGACTGAGAGGCATTTATCCTCTGGTCATATCGCTTGGGTGGCTATGTCTGAAGTTGCCGATGGAGATATGTCTATTGGCAACTATCAGGCACGCCAAAAATCTATTCATGAAGCTTCTGCCTCTCTTAGAAGAAGCAACAGGGAGGTATTCGTTCCTCCAAGTCATAATTGGTCTTTCTTGAACCAGGTTCACGGAATTGAGGTAATTGAAGATAGCGGCGATCACATCGTTGAAGGAACGAGTGGCGATGCAATAGTGACAACTCTTGAAAAAAGAGTAATCACTGTACAGGTAGCAGATTGTGTGCCAATAGCCTTGATTTCTGAGAATGGGGCTATTGGGGTAGTTCATGCCGGATGGCGAGGCTTGTTGGGCGGTGTATTAGAAGAAACTTCGACCAAGTTACGAGCAACTAAGCCTGGTAAGCAAATGGCAGTTGTCGGACCTCATATCGGACCCTGTTGTTACGAATTTGGAAAAAAAGAACTTTCATTGTTTATTGATGAATATGGACGGTCAGCTGCAGGATTAACTAAAGGTGGATCGAATTCCCTTAACCTTTCTTCTGTTGTTGAAAGAATTTGTGATGAGAAAGAAATTGAGATAATCAAACAAAGTGATTCATGTACCTTTTGTGACGTTGAATATTGGTCGTATCGTTCTAATGAAACTGAGAATCGACAGTGCCTTTTTGTTTGGATTGAGAAGAAATAGTGGCAGCGATTAAACCTTCAGACTTCGATGACCGAAAAGCGAAAGAGAAAATGCTTGAGATGAAGGAATTTGTCAACGGCAGAAGTGGGGGTTCCGCTCAAATCATGGCGGTGACAAAAGGTTTCCCAAAGGAGGCAGCAGTTGCGGCTTATCAAACTGGGATTACTTTGCTAGGGGAGAATTATGCCCAAGAATTAATAAAGAAACATGAGGCCCTGCCTGATTTGGAGGTCGAATGGCACATGATTGGGTCCCTGCAGAGGAATAAAGTACGCAAACTTTCTGAAATCGTTTCTGTATGGCAAACAGTTGATCGTGTTTCCTTATTGAGTGAGATAGCAAAATATCACCCCTCGGCAAAAGTTTTAATACAGATAAATCCATTACAGATTCCAAATAAAGCAGGCTGCTCTGTTCCAGAAGCAGAAATACTTCTTGAGCAGGGAGCAGAAATGGGTTTATTTATTAAGGGTGTCATGGCGGTAGGAATGCAAGGAAATTTAGAAGAGACTTCAAAGATTTTTAGAGAAGCAGTCGATTTTGCTGAAAGATTTGAATTGCCTGAGAGATCAATTGGGATGACAGAAGATCTTGAAGTGGCAATAGATTGTGGCTCTACGTTACTAAGGATTGGTAGGGCGTTATTTGGTGATCGTCCAAATAAGTAGGTTTGATGTTGGTATGCACCCACAAGTATGTTTCAACCTATTACGGTTAATGGAATGTTTAGGAAATTATTACTCTATTTAGGACTTGGTCCTGACGAAGCTTATGAAGAGTTCATGGATGAGGGTCCTGTTCGTAGAGGGCCGCTAAGTTCAGGTGAGTTCCTAGAAGAGCGTGCTGCTGTAGAGAGTGATTCAGTAATTTCTCGAGGCGGCTTATCTAGTGAAGGCTCAGTTCGACCGATAACGCCTGAGGCAACAGGAACTGTCAGAACAATCCAGCCTGCTGTGGCTTCAAAACCACATGCAGTCGCTCCAAAATCATTTGCGGATGCACAAGAGATGGCGGACCGTTTTCTTGCTGACCAGCCTGTGATAATTAATCTTCAAGGGGTAGAAGCGGAACTGTCTCGCAGGATAATTGATTTCTCTAGTGGGATTTGTTACGGGTTAGGTGGTTCAATGGAGAAAGTTGCTAGTCAGGTGTATCTGTTAACGCCACATGATGTAGAAGTCTCTGAGGATGATCGAAAACGATTTGAACAAAATGACCTAGATCTATAAAAGTTAATCTTGTGGTTGAAATTCTCTGTTATCTTGTTGGTCTTTACGCACTCGTACTGATTATTAGAGTTGTTTTGAGTTGGTTTCCAATTAACCCAAATGGGGTAGGCGCAACCATTGCCGGTTTTGTTTATTTTGTAACTGACCCGGTTTTACTTCCGTTACGAAGAGTGATGCCGGCTTTACGGATTGGGTCAGTGGCGCTAGATCTAGCGCCAATGGCAGTTTTTTTTCTAATAACTTTTATTAGGGGAATGATTTGCTAAGAATTTCTTTTATCGAACTAATTGATTGCCCACAAAAGGTTAAATTGTAAGGTTAATATTTGTCCATGAATAGTGCGGATATTCTTCAGATTCTTATTCAGGCAGAATTTGGTCAAAAACTTCGAGGGTATGACCCTATTGAAGTTGATGAAGTCTTAGATCAAGCAGTTGCTGAGATCCAGCGCCTTTCAGCAGAATTGAAGAGAGCGAATGATCGCTCGGAGGCTGCTGAAAGTATTCTTGAGGAAGAAATTAATCCAGCCCGCCGAGACCGTCAAGAGGCAGAAGAAGTCCTGCTTTCAGCTAAAGAAGAGGCTCTTCAACTTGTATCGAATGCACAAGATGATGCAGGGAGACTGCGTAGTGCCGCCGAGCAAGAGATGCGTGAAAGTATTGATGAAGGTCGTCAACGCATGGATTCTGAAATAGCGAAATCAGAACAAGAGCGGAGAAAGGTGCTCGATGATATAGAAATTTTAGAGCGACACATAGAGGCACATCGATTACGTTTGAAAGCAGCCCTTTCTGATCTGAATTCACTAATCGAAAGTTTGCCAGCGCGTCCTGAGTTTAGCGCTTCGAATCTCAAGCCTGAGGTTGAGCCGGAGCCGGAGCCGGAGCCGGAGCCTGAGGTTGCGCCGGAGCCTGAGGTTGAGCCGGAGCTGGAGCCTGAGGTTGAGCCGGAGCCAAACCAAACAATAGTTATGGATTCAGACTTTGCACAAACAGAAATATTGGAAGAAACCGAATTCCCCCAGACTGAACTACTAGAAGAATTACGTGATTCTGTGGGAGAAGACGAAGGCGCTATTGACACTTTTTTTGATGATGATGATCCACCATCATCGATGTTTAGAAGGCGGTAAGCAGATATAAATTAAATTTGGTTGCTACTTGGATTCCTTGACCTTAGCCTAATGCGCTTGAGAGTCGCATTGAAAGTTCTATAAATCATTGAATAAACAACCACCTAAGTGGTCAATTACCTATAAAATCTAACGTTCAATAGGAGATTGATATGGCAAGTCAAAAGAAACCGGCAGCAAAGAAGCCGGCAGCAAAGAAACCGGCAGCGAAGAAGCCGGCAGCGAAGAAACCGGCAGCGAAGACCAGGTTCGGTAAAGCGTTTCTTGATAAGCAGAAAGATTCCCTCCTTGAAGAGCGAGAGCGCTATCTAAGGAGCGCTGACTCTTTGAAAGCGGAAGCCGATGCGTTACTAGAGGGTCGGGAGCCCGGCGATGTTCAGTTCGATGAAGAATCTGGTGAAGGCGACACTCTTGCAGTTGCAAGAGATTTAGATTTAGCGCTTAGCGCCCAAGCTCGGGATGCTGTAGAGGAAATCGACGCGGCTTTAGAGCGGATACGTAATGGCAGCTATGGCATTTGCATTAAGTCAGGAAAACCAATCCCTCAAGAAAGGTTAAAAGCGATTCCATGGGCTTCCGAGCGTGTGGAATATAAGGCCGGGGGTCTAGGGCGGCGGTAGAGGCCACACGGATCATTTAAATAGTTAAGATTCTTTAGTAGTAGTATTGAAGTCTTAGGTAACTGAATGATGCAACGCTGGAAATCCTCTATAGCCGTACTCGTATTTGTAATAGTTTTTGACCAAATTACTAAATGGTGGGCTCTTGAAGAGTTAGGCAGTGGACGAGTAGTTGAAATTTTTTGGACACTTCAGTTTCGCTTAGTTCGAAATACGGGTATTGCATTCAGTCAGGGTGAAGGTTTAGGCCCTATTTTCGCAGTTTTGATCGTCGTCGTAGTTCTATTCGTGGTGAGATGGGGCGCTCAAATGCAAGCAAAATCTACTTCCCTAGCTGTGGGTTTAATAGTGGGTGGCGCTATTGGAAATCTAATTGATAGAGCGTTTAGATCAGATGTTGGTTTCTTGAAAGGCGGTGTAGTTGATTTCATTGATTTGCAATGGTGGCCTGTCTTTAATATTGCTGATGCAGCAATAGTGGTTGGTGGAGTAATGATGTTTTGGTTGGGTTTGAAGTCAGCACAAGAGGAGCCTGAAGATTCAGATATATCGAACTCTGTTAGTGATTTGCATGAATGAGGAAGTAATACCGGAGTCTTTAGATGGAGAAAGATTAGATCGAGTTGTCGCTTTCACTCTCGATATAAGTCGGAATCAAGCGGGGAATTTAATCGACGAAGAAAAGGTTCTTTTGGGCGGCGAGATGGTATCAACGAGATCAAGAAAAGTGAATACAGGTGAAACTTTAGAGGTTCTTCGTTCAAGCGAGAAGAATTTGGGTGGTCCGCTTCCAGAAAGAAACATTGAAATCTGCGTTATTTATGAAGACGACGATCTGCTTGTGGTTGACAAACAGGCCGGACTTGTCGTACATCCTGGAGCAGGGAACGAAACAGGAACGCTGGTTAACGGGCTCTTAGGGCGATGGCCTGATTTGGCAAACGTGGGCTCATTATCACGGCCAGGCATTGTCCATCGCCTTGATCGAGGAACTTCAGGACTTTTAGTAGTGGCGAAAACACAGAAAGCTTATGACTCTCTTACCGCACAGTTCTCAGACCGCTCAACAGGCCGCCGGTATTTGGCATTAGTGTGGGGTAAGTTAGAAGCAGAATCTGGATCTGTGGATGCTCCTATTGGGAGATCTAAGAAGGATCGAGTTCGCATGGCAGTTATTTCTTCAGGAAAGACCGCCCGAACTAACTATGAAGTAGATCAGAGGTGGTCTGATCCTGAACTTACGTTACTGAAATGCAAACTAGAGACAGGGCGTACGCATCAAATTAGAGTTCACCTCTCAGCTATAGGCCACCCATTGGTAGGGGATGAATTGTATGGCGGCCTAAGAGACGGAATCGAATTAGCAAGACCTTTTCTTCATGCAGCATTCTTGGAATTCAGTCATCCAATTAACGGCACGAGAATAGCTTTTGAAAGTCAATTGCCTGATGATTTAAAGCAAACACTAAATTCTTTAGCCAGCGGACTTGAGGTTGATTAGAAGTGAATTGGTTATGAACGATCAAATTTCTCCTGATCCCGTAATGCCAAATTATGGCGAAGCTTGCGTCACTGAGTTGATTCCAACCTTCCTTGAAGGTAAGAAGGAGCCAAATTGGATCCCAGAGGAAGTTATGGCATCAAGGCAAGTGGTCTTATTTATTTTGGATGGGCTTGGTTGGCATCAATTTATGGAGAGGATCTCAGAGTTACCGACACTAAGTCAATTCGCCGGAGGTCCGATAACAACGGTTGCACCGTCGACAACTGCAGCAGCTCTGACTTCTATCACTACTGGCGTTCCTCCTGGGGAGCATGGTCTGGTGGGCTACAGAATTCCCATTGACGATAAGGTTTTGAATACATTGCGTTGGTCAACGGGCTCAGGTGACATCCAAAGAGATATACCACCGTCCTCGTTGCAACCCATACAAGTTTTTGGTGGCCAATGGCCTCCAGTTGTAACTAGGAATAAATTCAAGGGAAGCGGTTTCTCTTCTGCACATATGCGGGATGTGAGGTTACATGGGTACGAGAATCGCGATGGTCTTGTGTCAGAAACGGTGGCCCTAATCGACAGTGGGGAACCATTTGTTTATGTGTACTGGGATGGAATAGATCTGACAGGTCACGAGTTTGGGTTTTCAGAAAAATATGATGCAGAACTCTTAGCTTGCGATGAGATGCTTAAAAAAATTATTCAGCAAATCAAGCCTGGAGTGGCTTTATTTGTGACTGCTGATCATGGGTTGGTTTCAGTTGGAGGAAATACAATTTCTTTACCTAAGGAAATCACTTCGTTGATAGACGGTCAAAGTGGTGAACCACGATTTCGCTGGCTACATGCACGCCAAGGAGAGAAAGAGAGGTTATTTGACGAGGTAGAAGAAAAGTTTGGGGATGTTGCATGGGTCTTCACAGTGGAAGAAATTGTTCAACAAGAATGGTTAGGGCCAAAAGTTACCGACGCATCGCGTTCTCGCTTGGGAGATGTGGCCATTGCTGCACGTGAACCGGTAGCTTTCTTAGATGCAGCAGAAGTTATGTCAATTGAACTTCTATGCAGGCACGGTTCCCTTACCAGCGAAGAAATGCTTGTACCGGCAATAAGCTTTGTCACGTGACTGCAATCAAGTTTCAAACAGCCTAGAGTCGGAGTTATGGAGTTGGACAATCAAGAGAAAGCACAGCAAGCGGAGGTGTTGACATCCGCTATGGAAACTGAAGAGTCGGCAGAATTAGAAATCTCAGAAGCGGTAGAACATCCTGCAAAAGTCATGCGTGTAGGAACAATGATGAAGCAGCTTCTAGAAGAAGTAAGGTCGGCCACTCTTGATGAAGCCAGCAGGGGTCGTTTAAAAGAAATTTTCGACACCTCGGTGGAGGAGATCGGGTCCACACTCACTGAGGACCTAAGAGAAGAGTTGGATCGACTAGTTATCCCATTTGATGACGAGGCACCTACTGCTGCAGAATTACAGATAGCACATGCGCAATTAGTTGGGTGGCTCGAAGGTTTAGTTCAAGGCATTCAAGCTACCCTCTTCGCTCAACAAATGGCAGCGCAACAACAACTAGCAGGTATGCGTAGGGGAGAAATAGGACCCGCTAAATCTCCTTCTGGGGATCAGCATGGTAATTATCTGTAAAAAAGTTAGACAGGCACCAGCAAAATGAGAACTATTCTCATTTTGCGTCTTATACTATCTTTCCTATTACCAAAAGTTAATTCGTCTTCTAGGCAGCGCTAATGGCATCTTCGTTTACTCACTTACATGTACACACCGAATACTCAATGCTCGATGGCGCTTCACGAATATCTGAGTTAGTGGCCTCTGCAGCAGCAGATGGACAGAAAGCAATTGGAATCACTGACCATGGAAATATGTATGGAATCTTGGACTTCTACCAGGCATGTAAAGAGCAAGGAGTCAAACCGATCCTCGGCACTGAGGCTTACATGGCTTATGAGTCAAGGGAGGAAAGGCCAGCGCGGACAGGTCGGCTTGATGACTCTGGTGGAGAAACTAGCAAAGGAAGAAAACTTTACTATCACTTGACTCTTTTGGCGGAAAATCAAACTGGATACAAAAATCTAATCCAAGTTGCGAGCCGAGCTTTCATGGAAGGTTACTACTACAAACCAAGAGTCGATTGGGAAGTTCTTTCTGACCACAGCGAAGGACTAATAGCAACTTCTGGATGTCTGGGTGGACAAGTATTGCAAGCTTTATTAGCAGATAATTACGAGGACGCAAAAGCAAAAGCTGCACGATTTCAAGACATCTTCGGTAAAGATAATTTCTTTATGGAATTGCAGGATCATGGAATACCTGAACAAAAGAAAACCAATCCACAGCTAATTCAAATTGGTCGAGAGATTGGCGCCCCGTTATTAGCGACTAACGACAGCCATTACACACATCAGCATGATGCCGAAAGCCATGACGCTTTGTTATGCGTTCAAACTAATGCTCTTATGAGTGATCCAAATCGCTTTAAGTTCTCTGGAGATCAACACTATTTAAAGAGTGCTTTAGAAATGAGAAATCTATTTTCTGAAGTTCCTGAGGCTTGCGACAACACTTTGTGGATAGCAGAGCGAGCAAACGTCGAAATTGAGTTTGGTAATCCTCAGCTACCCGACTTTCCAATTCCGCAAGAGTTCTCTGATGAACCTACTTATTTGAGACACCTCACTTTAGAAGGAGCAAAGAATCGTTGGGGAGGAGCACTAACTGATGCCATTGCGGACAGATTAACTTACGAACTTGAAATCATTAAAGGGTCAGGATTTTCCTCCTATTTCCTTATAACTTGGGACCTAATTCGATACGCACGTGAAAGAAAAATTCGTGTGGGTCCTGGACGCGGTAGCGCAGCAGGGTGTGCGGTCGCGTATTGCTTAGGGATCACTGACATCGATCCAATCAAGTATGACCTATTGTTTGAACGATTCTTGAACCCTGGTCGCGCTTCAATGCCTGATATTGATATGGACTTTGATTCTCGATACAGAGATGAGTTAATTCGTTATGCAGCTGATAAATATGGACGCGACCATGTGGCGCAGATTGTCACATTCTCTCAGATCAAAGCGAGAGCAGCGGTCCGCGACGCTGCTCGGGTTCTCGGCTATCCCTATGGAGTTGGTGATCGAATAGCGAAAGTGATGCCTCCATTAGTTATGGGACGGGACACTCCGTTGGCTGCATGTTTAGAAAAAGATGATCAATATCTTGATGGTTACAAGATGGCAAGCGAATTGCGGGATATGTACAAATCGGATAGCGATGTAAAGCGGGTAGTGGATGTCGCGCGAGGTCTTGAGGGGTTACGGCGTCAAGACGGTATTCATGCTGCTGCTGTTGTGATTACCAAAGAGCCGCTAACCGAATATGTGCCTGTTCAAAGAAAACCGGATTCTGGGCAGAGCCCTGAAGAAGCACCAGTAGTAACACAATATGAAATGCATGGGGTGGAAGACCTAGGGCTACTCAAAATGGATTTCCTCGGGCTGCGAAATCTTGATGTTATAACCGACACCTTGAAGATCATCAAAGAAGTCCGTGGAGAAATTGTAGACATTGATCAAGTTCCGATGGACGATCCTCAAACTTATGAACTTCTTTCCGCCGGAGAATCTATTGGTGTATTTCAACTTGAGTCTGCGCCAATGAGGTCGTTAATGCGATCGCTTGCTCCAAGTAGTTTCGAAGATGTAGCAGCGCTTGTTGCTTTATATAGACCCGGTCCGATGTCGGCCAATATGCATAATGATTATGCAGATAGAAAGAATAAGCGTCAGCCGGTTACTTATTTCCATGATGATGCAGAAGAAATATTGGGCAATACATATGGTTTGATGATTTATCAGGAATCGGTAATGCGTGTTGCCCAAAAATTTGCAGGGTATTCGTTAGAACAAGCAGATAATCTCCGGAAAGCGTGCGGTAAAAAAGTCCGCGAGCTAATGGCGCAGGAAAAAGAAAAGTTCGTTCAGGGTTGCGAGGAAACTGGTTATGGCGGAGCACTTGGAGAGGATTTATTTGCCATCATTGAAGGATTCGCAGACTACGCATTTAATAAAAGTCATTCCTATGGATATGGCTATATTGCTTATCAAATTGCCTATTTAAAAGCGCATTATCCTGTTGAATACCTTTCAGCCTTATTGACAAGTGTTAAAACGAATTTGGATAAGGCGGCAATATACCTAAATGAATGCCGTTCGATGAATATTGAAGTTAGTGTTCCTGACATTAATTTGGCCAGAAGCGATTTCTATCCAGTGGTAAGAGAAAAAGGCCGTGAAAATGGGGCTCAGATAACATTTGGACTTTCGGCAGTCCGAAATGTGGGGGAGAACTTAGTTGGACGGATCTTGGAAGAACGAGATGCGAATGGTCCTTTCTTAGATTTTTACGACTTTGCGGAGCGCTGCGATTCAACAGTATTGAATAAGAGATCCGTTGAATCGCTAATTAAAGCAGGGGCATTTGATAGTTTCGGCTACCCGCGTCAAGGACTCCTAGCTGCATCTGAGTCAATCATCGATCACACTTTGGCTAGACGGAGAGAGCATGAAATGGGAGTCATGTCACTTTTTGGAGAAAGTGAGGAGGGTCCAGTTTTTGATGAACGTGAGGCCATTTCTGAAATTGAATTTGACAAAATGACAAGACTTGCATTCGAGAAAGAAATGTTAGGTTTATATATTTCAGACCATCCATTACAGGGCACTCAAAGTAGTTTGGGTCGACGTACCGACACCGACATTACCGGATTACTAGAAGAAGAAGAAGGGGCATTCCGTACTATCGGTGGAGTTATCTCTGGTTTAGACAAGAGATGGACAAGAGCAGGCAAGTTGATGGCTTCTTTCCAACTCGAAGACCTTGCTTCCTCCGTTGAGGTAATGATTTTCCCAAAAACTATGGAAGAACATGGACACAAACTTGAGGACGATCAAATAGTTCTAATTAAGGGACGACTTAACGATCGCGAAGACACCCCAAAGTTCTTTGGGCAAGAAGTCGAAGTCTTTGTTCCCTCAGATAACGATGTTATTAAGCCCCTCAGGGTTAAGCTGCCGCTAAACGACTCTTTGGAGAGTCGCATTGAAGAATTGAAGCAACTTTTTGAAGAGCATCCGGGGGACGCTGAAGTTTTCTTAGAGATTGGCCCTAAGCAGGTGGTTCGATTGCCCGATAACTATTTTGTTGACACAAATGGAGGACTAGTTGCGGAACTCAGAATTCGTTTAGGGATGGATTCTGTAGTTATTGGTTGATTCAAGCTGAAATTATTTAGAGGTTGGGAACTGCTCAACAACACGGCAGGCTGGATGTCTACCTTTTAATGGTGAAAGTGAATTTGTTCTCACTTTTAGAAGGTGCAGAGACATGCTCATAGGGGACTGAGTACAGCGGAGGTGGAGCCAGTGGCTATAGAAGTAGAGACAAAAGATTGTTCCATGCTTGGCGATGCTGAGATCGAAGAGATGGCAGACCTGTGTGCAGAAGGAAACAATTCTTTTGGGATCGGGTTACTTTCGAAACAAGCCGAGGCTTGGGTCCTTGTCACAACAGCACGTGAAGGGGGTCGCCTGAAAGGATTCTCATTTTGCACGCTAGAAAGAATTGGTGGAACACCTAGTGTGATAATTGGAGCTTCTTCAATTCAGCCTAACTCACGCAGAAACACTGTTCTCCGGGCTGTTTTTACTGAATTACAAAGACGAGCAGTAATGGCATTCCCGGACGAAGATGTGGTTTTTGGAGCAAGATTTAATGATCCAGGAGCGCTTGAGGCTTATAAACCACTTTCTGACTTGATACCACGTCCTGAACACCGCGCTTCTGGTGAAGAACGAGCTTGGGGACGACGATTTGTTAAACGATTCGGTCTTTCTTCTTTGTCTTATGATGAGCGCTCCTTTACGGCGGTTGGTGATGGATCACAACCATGTGTGTTTGACCATTCTTCGCTCAAACCTGAAAGTGTCGACGAAGAGACTGGCAAATTATTCAAGAACCTTGACCTAGATCGCGGGGATACTGTTGTGGCTTGGGGCTGGGCAATGTCTGAGGACCTAGCAAAACTCTCTTAGTTAAGTTGAAAATTCCTCAGAAAGAATCTTTAAGCGTCTCTGGAGCTTTAGAAAAAAGACGCAGTTGCCGAAACTATAAAACAACCCCTGTCGACACTGGGTTAGTTGAAGAGTTAATTGATAAAGCTAGAAGAACGCCAACTGCTGGGAACAGTCAAGGAGTCGAATTTCTGGTGCTTAGCGGAGAAGAGGAAGTTGCTTCTTACTGGAATATAACTCTAGAAAAAGACAAGAGAAGTGGTTTTCCTTGGCCGGGCTTATTACACGCACCGGTGCTAGTGATTCCCTATGGATTACCTGAAAGGTATCTAAGTCGCTATCAAGAAATAGATAAAGCAAGTAGCGGACTTGGAGAAGATATTAGTAGCTGGCCAATCCCTTACTGGATAGTTGATGCAGCTTCTGCTACTACCGCTTTGCAGTTACTAGTAGTCGCAAATGGTTTAAGTTGTTGTTTCTTTGGGCAATTTCAAAATGAAGAGAAAGTATCGGAATATTTTTCAGTTCCATCAACAGCGCGGGCAATTGGAACGTTAGCGATTGGTTGGGCAGCAGAAGAGGACAGACTGAGTCAGTCTGCAAAAAGAAAACGCCGAGACCTAAGAGAAGTCATCCACTTCGGAAAGTGGTAGTTGAAAGAACTTGCCACCAAGTAATTTTTTAACTGGCAGAATATACCTATGAATCGTTGGATCATTGGAACCCGCCCTCGAACTCTTTCAGCAGCAGTGATACCAGTCATAGTCGGTACAGCAGCGGCGGATGTTGAAATTATCTGGTGGAGGGCAATTGCGGCATTTCTGGTTGCGTTATTTCTGCAAATCGCAACAAATTTTTCAAACGACTATTCAGATGGAAAACGCGGTGTAGACAGTGAAGAACGTTTAGGGCCAGTACGTCTCGTTGGAAGTGGATTAGCCAAACCGTATGAAGTAAAACGAGCCGCATTCCTCTTCTTTGCCTTAGCAGCCATAGTTGGCGCAATCCTTTCCTTGATCGTCAATCCGTGGTTGTTACTTTTAGGTTTGGCTTCAATAACTGCTGGATGGTTTTACACCGGAGGTAAACGTCCGTATGGATATAGGGGATTTGGAGAAATTTCTGTATTCGTATTTTTTGGGTTGGGGGCAACATTGGGTAGTTGTTACGTCCAATCAGGAGAACTCAATGGGCTTTCGTTCTTAGTGTCTGTATCTGTTGGCCTTATGTCCTGTGCTCTCCTGGAAATAAATAATTTGCGAGACATAGCGGGAGATAAGAATTCAGGTAAATTAACTCTGGCTGTTTTACTGGGGGATCGTCGTACTCGCATTCTGTATGTTTTCTTTATTGATGCTTCACTAATTATCGGCTCTTTGGCTGTGTTTACTAAACCCTGGACTGTTCTTATCATGATCGCCGGAATTGTTGCTTTCCCTGCAGTCAAATCTGTCTTAGATGGGGCTACGGGAACAGAGTTAATTGTTGTATTAAAACAGACAAGTAAAGTTCAGATAACTGCAGGTGTTTTTCTTACTTTGGGCCTAGCTATTTGAAACTTAGGGCCTAGTAGCAGAAATAACTTGAGCAACTCCTCCAGTTAGTTTCACTTTTTTAATTTCTATGAATCCAGCAGCTGAAAGCATGCTTGCTAGATCTTCAAAAGCAGGTAAATAAGAAACTGATTCCGGTAGGTATCTGTAGGCCGTGCTGTCAGAAAGCAGAGACCCAATAAGTGGGACAATTTTCCCGAAATGAATTTTGTGGCCGAACCTTAAGATTTTGTTTGCAGGTTGATCGACTTCCAAGAGAGCGATTCGTCCACCCGAGCGGAGAACACGTTCAAGCTCTTTAAAGAATGGAGGCAGAGAAGTGAAATTACGCAAAGCAAAGCCACAAGTAACACCGTCAATAGAGTTATCTCCTATTGGGAGAGTCAAAGCATCTGCATTGACCAGAGGAGATGAAGTTCTCGCTGAAGACAACATTCCTTTTGATAGGTCAATTCCAAAGGAGTTAAAGTTTTCTTTTTGGAGGTCTCTGCAGAAATCACCAGTTCCGCAAGCGATATCCAGGATGATTGATTGATCAGGCAAACCTAAAGCCTGTATTGACTTTCTTCTCCATTTCACATCTAGACGAAATGTCATTAATCGATTAACGAGATCGTACCTCGGAGCGATCCGATCAAACATTGCAGTTACAGTTGCTCTTTTTTCTTCTGCTGGTGGAAGATTCTGCCCAGAATTCATCTTATTTAAACCAGATTTTCTGATATTCACGGCTCGTGGGGTGAAGCAAGAGGGCAGCTAAAACAACAGGAAAGATTAATGAGAACAAGAAATTTCCGTAACCGACTATTCGGATTATGATTGCAGCTATAGAGGCAATAACTCCCAATTTCCAGCCAATCTTCTTGTCGTTAGCGATTAAATATCCTGCTGGAAACATTAGAAGACCAACAAGAAGAAGCAACTGGTTGTTTCTGATCATGTTAAAAACACCTTCAATGTATAAGAGCATTGTTCCGGTTACCAGAGTTTGTGGTTGATATCTATTGATCCAGCGTCGTTCTTGCATAACTTATTTTGGCAGGGAAGTAAAGAATTCACTCATAATTTTAGAAATTCAATGCTGTTATCGAATGAATCTTTCGTATGCGCGATTAGTTGCCTCATGGTGAAAACCTAAGGAAGAGTAAACGTGATTGGCTGCAGTATTATCTGACTCGACATATAGCATTGCTTCAGTTATTCCATTTGACTGGAGCCAATTCAAGCCTGAAAGAGTCAACTGTTTTCCTGTTCCATTTCCTTGATGGTCGGGATCAACAGCGATTACAAAGATTTCTCCGCGTTTTGGATTTAGATCATGATGGATCTTGGTCCAGCAAAAGCCAATGATGTTTTCTTCGAATTCCAGCACTCTAAGTCCAGCTGAATTAAACCAAGATTCATTCATAGTTTCTTCAAAGTCGCTTCTTGTTTGGTCGCTTTGCTCTGGGTGCCAAGAAAAGGCTCGGTTGTTGATCGAAATGATTGATGGGAGATCCTCTAGCTCAAATGGTCGTGTAGTTAATTGGGACTGCTCTATGGGGAGAGGCCGTGTAAGGCGCCAAAGATCTCGGCACGGAGAGTACCCAGCGGCAATAGGAATTTGATCTGAATGGTCGGTTGCTCCTTCTATCCAGTATTCAAGTCGTCCGCCGCTGTTCAAGGCTATGGCTTGAGCTGAAGCTTCGAGAAGTCTCTGCTTATTTTCGCTTTCTCCGCCGGGTACATTTAGCTCAACTTTCCAGCCATTCCGTATAGACGTGAGGGTCGCAGAATCAACACCATCTGAAATGCTAAGTGTTCGGACCTCTTGCTCTTTATTTGCTTCCATTACGAATAAGGTTACCGCTGAACTTGCTTGAAATTAGGCTACTGTCATTGGTATGAGTGGACCTAGGACTCCAAAGGGAAGAGCTAAAGAAACTCACTTGAGGCTGGCTGAAGAATATCCAGAAGCTATTTGCGAATTGGATCATAAAAACCCGTATGAACTGTTGGCAGCAACGATTCTTTCAGCACAGTGCACTGATAAGAGAGTGAACATGGTGACTCCAGCTTTATTTAAGCGATATCCAACTCCGAAAGATTTAGCCGAAGCGAATCTTTCAGAGTTGGAAGAAATTGTTCGTTCCACTGGCTTCTATGCGTCTAAAGCAAAGAATTTATTGGGTATGGCACAACGATTGGTTGAAGTGTATGACAGCGAAGTTCCAGGAAATATGGAGGACCTTACGTCACTTCCAGGAGTAGGTAGGAAAACGGCGAATGTAGTACGCAGCGTAGATCTTGGTTTACCCGGACTCCCTGTTGATACTCATGTTGGGCGACTTGCGCGCAGACTTGAGTTAACCGAAGAGACTGATCCTGTAAAAATTGAAATGGCTTTAAATCCAATGATTCCAGCAGATGAGAGGGGCTCTTTCAGTTTGAGGCTCATTTTACATGGGCGTCGAGTTTGCCCGAGCCGAAAGCCACGTTGTGAAGAATGCACGCTAAATGATTTTTGTCCTTCTTCTACTCTTTAGTTACTTATTTCTCAATATGCGATTTAGTTCACGTCGCGCTGAACCGAGATGGCGTTCAGCTTCAAGAAATCCAGAATTCTCGTCTGTGCGATCAGAAGAGTCAGTTTCTATCACTTTTTCAATTCGTAGTATTAAGTCGTCTATTTGGCTTGATATTGACGATAATTCAGCAAAGATATCCATTTGAGAATTCATAACTCCAGTCTGGCAGATATGTAAGGTTCATTTACTCTGGTGCGAATTTTATATTCGTTCGGTCCTTCGGTTCAAAGTCCGCTAGCGTTAAAAGGTGCTTAAAGAACTGGATCTTCGCGGAAAAGATGAAAAAGAGACACGGTTGGCATTGCCGCGCCCACTTTTAGATAGCCGTGTTGAAGATACGTTAATGAATGTAAGGGAAATTATTAGAGAAGTTAGAGAGGGGGGCGATGGAGCGCTTTATGAGATCACTGAGCGTTTTGATGGTTGCCGGCTTGAGTCTCTTTCGATAGGGCGAAATGAAATGATAAAAGCTTTGGAGGAGATTCCTTCGTCCTTGAAGTCAGCATTAGAGAAATCAGCGGAGAATGTTCAGGCGTATTATTCGAAACAAGGCCATAAAGATTTTGAAATTAGTCAAGATGGGATGACAATAAAGTCTCGCACTGTGCCGGTAGCTCGAGTGGGCTGCTACGTGCCAGGTGGGCGTGCCGCCTATCCATCAACAGTAATAATGACTGCTATTCCAGCGAAAATGGCGGGAGTTGATCAAATTGTTGTCGCTGTTCCTCCAGATGAAAAAGGAGAAATCCCTAAGTCAGTGTTGGCCGCAGCGGCGATTTCAGGCGTAGATAAAATACATCCAATAGGGGGCGCTCAGGCGATAGCGGCTCTTGCATATGGAACAGAAGAAATAGATCCGGTTGATGTGATTGTTGGTCCGGGAAATATTTATGTATCGCTGGCAAAGCAAGAAGTAGCTAGCAAAGTCAGAGTACCCTCCTCCTTTGCTGGCCCGTCTGAAGTTGTTGTTGTGGCCGATGAGACAGCTGAGCCAGATTTAGTGGCTATGGACTTAGTGGTTCAAGCAGAACACGGACCTAATGGGTTGTCTTGGCTTATTACTTGGGAAGAAGAGTTGGTTGTAAGGGTTCAAGCAGAGATAGAAAAGATACTTGCGTCGTCTAGCCGAAAGAAAGAAATAAAATCCACATTATCTACTTCTGGTTACTGTGTTTTAGTCGAAGGGCCTGACCAGGCGTTAGTTGTTGCAGAAACTGTTGCCCCAGAGCATCTGCAACTCATGGTTGAGGAGTCGGAATCTATTGCAGACAAAATACGTAATGCAGGAGCTGTCTTTTGTGGTCAATGGTCACCAGCTACTTTGGGTGATTACATTGCAGGACCAAGTCATGTTTTACCTACCGCAGGAACAGCTCGTTTCGCAGGAGCTTTAGGTGTCACAGATTTCGTAAAGGATGTTCATGTGATTACAGCTTCAGAAGAAACAATTGAGACAGTTGGGGAGCATGTGGTCGTACTTTCATCCACTGAAGGTTTGGAAGCACATTCAGAGTCAATACGTCTGCGACTAGAGAAAATTAGAGAAAAACAAAGTGAATGATTTCCTGAAACCACGTGACGGGCTATCGAGTTCGGGTCGTTACCTTTCTCCTCAAATTGATGCCAATGTGCGGCTAAACGCTAACGAGTCACCGCTTCCACCGCTAGCTGGTCTATCTGATATTGAACAACTAGAGCTAAATAGGTATCCCGATCGGGAAGCAAGAACTCTTCGTGAAGCCATTGCCTCACAGTATGAATTGTCTGCAAATCAGGTTTTCGCTGCTAACGGTTCAAACGAAGTCATACAGACCTTTCTCTTGACTTATGGTGGGCCCAAGCGATCAGTGATGATTTTCAGCCCGACTTATGTGATGCATTCAAAAATTGCCGCAATTACTGGAACCTCAGTCATTGATATAAAACGTGAAAAAGATTTCAGTTTGGATACTGATTTTGTTTGTGAACAGATAGATAAAGAAAAACCTGCTCTCATATTTCTTTGCTCACCAAATAATCCAACGGGCGCTTCTGACTCAGAAGAATTACCTGAAAGAATATTGAAACTACTCGAAACTTATAGCGGAATTCTTTTCATTGATGAAGCTTATGGGGAGTTTGCTAGTTCTAGTTTTGTTTCTTTGATTTCAGAGAAAAGACCACTGGTCATAAGTAGAACGTTCTCAAAAGCATGGGGCCTTGCCGGTTTACGTCTGGGCTATTTACTTGGGCCGTCTTGGTGCATTAAAGAAATAGAGAATATTTCTTTGCCTTACCACCTTGGAGCAATTACTCAATCTGTTGCAGTAAATGCGATGAAGAATTTAGCTTCAGTGGAAAACCAAGCTGACGATATAATTAGGGAAAGAGATCGAATAAGCGAAGCACTCAAGAATCTTGCAGTTGAAGTTTGGCCTTCTGAAACAAATTTTATTTTGTTTAGGCCCACAAATATGGATGCAGCAGAAGTTTGGGAAGAGCTTGTTTCGAAATCTGTACTTATTAGAGATTTTTCAAAGATAGAAGGTCTTGAAGGTTGTCTTCGGGTAACCGTAGGCACGGAAACTGAAAACAATGTATTCATAGAAGCCCTTGAGGAGATTCTGAGATGAGTGGAACTAGAGAAGCGAAGTTAGAAAGATCAACAGCTGAGACATCAGTAGAGGTCGGAATTGTGCTTGATGGTGGGCCGGTGAGTATTGATACTGGAATACCTTTCTTTGATCACATGTTGGATCAACTTGGGCGACATGGCGGCATTGGATTAGAGGTCAAATGCGAGGGGGATCTTGCGATCGATGCCCACCACACAGTAGAAGATGTTGGATTAACTCTCGGAGAAGCATTTCAGCAGGCACTTGGAGATAAAAAAGGAGTTCGACGATTCTCGTCTATGTCTGTTCCTCTAGATGAGGCGCTAGTTGAAGTTTCTTTGGACCTCTCAGGAAGACCATTCCTTCATTATGAAATAGATTTCCCGGGAGAAAAGATTCTAGGAGAACCTCCCTTTGATCCACAGTTAGTTGAAGAATTTTGGAGAGCATTTGCCACCACGGCGAAAATAACACTTCACATTTCGTTAGTCCGCGGCAAGAACACTCATCACATAGTGGAAGCAGGATTCAAAGCTGTAGCGCGATGCTTGCACGACGCTATAAAAGTAGAAAGTTCAACACTTCCTTCAACAAAAGGGACCTTGTGACCAGTGCTCCAGTAATTGCAGTCTTAGATTATGGAATAGGAAACCTCCGTTCCGCTCAGAAAGCATTGGAACATCTAGGAGCGAAAGCCTTTTTGACCAATCAAGAAGACCTTATTCTTAGCGCTGATGCGATCGTGCTACCTGGCGTTGGTTCTTTTGGGCGGTGTGTAACTGCGCTAGAAGATTGTGGACTGAAAGAAATCACTAAGTCGGCAGCGCTCGAAGCCTCTAAAGGTGGACGCCCATTTTTAGGGATTTGCGTTGGTTTGCAAATGCTTTTTTCTGGGAGTGAAGAGACTCCTGGATTAAATGGATTAGGAATTTTTGATGGAAATGTCAGTCTCTTATCTAACGCAGAGAAATTGCCACAGATGCAGTGGAATTCACTTGATTCCAAAGATCATGCGATGTTTCATCAGCTTTCTGCAGATTCATGGGTTTACTTCGTACATAGTTACGCTGCCCCGATTGGGCTACATACAGTAGCTACTTGTACATACGGTGAAGAGATATGTGCAGCAGTAGCACAAAAGAATTTATGGGCAACACAGTTTCACCCTGAAAAATCAGGTGAAACTGGTTTACAGGTATTGAGAAACTTTTTACGTTTGGCAGGAAGATAAACATGAGTTTCAAAATATTCCCAGCCATAGATCTACGAGACGGAAATTGTGTTCGGCTCTTGCAAGGAGACTATTCAAAGGAAACGGTCTACGGCTCAACACCTCTTAGTCAAGCAGCATCTTTCAAAGAGTCGGGCGCCTCTTGGATCCATGTAGTTGATTTAGACGCAGCTCGATCAGGTGATCCAATTAATCGTCCGGTAATTGAAGAGATAGCAAATGCTTTGGATATCCCAATTCAGGTCGGAGGGGGGATTCGCACTGTGGAAGATGCAAGACAGTTATTTGATATTGGTGTGGAGCGGGTAGTTATCGGAACAGCTGCAATAGAAAATCCAGAAATTGTTCATGAGTCTTCTAAATTCGGACGTGTTGCTGTTGGTTTAGATGTGGCAGGTAATGAAATCGCTATACACGGATGGATAAAAAAAACTGGCGTCTCTTTAGTGGAAGGAATCAGAAGTTACTCGGAAGCCGAAGTGGATGCTCTCATCATTACTCAAATCGAACAAGATGGAACTATGGAAGGGCCAGATTTAAGAATATTGGATGAGGCTTTACAGGAAAGCAAGGTCGATATTTTGGCATCAGGCGGAGTCGGATCGCTTGCTGACATTATGGATTTGAAGAGCCTTGAGCGCTCCGGAAAAACTTTGTCAGGTGTAATCATGGGAAAAGCGATTTATGAAAGAAAGATTGACCTACTCGAGGCCTTAAAACTGGAGAAACTCTAATGAAGACGGTAAGAGTTATCCCTTGCTTAGATGTAGATAACGGGCGCGTTGTGAAAGGAATAAATTTTCTTGAGTTACGTGATGCTGGCGACCCGGTTCAACTGGCTTCGTTTTATGACAGCGAGGGCGCAGATGAATTGGTATTTCTTGATATTGCTGCTTCGCCACAAGCGCAAGAAACAATGATTGACGTTGTTCGTCGTACTGCAGAGCAAGTATTTATCCCATTTACTGTGGGCGGAGGAATAAGAAATCTTGAAGATGCACGAAGAATACTCCGCGCCGGAGCAGATAAAGTCTCAGTGAACACAGCAGCGATTGAACGACCTCAGTTGGTTAGAGAATTAGCTGAAGAATTTGGACGGCAATGCGTAGTTGTGGCTGTTGATGCCAAACGAACTAAGGCTGATCCAAGAAAATTTGAAATCTTTAGCCATGGTGGGAGAAATGCTACCGGTCTTGATGCGACAGAATGGGTGCAAGAAGTGGAAGAACTCGGTGCCGGCGAAATCCTTCAAACTTCTATGGATCGAGACGGGACCCTAGATGGGTTTGATATAGAAATGCTCAAAGAGATAGGCCAAGAGTGTGCAGTGCCCTTGATAGCAAGCGGAGGAGTAGGAAATCTTCAGCATCTTGTTGAAGGAGTCTTAGAAGGTGGCGCAGACGCTGTCTTAGCGGCATCAATTTTCCACTTTGGAGAGCACTCAATATCAGAAGCGAAACATCACTTGAAGAAAGCCGGAATTTCAATACGACCCACTCCTTGAATTCATAATTTCAAGCAGATGTGTAGTTAGTTCTATTTACGGTCTCATCAATGATTTAGTCCGCTACCGTTCATAACGTGAGTGAGTCTGAAATTTATAATCTTCCAGGCCCTTCAGAAGAAGGCCTACCCATCAAGATGCTCAACGATCGCATTTTGGTCAATTTAGATGATGGGGAAGGGGAACGACGATCATCAGGAGGAATACTTATTCCTGCTACAGCACAGTTAGGGAAACGCTTAGCATGGGCTGAGGTCGTTGCAGCTGGACCGAACGTTCGCGCAATGGAAGTTGGAGATCAAGTCTTATTCAATCCTGAAGATCGTTATGAGGTAGAGGTCAGAGGGTCTGAATACATCATTCTCCGCGAGAGAGACATCCACGCGGTGGCTTCTCAACGACTCGAAGAGGGAAGCACGGGTCTTTACCTTTAAATTAAATGCTTCATGGCGAATGTTTCATTTGCTCTAAACTGAAAGTATGTCAGAAACAGATAAAACATCAATTCCTCATACTTCGTTTATTTTGAGCGAAGAAGTAGCTGAAAAAATTACTTACAACAATGACGGCCTTGTTCCCGCGATAATTCAGGAAAACGAGACAGGCCAAGTCCTCATGATGGCGTGGATGAATAAAGAGTCACTTGAGCGTTCTTTAACAACCGGCCGCACTTGGTTTTGGAGCAGAAGCCGAAAAGAGTACTGGTGCAAGGGAGAAACTTCAGGCGACCGTCAATACATCCGTGAAGGTTTCTATGATTGTGATGGAGACACCCTTCTGTTCAAAGTTGACCAGGAAGGTAACGGGGCTTGCCATACCGGCGAATACTCATGTTTCTTTAGTCCGTTTGACAAAGGCGATGATTAAGAAGTGGCTTATCCCGACCGTCAATCATTTCAGAATCTCGCTAGTACCCATAGCGTCATACCTGTTTGGCGAGAACTTTTAGCAGATTTAACCACTCCAGTTTCACTTTTCGCTAGATGCGTGAAAGAGGGAGAAGGGTTCTTACTAGAAAGCGTTGACCGAGGAGAATCTTGGGGCCGCTGGTCATTCATCGGACGGAATCCATTACTCACGGTGACGTCCAAAGAAGGCGCAATACAGATCGAAGGGGAACTGCCTCACCAAATAGATACGAACAATGGAATGCTTTCCGCTCTCGAAGACCTTCTTGAGCGATACCAATCGCCTGAAATAGAAGGACTACCACCTCTTCACGGTGGATTAATCGGATATCTGGGTTACGACACTGTAAGAGAAATTGAAGAACTTCCGAATATCCCAAAAGATGATCGAGGTTTCCCAGATGCAGTGATGTCCGTTATCGGTGAATTAGTAGCAATTGATCACTGGCGACAACGAGCTTTTCTACTAGTCAATGTCCTCCTGCCCTCTGGAGCGGAAGAAAGCCAGATAGATAAGGCTTATGACGACGCTTTGAACCGATTAGAAGTATTAGCAAGTGATGGTGCCCGACCGCTAGATGAACCCCTTATGGAACCACCTTCGAAAGAAGATGACACTCCTGAAGTAACTTCAACTATGCAAGAGGAACTATTTACTTCGGCTGTTGAAACGGCCCGCGAATACATACTGAATGGCGATATTTTCCAGGTCGTTTTATCGCAAAGATTTGATTTTGAATTAGAGGCAGAACCGTTTGATGTTTACCGGGTATTACGTCAGATTAACCCAAGTCCATATATGTATTTCCTACGCTATGAAGAAATGACAGTGGTCGGAGCCTCACCAGAACCAATGGTTCAACTCTTAGACAATCAAGTAATTTCACGACCAATAGCAGGAACCCGCTGGCGTGGAAGATCTGAAAGTGAAGATAGGAGAATGGCAAGTGAACTCCTTGAAGATCCTAAAGAGCGCGCAGAGCACATCATGCTTGTTGACTTAGCTAGAAATGATCTCGGGAGGGTAGTTCAATTCGGAACTGAAACAGTCGAAGAGTTAATGACACTAGAGCGTTATAGCCATGTCATGCATCTCACAAGTCAAGTAGTAGGAGATCTTGCTGAAGGTGTTACTCCGATAGATGTACTTAAGGCAACACTGCCTGCTGGAACAGTTTCTGGTGCGCCAAAAGTAAGAGCTATGGAAATAATTGATGAACTTGAACCAGTAAAAAGGGGCCCTTATGCGGGCGTAGTTGGTTACTTTGATTTTTCCGGCAATATAGACACCGCCATAACAATACGCACAATGCTCATCAAAGACGGTAAAGCATCAGTGCAAGCGGGAGCGGGAATAGTTGCAGATAGTGATCCAAAACTCGAGTATCTCGAATGTCAGAATAAAGCGAAAGCACTTCTAGTCGCAGTACCAGCAGCTCGCAAAATGACAGCATCTCGAAAAAGAAACAATGAATAAAAATCTGGTTATAGAGCGAAGTCGTGACTTCATAAAGATTCTTGGGCCTGATGCCCTATCTTTCTTACAGGGGCAACTAAGTCAAGATGTGGAGAGCGTTGAACCTAACTCTTCAAAATGGTCTTTTCTTTTAGAGCCCTCTGGAAAAGTCGTTGCCTGGCTGAGAATAACGTGTTTAGGGAAAGAAGAGTTTCTCCTTGATATGGATTCCGGTTTTGCTGAAATAGTAAAGGACCGCCTATCACGATTTCTAATAAGAACTAAGTGCACGCTGGAGGTATCACCAATGAACATGGTGACATATTTGGGGCCAGAAAGTGAAACGCCTAAAGAACTCAAGAATTTGGTTCCTTTGTTGATGGATTGGCCAAATTTGAAAGCCCTTGACTACATATCTTCCGAAAAATTAGAAATAGTAGAAATTCAACCAAAGGAAGCATGGGATCAATTCAGAATAATTGCAGGCATCCCAGCGATGGGTACTGAAATTACGGATAAAACTATTCCTGCTGCAACAGGACAAATTGAGAGATCCGTTTCTTTCACTAAGGGGTGTTATACAGGGCAAGAACTAGTAGCAAGAGTAGATAGTAGAAACGCTGGCCCTCCAAAGCATCTAGTGATACTTGACGGTGAAGGTGACCCTCCCGCCCCCGGGATAGCCCTCTCTCACGAAGGCAGTGAAGTTATTGAAATCACGAGTTCGACTAAGACTGAAAGCGGGTTCTGTGCACTGGGTTATCGGCATCGATCGAATAAAGAAATTAACCGAATAAATTATGAGGGTTTTGATATAGAAGTAAGAGAAATTTAAACTCTATTTCTTAGGAAAAGTAACTTTGATGGTCGTTCCGGAGCCAGGAGTAGAAATAATTTCTACTCCACCTTCCATAGCAGTTACAAGTTCTTTAACGATAGCTAATCCTAGTCCCGAGCCGGATTCACGTTCTTCTGGCTGGTGGCGGGAGACATATAGCCTTTCAAACACATGTGGTAAATCTTCTTTTTCAATTCCTGGCCCGTCATCAGCGACAGATAGTTCAACTAGCGATTCAGATTCTCTTACGGCTAGAACAACTTTTGAATCTGCATACCGAATGGCATTCTCAAGAAGGTTCCCAATAACTTGCCCAACTCTGTCTATATCGCCATCTATGTGCAGCGGGTGGGAAGACGAAGATACGACTAAATCTATCCCTAAATTTGAAGCCGAAATTCGTAGTCCTTCAGCTGATTTCTTAGCAGCATCTGAAAGATCTATTCTGCGAATCAGAAGTTTGAAATGTCGAGCATCAAGTCGAGCAAGTTCAAGCAAGTCACTAACTAGACGATCTAGTCGTCGGGATTCGGCAAGGATGACTTCACCAGCATGTTTAGGGTCGTTAGTAGCGCCGTCAATTATCGCTTCCGCGTACCCTTGAATGGAGGTCATTGGTGTTCGCAGATCATGCGAAACCGATAAAAGGAACTGCCTTTCCACTCCTCGAGCTCTTTCCATTGATTCCGCCATGGAGTTGATGGCGCGGACAAGATCAGTCGTTTCTGCTGTTGCACCAGGAGGTAATTCTGGTAGGCGTGCGGATAAGTCTCCAGACGCCAAACTCCTAGCAGTTTGTGCAGCGTCAACAATTGGTTTAGAGAATCTTTTACCAAGCCATATGGCAACAATTACAGCGAGGAAAATAGCAAATATTGCTGCTAGAAGGAACCATCGATCAGCTTCTCCTAGAGGATCGTCTAAGTCATCAGAAAGTACGACGGCTGCAATGGCGCCGTTCTCAAGGTTCTTATCCGCAATTGCAGCTACCCAGACTTTCCCGTCTTGAGTTCCGGAAAGGTAGCCCCGCTCGGTTAAAGACTTGAAGTCAAGTTCGTTTTCGTTCACTCCAGAAGGCAGTTCAGAAATCACTGTTTTTTGATTGTTGTTTAGGTTGAAGACCACGATGCCGTATTCGTTTATTCTCGCCGTTTCTGTAAGGGCACGAATTTTTTCCCTACTAATTGGCCGCCTATCTAAAAGACTTTCAGAAAGAAATGCGGTAGTTGAGCGTGCCGTGTTTAAAAGTTTTTCTTGGCTGTGTTCGGAACGGTCAAGACCTGCTTGGAGAAAGGTCCCTAATCCGGCGATTAACAAGCCAATGATTACGACCCCAACAAAAGAGAGTATTAGTCTTCGCTGCATTAGTCGAGACGGTATCCCATGCCGCGAACAGTTTTTAATTGAAAAGAGGATCCAAGTTTTTTTCTTAGTTGACGTACATGAACGTCAACTGTTCGTTCATCACCGATCCAATCAAGTTCCCAAGCGCCGTTCAAAATTTGTCGTCTAGACATAACTTGACCTCGATTTTCGAGAAGATAAATTAGCAGAGCCCACTCTTGGGCAGTAGTAGCGATCACCTGGCCTTCCGAAGTGATTTCCGCGCGCTTTATATCAATGCGAACTTCTCCAAATTCAACCATCTGTATGGACTTTTCCCTAGGACCTTTAGATCTTCTTAAAATGGCCTTTACCCGTCCAACGAGCTCTCGCGGGCTAAACGGTTTTGTTACGTAATCATCTGTGCCTAATTCAAATCCAACTACTCGGTCAATTTCATCATTTCGTGCTGTCAACATGATTATCGGGGTATCTGAAATCTCACGAATAGAACGGCAAACTTCAAAACCGTCTAAATCACCTGAAAGACCTATATCAAGAATCACTAAATCTGGTTTCCTACGATCAAATACCTCCAAGGCACGCTCTCCAGTTGCTGCTTGGTAGACATCACATCCGTCATTACGTAAATAGAGATCCACAAGATCTGCGATATTTGGATCGTCTTCTACGAGCATTACTATCGGCTTGTTACTCACACCTCTATCATGCCAGACAAGTGTTAGGAGTGTGTTAAGGAAAGTCTTTGTTCATGTAAATAAATATGTACGTCAGCATGCCTTAGAGATGGGTAACCTTGTTTTGTGGGTACTTATTTAGACGAAATTCTAGATTTTCATCGCGAAAGATCTAAAGATGATATTAGGTCTCTTGATGCCCTTGTTGAGAAGACAACCGAGTTTGAACCAGCACGAGGATTTGGAAAGTCGCTACTTGATACTCCAGATGGCGAAGTTGCCGTAATTGCTGAAATAAAGAGGCGCTCACCATCTCTTGGACTGTTGTTAGAAAACCTCACTCCCAGTGAATTAGGTCGTGAATATGAACAAGGGGGAGCATCTGCACTTTCCGTTCTCACCGATGAGAAGCATTTTGACGGATCGTCAGTTGATCTGCAAGAAGCACGAGAAGCGACTTCGCTTCCCGTTTTAAGAAAAGATTTCACTGTTGATCTTCGTGATATCTGCGACGCACGAATTATGGGTGCTGATGCAGTTCTTCTCATAGCTGCAGCCTTAGATGACTACGAACTTAAAGACTTCTTCGCCTTGTCAAGCGAATTGAACTTGGATGCTTTAGTAGAAGTTCATGACGAACGGGAAGTAGAACGAGCTTTAGGTATAGAGGCAAAAATAATTGGTGTGAACCAAAGAGATTTACAGACTTTTGAAGTCGATACAAAAAGAGCATTGAAGATCGGAACGTTATTACCTGAGAGCGTAATAAAAGTTGCGGAATCAGGAATTAAGAGCCCAAACGATATAGAAGAGTTGCGGTCAGTGAACTATCAAGCAGTTCTAGTCGGCGAGTATTTGGTTCGCTCTGAAGACCGATCAAAGCAAGTGGCTGAATTACGTAAAGCTACGACAGAAGAAGATAGGCAGTGAATCACTTATGTTTATAAAAATATGTGGAGTCACTCGAGAGGAAGACGCTCTGTTGGCCACAGCCTTAGGTGCAGACGCAGTTGGTTTCAACTTTGCCCCAGCTTCTCCCCGACAGATTGCAGTTCTTCGTGCACGCGACATAGCAAGACAACTACCAGCGGATGTATTAACCGTCGGTGTATTTCGTGACGCGGGCAAAGAAAAGGTCATGGAGATAGTCAATCGCGTCAACCTTCGAGCGGTCCAGTTACATGGACGAGAAACACCTGCAGAATGCCAGTGGATAGCTGAACGAGTTCCGATTACCATTCGAGCTTTTCCTGCTGGTTCGCCAGAGTTGAGTCGATTTGATGATTACGGTTCAGATATACTTTTGTTGGATTCACCCACTCCAGGTTCCGGTGAAGTGTTTGATTGGTCACTAGCAGAGGGTGCTCCAAGTAATCGTCTCATTCTTCTTGCCGGTGGGCTGACTCCTGAAAATGTTGGGATTGCAATCCAGAAAGTAAACCCATGGGGAGTTGATGTAGCAACAGGCGTCGAATCTGAGGCAGGAAGAAAAGATCCGCGTAAACTACGAGCGTTTATTGAAGCAGCTCGGGCAGCGGAACCGAAAGAATATGAAAGTTCAGAAGAACGACCGTTCAACTGGGAAGAAGAGTTATGAGTTTGGAAGAAATTAATGGTCTAAGAAATCCTGATGGATCAGGAAGGTTTGGAGATTTTGGTGGCCGGTTTGTCCCGGAAACTCTTATACCAGCTTGCTTAGAGTTGGAAAAAGCATTTGTTGAAGCATGGGGAGACCCTGAATTTCGCTCTCGATTAGACCAATTACTTAATGAATACGCTGGCAGGCCTTCTCCACTAACTGACTGCCCTAATCTTTCTGAGGAACTGGGGTGCAGAGTTCTCTTAAAACGTGAAGATTTAAATCATACGGGTTCTCACAAAATAAATAATGTATTAGGCCAGGCGTTACTCGCACAACGAATGGGAAAAAAGCGGTTACTAGCTGAAACAGGCGCAGGTCAACATGGCGTAGCTACTGCAACTGCTGCAGCACTTCTTGGAATGGAATGTTGCGTGTACATGGGCGAAGTTGACATTGAGAGGCAAAAACTAAACGTATTTCGGATGCAATTACTTGGAGCTGAAGTTCGTAGCGCCCTATCGGGCAGCAGAACTCTAAAAGATGCAATTAACGAGGCGATGCGTGACTGGGTGGCAACTGTCGAGGATTCACATTATTGTCTCGGCTCTGTGATGGGTCCACATCCATACCCTTGGATGGTAAGAACTTTTCATGAAGTTTTAGGAAAAGAAGCTCGAGTCCAAAGTGAGGAGCGACTAGGTGAAGTGCCTGACTTTGTGGTGGCTTGTGTGGGCGGCGGCTCAAATGCAATAGGGATCTTTTCTGGATTTGCTGACTCCGAAGCACAACTGGTCGGTGTTGAGCCTTCTGGAGGCGCAGCCGTCGGCAGGGGAGTACCTGGAGTAGTCCATGGGTCAAGGTCTTTTCTCATGCAAGATGAGTTCGGTCAAGTGCTAGAAGCAGAGTCAATAAGTGCAGGTTTGGATTATCCCGGAGTAGGACCGGAACATAGTTACTTAGCCGACAGCGGAAGGGCGCGCTACGAGTCAGTAACCGACCAAGAAGTCGTTGAAGCTTTTCAGTTACTAAGCAGAACAGAGGGAATTATCCCTGCTCTGGAGCCGGCACATGCCCTTGCGTGGATATCTCGTGAGCGAGAGTCACTAAAAGGAAAAACTGTTCTTCTCAACCTTTCTGGTCGTGGAGATAAAGACGTAGCACAAATGATGGAAGTTTTGAGAGAAAACAAAGAAGATGACTAGCACAATAGAAGAAGCGCTACTTGCAAATAGGGAGAATGAAAAAAAATCGTTAGTTGTCTATCTAACTGGTGGATTAGATGAACATTTTGAATCAACAGTGGAAGAGGTTTCTGCTGCCGGAGCTGATGTGATTGAAATCGGTATACCGTTTTCGGATCCGGTGATGGACGGCCCGACTATACAGCAGGCTAACGACAAGGCTTTAGCAGCAGGAGCGACTCCTATCAGTATTTTAGATCGAGTCAAACGTATAGAGAGTCCCACGCCAATGGCTGTAATGACTTACTACAATATTGCGGCATCAATGGGGCTAGAAAGGTTTGCTTCTTCACTTGCTCAATCTGGAGTATCAGGTTGCATTCTTCCGGATTTACCGTTGGAAGAAGTAGAACCGTGGATAAAAGCTGCAGATGAAGAAAAAATAGAAACAATTTTGTTAGCTGCTCCCACTGCTCCAGATGAACGCCTCCCAATTATTTGTGAAAAATCAAAAGGATTCATTTACGGCGTAGGACTATTAGGAGTAACAGGAGTTCGTCAAGAACTTTCCGCAAGCGCTATTGAAATCGCTACTCGATTAAAAAAAGTTACCGACCTGCCGGTGCTGATAGGTGTTGGGGTGGGAACCCCAGATCAAGCCGTAGAGGCATCTAAAGCAAGTGATGGAGTAGTTGTCGGATCAGCGGTGGTTGAGCGGATGCTCAACGAAGGTGATCCGGAGAAAGTTGGTTCGTTAGTAAGAGAATTCCGGGTAGCGCTAGATGAATCAGTTCTCTAACCAAGAAAACAACACTCAAACTTTGCATTCACTGGTTGGGGATCAATGGTTTGTTGACCTGGTTGAGCGATTTTATGAAGGAGTTTCATCGGATCCTGTTTTGCGTCCGATGTACCCGGAGGACCTCACTGATTCTAAAAAATGGCTCACGCTCTTTTTGCAACAGTACTGGGGTGGGAGCCGTGAGTATGAAGGATTACGTGGGCATCCGCAACTTCGTATGCGTCATATGCCTTTTGCAATTGGAGCGGCGGAAAGTGAAGCATGGCTATCACATATGACAAAAGCGGTGAAGGCCGGGGGGCTCCCAGTAGAGATTGAAGAAGGAGTTTTGGCTTATTTTGCAAGTGCTGCAGAGCACATGATTAATAAGAACGAAACAGGTTTGATCTTGTAATTTGCGCTAAAACGCTTGTTATTGGCAAAAAATGTTAAAAACATTGCTTTTTCAGTGATTTTTGGCTTCTAAATGGGCGTAAATGCTTGACATTGCGCTGAAAACCGTGTCGCGTGTTATTTGACCAGGGGTGATTAGTCTCCCCGATACAAAATAAGGAGTGGTCAATGAACAAGAGTGAGCTTATTGCAGCTATGGCTGCAGGAGCTGGTGTGTCCCAAAAGGATGCCGGAGCTTGTCTAGATGCAATGATGGACGCTGTTGCTGGCTGTGTAAGCGGTGGTGGCAAAGTGAATATCCCTGGGTGGATATCATTTGAACAAGTAGAGCGTGCTGCACGTATGGGTCGCAACCCATCTACTGGAGCAGAAATGCATATACCAGCAAGTACTGCTGTCAAAGTAAAAGCAGGATCAAAGCTTAAGGCTGCTGGTAAGGGCAACTAAATTATTTTGATTTCATTAGAAATCAAGTTTTGTGTAGTGCCGGGGTATGAAAATGACCCCGGCATAGCACTTTTTGGTGTACTTGAAATACGGTGACATGATGCCTTTTCCTCCGCCAATAGAAGTGATTCCACATCGACCCCCGTTTCTGTTTCTGACAGAAGTGACAGCGTTGACGCCAGGAGTTACGGCAACTGGTTACTGGGACTTAACAGGAGAAGAAGACTTTTTTGCTGGCCATTTTCCTGACAGGCCGACCTTGCCTGGGGTTCTGCAGTGTGAATCTATTGCTCAACTTGGCGCCTATGCATTACTTAGTGATGAGCGATTTTCTGGGCGTTTAGCTTTGTTCGGAGGAATAGATAAAGTGCGATTCCGAAGACAGGTTATACCTGGTGACCGATTAGACCTTTCTGTGACGTTAGATCGCGTATCAATACGCGCTGGTAAAGGAACTGGGAGGGCAACGGTGAATGGTGAACGGGCATGTGAGTGCGAACTCTTTTTTGCTTTTTCTTGACGCTCTGAACAAAAGAGAAACTATTCTGCTGGACCAATAATCACAGATCCGTTATGTCCGCCAAAACCAAAAGAGTTTGACATTGCAGGTGAAGCAGTCCACTCTCTTGGCTCACCAGTAACGAGATTAATTGACGGCATTTCTGGATCAGGGGAAGAAAAGCCTGCTGTTGGCGGAATAAGGCCTTTCTGGATAGCTAAAACAACCGCAACTGCTTCTAGAGCGCCCGCTGCGCCCAAAGCGTGCCCAGTGATACCTTTAGTTGAAGTTACTAAAGGTCCCGGTGCATCAAATACTTCTGCCATAGCTTGGGCTTCTGCCATGTCGTTTAGCGGGGTAGAAGTTCCGTGAGCGTTTATGTGGCCAATCTGATCAGGTGTCAATTCAGCATCTTCTAAAGCTAACCGCATACAGTTTATTGCCCCAGATCCACCAGGTGACGGGGCAGTAATATGGTGAGCGTCAGCGGTGCTTGCCCCACCAAGAACTTCTGCATAAATGACTGCTCCTCGGTTGACTGCGGTTTCGAAATCCTCCAAGATCATTACACCAGCGCCTTCGCCCATAACAAAACCATCTCTTTCAGCGTCAAAAGGTCGTGAAATTCCGCTTGAAGAAAAAGCAGTCATGTTAGTGAAACCAGATACAGCTATTTCAGTAAAAGCAGCTTCTGAACCACCAGCAACCATTAGATCACACCGACCTGTGGCTATAAGTCTCGCTGCATTAGTTATGGCGTGAGTTCCGGCGGCGCAAGCTGTACACACATTCTCGGCGGGTCCGCAAAGGTTGTATTTCATGGAAATTGCTGCCGGTGCAGCATTAGCCATCATCATAGGAATCAGGAAAGGGGAGACTCTTCTTCCGCCTTTCTCAATCAACACTCGCATTTGGTCCTCTAGGGTAGAAATCCCTCCAATGCCAGTTCCTAGCATCACTCCCATCCGGTAAGGGTCTAAGTCAGGTCGGCCAGAATTTTCAAAAGCCATATCGGCAGCTGCTATGGCGAATTGTGTACAAAGGTCGCTTCGTCGAACCTCTTTAGGCGAGTCGAAGTGTGGTTCTGGGTCAAAGTCGGTTACCCGACGTTCACCGATAGTAGGGGATGCACAAAGGCCATCCCAGAAAGAATCTAAGCCAACACCGCACGATGAAACTACTCCAAGGCCAGTGACGGCTACTCGCCGTTTATCCATTAGAGCTTGCTAGTTATTAATTCAAAGGCGGCACCAATAGTGGTAATGCCTTCAAGTTCCTCTTCTTCAACAGTAACGCCAAACTCTTCTTCAAGAGCCATGACCAGTTCCACTAGATCAAGGCTGTCTGCATCAAGATCATCTGCAAAACTTGCTTCCATGGTTACTTGTGCTGGGTCTACTGAAAGAACCTCTACTGCACAATTTGTGAATCGTTCAAAATTCTCTTCGCTCACAGTTACTCCAATGTTGTGGTGTCTAACATGGCTACTTTAGCCACCTAGAACGTATCTTTCGCGTCTCTAGATATTTAATAAACAGTGTTTAAGAAATTAACCCATAAATAAGCCGCCATCAACTGGGATGACAGCACCAGTGATATAAGACGATTTATCTGAAGAAAGAAAAGAAATTAAGTCAGCTACTTCTTCCGGTTTGCCTAGCCTTCCGAGGGGTACGGCTTCAGCGTATGATGCTTGTTGCTCTTCAGGTAGAGCTGCAAGCATGTCGGTGAGAATTGGGCCAGGCGAGATGACATTGACTGTTATTCCACGACTAGCAAACTCTTTAGCTAGGGATCTTCCAAGTCCGACAAGCCCGGCCTTAGAGGCTGAGTAGTTGGCTTGTCCTGTCTGTCCGATTCGTCCGGCAATTGACGAAATGAAGATAATTCGTCCCCATCTGCTTTTCATCATTCCTTTTGTTGCTCGACGAGCTAATTTGAAGTTCCCAATTAGGTTTGTCTCAATAACTTCTGAAAAGTCTTCGTCTGACATTCGTAAAACAAGCCCGTCTCGAGTGATACCTGCATTGGCTATTAACACATCAACGGTGCCTAAAGACTCTTCAATAGTCTTAAAAGCGGAATCTATTTGCTCGGAGTCTGTGACGTCGCATTTCACTGCGAGGATTCCTGCTTCTTGGATTTCATCCGGCACTTCACCACGGCAAGTAATAGCCACTTTGTAACCGTCGCGGGCTAGAGACAATGCTGCGGCTAAGCCTATTCCTCGGTTCCCGCCAGTGACTAGAGCTACGCATTCTTGGGTTTCTGAGTCGTTATTTTGCGCGTTCATATTCCTTCCTAAAATCTAATGCGGTATAACTAGCCAAGCGATCGGCTGGCTAGTAGAAACTCTTTCCGTATCCACGGCAAGCCACCCTTGGAGTATTCCTGTAAATGCAGATCTAATTTCTTCTACTCCCACTGTTCCCAAAAGATCGCCGGTATTCACAGGATTTCCGATTTTTAACTGGTTGTTGGGGGTGAAGATTCCAGTGTTTGGGCTGACAATGAGTCGCTCAGTGGCGTAAAGATGCTCGCCATCTGGTTGCTCTTCTGCGGCCTCATTCGTTAAAGGTCCGGCGAGAGATTCAAGAAGAGAATCAAGATGTTCAGGTGTGTTGATTGAGAACCTATTAGCACTCTTTATGCAACGTTTAACCAAGCCAGTTAGAACAGTCCCCGGGCCAAGTTCTATGAAAGTAGCAAATCCTTTATCCTCGAGGTTTCCTAGGCTTTGATGCCAGCGAACTGGGCTGGATAACTGTGCATTTAATAAAGCTCGCCATGTTTCTGGGTTTTCGTGAGACGTTCCATCAACATTTGCTACAACGGTTCCTTGTGGTTGACGGATATCAGTCTCATCTATAGCTATTGAGAGACGTTCACGAGCGGAATTCATAAACGGTGTATGGAAAGCTCCAGATACTTCAAGTGCCGTAACCCTTTTCGCTCCGTTTTCTTTAGAAGCTGCTCCTGCTTTCTCAACGCCGCTGGGGCTTCCAGCAATTACGACTTGCCCTGGAGCGTTGTAGTTGGCAATCCAGACTTCGTCATCTATTGAAGAACAAACATCTTCAACGGTTTCGTCTGGAATTCCGAGAATTGCAGCCATGGTTCCTTCTTGAGATTGGGTGGCTTCATGCATGGCTAACCCACGCTCTAAAACGAGACGAATACCGTCTTCAAAGTCGATGGCTCCGCTAGCGGTCAACGCGCTGTATTCCCCCAGGCTATGGCCGGCATGACCGGCCGCATCAACTCCGACTCTTTCAACAGCATCAAGAATGACCATGCTTAATAAGTAAGTGGAAATTTGAGCATTATGGGTTTGTTTTAACTCTTCTGCGTCTGCATGCAGAAGGAGATGGCTGAGATCAAATCCGGCTATCTCTGAAGCCTCATGAACCAATTCCCAGGAAGGATGGTCAACCCAAGTGGAACCCATGCCGGGTTGTTGCGAACCTTGACCTGAATAAGTAAAAGCAATCATAAAGAAGTGACTCCGACCAGTGACAGTACACCAGTACTTCTAATAAACGTTACTTTATAAATGATGAGTAGGCGAAAAGAAGCCATTTGACGCAAAAATTACTGCGAATTGAGAACCAAGTTTCTCAAAACAATAGGAAACTACTGGTTAGAGCACCGTTAAACTGGCATGTCGGTTCCAATAACTCCGATTAATAGTAAACAGGATGGGTAGTTCGCTTCCTGTATCTATCAACATTGCCCGGGTGGCGGAATTGGCAGACGCGGAGGATTCAAAATCCTTTGGCCGAAAGGTCGTGCGGGTTCAAGTCCCGCCCCGGGCACCAACCTCCTTCAGTTTAAAACCTCTGTTCAACTAAGAAATAAATAGAATTATCCCAAATGAAACAAACAGTTATAGAACGGCAGTTAAAAGAAGTCAGTAAGCGTATCGCTGGCTATAAAGACGAACTAGCGATAGCTAGTGAGCAGTTAGCTCATCTTGAAAATGAAGCAGAAAACGCACGAATGCGTTCATTAGTATCTGAAACAGCGATTGCTGATTTAGAAAGAAGAGAGACTGAGCAACAAGTTCAGTCGATGGTTCGACATTATAGATTCATTACCTCTGAGCTTGAGATGTTAGAAGAACGTCAAGATGAACTGTTGGATAAAATGACGAAGACAGGTAGTGAGTAAATTTTATGACAACTGTTGTGATAGCTGAAGATGAAGCCATTATTCGCTTAGACCTAAAAGAAACTCTAGAAAGTGAAGGCTATGAAGTCGTGGGAGACACTGGTCGCGGGGATCATGTTCTAGATTTAGTTGAAGAACATCAGCCCGAGGTGGTGATAGTGGATATCAAGATGCCAGGGCTAGATGGGTTAGAAGTGGCAAAGCAGATATCAAATTCGCATGACGCTGCAGTGATTGTCTTAACAGCGTTCAGTCAACGAGATTTAGTTGAAAGAGCAGTTGAAGCTGGCGTTTTGGGCTACTTAGTTAAACCATTTCAGAAGTCTGATTTGATACCTGCTGTAGAAGTTGCGCGTGCAAGGCATAAAGAAATAAAAGAGATAACAGGACACGCTCAAACTTTGGCAGAACGACTCGAAGGAAGAAAAGTCATAGATAGGGCAAAGAGTTTCCTGATGAAAGAAAAGGACCTAGCAGAAGAAGAAGCTTTTCGATTCATTCAAACCACGGCGATGGATGGGCGTGAAAGCATGCTTGAAGTGGCAAAGCGTATTCTTGGTGAAACTTAGATCCTGGACCGTATAGTTTCCGTTCCATTGATCCCGCAAAGTAAGGTCTAGGGGTGTCTAGATTTCTTTTAATAGATGGTAATTCGCTTACCTATCGTGCATTCTTTGCATTGCCTACAGACATGATGACCTCTTCTGGTCAAGTAACCAATGCCTTACACGGTTTCACAATGATGCTGGCGACTTTGCTACGGGATCATGATCCGGATGGTATTGCCGTGGCTTTCGATCGACCAGAAAAAACTTTCAGACACGAACGCTTGTCTTCTTATAAGGCAAATAGAGAAAAGCAACCCGACATTCTTTATGAACAGTTAGCGCTCGCTAGAGAAATTGTTGAGTCGCTTGGTATGTGTGTAGTTGACGCGAAGGGTTTTGAAGCCGACGATGTTTTGGCGACTTTGGCGAATTTAGTCAAAAGGGCAGAAGAAGAAGCAATCATTGTTACGGGTGACCGAGATAGCTATCAGCTTGTTGAAGATCCGCATATTAAAGTGCTTTACAACAAACGGGGTGTATCGGATTATGTCCTCTATGACGAAGACGGCATTAAGGAACGAACTGGGGTAAGCCCAGAAGACTATGTAGCCTATGCAGCGCTTAGAGGAGATACTTCGGACAATCTTCCTGGGGTTCCGGGGGTCGGAGAGAAAACGGCTGCGAAACTAATTAATACTTATGGAGGGTTAGAGGAGGTTTTAGCTGCGGCTAAAGACCAGACACCTAAGTTGAGGCAGAACCTAGAAGAAAGTCAAGATTTAGTTTTACTCAATTCAGAAATGATGCAACTAGTCACCGATGTTCCGTTAGATCTTGAAATCAGTGATCTAAAGATAAAGCCCGTTGACATTCCACGAGCGTCTGAACTTTTTGATTTGTTAGAACTGAGTAAATCACGGAATCAGCTTGGCGCAGCTTTAGGCGTTGACTCTTGGGGTGGAGATGATCTCGAAGGACCTGGATCTTCTTCTCAACAAATAAATATTAAAGAAATCTCTCTTGTCGCCGAGGAAACCTTCAATGATTCTTTTGAAGCTCTTCTTAGTTGCGAAGTGCTAAGCATTGGAGTTGGGGAGAACGTTGAAGATGGTATTGCCGTATATTGTGGAAAAAATCCTGAAGCGGCTAAAGTCTTTTGGTTTTCACATGACCTATTAAAAACTTCGAAGCTAAAAGATCAACTAACAACTCTCTTCGGTGAGGAGGGGCCAGGACTGGCAACTCATGACGTTAAGTTCCTCATAAAAATGCTTCGACTCCATCAAATAACGTCACCGAAAATAACCCTTGATACTCAATTAGCCGGATACCTCCTAGATCCTGCAGATGAAAATACGGATTTGAAAGGTCTTTTAGAACGTCACACGCCTTGGGTGATGGAAACAATAGGTTCACCAGAAGGCCAACTCACTTTAGGGGAAGAAGAGAGCGACATCGGCCTGCAAATTTCTCAAAATGCGGTAGCAGTGAGCCTCCTTGTCGAACCTCTTTCCAAAGCCCTAGATTCACAGAACCTCAAATCATTAAACGATGAAATAGAAATTCCGCTCGCTCAGGTCCTTGTAAAAATGGAGGAACTCGGGGTCGGAGTTGATGTAAAAGAATTAACTAGATTACGGGATGAGTTAACGGCCCAATGCGGGGACTTGCGAGAAGAAATACATGAAATAGCAGGAATGGAATTCAATGTGAATTCAACCAAACAACTACGAGAAGTATTGTTTGAAAATTTGGGCCTTACACCCGGTAAGAAAACGAAAACAGGCTATTCAACTGATGCCGCCACTCTTGAGCGACTAAGGGGAGAACATCCAATAATCGAAAAAATTCTTTCCTACCGTGAGGTGGAGAAGTTGCGTTCAACTTATGGCGAGGGTTTACTCGCATCGGTCGGCCCAGAAGATCGTATACGCGCAACATTCAAACAAACGGTTGCTCGAACGGGTCGTTTGAGTTCTGATGCTCCAAACTTGCATAACATTCCAGTGAGGACGGAAGCAGGCCGCGCATTTCGTAAAGCTTTCATTCCTGCTGAAGGTTTCTCCTTGCTTGTGGCTGACTACAACCAAATTGAATTGAGATGTATCGCTCACCTAGCTGAAGATCCAGGACTGACAGCAGCGTTTGAGGCAGGAGATGATGTCCATACTGCTGTTGCGGCACAAGTATGGAATCTGAAACCGGACCAAGTTGATTCTGAAACTAGATCAAGGGCGAAAATGGTTTCATATGGTCTCGCATACGGAATGGAAGCGTATGGGTTAGCTCAACGTCTTGATATACCTCGTGGCGAAGCTGAGGAAATATTGAACTCATTCTTTACCGCTTTTCCTGCGGTTAGAGAATATATGGATCGATCAATCGAAGAGGCGCGAAAGAAAGGGTACACCGAAACCCTCTTCGGTCGTAGACGCCGAATACCGGAACTATCCTCCTCTAACTTTAATGTTCGGCAAGCAGGAGAGCGTCAAGCGATGAATTCAGCCATCCAAGGCCTAGCCGCTGACATTTTCAAAGTTGCACTGATCCGCATAGACAAACACATTGAAGAGAACTCTCTACTCAGTCGCTTAATACTGCAAGTTCATGACGAAGTCATCTTGGAAGTCCCCCCAGAAGAAAAAGATGATGCTCTAAAAAAAGTTCCCGAAATCATGCAGAACGCATTTGATTTACGCGTGGATCTAGAAGTGAACATGTCTTTTGGTTCAACGTGGGCAGACGCTAAAGGATGAACAGCAGGCACTGGTTTCAAGACACCGCTGCGCACCTCGGAGCGGCATACCTTCGTTATTCATTTACCTATGGGACAGTTCAGGAAGTCGACTTCTTAATTAGCGCTCTTGGCTTGAAAGAGGGAGACATGCTTTTGGATGTTGGCTGCGGGCCAGGCCGACATGCTCTCGAATTTGCCTCCCGTGGCATCCAAGTCACCGGACTCGACATTTCAGAAGAATTCATAGAAATAGCAAACAAGAAGAGCACAGAAAACACTTCATTTGTGTGCGCGGATGCAAGAACAATGACCTATGAGGAAGAATTTGACGCAGTTATCTCTCTCTGTCAGGGCGCATTTGGTTTAGCAGGAGGACCATCTTTAATAGAAAGCGAACTGGACCCAGATGGCCAAATACTGGAGAAAATGGCAGGTGCACTGCGACCGGGAAAAAATCTAGCAGTAAGTGCATTTTCCGCGTATTTTCAAATCAGATATCCAAGCGACACAAATGAATTTGACGCAGACACTGGAATTAACCACGAAACAACATCAATCAAGAACGAACAGGGAGAATCAGCAGATACAGAATTATGGACTTCTTGTTTTACTCCACGTGAACTTCGGCTTTTAGCCCACAATGCAGGCCTGAAAGTAGATGAAATATGGTCAGTGAACCCTGGAGACTATAAAAAACACCCTCCGGATCTCGAACATGCTGAATATTTAGTTTTAGCTCATCGCCCGAAGAATGGGGAGAAGAAATAAGGACCCGATAGGCTTACCTAGTCCATCAAATAGATGGGCCCGTATCCGACTACTAATTATCCGACGAGAAGACCGTGTCCGACGAAAATACAACTGAAACCGCACTTAAATCACCACCAATGGGAGATTTTGATGAAAGCGGAGACTATATACCAAGACAAATAACCGAAAACGACCTAGGAAGCCTCTCACTTGATGAAGCTTATTCCGCCACAATGGTGGGTGTTGAAGTAGGGCAACTCGTCGAAGGAACGGTAGTTCGTGTAGACAAAGACGAAGCACTTTTAGATATCGGATATAAATCAGAAGGTGTTATTCCAGCTCGAGAATTATCCATACGTAATGGTGTGAACCCTGCCGACATAGTCTCTATGGGAGAAAAACTAGAGGCAGTTGTTGTAACCCTCGAAGATAAAGATGGCCGACTCATCCTTTCTAAGAAACGTGCACAATACGAACGTGCGTGGGGAAACATCGAAGAGGTTAAGCAAGCAGACGGAAGCGTATCCGGAGTCGTTATAGAGGTCGTCAAGGGCGGACTCATTGTTGACATTGGACTACGTGGCTTCCTTCCCGCATCTTTAGTGGAATTACGCAGAGTTCGAGATCTACAGCCTTACATCGGACAAACTGTTCAGGCCAAGATTATTGAATTAGACAAACATCGAAACAACGTAGTTCTTTCCCGACGCGCTTGGTTAGAAGAAAGCCACAAAGAGCAGCGCGAAGAATTCCTCCATGATTTATTACCTGGAGAAGTAAGAAAAGGCGTAGTTTCCAGTGTTGTGAACTTCGGAGCATTCGTCGACTTAGGCGGAATGGATGGATTGATACACGTTTCAGAACTTTCCTGGAAACATGTAGACCACCCCGGCTCAGTAGTCACTGTAGGAGATGAAGTCGAAGTTCAAGTACTAGACATAGATATGAGTCGGGAACGAATCAGTCTCTCCCTCAAAGCCACACAATCTGATCCATGGCAAGAATTCGCTGATGCTCATAAAACCGGTGAGTTGGTTTATGGACGGGTTACAAAATTGGTTCCATTTGGATCTTTCGTTCAAGTCGGAGACGGCATTGAAGGACTCGTGCACATTTCTGAAATGTCTGCTCATCACGTGGAACTTCCAGAACAAGTTGTGACACCCGGTGAAGAGCTATGGGTAAAAATTATTGACTTGGACCTAGAGCGCAGAAGAATAAGCCTCTCCATAAAACAAGCTGCTGAAGGCGGTGAAGTAGCTGACGAATATAAGGAACACTTCGGAGAGCACGCCTACGATGAAGAAGGAAACTTCATAGTCCCTGAATCAGAGAACTCAGAAGGGCAGGAAGCCTGGGAAGCCTATTACGCCGAGGTCAATGCAGAGGAAACCTCTGAAGACGACAACTCGGACACAGGAGAACAACCAGTATCAAACGAAGAAGAGGCTTCAGAAGAAGAAGCAACCATTTCCGAAGAAACTGTAGAAGTTGAAGAATCGGAAGAGGAGACGGAAGGAGCCTGATAAGCCATGACGGCGAAGGAACTGCCTCAAGAGACACTTGAGATAGGACTAACCGGTGGCATAGGTTCAGGGAAATCCACGGTCTCTGCTGGCTTAGTTAAACGGGGCGCAGTGCTAGTTGATGCTGATGCTATTGTTCGCGACCTTCAAAAACCTGGAAAACCAGCTTTCAAAAAAATGGTTGAACGCTGGGGTGAAAAAATCATTACTAATGAAGGGGAACTAGATCGCCAAGCAGTGGCTGATATTGTTTTCAAGGATGCGGAAGAACTCGCAGCGTTAAATGAAATAGTTCATCCGCTGGTTCGAGAAGAAATAGCGAACCAACGAGAAAAATACATAAAAGGTAACGCTCCTATAATCCTTGACATCCCTCTATTAATTGAATCAGGGTATGAAAATTTAAGTGGAATCATCGTTGTTGATCTACACACAGAAGAGGCAGTGGAGCGCTTAGTGAAGTATCGAGGATTCTCACGAGAAGATGCGTTAAATCGGATTTCAAGTCAGGTAGACAGAGAAGAACGCTTATCAAAAGCGGACCTCGTGATAGACAACAACGGCGATCTGGATTCATTAGAAAACGAAATTGACAAAGCCTGGTCATGGATCAAGGGTCTATCTGCATGAGTTCACCATTTCGCGTGGACGCACCATTCTCCCCATCAGGAGATCAACCACGAGCCATTAAAGAACTTGCAGATGGCATTAACGGAGGAGAAAGATTTCAAACCCTCCTCGGTATAACCGGAAGCGGTAAAAGCGCAACAATTGCTTGGACAATAGAGCAAGTACAGCGACCCACATTAGTTATCGCTCCCAATAAGTCCTTGGCAGCGCAGTTGGCTAACGAGTTGCGAGAGTTCTTTCCAGAAAATCGAGTTGAGTACTTTGTTTCCTACTACGACTACTACCAGCCCGAAGCTTATGTTCCATCTTCGGACACGTTCATAGAGAAAGACTCTTCCGTCAATGACGAAATAGATCGTTTACGGCACTCTGCCACCGCTGCACTTTTAACACGAAGAGACACAATCGTTGTTGCCTCTGTTTCCTGCATTTATGGACTTGGGAATCCAGAAATGTACGAAGGAAATCTCTTGGTTTTACGAGTTGGAGAGGAAATAGAGCAGAGAGCTGCTCTAAAGATGCTTATTGAAATGCGGTACGAACGAAATGATGTCGCGTTAGATCGTGGCAAATTTCGCGTTCGAGGTGACACGTTAGAGATCCAGCCGGCCTATGAGGAAAGCATCTTCCGAATATCTTTATTTGGCGATGAAGTTGAATCAATCACTGAGGTGGATCCGGTTACTGGCGAACGCTTACAAGAGCACAAAGAATTTGTTATCTTCCCTGCGACTCATTACGCAGCAGACAGCTTAGTTTTAGCACGCGCCACTGCTCGTATAGAGAAAGAACTTCAAGAAAGACTGGCGTTCTTCAAATCAGAAGAGAAACTGTTAGAAGCACAAAGACTGCGAATGAGAACTGAGCATGACCTAGAGATGATCACTGAGATTGGATTCTGTAAAGGGGTAGAAAACTACAGCGCACACATAGATGGTCGTGAGCCGGGTGAGAAACCCTACACACTGCTTGATTACTTTCCAGAAGACTTCCTTGTAGTCCTGGATGAATCCCATGTTGCAGTGCCTCAGCTAAACGGACAGTACTTGGGCGACAAAAAGCGAAAAGAAACTCTCATTGAGCATGGATTTCGCCTTCCCTCAGCAGCAGATAACAGGCCATTGCAATTCGACGAGTTTATTGAAAGTGTTGGGCAAGTTGTTTTCTTGTCAGCAACGCCAGGAGATTGGGAACTAGAAAATAGCTCTAGTGTTGTTGAACAAATCGTTAGACCGACAGGGCTCATAGACCCAGAAGTAATTGTGAAGCCCACCACAGGGCAAATAGATGATCTGCAAAATCTCATCACTGAACGTGTTAAAGAAGATCAAAGGGTTTTAGTTACGACACTCACAAAAAAAATGGCTGAAGATCTAACCGATTACCTACTAGAACATGGAATTCGGGTTCGCTACCTCCACAGTGACATAGACACTTTGGAAAGAATAGAAATTCTTCGGGACCTACGGTTGGGAGAATTTGACGTACTTGTCGGCATCAACTTGCTTCGCGAAGGCCTTGATCTGCCTGAAGTTTCCTTGGTGGCGATACTTGATGCAGACAAAGAAGGTTTCTTACGAAGCGAGACATCGCTGATACAAACTATTGGGCGAGCGGCCCGGAATGTAAACGGACAAGTAGTAATGTATGCCGATCAAATAACTGGCTCCATGCAGCGAGCCATCTCTGAAACTATGCGAAGAAGAAAACTTCAGCAAGACTACAACGCAGAACATGGGATAAATCCACAAACAGTAAGAAAAGCAGTCACCGACATTCTCGAGGCCTTGCGGCCTGCTGCAGAAAGCCCAGTCCCAGCAAATAAGAAGAAACGCAGTGGAAACCTAGCAAATGACCTGAGTGAAATGCCTCATGAAGATTTACAACGATTGGTCCACACGTTAGAAGCAGAAATGGGTGAAGCTGCTGCTGATCTGCGGTTTGAGTACGCAGCTCGATTACGTGACGAAATTCGCGAATTACAAAAAGAACTTCGCGAATTAAGTGAGCACCGTTAAGGCGATACGGTTCGTCAGAGTTAGTATCCCTTAGATGTCCGAACGCTTAATTGTAAGAGGTGCACGTGAGCACAATTTGCAGGATGTAGATCTTGACATTCCTCGAGAGAATCTAGTTGTTTTCACAGGCATCTCCGGATCAGGAAAGTCTTCATTAGCGTTTGACACAATTTATGCAGAAGGACAAAGACGGTATGTGGAATCACTTTCTGCTTATGCCCGTCAGTTCCTAGGGCAAATGGATAAGCCAGATGTTGATTTCATAGAAGGGCTCTCCCCAGCAATTTCAATAGATCAGAAGAGTGCATCACGTAACCCAAGATCCACCGTGGGAACAATCACTGAAGTTTACGACTACCTGCGGTTACTGTTCGCTCGAATTGGTGTTCCATTCGACCCTGAAACCGGAGAACAACTAGTAAGGCAAACCCCGCAACAGATTGTTGATCGCGTCTTAGGGATGGAAGAAGGAACAAGATTTCAAGTCCTAGCTCCAGTGGTTCGAGGACGCAAAGGAACATACGACACACTTCTCTCAGAACTAGCACAACAAGGATTCAGCCGAGCGATCGTTGACGGAGAAGAACACTTACTTGGAGAAGAAATAGATCTCGCTCGCTACGAAATGCACACAATTGAAATCGTGGTTGACCGTTTAAAAATACGTTCAGGTATTGAACAGCGTCTAACAGAATCAATGGAGACCGCTTTGGCTTTAGCCGACGGTGTCGCAGAGATAGAAATTGTCTCCGATAAAAAGTCCGAAGAAGACGAAGAGGAACTGAATAAACGAATTGTTTTCAGTCAACACCTTTCTCGACCAAGTGACGGAAAATCCTTTGAGGAGTTAGCTCCAAGAAACTTTTCATTTAATAGCCCATACGGTGCTTGCGACCATTGCGATGGCTTGGGCTCCGTCTTTGAAGTTGATAAAGATCTAGTCGTTCCCAATCCTGACCTCAGCCTTTCTGAAGGCGCTATTGCCCCATGGTCAAGTGGGCGAAACAGGTATTTCTCCCGATTGATAGAAGCAGTTGCTGAGAGTCAAGGAATTGATTTCGATAAGCCATGGAAGAAGCTTTCGGTCAAGACACAGAAACTACTCCTAGATGGAGGAATAAAAGGCCGAGTAGAAGTTCGGTACAAAAATAGATTTGGAAGAAATCGTGTTTACTCTGCACATTTTGAAGGCGTTATGCCATACCTGCGCAGAAGACACCGTGACGCAGAAACAGACAGTCAAAGAGACCAAATAGAAGGATACATGCGCCAAGTTCCTTGCCCGGAGTGTCATGGTGCCCGATTAAACCCACTTTCGTTAGCTGTTCAAATAAATGAAAGAAACATCCATGACATTTGTTCTTTACCGATAGGAGAAGCAAACCGGATTCTCACAGAACTCGAACTCTCGGATAGAGACCTCATAGTCGCGGAGCCAATTCTAAAAGAAGTAAATAGTCGACTGGGATTCCTTAAAGACGTTGGGCTCGATTACCTATCACTATCACGATCAGCAGCTACTCTCGCTGGCGGTGAAGCGCAACGCATACGTCTTGCCTCTCAAATTGGAAGCGGGTTAGTAGGAGTTCTTTACGTTCTAGACGAACCATCAATTGGATTACATCAGAGGGACAACCAAAGACTTATTGAAACACTTCTAAGGTTACGTGATCTAGGAAACACCGTTGTGGTGGTAGAACATGACGAAGAAACAATTCGTGCAGCTGATCATGTTGTAGATATCGGGCCTGGGGCAGGCGAACACGGTGGGGTAGTTGTCTACGAAGGCAAAGTCGAAGGACTTTTAAAGTCACGTAAGTCACTTACCGGCCAATACCTCTCAGGGAAAAAAGAAATTGCGATTCCCGAAGCACGACGACAACCTAATGGATCATGCTTAACTGTTCGAGGAGCACGTGAGAACAATCTCAAAGAAATAGAAGTCGATTTCCCACTGGGATGCTTCATAGCGGTAACTGGTGTCTCTGGATCAGGCAAATCCACTTTAGTGAACGAAATACTCCACAAATCTCTAATGCAGGCAGTTTATAAATCAAAAATTCCACCAGGTCTACACACCGCACTTGAAGGAGTGGAGGAAGTAGACAAGGTGATAAATATTGATCAAGCACCAATCGGTCGAACCCCAAGGTCAAACGCAGCGACATATACAAGTGTTTTTGATCATATTCGTAAACTCTTTGCACAAACAGAGGAATCAAGGATTCGCGGCTATCAGCCAGGCAGATTCAGTTTCAATGTAAAGGGAGGGCGATGCGAAGCTTGTTCAGGGGATGGAACGCTCAAAATTGAAATGCATTTTCTTCCCGATGTGTATGTTCCATGTGAAATATGTAAGGGAAAGCGCTACAACAGAGACACACTCGACATAGAGTTCAAAGGGTTGACAATCGCAGATGTGTTAAATCTTTCATGCGAAGAAGCGTTAACTTTCTTCAATAAACAACCAACTATTGTTCGACACATGCAGACCCTCGTTGACGTTGGACTCGGGTACATACGGCTTGGGCAACCTGCACCCACTCTCTCCGGAGGAGAAGCACAAAGAGTTAAGTTAGCCAGCGAATTGGCTAAAAGATCTACTGGTCACACCGTCTATATTTTGGATGAACCAACAACCGGCCTCCACTTTGAGGATGTGCGTAAATTACTAGGAGTACTTAGCCGACTAGTTGATCAAGGAAACACGGTAATCGTAATAGAACACAACCTTGACGTTGTAAAAACAGCTGATTGGGTTATTGATTTGGGTCCTGAAGGTGGAGTAGGGGGAGGGGAAATTGTCGGAACTGGAACTCCAGAAGATCTAGTGAAGATGGCAAAGAGTTATACCGGCAAGTTCTTACAAGGAATCCTCTCTTAACAATGATTAAGCGACCAGAGCCTGGCTCAATCCCAGAAGCCCCCGGCTCTTATCAATTTCTTGACAGCAATGGCCAAGTTCTCTATGTGGGTAAAGCAAAAAACCTTAGACATCGAATAAATAGTTACTTCGGCAAGAAACCGCATGCCTCTCCACGTACAAGTCAGATGCTCAGCGAAGCTGAAGAAGTTGAATGGATCCAAGTCAAAAATGAGCTTGAATCGCTACTGCTCGAATTCAACCTCATAAAAGAACACAGACCAAGATTTAACATTGACCTCAAAGATGACAAAAGCTATCCATACTTGTCCATTTCGTTAGACCAAGAATGGCCTCGCGCGGCAGTGGTTCGAGAACGACGACGGAAGGGCTCCAGATATTTCGGCCCCTACGTTCAAGTTGGAGCAATCCGTGACACATTAGACCTACTTATTCGTTCATTCCCGGTCCGTACATGCAGTGATTCAAAACTTCGAGAACATCAAAAAAGTGGGAAACCATGCTTACTTTTTCATATTGAGAAGTGTTGCGGGCCGTGTGTGGATGAAGTAACTAAAGACGAATATCGAGAGGTAGTTAACGACTTTATAAGAGTGGTTGGGGGAGACACTAAGGAAATAGAACAACGGCTTAACTTACAAATGTCAGAAGCATCAGAGAGCCTTGAATATGAGACAGCGGCACGTTTTCGGGACCAACTAAAAAGCGTGCGGCAAGTTATGGCCAAACAGCAGATCGTTGGTAACGAAAATGAACAGTTCGACATCATTGTTTTTAGAGGAGATGAACTCCAAGTGGCGGTTCAAGTCTTTTATGTACGGCACGGAAAAGTGGTAGGACGTAAAGGGTCAATCATGGATCGGGTTGAAGAAACCTCAACCGCTGAACTTCTAAACGAAATAATTTCCTCTCATTATCGAAATCAACTGACTTTTGGGATACCTCGAACGGTGCTTGTGGAAGAAATTCCGGCAGAATCTGAACTTTTGTCTGATTGGCTGAGTTCTGAACGAGACGGAAGGGTGCAATTTCGGGTACCAGAACGTGGGGGGAAGAAAGAACTCCTTAAGACTGTGTCGTTAAACGCAGAAGAAGAATTCGTACGGCACCGAATGAAACGAGCTAGCGATCATAACAGCAGATCTAGGGCACTAAATGAACTTCAGATAGCCCTTGAATTACCAAATGCTCCATTGCGAATTGAATGTTATGACATGAGCCATTTGCAAGGAACAGACTATGTCGGTTCTATGGTGGTGCTCGAAGATGGAATTCCGGTTCCGAGCGCCTATCGGCGCTTCAAAATCAAAGAGGTAGATGGTAATGACGATTATGCGGCTATGGAAGAAGTGCTGAGAAGGCGACTTAATTCACTCCTTAAAGAGGAAAGCATTCCTTTGGAAGAGCGGTCTACTAAGTTTGCTTATCCGCCTCAACTGCTGCTTGTTGATGGAGGGCGTGGACAACTGGGTGTGGCTCTTCGGGTGGTTAAAGAACTCGGCTTAGAAGGAAGAATTCCAGTAGCAGCGATTGCTAAACGCTTAGAAGAAATCTTTCTCCCTGGAGTAAAAGATCCAATTCTGCTTCCACGGACGTCAGAGGCGTTATATCTACTTCAAAGAATACGTGATGAATCTCACAGATTTGCTGTTGAGTATCATAGAAAATTGCGTTCAAAACGGATGACTGGATCCGTTTTAGATGGTGTTCCTGGCTTTGGAGTAGAGAGAAGAAAACGTCTAATCAAGGAGATGGGGGGAGTCAAAGCAATTCAGAATGCTTCGAAGGAAGAGCTGAAGAATATTTCTTGGCTGCCAAACTCAGTTGCTGAATCGTTGTACGAGAAAATCCACAAACCTACTAGCCGCCAGCTATAAGAGCTGTTGCCGTCAAGGCTCCCAAAAGACCAAAAACTTGAAGTCGTGTTAAGTGTTCTTTGAGGAACCACCTTGCCAAAATGACTGTGGTCGCAGGATAGAGGGAAGTCAGGACCGCAACTATGCTTAACATCCCTCGGTTAGTAGCCATCAAGAACGTCAAATTGGCAACAGTGTCTAACATTCCGGACCAGAAGATAAGAGGGAACACTGAAGAGCTGACCGTAAATGTTCGCTTAGTGAATACTCCGATCAGTAAGAGGCAACACACGCTTACGAGGCGAGCGCTAACAAGAGGCCAGGGCTCAGAGGATCCTGAAGTGCCGTCGATGACGATATAGAAGCTCGCAAAACAGAAGCCGGAAAGTAAAGATTCTGTTATTAGCCAAGGCGGTAAAGGTTCTCTTTCTTTAGTTTCAGGTGACTCGCTTCTTACTCGCGAAATCAAGAAGATGCTCATTAAGCCAATGCAAATTCCGGTGATATGAACCGTGGAAAGGTTTTCTCCATAAGCAGTGCCCCAGATCACCGGAATAACGGCGGAAGCTATTGAAGTAATAGGAGCCACCACGGTCATGGGTCCGCGTTGTAACGCATGGAAAATCAAAGCGATCCCAATAAGACCTGAGATTCCAGCAAGAGCTCCTCGAAAGAAATCGCCTAAGAGGAACTCCTCTGCCATAAAAGGAGCAACAAGAAGAATGAAAACTAGCCCAATTGAGTGAGCGATGAGAATGACAGAAAAGATTGCCGTTCGTCTTGAAGCTAAACCTCCGAGAAAATCTCCGGCCCCAAATAATGCGGCACTAAGAATCCCAAGAAAAACGACCATGGGAGCATGTTAGAGACAGGGAACATAAAACACACTTACTCCGAAAAACGTGGCACGCTGTATCAATGTCTGAAGGGAAAGTTGAGAATACTTGGGAGCAGCACGCTGAATGGTGGCAAAAGGGTTTCACGAATGGGGCGGACGAAGAATACTCTGAACAGATCATTCCGTTAGCACGAGAACTTCTTTCTGGTTATGACAAGATTCTTGATATTGGAAGCGGGGAAGGGCAAATAAGTAGAACCCTTTGTGACTCTGGAGCAGATACGGCCATCGGGGTAGATCCCACCCATAATCAAATCGTCGAAGCTAGCAGGAGAGGCGGAGGAGCGCTTTATCTTAGAGGGCAGGCAGAGTATCTCCCTTTCCGCTCAGGATCTTTTGATGCCGCTATCGCTTGCTTGGTTTTTGAGCACATAGAGGAAATGGATTTAGCGATAAAGGAGGTATCGAGGATTCTGAGACCTAAGGGCAAGTTTGTTTTTTTTCTCAACCACCCACTCGTGCAAACACCAGGAAGTGGATGGATAGATGATCAGATACTTGACCCTCCAGAGCAGTACTGGCGAATAGGCCCTTATCTAACAGAGTCAATAGAGATGGAAGAAGTAGACAAAGGAGTCTTCCTTCCTTTTATCCATCGACCCCTAAGCCGATACGTAAATGCTTTGAGTGAAGCAGGTTTAAAAATCAATTTGATGCATGAGCCGCCACCACCTGAAGGTTTCTTACAGAAGGCCTCACAATTTGGCACTGCAGCTTTGATCCCCAGACTTTTACTAATTGAGACTGAACGCGTCGCTTCTTGAGCAAAATTAGGTCTAATATTTGGTTATGAGCAAAGTTCTTGTTGTAACTGGACTTTCAGGAGCTGGACGTTCGGAATTTGCGAAAGATCTAGAAGATCTGGGTTGGTTCGTCATAGATCGTGTTCCCGCAGAACTAATAAGTAAGTTAGCTGATTTAGCGGGCGCACCAGAGACTCCTTGGGAGAGAATGGCCTTCACTCTGCGATTTGACTCCTATGAAGGGGAAACACTTCAAGCATTAGAGGACTTACGATCAAAACAAGAGCAACTCCAAGTAGTTTTCCTTGATTGCTCAACGGAGGTACTTCTTCAACGATACGAAAACACAAGACGCCCGCATCCTTTCGGAAGCGAAAGAGGCTTAGAAGACGCAATCATCGCTGAAAGAGATGCTTTAGAGCTAGTTAGAACCGAAGCAAACTTCGTCATAGATACTTCAGGCCTAAACGTGCACGAATTAAGAAAGAAAGTCGAAGGTCTTTTTGGAGAGATTAACGATAGACCAATGCGAGTATCTATTACTTCGTTCGGGTTCAAACACGGAGCCCCTCGCGACGCATCAATGGTATTTGATTGCCGGTTCTTACCGAACCCTCATTGGGAAGAATCCTTACGTCCTCTCACCGGGTTAGACAATGAAGTTCGTGACTATGTTAAAAAACAACCAACGACTGAACCCTTCTTGAAACAATTACAAGAAATGCTAGATCTCCTTCTTCCGATCTATGCCGCAGGCGGCCATTCCTTCTTCTCGCTAGCCTTTGGTTGCACTGGTGGAAAGCATCGTTCAGTAGCAGTAGCTGAGATGGTTCGCGAATATTTAGTCGGATTAGGATTTGACCCACTCATCACCCACAGAGACATCACACAGTGATACACATTTAGTGTGACAAATATCTCCACTTTGATAGGTGTTTATCCTCTCTTAAGCGGATATCAAGAAAACAACAAATACTGACGACAAAGAAGTCGCAGGAGGAATTAAATTCATGACTGTTCGAGTAGGAATAAATGGCTTTGGCCGGATCGGAAGAAACTTTTTTAGAGCGGCAAAAAAAAGCGGGGCTAACTTTGAGTTTGTTGCAATAAATGATTTAGGTTCCATAGACACAATGGCGTTCTTATTAGGGAACGACTCAGTTCACGGACCTTTTGACGGAAAAATCAGAGCGACCAAAGACAGTATCGTTATTGACGGACATAAAATAAGAGTCCTTTCAGAAAGAAATCCTGGAGACTTGCCGTGGGGAGATCTTGGAGTTGATGTCGTCATTGAATCAACTGGATTTTTCACCGACCGAGACAAAGCGGCGCTACACCTTGATGGAGGAGCCAAGAAGGTCATAATTTCTGCGCCCTCAGGAGACTGTGATGCCACTTTCGTTGTGGGAGTCAATGACGATGATTACGACCCAGCTAAACATCATGTGATATCAAATGCCTCTTGTACCACAAATTGTTTTGTCCCAATGATCAAAGTGCTGGACGACAATTTTGGAGTTGAACAAGGATTTATGACCACTACTCACGCTTACACCGGTG
>CACFCV010000007.1:0-50744 GCA_902564875.1 Actinomycetota bacterium
TGGCTTCACTGTTGCCGAAACCGACGGATCAACCAGCGTTGACGAATCTGGCACCACCGACACCTTCACTGTTGTCTTAGATGCTCAACCAATAGAAGATGTTGTCCTTTCTATTGTGTCTGACACAGTAAGTGAATCAACAGTTTCTCCTGCTTCGATTACCTTCACTTCAGCAAATTGGGACACTCCACAAACAATCACTTCAACCGGCGTGGATGATGTTGGAATCATTGATGGTTCACAAGTATCAGTAGTAACGATTTCTATTGTTCCATTAGGTTCAGATGATTCATTCGATGCTGTTGCAAACCAAACAGTAAATGTCACGACTACTGATGATGATGTACCAGGCTTTACTGTCACTGAGACTGATGGATCAACCAGTGTTGACGAATCTGGCACCACCGACACCTTCACTGTTGTTCTTGATGCTCAACCAACCTCAGATGTTGTATTTGATATTTCATCAGCTGATACCGGTGAAGCAACTATTACTCCTGCTTCACTCACATTTACTGCCGGAAATTGGAATACACCACAAACTGTTACCGTTACCGGCGTTAACGACGGTGTGCTCATTGATGGCGACCAAGACTCTCTAATTACAATCAGCATAAATCAGGCAGGTTCAGATGATGGCTTTGATGCTCTCGCTGATAAAACCGTTACAGCTACTACCACTGATGATGATGTACCAGGCTTCACCGTTACTGAAACTGATGGATCAACTCAAGTTGCTGAATCTGGGACCACTGATACCTTCACTGTTGTTCTTGATGCTCAACCGACTTCAGATGTTGTGTTCAATATTTCCCCAGTTGATAGTACTGAATCTTCAGTTACGTCAACTTTGACTTTCACAAATGGGAACTGGGACACCCCACAAACCGTTACGGTTACTGGCGTCAATGACTTCTTAATTGACGGAACAATTACTGCTGCTATCACAGTAAGTATTGATGATGCGAACTCTAACGCAGATTTTGCTCTCACCCCTGATCAATCTGTCAATGTTTCAACTCTTGATGATGACGTCGCTGGCTTTACTGTTACCGAAACAGATGGCTCTACGAGTGTTAATGAGTCTGGAATAAATGACACTCTTACTGTTGTTCTTACGGCTCAACCAGTATCAGATGTGGTTCTTACCATCGTGTCTGATGACAATACAGAATCAAGTGCAACCAGCACAGTCACCTTTACTACAAATAATTGGAACACAGCTCAAAGTGTTGAAGTAACCGCTGTTAATGAATTCATTATTGATGGAAATCAAAATTCAACTCTTACTATCGCTATTGATGATGCAAATTCTGATGATGACTTCGACGCCCTTGATGACCAAACAGTATCAGTTCAAACTATTGACGATGATGTAGCTGGATTTGAGATTATTGAAACAGGTGGCGACACCACGGTTCAAGAATCAGGGACTTCAGACACCTTTGGTGTTGTCTTAACTGCACAACCATCAAGCGATGTTGAAATAAACATTAGTCAACCAAATAACCCAAGTTCTTCAGGTCTTGGAATTATGAATGCTCAGGCATCAGATGAAGCTTCAGTATCAGTAACTACGCTCATATTTACTCCAGCCAATTGGAATATCCCACAAGACGTAACAGTTACTGGAGCCAACGATTACGTTCTTGACGGCGACACACTATATGAAATTTCTGTCTCGATTAACCCAGACAACTCTGATGATGACTTCGATGCTATTTCTTCAGAAATAGTTGAAGGAATAAACCTTGATGACGACGTTGCCGGCTTCATCATTGTTGAAACTGATGGTTCAACTGTTGTTAATGAGAATGGCTCAACCGATATCTTTACTGTTGTTCTAACTGCTGAACCATATGAAGACGTCGTTTTAACTTTTGCTTCAAGCGATACTGAAGAGGCAACCGTTAGCGAATCGATTATTTTCACTCCAGAAAATTGGAATATTCCACAAGAAGTGCTTCTTGTTGGTGTTGATGATGTCGTTATTGATAAAGACCAGCCAGCTGACATTACTGTCTCAATTTCAACCTCTGGATCAGACAGTGGTTTCCTTGCAGTACCTTCACAAGTTGTTGCCGCAACTGTTCTTGACGATGAACCTGATCGAGATGATGATTACATCCTTGATAGTGAAGATCCTTGTCCAGACGACCCTGATTGTGATGACGATGGTCTTCGTGATAATGAAGAACCTGCGGTTGAATGTATTACTAACCCTGACTGTGATAACGATGGTCTCCCTGATGGGGATGAACCAACTGAAGCCTGTATCACTGATCCTGACTGTGATGACGATGGAATAATTGATGGCTCTGAAGTTCCGATATGTGTGATGTCCCCAGATTGTGACGGCGATGGCATCCCAGACCCTGATGAAATCCCAATGTGTATCACACTTAGTGATTGTGATGGAGATGGCATTTCAGATCCAAACGAAGAACCAGGATGTGTAACACTTAGCGATTGTGACGAAGATGGACTCTTAGATCCAGATGAAGAACCAGGATGCGCAACCATCCCAGACTGTGATGGCGACGGCATCCTTGATCCAGACGAAGAACCAGGATGCGCGAAGATTGCCGATTGCGACGGCGACACAATTCTTGACCCAGACGAAGAACCAGGATGTGTGACTAAACCAGACTGTGACAGCGACGGACTCTTAGATCCAGACGAAGAACCAGGATGTATCACCATCCCAGACTGTGATGGTGACTCGATTCTTGATCCAGACGAAGAACCAGGATGCGCAACTAAACCAGATTGTGATGGTGACTCGATTCTTGATCCAGACGAAGAACCAGGATGTGTCCATTTCGCAGACTGTGACAACGACTCGATTAATGACCCTGATGAAGAACCAGGATGTATAACTATTAAAGATTGTGACGAAGACGGAACAATTGATGGCATGGAGCCAGAAGGCTGCGTATTAGATCCATCTTGCCCAAGTGACGAAGGCGTAGTTCCACCTGTCACATCAACAACCATCCCTACAACAACGACTTCAGGATCGACTGAAAAAGGCCCTGAAAAAGAAGCTCAGAGTTACTGGTGGCTGTGGTTAATTATTGGAGTTCTTGGATTTGCTGCTGGCATGTTCTTCTTATTCTTGTTCTACAAGAGAAGAAGCACTCCACGCTTAATAGCAATCACGATTTCCCCGTCTGCTATAGATGTTGAAGGGTTTACAAATATCTCAACTGAGTCTTGGGATCAAGAAGATGAAGAAATAGTTGAAACTCCTTGGTATTCAAGATTTATACGTGAAGACGAAGCCGACCACTTTGATGTCTTATTAGGTAAAGACACACACAAAGAATTGCATCTTGGAATTGTGTTTGGAAAAGAAACTAATCAAGCACAGACCCATTCCACAATAATTTACGGACCTGACGAAAGTCTTCCGGTGCATGAAATACCGGTTGCTAATGCAGAAGAGCTTTCTGATTCACAAGGCCTTATCACGCTCGTTACCTGGCATGTGCCATTGAGCATCTTTAAGTCAACTTCTTATGTTGTTGAGGCAAAGATTGGCAATTCTTGGGTAGCAGTTGCTGAAGCATCAGATCTTGAAAATATTGAAGAAACTGCACGTAAAGAGAACATTGATACTTCCATGATTCGACTTGTTGCGAAACAGCGTTTCATGAAACCTCAAATAAGTTCTCTTGCTCCTATCGGGGTTGCCTTGTTTAGTGAAGAAACCTTGGCTGAAGTTGACGACTCTGAAATAACTAACTCTGAGGAAGAATAAAAAGGACAAAGGTTAATTCAATGATTAGTACTTTTTTTAGATTGCAGAGAAACTTTCTAATTGGGGCTTTGGCTCTTGCTGTTGCTGCAACGCTTGTCGTGGTTGTCCCTCAAACCACTCGTACCGCGGGTGCGTCTGTTGAAGATTTACCTTCCGATACTGGGTTTACTTGTTCTTCTGAAGGGCGTGGTGGCTTCCCGTATCAAATGATGTGGGCAAATACTACTGATAAGTCTGATGGTTTATTCGACCCTGAAGAAATTAAAGACCTCGGATTTAACAGAAATAATGAGGCGCATTGGCAATTAGCGAGGTATAACGCCGCTACCGAAAAATATGATGTTGTAGGTACTTGGGCTCCCGGGGTGAATGGCGGACTCACAGAACCTGGTCAAAGTTCTCCGTTACTATCAGAAGATGCCTTTTCATCAAGTAATTTTGAGCAAGTAAATGGTCTTGCCATGGATCCTTATGGAAACGCGTATGTTGCTGTCCAAACAAAGAATAAAGGCGCATATTATGTTCAATTAATTCCTCCAAGCGCTGAAGGCGAACTAGGAACGATGCGAGCAATCGCAGAACTCGCTGGCAACCCAACAAAGATTAATGCCGCTACCTACTATGAAACTGAGGCTGGGCATCCAAAAGTAGTGATGGCTGGGAATTTCTTTAAAGCAGCGCCTTATAACGTTCTTCTCTACAGAGCAGAAGGCGCCGCAATCCCAGTTGTTCAGCAAGAAAAGATCCGAACAGGTAAAAATCGTGGTGGCCCAAAGGATTTCTCTTGGATCAGAGAAGGGATTTCGTGGACTGGTCCTTATAAGGATGGAAAAGATAACGCAACTGGAACCCAAATTTATGATCTCATTGCATTTCATCCGGATGAGGATGGAGATGGAACAGTGGGAACAATATTTTTAGGTCAAGCTGCTGGTCCGAGTACCACCACAATTTCTGGTGTATCTATACCTGAAGACGCGGATGCAGAAGATGATACGTTTGGCGCGTCATATAACTTCAAATTGGGTGACGAGAAGACATACATATATTTCACGGCAAATGGGTCTGGTCAAATGATTCAGGTTGAACTGCCAGATCCGAACAGTGATGGAAATATCACTATTCTTGGTCCGAATAGTTTTAACGTAACTCATGTTGGTAAAACTGCAAAAACTTCTGACAACGATGGCGCAGGATGCCCTTACGACCCACCACCTCGTTTAGGTTCTCTAGTCGCATCAACGTGGCCACCGAAATGTAACCTCGCTCACCCGGACGGTAAGGGTTCTACTTTCCCTATTTCAATTTTTAATACGGATGAGAATCCTCAGAACGTACTTATTTCTGCTCAAGTTAACGGTGTAACTGTCACCGGAGATCAATATTTCAGTACCGGGTCTGTATCTAATCCGACGTTAGATGGAACAACAAAAATGAGTGTCCCTCGTCAAATAGATGGCGTTCAAGGAGAATTGACTCTCACTGTTGATATCGAAAAAGATCAAACATGGTCTGTGGAAATTAGAAACCCGAATGACGGAAACAAAATTTTAGAGCTACTCCCAAGTGGCGGCACACTCAATGAAGCGACCTGTGATGGGGACTTTGCTGAAGAAACTATTTTTAACGCGACCCATAGCGTTGGTCCATGTGCAACTGTGGGAGATAACTACGAAATCGTTGTTGCGATAAATAACAGTGCCTCAAATGTTGACGCCTCTATCAAGATAACCGTTGCAGGAGTTACTCAAAGTATCAAAACGATTCCTCATGGGACAGATTCTCCGGAAAATGACTCTATCCAAGACATTACTTTGACCGTCAGCCCAAATGATCCGATCGTACTTGAGATTGGTGAGATAGGAGAAACAACTACCACCACGTCTTCAACTGCAAATGATTGTGTAATCCCTGAAGAAGCATCGATAAACCCATTTCCTTGTAGCTCACCTGACGTAAACGGCCCGATACAAGTACGGAGGAATGAGGCCGAAACGGCCTTTGCGGTAGTTGTGTTGGATACATCATCAGGTGGGTTTAAGACTCTTTGGGAAATGCCTTTTAATTGGACGTCAAGTGACGGAACTACTGCTAACAATTATGAAAACTTAAATGGGACTGCTATTCATCCCACGACAAATGAAGCCTATGGCTTGCTCAGATTTGAAGACGATAGGTCATATCTAGTTCGCTTCGATGAAGAAAAATTTGAATACGTCTTCAAACTACCTAACTATCAAAGTGACGGTGGGTGGGCTAACAACGGTACTTTTGACGAAGATGGAAACTTCTATTATTGGACACATCCCGACTGGACAACTCCACACGTAATTACTGCAGCAGAAATCAATGCGCAGGCGAATCAAAATCACTGGGACATAACCGACGTAAACATACCGCCCCTTACCCCTACCGAATTAAACGGGGTAATGAGAGGAGCGGACGGAGTTGCTGTCACTGCTGATTTCGGCGATGGAGAAAAACCTTATGTCATAGGAGTAAACCCACCGTACAGAGGAAATCCAGGTGTCTATGTTTATGACACTGTCGCTAATACGGTCACAAAGTTCGCCAATTTTGAATTTGTTGGCGGTGCCGCTATACCTGATGAGGCATACGGGGCGGCTTATACGGTTACAGACAACAACGGTGATCCTGCAGTTTTCTTCTCCAGTAATGGTGGCACCACGGGAACAGTAATCACATTAAACCTTGACTCTATTGATATCACTGATAACTCTCAAACCGTCACTTTTTCTAACGCGGGAAGTCTGCCAGCATCAAACCAGAACGATGGTATGGGATGTGCGGTTTCAATCGTTAGCACCCCTCTTGAATTTGGTGATGTTTACGGATACATGTGGGTTGATTTCAACAAAGACGGCAACCGGACTGCGGTAGAAGCTGGAACGGAACCACATGTAACCGGATATGACGTTACGTTCACAAACGTAACTCCCTACTTGGATTCAGCTGGCAACACAGTTCATTTGCCAGGTGGAATGAGATATGAGGATCATGCCGTAATGGGCGGCACCAATAACACGAACTATAAGTGGGATGCCAGACTTCCTTGCAAGGACAACAGTGGTGGAACAATTACGTGGCAAGCCGAATTTAACTATTCGAATGCAACTTGGCCAACTGGTTTCACCCCTGATGGATACACCGTTCAGAATAATCCTAACAATGTGAATACAGCGGTATTGGATTCGGATACACAAATTTCAGCTGCGGTCAACTCTATGTCGTCATCCTTTACTGTGAGTTGTGACAGCAGTGTTCATCGAGTTGATGCAGGCGTAGTGGGAGATTTCGTATTTGCCCCAACCGCTACTGTCGATATTGATTGTGCGGCCGGAACCATTGTTGTAAATCTAGATAACAGTGCCTCAGATATTGATTCGAATTTTGTTGTTGATGTTTACACTGTTGATTCGTCGGGAGCAATTACTCCCGTAACCGCAGAGTCAGGGTCACAAGTAGTTGCAACCGGAGCTGGACCTACCGCGTATGCAACCGGAATTACTATCCCTGCGGCAGATACATTGCTTTATCTTGTGATAGAAGGACAAGGCTCTTTAGGTGGTGTTGTCAATGCAACTGATTACAGCGAAGTGGTTTTGAATCAGTCTGCTAATGACGCGATCAACGTTTTGTGTGTCCAAGTCCAAGCAGAAACCGATTGTGCAGGTGACGGCGTTTCGGTAGTTCTTGATAATACTGAGTCAAATCAGATAGCGAATTTCACTATTACACCAATTGTGAATGGAGTAGTTGGGCTAACCCCAATTACTCAAGCTGTTCCAGCTGGTGGAACTGTTACGTTAACCAACGCGGATTTAAATATTCCAGAGGATTCTACGTGGGGTATTCAATGGGAAGCCGCTGGTGCTACTGCTGGGAGCTTTGGCCCTTATCAGATTCCCGAATCGGCCTCAGACTATATGACGTTGGACTGTGTGGAACCTGTTTTCGCACCAACAATTAGTGGAACTATTGCCTGCGCATCAAACGATGCAGTCACCGTTACCTTCACAGTAGATAACTCTAATTCCACACTTACAACTAATAACTCTGATCCAGTGACCGATGGCAACACGGTAAAAATTAACAGTACCGCAGGTGCTGAAGGTTTCTTACATCTGGATCGAACCAATGTTGTTCCGGGTGCCACGTATACCGAAACTATTATTTTGAGTGAAAATAAACAACCAATTATGGTCACTGCTTATTCTCTAAATGATGTTTTTGGAGCTGCACTCATGCTTCCGATAACAACATGTCCGGATTTTTCTCCTTCAACTTCTATGACATTTGAATGTGGTGTAGATAATGACGCCTTTGTAAGTTTCACAGTAAATAACAGTGATTCTGAAGTGGATGTTCAATACAAGCTTGTAGCGATTGATTTCGAAAAGAATGAAACAACAGTTATAGATTGGGAAACTCTTCCTGCCGGCTGGGATAAAGAAATCTCCATCACAGAGACTGGCGAAAAACGAATGGAATATGAGGTTCGGATCAAATCTCTTCATGCCGATCAATCTGGCTGGAGTGCCGTAACTGAATCCGTATATACAGATTGTGAGGGTGAACCTACGACCTTTGACCCAACAGTGACTCTGGTTGCACAATGTGGTGCTGATCCAAAAATCGTTGAATTAACTCTTGATAATTCTCGGTCAGATTTCCATGCAAGTTTCCAGGTAGATGTTTTTGATGGTTCAACTACATCAGCTCCGAAACTTGATGCAATTTCCTCTACACAGGAAGTAGGAGAAGGCTCTATTGATCCTTACCGCTTAGATATTCCTATCCCAGATCCTGGAAAAATGATCAGTGTTGAAATACTCGTAACGGCATTAAGCACCGGTGGTAAATCAATCACTGCATCTAAAGTAATTGAATCTACAATGGCGATTAGTTGCCCTTACGACTTCAATTTTGGTTTAACATCTGCTCCAAACTGTGGTTCAGAATCTGTACACATGATTCTTAACAATGAAAAATCCGCGTGGAATTCTATGGCCACACTGGTGCTATATGTTGACGGGGAACTATCTAACACAAGAGAAGTTTTACTTGATGCCGGTGCTCAAAAAGCAGTAAATTTCATGGTTTCTAATGGACAAGAATGGTATGTAATCTGGTCGCTTTCAGTTTCTGGAACTACCTATTATTCTTCCGAAACTGAGCCTCGAGTATTTGCTCCTTCACCGGCTGCGCAATGCCCACAGGCACCAATGCCTACTGGATAACAGGCTGTTTCACCCACTGGTTCCTTTAGTTAAAAGAATCAGTGGGTAAGCAACAGAGCCGGAATTCAAATTTTGTTTCCTGTGATCTACACTGAAATTAAGAGCACTTAATTTTAGAAAGGGTGCAAAATGACTGATTTAGTGGAGCCACCAAGAGCGTCGTTTACTTCTTTCGAGGAGTCAACAAAAGAAGATTGGGATCTTATTATGTCCCAACGTGGCGAACTTGAGGGCAGTCTTCCTGATCGAATACTTGAACAAATGGAACATCTACGAAATGACTATGGCGGGTTTCCTGTTGATCGTCTTGAACATAGTGTTCAAACTGCCACTCGAGCGGAAAGAGACGGTCGTGATGATGAATATGTCTTGTGTGCGTTACTCCATGATCTGGGTGATCCTTTAGCTCCTTTTAATCACCCTGAAATTGCTGCTGCCATCGTTAAACCTTTTGTTTCAGAAGCAAACCATTGGATGGTTGAACACCATGGGATTTTCCAGGGCTATTACTTCTGGCATCACATTGGTTTGGATCGTAATACTCGTGATCGTTTCAGTGGCCATCAGTATTACGACAGGTGTGAAGAATTTTGTGCGGAATATGACGGTCCTGCGTTTGATCCGAAATATCAATCTAATCCGATTGAGCATTATGAGCCTTTGATTAGAGATGTTTTTGGTCATGGGTTAAACCGGCAAGCAAAATCTGACTCATGATTCTTTCTGATCGATCTATTCGGGAAGCAGTTGCCGCTGGCCGTATCATTATTGATCCCTTTGATGATGCGTGTGTTCAACCGTCATCAGTTGATTTGCATCTTGATCACCGTTTCTTGGTTTTCCGTAACCACACAATGGGGCTTATTGATGTTCGTAAAGACTTGTCTGAGTTAACTGAGGAAGTTTCTTTTAGTGAAGACGACCCGTTTATTTTGCATCCTGGAGAATTTGTTCTTGGTTCAACTTCTGAAAGGGTTGGTGTTCCTGATGATTTGGTTGCCCGATTAGAAGGTAAATCAAGTTTGGGTAGGCTCGGTCTTCTTATTCATTCAACTGCAGGTTATGTTGATGCTGGTTGGGATGGTCAGTTAACGCTGGAGTTATCCAATGTCGCTAGTTTGCCGATTACTTTGTATCCCGGCATGAAAATAGGTCAGATTTCTTTTGTTCAGATGACAACAGCTGCTGATAATCCTTATGGTTCAAGCAAGTTGGGTTCAAAATATCGAGGTCAAGAGGGACCTCGTCCAAGTAGGTACTGGGAGAATTTCTAAACTACTCCGGATGGTTTTTAGCTTTCACCGGCTTCAAGAGCGTCTAATACGTGGAGTGAAATGTCGCCTACTTTTACTTCGCTTTCTTCCACACCTTCTCCTTTTACCCCGTCATCGAGCATCACATAACAGAATGGGCATGCTGTAGCGATACGGGTGGCTCCAGTAGCAAGAAGTTCTTGTGATCTTTCAACATTGATGTTCTTTCCGGTGTTTTCTTCCATCCACATGCGGGCTCCACCGGCTCCACAACACATTCCTTTTGTTCCTTGCCGTTCAGCTTCTACAACTTCAATGCCGCCAAGTGAACCTATTACTTTGCGTGGAGCTTTATAAACGTCATTGTGTCTACCTAAGTAACAGGAATCGTGATAAACGATTCGTTCTTCTAGACGAGCGTTTGTGACATCGAGTTTTCCTGCATCAATTAGCCACTCAAGTAATTGACTGTGATGGACGACTTCATAATGGCCGCCGAGTTGGGGGTATTCATTTGCCAAAGTATTAAAGCAATGTGGGCATTGTGTAACGATCTTTTTTACACCCATTTCGTTGAGTGTTTCGATGTTTTGCATTGCCAGCATCTGGAAAATGTATTCATTTCCTGAACGGCGAGCTGAGTCACCGGTACACATTTCAGATGGTCCAAGTATGGAGAATGACACACCGGCACGTTGCATGAGTTGTGCCATGGCCCGCGATACTTTTTTGTTTTTGTCATCAAACGCACCTGCGCAACCCACCCAATAAAGGAACTCAGAATCGAATGGGTCTCCGCCGTCTAGGACTTTGATGCCTTCAAGGTCCCCGACCCATTCAGCTCTATCGCTTTGGGAAAGCCCCCATGGGTTACCAGAGTTTTCCATTGAACGGAAAGCCGTTCCTAGTTCTGAAGGGAAATCTGATTCCATGAGTGCGAGGTACCGTCTCATATCAAGAATTTTGTCCAGAATTTCTATGTTCACTGGACATATTTCGTCACATGCCCGACAACTGGTGCAAGCCCAAAGTTCTTCGCCGGTAATTCTTTCAAACATGGAGTTTGCTGGGATAGTGATTTCTGCATCTACTCCTAAGGGTGGGGAAACAACGGGGTCACCGGTTGCTGCCATAACTTCACCGGTTTTAAGCACGATTTCGCGTGGATCAAGTGGTTTGCCGGTGGCGTGAGCAGGACAAACGCTTGTGCAACGCCCACACATGGTGCATGAATCAGTGTCCATTAATTGTTTCCAGGTGAAATCTTCAATTGTTGAAGCACCAAAAGTTTCTAACTCTGTTTCCATCAAGTTCGGCATAGCTTTCATCGCACCTTTTGGCCGATCTCGATCTTTTAAATACATATTTAGAGGAGAGGTAAACATGTGTCGAAGCATCGTGATTGGTAACAACGCAAGGAAAGCCATGAATGAAACAACGTGAGCTATCCACCAAGCTTGATGCCATCCATGAATTTGGTTAGCGAAAAAATCGATGTCATCTAACCATAAAGAAAGTGGGTAACCAATTATTGACCAGGTTTCTGCCTCTGTGCCGGAACCATTAATTGATTGCATTGCGATACGGAATGCTTCAGCCCCAAGACCGGTGATACCCAGAATGAAAAGAATGAAAAGACCTGCGGCATGCTCAGGTTTTGATTTAATCCGAATTCTATATGGACGGAATTTACGGGGTCCATAGCGTCTTAGTATTGCCCAACCGACGCCGATAAGGAATAGGACACCGGCGACATCGCCAACAAGGGTGTATGCCCGGTACACGTCACCATGAAGAAATTTTAGACTTTCTGGAACTTGGTGATTTATTTCAAGAACAGTGGTGACAGCTAACAATATAAGAAAGGGGAAATAAATTAGGGAGTGCATTACTCCTGCGGCTGGCTCCCGTAGCAGAGTTTTCATGTATACCCCTGCTCGAAAATCTTCAAATCTTCTCTTTACATTTTTAGTTGTAGTTGCACGATTATCCGGAGTTCCTCTTTCCCAATTTTTCATCCGGTTGGCAAAGAGAATGGACCCATAAATAAGTAAGGCAGGGATCACTGTGTAGAAAGCAACTTTTAGTGCGCCCGGAATATTGTCAAAGACTTCTCGAGTTATTTCGGAATCATCGTGCCATCCAGTAATTGCAGCAGCTATGCCAGAAATAACAGTTACTAAAGCGATCCCTACACCAAGTCCGATGGCAGCGTGATGAGAACGAAGTCTATTTTGTGCCATGATCAAACCTTATCTTCCTAAAGCGATAGGTGAAAAGCCTACCTGAATTGTCGTTTCCTTGTCATCGGTATGAAACAGATTGGAAACGTAACGCTCGTACCTTTCACAGAGTTGTATTTATCTGAAAGGTAGTAATCATGGCTCATGCTGTTGCCAAAAAAAGAAGAAGGAAGATTTGTTTCGGGTTATTAGGTATAGGTGCTGCCCTATTTATTTCTGCCACGCCAGCTGCAGCTGCAGAAATAACTCCTAGTGACAACAATGCGTTACTCACCAGTCTTTGGCTTATCGTCGCAGGATGCCTTGTCTTTTTAATGCAAGCAGGATTTGCTCTCGTTGAGGCAGGGTTAACACGAGCTAAAAACATTGGCAATATCATGGCGAAAAACCTTGCGGATATGGCTATTGGTGCGCTTGCTTTCTGGGCTGTTGGGTTTGGTTTAGCTTTTGGAACGGATGCGGGAAGTTTCTTCGGCAGTGACAAATTTTTCTTATCAGGAATGTCCGAAGCGTTTCTTAATGGTGGTAATGTGCTGGAAACTCCATCGTTTTTCTTTTTCCAAGTGGTTTTTGCCGCAACTGCAGTAACGATCGCGTCAGGAGCTATGGCGGAAAGAACCAAATTTTCGGCCTATTTAATCTTTAGTGCGGTAATGACTGGATTTATTTACCCAGTTGTTGTTCATATGTTTTGGCAAGGTGATGGTTTACTAAGCGATCTTGCGATCGGTGACGCAAAATTTAGTGATTTTGCAGGGTCAACCATTGTTCATAGCACCGGTGGATGGGCGGCTCTTATGGGAGCCATATTTTTAGGGCCGAGACTTGGTAAATACGATTCGAACGGTAATCCAAGAGCTATTCCTGGTCACAATATTGGTTACGTGACAATTGGTGTTTTCATCTTATGGTTTGGATGGTTCGGATTTAATGCTGGTTCAGAGTTAGCTATGGATGAATGGGTAGCTCACGCCATCATGACAACGTTGTTAGCCGCCGCCGCAGGAGTTCTCAGTTCTGGTTTCGTAATTTGGAAAAAAACCGGTTCCTTAGATGTAGGAATGGCTGGTAACGGAGCATTAGCAGGCCTAGTTAGTATCACTGCAGGTACAGGAGCCTTGAACTTTTTAGGAGCGATTATTTCTGGATTAATAGGTGGAATAATTGTTGTTTACTCAATAATCATGATTGAAAGAAAAGGAATAGATGATCCTGTCGGAGCAGTATCTGTTCACGGTGTTTGTGGTGTGTGGGGGACTCTTGCTGTGGGATTATTCGCTAGATACGACGACGCATTTCTTGGTAGAGAAAATGCAGGACTATTTTATGGTGGGGGCTTTGAACAACTTCTCGTTCAAGCAATAGGTTCTTTAATTGTTGCTACTTGGGTGCTTGGAACCTCAGCCATACTTTTCAAAACAATTAAGTCCACAATTGGATTACGAGTTTCCGCTTCTGAAGAAAGAGAGGGCTTAGATCTAGCTGAACATGGTTCACCTGGTTATGGGCTAGCTGATTAATTTGTTTGACGTGCAACCGCTTCAGCGGCAGCGCGCGCAGCTTCTCTATTTAACGAACGATCAAGAACAGGCATTGCTTGTAATGGAAAGCCTTCGTCGTTTAGTTCATATACCAGTGGCGTTCCAGTTGGAATGTTGAGATCTGCTATATCTTTTTCGCTGATTCCGTCAAGATGCTTACATAGTGCTCTAAGGCTGTTCCCATGAGCGACGACTAAGACAGTTTTTCTCTCAAGTACTTGTGGAAGAATTTCTTTTTCCCAATAGGGAAGTAGGCGTTCGACGACGTCAGCTAAACATTCTGTCAATGGAATTTCTTCTATACCTTCGTATTGCGGGTCGTTATTTGGATTGAAGGGATTGTCTGGACTAATTGGTGGCGGTGGTGTGTCATAGCCGCGACGCCATGCATGCAATTGGTCAGCACCAAATTCTTCTCCTACAGCAGCTTTGTCTTTCCCGGTTAAATTTCCATAGTGGCGTTCGTTTAGCCGCCAACTTCGATTAACAGGTATTTCAGTACATTGAAGTTCGTCGATAATTAGGTCAGCTGTTTTAATTGCTCTTTTTTGAAGAGATGTGTGAAGAACTTCAGGGAGCACTCTTGCTTCTTTGAGTAGTTTTGCTCCTACTAATGCTTCGTTAACACCTTTTTTTGTGAGATCACAGTCATACCAACCAGTGAATTGATTAGTCGCGTTCCATTCTGATTGTCCATGGCGGACAAGAACTAATGTTGAAGTTTTTACACCCATATATGCAGTTCAGCAGATATTTAAACAAAAAAACCACTCCGGAAGTTGATAATAATGGACTCAACTTTATATAGTGTTATATAGTAAGAAATAGTGTTATATAAAGAATTAAGCATTACCCTTAAATGCTCTATATAAATATCAACGCTATACAGCTAAAAAATAGCTGAAGTAATCATTTCACTACTTGAAGGAGAAAATCATGAGTAGAGCAGTAGGAATTGACCTTGGAACTACAAACTCAGTAGTAAGTGTGCTTGAAGGAGGCGAACCCGTCGTTATCGCCAACGCAGAAGGCTCACGTACCACCCCATCAGTTGTCGCTTTCGCAAAAGACGGCGAAGTTCTTGTTGGCGAAGTAGCAAAACGACAAGCAATAACTAACCCAGAAAGAACAATACGTTCCGTTAAACGCCATATGGGGACAGCCTGGAAACAAGAAATCGACGGCAAAGACTACACATCTCAAGAAATCTCTGCCCGAACACTTCAAAAACTTAAAAGAGACGCTGAAGCATACTTAGGAACAGACGTCACCCAAGCGGTAATTACCGTGCCTGCCTACTTTGACGACGCACAACGCACCGCAACAAAAGAAGCTGGGCAGATTGCTGGGTTAGAAGTTCTTCGCATTATTAACGAACCAACAGCTGCCGCACTCGCTTATGGTCTAGAAAAAGATAACGATGACCAAACAATCCTTGTATTTGATTTAGGTGGCGGAACTTTTGATGTCTCCGTATTAGAGATCGGTGACGGAGTTTTTGAAGTAAAAGCAACCCACGGAGATACAAATCTTGGCGGAGATGACTGGGATGAAAAAATCATTGAGTGGCTAGCTACTTCATTTAAAAATGATCACGGAGTCGATTTAAACGCTGATCCAATGGCAGCACAACGACTCAAAGAAGCTGCCGAAAAAGCCAAAATTGAACTTTCCCAAGTACAGCAAACACAAATTAACCTTCCTTTTGTGACCGCTACAGACTCGGGTCCACTTCATCTTGACTACTCACTAACAAGAGCGAAATTTCATGAATTAACTTCTGATCTTCTTGAAAGATGTCGTTCACCTTTTGAACAAGCAGTAAGCGACGCCGGATTAACTAAAGGTGAAGTAGATCACGTGATCTTGGTTGGTGGCTCAACCAGAATGCCGGCTGTTGCGGAGCTTGTACAAGAAATAACTGGTCGAGAGCCATCAAAAAACGTTAACCCCGATGAAGTCGTAGCAATTGGAGCTGCAGTTCAAGCCGGAGTTTTAGTTGGAGAAGTTAAAGATGTGCTTCTTCTTGATGTCACACCGTTATCGCTTGGAATAGAAACCAAAGGCGGCGTCATGACACGCTTAATCGAAAGAAACACCACGATCCCTATTTCTAAGTCTGAAGTATTCACAACTGCCGATGACAACCAGCCATCGGTAGAAATCCATGTACTTCAAGGCGAACGGGAAATGTCACAATTCAACAAAACATTAGGAAAATTTCAACTAGTTGATTTACCGCCGGCACCACGCGGAACTCCACAAATTGAAGTCACATTTGATATTGATGCAAACGGAATTGTCCATGTCTCAGCAAAAGACCGAGCGACAAACAATGAGCAATCAATGACAATCACTGGTCAATCTTCTCTCGATAAAGACGTCATTGATCAAATGGTCAAAGATGCCGAATCGCATGCTGAAGAAGACCGGCAACGGAAAGAACAAGTTGAAACCCGTAATAACGCAGACAATCTTGTTTACCAAACCGAAAAACTTTTATCTGATCAAGGTGAAGAACTAACAGGTGATGAAAAAACTAACGTTGAAGAAAAATTGGCTGCACTTAAAGAAGCGTTAGAAGGTGAAGACACAGCAGCGATTGCCAGTGCCACCGAAGCGCTTATGGTCGCTAGTCAGGAATTCGGTCAACGCTTGTATGAAGCAGCCGCTGCAGACCAAAACACATCAGGAAATCCTTCTGATGAGGTAGACGATGATGTAGTAGATGCAGAAATTGTTGATGAACAGTGAGTCCTGATTCATCAAAAGAAGAGTTACAGGCTGAAGCTGACGAAACTGAAGTTGTCTCTTCCGAGACAGAGACCCCTGCAGATTCTCCTATAGAGGACGAAAGGGATGAACTCTCACAGTTAATTTCAGAACGAGATAGCTACCTTGACGATCTACAAAGAGTGACTGCAGAATTTTCTAATTTTAGAAAACAATCAGCGAAACGTAGCGCTGAGGTTGGGGCTCGATCTCAAGCTGAATTGATTGAAAAACTCTTACCTGTACTTGACGCCTGTGACTTGGCTATCGAACATGGTGCCAATGACGTGGCGCCTATTCGTGAAGCTCTTATCACGGCTTTTGAACCTTCTGGCTTACAAGTCCTTGACCCTTTAGATTCAATTTTTGATCCAACTTGCCATGAAGCAGTACTCCACGAAGCATCAGAAGAGAATCAAGGTTCCAACGAACAAATAGTCATCGAAGTTCTAAGACGTGGATACATCTGGAGTGATCACGTACTTCGCCCCGCCATGGTCAAGGTTCGCGGTTAATAAGGAGTCGTCATGACCGCTCAACGTGAATGGTTTGAAAAAGACTATTACAAGGTTCTCGGTGTTGATGAAGATATCTCAGAAAAAGAACTAACTAAGGCTTACCGTAAACTTGCCCGACAACTCCATCCAGATGCAAACCCTGGCGATTCATCTGCTGAAGAACGCTTCAAAGAAGTTTCCGCTGCTTATGACGTCCTTGGAGACTCAAAAAAACGAGCAGAATACGATGAGGCTCGACGCCTCGGACCCATGGGTGGGGGATTTCCTGGAGGCTTCTCTGGAGACTTTTCCGGTGGAATGGGCATCAATATGGAAGACCTCTTTGGCGGATTATTCGGTCAAGGTGGGCCCAATAGGGGACGGCGAGGAAGTGACTTAGAAACTACTTTGACTCTTCCGTTTTTAGAGTCAATTAATGGAATCACAACAACGGTAAACATCACGAGCGATGCTGCTTGTTCAACATGTGGTGGTAATGGAGCTAAACCTGGCACTACACCAAAGATTTGTTCCTCCTGTTCAGGAAGAGGCGTACAAGCTGAAAACCAGGGGCCATTTTCATTTAGTCGCCCCTGCGGAACTTGCGGAGGCCGAGGTCACCAGATAGATGATCCCTGTCAAACATGTCGAAGTACCGGGATAGAACGTCGCCCACGTGCAGTAAAAGTACGAATACCTTCCGGTGTGGAATCAGGCCAAAGAATTAGGTTAAAAGGCAAAGGTGGACCAGGAAGCAACGGCCCGAACGGTGACTTATTTATAAGGATAAACGTTGAACCTCATGCGGTGTTTGGCCGACAAGGACGCCACTTAACCATCACCGTCAGAATTACTTGGCCTGAGGCAGTTCTCGGATCTGACGTGATCGTCCCAACGCTAGATGGGGGGAATGTTACTTTGAAAATTCCCGCAGGAACCCCAAGCGGTCAGACTTTCCGAATAAAAGGTAAGGGAGTCACAACTAGTCGCCAAACTGGTGATTTACTTGCAAAAATTGAGGTCGATGTTCCTACAAAACTAAACAAGAAACAACGTGCCGCTGTTGAAGAAGTTTCAAAAATACTTAATCAAAGTTCAACTTCACAAGACCCCACAGACATGGCAGGATAAGAATTATGTCGTTTTCTCGTCCGAATCCCGATCAAGCAATTTACGTTATTTCTGTTGCTGCTGAACTCGCAGATATGCATCCACAAACGCTCCGTATTTATGAAAGAAAGGGCTTGCTTGACCCAGCACGAACCAATGGAGGAAACCGACGCTACAGCGACACTGATATCGCCATGCTAAAAAGAATTGCGGAATTAACTTCTGCTGGCTTAAACCTTGCTGGAGTAAAAAAAGTTATTGAACTTGAACATCGACTACACCAATTAGAAACCGAGCTTGCTCAAATTCGTGCCGAAGGGTCTGCAGCAGTTGAAGAAGTTCACCGAAGTTACCGAAGAGACCTCGTTCCAATGGATCAAAGCGTAGTGATTTATCGGAGAGAGAAACGCTAAAAATCTAAATATTTCCCCCAAATTTCAGGGAAATTTTGTGTTACAGACATGTTGCAATCCCCAATAGCACCCCACTGTATAAAGGAAAAATAGAGGTTTTCCACAGGGGATGTGGAAAAGCAAAATGTTGAGTCTAAGACAGTCAAGATTTAAAAAAATCGGAAATTTTCCAGCCGTAAATAGATTAGATCGCTATTAATTTTAAGTACAATAAGTATGTAAGGGACCCTAGTCGGATAGGAGTGGTGCCGTGTCTGCGACCGTAGTTGTCGGTACGCAGTGGGGCGATGAGGGAAAAGGTAAGTTTACTGACCTCATTGCCGCCGAAATGTCGATGGTTGTTCGCTACCAAGGCGGACATAATGCCGGCCATACCCTAGTAGTTGATGGTGAAACCTTCGCACTGCAATTAATACCTAGCGGCATCCTCAACCCCCACGTTCTACCTTTGATCGCTAACGGCGTAGTTGTTGACCCAAAGGTACTTATTAGCGAAATGGACATGCTTGAAGAACGTGGAGTATCAACCGAAAAGCTTAAAATTAGCGGCAACGCTCATCTGATTCTCCCGTACCATCAAGAACTTGATGCTCTTCACGAGGAATTTTTAGGAGAGAATAAAATTGGCACAACAAAACGCGGAATCGGGCCAGCTTACGCTGATCGTTCAATGCGGATGGGACTCCGGGTACAGGATCTTCTAGACGAAGAAGGGTTTAAAGAAAAACTTGGTTCAACCTTGGAGTACCACAACAAGGTTCTTACTCGAGTTTTTGACCAACCCCCACTTGATGCTGATGTGATCGCAGAAGAGTACTTAAGCATTTATCGGCCTCGCTTAATTCCCCATATTGCTGACAGCGTAAGCCTTATACATGAAGAACTGGAAAAAGGAAATAGGGTTCTTTTAGAAGGAGCACAGGCAACTTTTCTTGATCTAGATCATGGAACTTACCCGTTTGTTACTTCATCAAACCCTGTGTCCGGTGGGGCATGTGTAGGTGCAGGTATTGGCCCTAAAAACATTGACCGAATTGTCGGCGTAGCTAAGGCTTATTTAACTCGAGTAGGAGCAGGACCGTTCCCAACTGAATTATTTGACTCAATAGGAGACCACCTCGTTGATGTTGGCCATGAATATGGAACTAATACGGGAAGACGTAGAAGACCCGGATGGGTTGATGCAGTGATGTTACGTTATGCATCCAGAGTGAACTCATTAACTGAACTTGCCATAACCAAACTTGATGTACTGGATGATTTAAATGAGATAAAGATCTGTGTCGCTTATGACATTGATGGCGAAAGGCATGAGCAGCTCCCTTACAATCAAAATCTCCTCTATAAAGCAACCCCCATTTATGAAACTTTTCCAGGATGGAAATGCAACATTTCTGAAATAACTTCTCGAGTTGATCTTCCAGCAGAAGCAGAAAACTATCTTTCATTTATAGAAGAACAGGTTGGTGTCCCCATTGGAATGGTTGGAGTCGGACCTGGACGGAAACAAGTTTTAAATTTTGAAGAGCGAGATACAGAGAAATGATTCCGAAAGGCGCTCAATCATGAGCATAGAAAACGTTCTTGCAGGTCGATATGCGAGTTCAGCCATGACGGAGCTGTTCTCAAGCGAATCAAAAATTGTTTTTGAACGTCAACTCTGGGTAGCAATCCTCATAGCGCAAAAACAATTAGGGATTGAAATAAGCGATAAAGCTATCGAAGACTACGAAGCAGTAATTCACGAAGTTAATCTGCCTTCAATTAACGAACGAGAAAAAGTAACCCGCCATGATGTAAAAGCGCGAATAGAAGAATTTTGTTCTCTTGCCGGACATGAACAAATACATCAAGGGATGACTTCTCGTGATCTCACCGAAAACATTGAGCAACTACAAATTCGGAAAGGGCTAGAAATTATTATTGATCGAGTTGTAGCTGCCTTAGCCCGACTAAGTGCTCTAGCAATAGAACACGAACATTTAGTAATTGTTGGACGTACCCATAATGTTCCTGCACAAATTACGACTCTTGGGAAAAGATTTGCTTCAACTGCAGAAGAACTATTGATTTCTTATCATCGACTCAACGACTTTCTAAATGCATATCCACTTAGAGGAATTAAAGGACCTGTCGGGACTCAGCAAGATCAGGTGGATCTGTTTGACGGTGACAGCTCAAAAGTATTTGAACTAGAACAAATAGTTGCTAAACATCTTGGTTTCGAAAAAGTTTTTGACTCAGTTGGACAGGTTTATCCAAGATCATTGGATTTTGAAGTTGTTTCATCTTTATTTCAAACAGCAAGTGGGCCATCAAATCTTGCACACACAATTCGTCTTATGGCTGGCCATGAGTTAGTCACTGAAGGTTTTCAGGATGGCCAAGTTGGTTCTTCAGCGATGCCGCACAAAATGAATGCCCGGTCGTGCGAACGAATTAATGGTTTAACTAACGTCCTTCGTGGTCACTTGTCTATGACTAGTGGATTAGTAGGAGAGCAATGGAATGAAGGAGATGTAAGTTGCTCTGTTGTAAGAAGGGTCGCTATACCTGATGCATTTTTCGCTATAGATGGGTTATTTGAAACCTTTTTAACTGTTCTTGATGATTTTGGAGTGTTTCCAAAAATGATTGAACACGAACTTCAACAAAACTTGCCTTTCCTAGCCACCACTCGAATACTTGTCGCCGCGGTGCAAGCGGGGACAGGGAGAGAGGAAGCCCACGAAATAATTAAAGAGCATGCAATATCATCTGCAATTGAACGGCGAGAAAATCCAAGCTCTGTAAATGACTTTATTGATCGTTTGGCAAACGATGAACGCTTACCTCTTGAACGTGACGATCTTGATTCCCTATTTAATGACCCAATGAATTTCGCGGGAAATGCAAATGGTCAAGTAAAGCAAGTAGTTGAAAAGGTTTCAAAAATTATCAGCACACATCCCAGTGCAGTTGCCTACACTCCAGAATCAATTTTGTAAATATAAATCTGTAGTCTGAAATTGATGAATAACACTTTTGAACAACTAGTTGAGCATCTACTCGAACATTCAATTCGAACTGGTGACTTTACTCTTAAAAGTGGACGTAAGAGCACTTGGTTCTGCGATGCAAAACAGACTGCATGCAGACCAGAAGGAATATTACTGATTGCTAATGCAGCGTTAGAAATTATCCCCGATGATGTTACCGCTATCGGAGGATTAACCGCTGGCGCTGATCCAGTAGCGTTTGGTATTGCTGCTGTCGCAGCAGCTAAAGGAAGAGAGTTGCGTTCTTTTAGTATCAGAAAAGAATCTAAAGATCATGGAGTAGAAGGTCGTCTAGCGGGTGCGCTATATCCCGGAGACAAAGTTGTTATCTGCGAAGACACCGTTACCAGAGGAACCTCTCCTTTGGAGGCGGCACAGGTTGTTCGTGATTTAGGCGCTGATCCAGTAATGATTTTGCCTGTGGTGGATCGAGGAGGGACATGTGGCGCATTAGCATCAGAAGCAAATATTGAGTTCCGGCCTCTTGTTACTGCTGTTGATCTTGGATTCCCCTACGAGGGTCCTTAGTGAATTTATTTTCACTACTCAACTATTTGTACCTTCATTCCTAAGGTGACATGCTCAAGAAAAATTTCAATATCTTCTGGTTTCATACGAATACAACCATTTGAAACTTTCCCTCCTATTAATTCAGGAGACGAAGTGCTATGTATAGCAATTGCTGGTCGTTTACCGTTGAAGTCCTCTAAGACTTCTGAATGTTGATTTAACCCAAAGATACGATCACCATAGACTTGGCTGAAATAAACGGAAGAAGTTGATCTTTCCCAGAGGTAGTCAATAACCGCATCAAGTAGAGGGGTCGGAGTAGAGTCTGTCCCAATCGCAACCGGGGCTTCAGCTAGAACCTTATTGTTTGAATTTTTACATTCGCTTAAAGACAGTTCAGATAAGCCGAATACAGAACATTCTTTTGCTGTAATTACTCTTGCTGTTCTGTCAGATAAATCAACAACTATTTTTTTGTCGCTATAAAAAGTTTCTACGTCTTTAGATAGAACCCAGGCTTTTGATCCATTTGGTAAACGAGGAAGAATCACTTCCAAAAATTTGCCCTCAACTTCACCAGTCGTCTGCAACGTGCGAAACCCTTCAAACGGTCCAGGGTTAGTTAATCCTTCTGAATATATGGAGTCAGAATCAGGTGAAGCGTAAATATCTAGAACTGGAATTTTTTCTTTGACTACTGCATATCCAGAGACCACTGGAATGGTTAACGGAATTCGAGTATTTACTTCAATCTCTTCAACTGATGGTTCAGTTTGTTGCTGAATTTCGGAAGTGGTAGTTGCTAAGGCTAAAGAACTAGTAGTAATTGTTTCATTAATTGGATTTTCACCAATAACTAGTCTTGGTCTTTCAGGTTTACCGCAAGAAGAAAGCCCAAAAATTAATAGGAAAAGAAAAAGAGGTAAAAGAAATCTATAGTGTTTGGTCTTCATAGTAATTAACAATTATCCCTAATTTTATGCGGGTGTAGTTCAATGGTAGAACCTCAGCTTCCCAAGCTGATGGCGGGAGTTCGATTCTCCTCACCCGCTCAATATCACATGTAAACATCGTCGTTAGAATGAGTTAATGGTACTTAAATCAAATGAGACGATCACCAGTGTTGACTACCACACGGCTGGCGAGCCTTTTCGTATCGTTGATATCGGTCCAATGGAAGGGACCACTGTTTTAGATAAACGGTCATGGGCAGAGAAAAATCTTGATGACTTTCGCCAGTTTCTTACAAATGAGCCTCGCGGCCATGCGGATATGTATGGAGGATTTGTTGTACCAGCCGATGATGAGTCTGGCGATTTAGGTGTCGTATTTTTTCATAAAGATGGATTTTCCACTGCTTGTGGCCATGGAACAATCGCTCTTGCTACTTGGGCAATTGATACCGGATTAATTGAGATAGAAAGCAATGAAGTCGATGTCATAATCGATGTTCCTTCTGGCCGGCTTAAAACAACAGCAAAAATTGTAGATGCAAAAGTTGAATCTATTTGTTTTCAAAATGTGCCTAGTTTTGTTTCTGCTACAAATATTTCTTTACAAACTTCACAGGGGATCGTTAGTGCTGATATTTCATTTGGTGGCGCATTTTACGCTTCAGTTAACACAGCGAGCCTTAACCTCTCACCCGTTGCTAAAGATATTGATGCTTTAGTTTCTCTTGGCAGAGAGATAAAAGATCTTTTGAAAAATGACTCTCGAGCAGAACATCCAACTGAGAGTCGTTTGTCGGGAGTGTATGGAACGATCTTTTATGAGGATGTTGGGGTTGATCCCTTACATCAGAGGAATATGACAGTGTTTGCCGACGGACAAGTTGACCGATCGCCCTGCGGGTCAGGGACGTCTGCGCGGTTGGCTCTTCTCTATGAGTCAGAACAGATTACAATGGGCGAACCCTTCCGCAACGAAGGAGTTGCGGGGGAGCAATTTATTGGGAAAGTTGTTTCTGCTGATGAAAATACAGTCACTACTACAATTCAAGGATCGGCCTACCACTATGCAACAAGCACGTTTGTTCTTGACTCGCGTGATTCTCTTGGGAATGGGTTTCAACTGAGATGACTGCTTTACCACACTTTGACGCCGCGGCAATTAGTGCTGTGGTTGATATGGATTCTGCAATTAAAGCTTTAAAAGAAGCGTTTAAAGACTTAGGAAAGTTACATCCAAGAACCCAAGTTTCGCTTGGAACAACAGATGATCTTTTATTAATGCCAGCTGTTACCTCTATGGGGATAGGAATAAAAACTGTGACGGTGATAAGCGATAACCCTGGAAAAGGTTTACCCCTTATCCATGCGCATTATCTGTTATGTGATAGAGATACAGGACGTCCGCAAGCAACTTTTGATGGATCAGCTTTAACTGCTTTACGAACTCCCGCAGCATCAGGGGTTGCTACCGAGATGTTGGCTCCGCCAGAAGTTGCTTCGCTTGGAATTTTTGGAACTGGGGTACAAGCTCAAGGGCATATTGATGCAATGTTGAGTGCCCGATCAAGTATTGAAACAATTTTTGTTTCAGGTCGAACTTTAGAATCATCTACAAACTTTGTTGAAACAGCGAATAGTCAGGGAAGAAAGATTCTTGCTGCTACCCCAGAACAAGCCGCAGAATGCGATGTTATATGTGGGTGTACTTCTGCAACTACTCCGGTAATCCCAACGGAAAGTGTACGAAATGGCGCTCATATCAATCTTGTCGGCTCATATTCAGCGGCAAGAAGAGAAGTTGATACTGATTTAATTACCAAATCATCAGTTTTTGTAGATGAAAGAGAAGCTGCTGAGAATGAAGCCGGAGAGCTTATTTACGCCGACGCTTCAGATCATTGGGACTTTGATTTAATTGTGGGCGACCTTAGTGATCTCTGTTTAGAAAAAGTTGGCCGCACAGACAATGATGAGATAACCCTTTTTAAGTCTGTAGGTTTAGCAGTTGAAGATGTGGTAGTTGCAGCAGCAGTATGGGCTGCTCAATCTAATTAAATAGCCGCAGCACGTTTTTGGGCTCTTTGTCGTATAAAGTCACCCACATTGTTCAATGAGAATACGGTAAACACGAGAGCTAGAGACGGCCATACAGCTGGCCAAATAGTTACACGCAAATCTGCTCGTGCCAGATTAATCATGTTGCCCCATGACGGAGCAGGAGATTCAACACTAAGTCCTAAGAATGCGAGAGCGCCTTCAAGTGCAACAAGTACTGCAGCAGCGACTAATGCATAAGCTAAGACGGTAGGTAAGACGTTTGGAACAATTTCTTTTACAAGAATTGTTCTTTGTTTTGTTCCTAAGGCCTCTGCTGCGGCGACAAATTCTCTTCTACTTATTGTTAAAGCATTTGCTCTTGCCACTCTTGTATAAACCGGAATTGAAAGAACTCCGATGATGATGCATAGTACTTTCAAGTCTCGTGATCCAACAAAGGTAATTATGGTGAGTAAGAGAACTAGTCCGGGGAAAGCTAAAACAACATCGATTGCTGCCATAACTGCTGCTTCTCTTTTACCGCGGACATAACCTACAAAAGATCCGAAGAGGCCACCGAAAATGACGCCGCAACTAACCCCAGAGGCAACAACCGCCAGCGAAACTCGTGCTCCATAGATAAGTCGTGCCAATATATCGCGTCCATTAACATCTGTTCCTAGTAAATGATTCCAAGATGGGGTGTCGTTACGGAGTTCTTTTCCTGTTGTATCAAATAGCCATGCTTGGTAGTTCGGGTCATCTAAACCAGGAATTAAATCAGCAAATATTGCTGCGAGAGCGAGTATAAATAACCATGAAGAACACATTTTTGTTATGAGGCTCATTGATTTGAACACTGCCCAGAAAGAAAATTGGCGTCGGAAAAGTTTCATTAGGATTTTCTCCTAATTCTTGGATCAATAATCATGTAGAAAATATCAACAAGGGTATTAATTACTACATATACGCAGGCCATGAAGACGGTAACTCCTTGAACCATGATGAAATCTCTTTGGAAAATTGCGTCGAGTAAACGTTTTCCTAATCCTGGCAGTGCAAAAAGTTGTTCAATTACAACAGTGCCGCCAATCAATCCGGCGATATTGAGCCCAACGATTGTCGTTAGTGTTAAAGAGCTTGGGCGTAATGCGTGTCTGAAAAGAATAAATCTGTCTTTAAGTCCTTTTGATTTAGCGGACAGGACATAGGTCTCTTTAAGGGTATTTATCATGTCAGAACGAACAATGCGGGTGTACACCGCGATTTCTGTAAGAGCGAGTGATATCGCTGGCATAATTACAGACTTTATGTTCCCAGTAACACTTTCAGTGAGGCGTGTCCATCCGGTTGCTGGGAGCCAACGTAATCGAATGGAAAGAAAATAGATCAGGATTAAACCAACGATAAAGCTTGGGATGCTAAGGAGGAATTGCGCTATGGCAGAAATAGATTGATCCACCCGACTGCCTTGTCTATATCCTGCAGTTACCCCAAGGGGTATAGCTATCAATAGTGCAATACCAATGGAAACTACTGCTAGTTCAGCGGTAACCGGAATACGGTGCTTTATTTCATCAGTAACGAGTTGATCAGTGATGACTGATCTCCCTAAATCACCGTTTATTGCATCTCCAAGCCAACTTCCGTAGCGGACAATAAATGGATCATTGAGACCGTATTCTTCACGTAACTGTTCAACAAATTCTCTGTCTTGTTGAGCATCGGGAGGAATAAGCGCATTTATCGGATCGCCTGGAAGTGTGTTTACAAGAAAAAAGGTCAAAAACGATACCGCGAGCAAGGTTGCTATAAGCCGAACAAATCGAGCAGCAAGCATTTTTAACACGTCTAATTATTCCTTCAACACTAATTACGCACAAAGGGCGGGGTGAGAGGTTTATCTCACCCCGCCCTTTTGCGTTATTGACTTATCTACTAGTCAGCAGACCAGTAAGCCTGCCCCCATCGACCTTCGGCCGCTGGGTGACCAATACCTAACTCGCCATCAGGCAAAATCCATGAATCTAAGCCACCGAGTCCTGCTGCTGTGGCAATAGCTGTTGCTGTACCACCTGAGAAGTAGATCGGAACTTGTTCATTGATCATTAAGTTAGCTTGCTCGTAAAGAGCTTGACGGACGGCAACGTCATCTGTGGTTCGAGCTTCTTCTAGAAGGGCATAATGCTCTGGATCATGCCAGTTAGAGAAGTTGAATGGCGAAAGCTCCCATGGAGCTGAACCAGAGTTATCGCCGCCTGGATCAGCTTCGCTGCCCCAGCGCCAGCAGTGAACTTCATGTTCACCTCTGAATTCGTTAGCCATACCCAACGCCATATTGATGTGGGTTGCTTGATCAAATGCAGTTAATTCAGTATTAACCAATCCAGTTTCATTCCAGAACTGCTGGGTTACTTCCATGGCTGCAATAAGAGTTGGGTCCGGAGGACAACTCAATACAACATCAAGTTTTTCACCAACGGCTTTACCGTCTGAACGGTCAGGGTCGTTGATGTAGTCTTCAAGAAGTGCCATAGCGCCATCGAAGTCATAGCTAGCGTAAGCCTCTGCTACTGCTTCTGAGTAGAACGGAGAGCTCTCAGCAAAGACTTGTGTTGCTGGTTCAGAAATACCTTCACCACCAAGAGCAGCAATAATTGCTTCTTGGCGTGTTGCCATGATCAATCCTCGTCTTACACGAACATCGTCATAAGGAGCGACAAGAACGTTGAACATACCACCACCGGCGTTGTTTCCTTGGAATTCGAACATCCAAAGGCTTCCATCTTCAGCTGCGGTACGTGCGTCACGAATTGTAGCTTGACGAAGAGTTTGCATAGCAGTGACTGTTCCGGATGTTAGTGAATCCAAACGTGTTCCTTCATCAGGGATTGGATGGAAACTTACTGAATCAAGATATGGCAACTGTGTTCCAAAGTTATCGCTCATCCAATAATTTGGATTTCTCTCCATTTCTGTCTTGTTATCAACGTCGCGGTTTGTCACCATAAAAGGTCCGGTACCGATACCAGTTGGTGCGTTAGCTGCAGCAGCCATCGCATCGTCATCACCTGCAGGTACTAATGCAGGATTGAAAACCATACCCACTGGAGCTCGAGACAGAACTGACATAAATGGACCGTTTGTTGCACTAAGTGTGTATGTAACCTCAAGATCACCTGTTGCTTCAACAGCAATCAAGTTTGATGATTCGATTACACCTGCGGAAGCAGCACCTGTTTGTTGAACAACAAACATGTCAGCAATTGTTTGTGCTGTTAACGGTGTCCCGTCGGTGAATGTTACACCTTCTTGAAGTTGAACAGTCCAAACGGTGTAATCCTCATTAGATTCCCAGCTCTTAGCAAGCATTGGGCCATATGAACCATCTTCATACTGTTCTGTCAATTTGTCATAAACAGCGTTCATCATGTTGTAGCAGGGTGAAGAACAAGTGTCTTCCCAAGGGCGTAAGCCTGTGGCTTCTGCCTCGATTGCCAAACTAGCGCTTCCACCTTGAGAAGGACCAACTTCTGGTGCTTCTGTTGTTGTGGTAGGCGTCGCTGTTGTAGTAGGCGCTTCCGTTGTTGCAGGAGCTTCCGTTGTTGCCGTGTCCTCTGCTGGTGCTGCTGTAGTTGCAACTGGAGCAGCGTCATCGCCGTCTCCATCGCTACTACATGCACCCGCTACCGCGGTAGCTGCAAGAAGGACGGCGAGCAACTTCATTGAAACTCTCCGTTTACCTAATAAATAACTCATAAGTGTTATTCCCTCCATGGGTTGCTTTCTTAAGAAAGTGTGACTGATGTCATGAATCTACTACCAGTTAGCCGATTCGCCAAAGTTATGCGGATATTTTCACTCTTTAGTAATAAATGCACGTAAAAAAGATGAAAATAAGCGAAATGGGTGGGATAAGAGGCTCTTCTTACCCACCCATTTTCGTTATTTAATATCTACTAGTCAGTAGACCAATACGCCTGTCCCCAGTTACCTACAGCACTTGGATGACCAATGCCTATTTCTCCGTCTGTTAAGACCCAAGAGTCAAAACCTCCGAGTCCTGCTTGTGTGACAATAGCTGTTGCTGTACCACCAGAGAACCAAATCGGAGCTGCAGCATTTTGTATTAAGCCAGCTTGTTCATAAAGGGCAGCACGGGTTGGAATATCTTCCATGGTTCGAGCTTCTTCTAGAAGGGCATAATGCTCTGGATCATGCCAGTTAGAGAAGTTGAACGGTGAGGTCTCCCATGGAGCTGACCCGGAGTTGTCTCCACCTGGGTCATCTTCGCTGCCCCAGCGCCAGCAATGCATCTCATGTTCACCTCTGAATTCATTACCCATACCCAACGCCATATTGATGTGAGTTGCTTGATCAAAGTGAGTTAATTCAACATCAACTAATCCGGTTGCCTCAAAGAATTGTTGGCTTACTTCTGTAGCTGCAATAAGAGTTGGGTCCGGAGGACAACTCAAAATAACATTTATCTTTTCGCCAACAGCTTTACCGTCTGAACGGTCAGGGTCATTGATGTAATCCTCAAGAAGTGCCACAGCAGCATCAAAGTCGTAATTGGCGTAAGCCTCCGCTACTGCTTCAGAGTAGAACGGAGAGCTCTTAGCAAAGACTTGTGTTGCTGGTTCGGAAATGCCTTCACCACCGAGAGCAGCAATAACTGCGTCTTGACGTGATGACATAAGTAGCCCGCGTCGTACACGGACATCGTCATAAGGAGGCACAAGAACGTTGAACATCCCGCCACCAGAGTTATTTCCTTGGAATTCGAACATCCAAAGGCTTCCGTCTTCGGCCAGGGTACGTGCATCACGAATTGTGGCTTGACGAAGAGTTTGCATAGCAGTAACTGTTCCAGATGTTAATGAATCCAACCGTGTTCCTTCATCAGGGATTGGGTGGAAACTTATTGAATCTAAATATGGCAACTGTGTACCAAAGCTGTCAACCCGCCAGTAATTCGGATTTCTTTCCATATCGGTTCTGTTGTCAACGTCACGGTTAGTGACTATGAAAGGTCCGGTACCAATACCGGTTGGTGCCATAGCTGCAGCAGCCATCGCATCATCATCACCTGCAGGTACTACCGCAGGGTTAAAAACAAATCCGAGTGGAGGATTTGAAAGAACTGACATAAATGGACCGTTTGTAGCACTAAGCGTGTATATAACTTCAAAATCGCCTGTTGCTTCAACAGTTAAAAGGTTTGCTGAAGCGATTACACCTGCAGAAGCAGCACCTGTTTGTTGAACAACAAACATGTCAGCAATTGTTTGTGCTGTTAACGGTGTCCCGTCGGTGAATGTGATTCCTTCTTTAATTTGAACTGTCCAAATGGTGTAATCCTCATTTGATTCCCAACTTGTCGCAATATTTGGACCGTACGAACCGTCCTGGTATTGAGAAACTAATGGATCAAAAACAGATTGCATCATGTTGTAGCAGGGTGAAGAACAAGTGTCTTCCCAAGGGCGTAAGCCTGTGGCTTCTGCCTCGATTGCCAAACTGGCGCTTCCCCCTTGAGAAGGACCAACTTCTGGTGCTTCTGTTGTTGTGGTGGGCGTCGCTGTTGTTGTAGGAGCTTCCGTTGTTGCAGGAGCTTCGGTTGTTGCTGTTTCTTCTGCTGGTGCTGCTGTAGTTGCAACTGGAACAGTGTCATCACTGTCTCCATCACTGCTACATGCGCTAGCTATTGCTGTAGCGGCAAGAAGAACGGCGAGCAGCCTAAATAAGGCGCCTCGATTACCTAAGAAAGAACCCATACTATTTCCCCCTCGTATGTTGCTTTCAAATATGTCTTAATACGAACTTACTCGTTGTATTAAATATGAGCAAAAATTTTGGATTTAAATTAAGGGGTGATGGCAAGCAACGTAGTGATCCGGACGCACTTCTTGCATTTGAGGCTCTTCGGATGAACATATTTCAGTAGCAAAAGGGCATCGAGTTCGGAAACGGCAGCCAGACGGTGGATTAATTGGTGAAGGGAGTTCGCCATCATCAGAAACAGTTTTGTCGATAGTGATACTTGGGTCTGGTTCGGGACAAGAATCAAGGAGCAACTTGCTATAAGGGTGAACGGGGCGTTCATATAGTTCGTCTGATTGAGCGACTTCACATAATTTGCCCAGATACATGACAGCAACTTTGTCACTAATGTTTTTTACAACAGCGAGGTCGTGAGCGATAAAAATAAGTGTTAGATGATATTTTTTCTTTAAATCTTCTAGGAGATTCAAAATTTGAGCTTGCATGCTTACGTCTAAAGCGCTTACTGGTTCATCACAAATTAAAACCTCTGGGTCAAGTATCAGGCTCCGTGCTATAGAAATTCTTTGACATTGACCACCAGAAAATTCATGCGGCATTTTCCCCCGGGCTTGTTCTGGGTCGATACCAACAGAATCTAAAATATTGTCAACCATTTCTTTTTGTTCAGTTTTATCTTTTGGTCCCCATATTTTCATTGGCTCAGCAACAATGTCTTCCACTTTCCGAAGAGGGTTTAGGGAACTAATTGGATCTTGAAATATCATTTGCAAATCAGTTCGCCTTCTTCTCATTGCTTCTGAAGACAGCCCGGTTAGTTCAACGAGTTTGTGTTTTACTGAACCTGAAGTTGGTTTAGGTAATTGGATAAGAGCTTTTCCAGTGGTTGATTTACCGCAACCAGATTCACCTACTAAGCCAAGCGTTTCTCCAGCCTTGATATCAAAACTGATGCCGCTAACAGCTTTAACTGTTTCACCGCCTGGAACGTCATATTCGACAACAAGATCTTCAACGCGTATAAGCGTTTCGTCTTCTGAGCGTAAGTGTGCTTTACCGCTGCCAGCCATTACGATTCGCTTCCTTCGTTAGAGTTATCAGTTAGAGCTTCTTCTACTACAAGAGTTTGCGGAAGGCCTTCGGCAACATTCTTCCTAAACGCTGCTTTATTTTCTTCTGTTCCAACAGGGAACCAACACGATGAAAGATGTGAACCATCATTTACCGGAATTAGTGGTGGTTTTTCTTCACGACATTTTGGTTGTACATAGGGGCAGCGAGGGCTAAAAGAACATCCAGTCGGAGGGTCAATAAGGTCAGGAGGCCTGCCAGCAATAGCGGTTAGTCGCGTATGGCTACGTTCACTAGTTTTAGGAATTGACCGAAATAAAGCCTCTGTATAAGGGTGCTGCATATTGTTAAATAATTCATGAGTGGAAGTTTTTTCTACAACATTCCCGGCGTACATAACCATCGTTTCGTCTGTACGTCCAGCGACAACACCAAGATCATGCGTAACAAGAACCATTGCCATGTCACGTGTTTCTTGTTCTCGATTTAATAAGTTCAAAATTTGATGCTGAACCGTAACATCAAGAGCTGTCGTAGGTTCATCCGCGAATAACAGTGTTGGTTCGCAAGCAAGAGCGATTGCTATACAAATTCTTTGTCTCATCCCGCCACTCAATTCATGGGGGTAGGAGTCAAGCCGACTTTCAGGTTCCGGAATGCGGACTTCATTTAATAGATCTATAGCAAGAGAGCGAGCTTCTTTTTTTGAAATTCCTAAGTGATGACGAACATGTTCTGTAACTTGTCTTCCGATCTTTACCAAGGGATTTAATGCTGTCATTGGGTCTTGGAAAACCATCGCCATTTCATTACCCCATAGTTGACGCATTGATTTTGGTGGCTGGTCAAGAATGCTTAACTCACGAAACTTCGCTGAACCTGTAGTCGTGACATTGTTTCCTAAATTAAGACGCATGATTGAGCGAGCTAGAACTGTTTTACCGGAGCCGCTTTCACCAACCACTCCAAGAGTTTTACCTTGTTTAAGTTCGAAACTAACGCCCCTTACTGCTTTTACTTCTCCGCGAGGAATTGAAAACGAGGTATGTAAATCTTCGACAACAAGTAATGGAGACGCGGAAGTGTTTGCATCAGCAACAACAGCGTCAGAAACCACAGTTGTGTTCACTTAAGGACCCCCTCAGAATTTTGCTAAAAGCCGAAATCAATTCTTACTTATATTGTTGTTAATTTCCACTCAGACAAACCAAAAGAAACTAAATTGTTCTTTCATTTCCCCCATCGATTGAAATTTGAGCACCTGTTGTTGCGCCAAAACGATCGCTGCAAAGTTCAACTACCACGGATGCTACGTGGCGTGCTTTAACTTCCATTTTTAGAAGATTTCGAGCCTTATATTCATCTACTGTCATTTCATAGTTTGCCGCTCTTTGGTTCAGAACTTCTTCTGTCCAAAGCCCAGTGTCAAAAACATTGTCTGGATGAACAACATTTACTCTTACTCCATGTTCTGCCCATTCAAATGCAGCCACTCTGGATAATTGAGTTAATGCAGATTTAGCAGTCGAATAAGCGGCAGCGCCTTTCCCAGGAGCTAACGCATTTCTTGACGCAACTACAACAACTTTCCCACCTGCGGGTGCAAGGGCGAACAACGGAGCAAGATGATGAAACAGTCGAGAAACTGACGTGACATTAACATCCATCGATTTTTGCCAAGCATCGAGATTAAGTTCAGATATCAGTTCGCTACTTGGGAAAATTCCAGCACCAACAACGAGAATGTCGACTCCTCCAAAGCGTTCCACCCCTTGCCGTATGGCTTCAACTTGAGCATCCTCATCACTGACATCGACAACTTGCCCAAGCCATTCTGGTCCTGAAAAAATAGTTTCAACTTCAGGATTAATATCGAATCCAATCACTGAAGCTCCGCGTGCTAATAACTCCGCCGCACATGCATGTCCAATGCCGGATGCAGCGCCAGTTACTAAAGCAATTTGACCAGCGAACTCTTTTCGAGGCCCAGCAAGACGTAACTTTGCCTGTTCAAGATCCCAATATTCCAAGTCAAAGAGATCTTCTTCTCCTAATGCGACATAACCACTGCGCTGATCTTCAAGTGTTTCAAGTACAGGAATAGTCTGTTGATAAATATCTGAAGCAATATCTGCATCTTTTGCTGTAGCCCCAATTGTAAGAAGTCCAAATTCTTTATCCAAAATGACTCGGGGGGCAGGATCAAGCATTGTTAAATCATTTTTTGAGCGCTCATTATTACGATCAAAATAATCTCTATATTCTTGTGCATACTTATCAACGTCACGACCAATCAACGGTGTTCGTTTAGTCCTAATTATGTGGTCTGGAGTTAATGGACCGCGTGTTGCAAGACTTTCAACGTCAGATCGATTTACAAAGTTGTCGATTTCTTCACAGGTGTGTCTACTCAGAATCATTGGCGCACCAGCCGCTTGAGATACTTTTTGACGAAGATTTGCAAGTTCAACCAAAGCAATTTCAGCTTTCTTATTTAAATCTTTTTTCTCTTTATGTTTCTCAGGTAATCCATCAAGAAATTTCTCAGCTTTTGTTATTAAATCTGTATGTCGCCCGTAAGCGTCACGCGTTGTCTCGGCAAAAGTGAATAACCCGTGATGTAGTAAAACCATCCCAACAGTTTCACTATGTGCTTGATCATCCCATGCTTCTTGAACAGCTTTAGCTAAATCAAAACCTGGCATTACATAAGGGACAACAACTACTGAATCGCCATAAACTTCGCGAACCGTTTCCTCACCTTCTTCTACATTTGTAAGGCTAAGAATGACATCAGCGTGACTATGTTGTACTGACCGGTAAGGCAAAAAAGCATGAAGCAAGGTCTCCACTGAGGGTTGCGGAGCATCTGGTCTTAAGCGGGCAGTTGATAATTCCGCCATCATGTCTTCGTCGCTAAGTTTGTCTAGACCAAGTAGTTCTTGCATACGCGATAAAGGAAGCGGGGTGAATCCAGGTACTTCAATTGTCGCTAAGTCCCACCCTGACCCTTTTACATAAAGTGCATCAAGAGAACTTCCTGTAACGTCTTTCCATTCTGCTTTTACGGAAGTGTTACCTCCGCCATGAAGAACAAGTGAACGGTCGCCACCTAAAAGACGTGAACCGTAAGCGCAACAAGAAAGAGTGTCGCTGTCTTTACAGTCCGTTTCGTCCCAAAGATTTTTCATATTAGATGTCTCTTAATCTTCGTCGCTGGATCCAGAACTTCCTTCAAGAAGATTTCTTTTAATCTCAACTTCGGGAACTTCTTTGTCTTTTTCAGAGTTATCCGCGGTATGCATCCACACCGTTCTTTGGGGAAACGGTATTTCAATCCCGTAAGTATCAAATGCTTTTTTGATTCTTGCTCGAAGAATTCGTCCAGTGCTCCACTGTTCACCGGGATCGGTTTTAACAGAAAGGCGAATAGCTATTGAATCCGCTCCAAAACTTTGCACACCTGATACCACAGGCTCTTCAAGAATTGTCGCTACTTCTAATTGTTCTTCCCAAAGCTGATCAGCTACATCCTTAATTATTGTTGCAGCCTTATCTATATCAGTGTCATAAGCCACTTCAAGATCAAGTACAGTTCGCGCCCATAATTGTGATGAATTCCCAACTCTTCTTATCTCACCATTTGGTACTACCCAAACTGTTCCATGTGCGTCTCTTAAAACTGTTGTGCGTAGTGAAACTCTTTCTACTGTTCCTGAAGCTGAACCGACATCAACCCAGTCCCCTACACCGTATTGATCTTCAATAATTACAAAAACTCCAGCAATAAAATCCGCGACTAAAGACTGTGCACCAAACCCAATCGCTAAACCAACAATTCCGGCTCCAGCAAGAAGCGGTCCAAGATCTAAACCGATTTCACCTAAAGCGATCATTAGCCCCATTAAGTAAACAATCGTTGTTGATGTTCCTCTTAGAACTGCCCCAAGTGTTAATGCTCTTTGGCGGGATCTTTCTCCATGTTCGGAAATTCTTTGTAATCTGCGTCGAGCTCTTTCACCAACATTTGACAAGGCTTTCTCTGATTCAAGCTCTGCTTCCGTTTGTTCCTGCTCACGGACTGAAATAATGCGTTGAACCATCCGATCAATAGCGCGACGCAATAAGCGATTCACAATCATTGCGACAAGCAAAATCACTACTACTTTAAGTGGTCGCTCAATTATCCAAGAGATGATTTCAGATAATTTCTCATTTTCTGTGTTGTCCCATATCCATTCGCAAATAAATCCAGGATCATTTCCGCATGCATCAGAGAGTTCCATTGATACCGCATTAATCATTTTGCTACCTCCACTTGATGACGGTACCTGTCTTAATAAAGAAGTTGAACCTTTAAGAAGCCTATATAGAAATTATTTCAAGATGAGTGTTCCAAGAGCAGCCACAGAAGCAATAAGCCTTAAGAACATAAAATTTAGGCTTTAGCAATTGTAAAACTAATTCTCTAATTTTGAAATTTTACTTCTTAGCTTGTGCAGTTAATACCACATCAAACGAAAGTAATTCTGCACCATGTGCAACAGGCTGCTCACTGGCTTGTGCATGTCCTCGAGCAAAAGACGGGGAACTAACCCAAGCAAGAAATGCTTCCTCAGACTCCCAACGTGTATATACATACCAAGTATTGCTTTCAGAACTAGGGCGAAGTAGTTCAAAGCTTTCGAAACCGTCCATGGTTTCCACTTCACTAATTCTATTTTCAAAACGTTTATGCAGTTCTTCTCCTGCTCCTTCAGGAACAGTTATTGCATTAATACGGACAATGCTCATTTTTTTTCCTTCTTATCGGTTTCATTTACCACTATTCGTTAGTTCACTACGTCAAATCTCAAACGAGTAATTCCTGCTTTAAATATTGATACCTATATAAAGATCATTTTAAGATGAGTGTTCCAAGAGCAGCAACAGCGGCAATAAGGCCTAAAAACATATAGATAAGGCTTCGAAGTATTGGCGCCTTCTTAAGATCAGTGTCATTTTTTACAACGGGAGGGCGAATTATTGCTAATCCATTTCCTACAACCATGGCCGCCCCTAAGGCCAAGAGAAGCCAACCCAATAAGTCTTCACCAAGAAACATAACTAAAGCGACTTATGCCGTTTGCGCCATATCTGGTCGAGCCATATCTTGAAATCTGGTGTAGTGAGGTAGGAAACCCAACCTGATAGTTCCAGTGGGGCCGTTACGGTGTTTAGCAACAATAATTTCTGCTGTTCCTGCATCCGGACTCTCAGGGTTATACACCTCATCACGATAAACAAAAGCGACCACGTCAGCGTCTTGTTCAATTGATCCTGATTCTCTTAAGTCTGAAAGCATTGGTCTTTTATCTTGACGCGCTTCAAGACCTCGAGAAAGCTGAGATAGACCAATAACTGGAGTTTCTAACTCGCGGGCGAGAATTTTTAAGCCACGACTAATTTCGGCAACTTCTACTTGTCTGCTCTCAGCATTAGAGCGGCCAGTCATAAGTTGCAAATAGTCAACAACTATGACTCCTAATTTGCCGACTTTGCTTTTTAAACGACGGGCTTTCCCTCGTATTTCCATGATTGAAAGATTTGGATTGTCGTCAATATAAAGTTGAAGTTCATCAAGCATCCCGAGGCCTTGATTAATGCGTGTCCAATCCTGGTCATTTAACTGTCCGTTTCTGACTTTTCGTGAATCAACACGAGCTTCGGAACATAAAATTCGCTGGCTGAGCTCTAACTGGCTCATTTCCATATTAAAAACCAACGTTGGTAGACCGCTGATTGCAATATTGGTGGCGATATTGAGACCAAATGCTGTTTTACCAGTCGCTGGTCGTCCTCCAACAATGATGAGAGAGTTATCTTGTAAACCTGAAAGAAGATTATCGAAGTCTCTAAATCCTGTAGGAGTACCGATTACATCTTTTGTCGAATCTGCGAGAGCCTCAAGGCGATCCAAATTACCTTGAAGTAATGGCCCTATTCGTTCCATTGATTCTGTGGTTCGTCTCTGGCTTACTTGGAAAACAAGATTCTCCGCTTCGTCAACAGCTTTTACGACATCATCGGGTTGGCTGTAACCGATTTCTGTTATTTCGTTTCCGACTCCAATTAATGTTCGTAATGTTGCGTGTTCGGTAACAATTTTGGCGTATCGAGCTGCCGAAGTAACTGATGGGCTTCCAGCTTGGAGTTCAAGCAGAAAACTTTTCCCGCCCATTTTTTCAAGGTATCCACGCCGATTTAAACTGTCACCAACCGTATTAACATCAGCGGGCTCTCCTGCTCCATATAAGTCACAAATTGCTTCAAACACATGTATATGTGATGGCTTATAGAAATGAGAAGGCTCCACTATTTGGAGTGCGTCAGCAATCGCATCTCGCGAGAGAAGCATTGTTCCAAGAAGAGCTGCTTCAACATCTAGTGCTTGTGGAGGAATGCGGCTTCCAAGACTTTGTTTAGTTGAATTTTTATTTGATTGCCCAAAAGAGGTATCTGGAACTGGCTCATTAAGAAGATCGTCTGGTGGACTATCCGGTGTGGGGGCGTCATCAAAATTCATATTTTCAGTTGAGTCATCCACCAGGTACCTCAGATTCAAAGATTGTCTTAGTCATTGTGGCGCAAGATGCCTGTGAATCGCTAGGGGATATCCAGTGGATTTCTAGAAAAAACAGGGGTGATGTTGTGGAAATTGAATATTTCGTGTTGCTGACAGAACTATTCAAGAACCTCAGCATCATGATTCCTCAGAAACAACCTCAACTGTGCCGGAAACAGAAACTTCTGGATGGATTTCAATTTCAAAACTATGACTTCCAACGTCCTTAATTAATTCAACTTTTATTTGACGTTGTTCAATTTGAGCGCCGATCTGTGTGACGATGGCTTCAGATATTTCTGCTGGCCCTACTGATCCAAATAGGCGTCCTTCGTCTGAAGTTTTTGCTGAAACAGTTACCGCACAATCAGAAAGAGACGCTGCAAGTGTTTCTGCACTTTCTTTGTCAGCTGCAGATTGAAGTGCTCTTTTCTGTTGCATGGCTTCAGCTTGGGCAGCCATGCCTTCAGTAGCTATAACCGCTAATCCTTGAGGGACAAGGAAATTTCGAGCATAACCACGAGCTACATTAACTATGCTTCCAGTTCTTCCTAAGCCGTCAACATCGGAACGTAACAAAACCTTCATTGGGTTATCTCCAATTCTGATTTGTCATCGCTTTGTTCTTCAGGATCTGAAGCAAGGTATTCTTCATAACTTTCTTCAATTTCTTCGTTTTCTTCTTCTGGAACAAATGAAGAAGCACTTTCTTCTGAAGATTGCCGTGAATCATCATGTCGTCGATCACGACGTTGTGTTGTCACTCGGCTGGTATAAGGAATTAATGCCATTTCACGTGCATTTTTTATAGCTCTGGCAATAACTCGCTGCTGTCGAGCATCATTTCCGCTTACTCTCCGTGCTTTTATTTTTGCCCGATCGGATACAAATTTGCGAAGCAAATCTGTGTCTTTATAGTCGACATAATCAACTTTGGCGATTGTAAGCGCGGAAACTTTTTTCTTTGAACGACGTGCGTTGTCGCGATTTTTTTCTCTGCGTGGTGGTCTTGCCATTAGAAAGGCTCCTCATCGGTTGGGAAATTAGAAGCACTTGATGGCGCTCCTTGATCAGAAGAAGGCCCACTATCAGTTCGTTCATTTCGAGTTACATCTGCGGAAGCCCATTGCAAGCTTGGTCCCACTTCTTCGGCTTGGATATCAACAACTTGACGTTTCTCACCTGCATCAGTTTCCCAAGAACGCCAGTTAAGTCGACCAGTGACAATAACACGATCGCCTTTATCGATTGACTCTGCAACATTTTCTGCGAGGCTGCGCCAGCACGTTACATTGAAAAACATTGCTTCATCGTCGCCATTTTGTTTTCGTAAATTCCATGCAACACCAAACTCACAAAGTGCTGCTCCTGCGGGGGTAAAACGTAATTCTGGTTCTCTGGTTACATTTCCAGTGATTGTAATGGTGTTATTAAATGCCATTTTTTTTCCTTTATTTTTCGGCTAATAAACCACGGCGAGTTGCTTCCTCGTCGGGTAGCCGCATGATTTTGTGTCGAACAATTTCACTTCGGTCAGCTAACCGAAGAATATGATCAGCTGAATCTAGACTATTTGCTTCGGTTGCTATTTCAAGAACAACGTAAAACCCTTCACGTTTGTGGTTGATTTCATAAGCAAAACGGCGGAGGCCCCAGGGTGCTGTATCAAGTTTTGAAATGATACGACCGCTTTCAGATTCAATTGATTCAATTGCTTTCGCAAGGCTAGGGGCGTCTTGGCCTTCAGGTACTTCTAGGTCACTGTCGACAATGACCATTAATTCATAAAACCGCATACTCGGTATTTACCTCCTATGGACTCGAATATGGCTTTCATATTCGGGACCCTTTTTAAGGGCAGGGGAAACAGATTTTAAGTTCTTAAGGAACTCTCTGATGTTATCTGGATAGATCCAAATCGCGTCTTTCATTTAAATATCATGCACTTTGGGTGTGACATTGTTGAAAAAGCTTATTTTGTGACTGTTTTTAGCCTTACCCGGTATAGCCAGGTTCATCATCTCCTGTTAATGCTGGTTCTTCTGGAGGTTGCGTTGTCGTTGTTGTCGTTGTTGTCGTTGTTGTCGTTGTGGTCGGTGCTGCTGCTCGAGTTCCGTTAATAGTTGAACCCGATACGGAAATCATGATGTTTTGTGAAGCTGCTGGTTGAGTTTCATATGCGGTACCTGGCGCTTCGAGTGTCACGGTCGTTGCTCCGTCAGGCCAAGCTGCGTAGCCGCTGCCGTTGGTGACTACTGTTCCTCCAGCGTTGAAGGTTAATGTGACTCCTGATATTGCTCCGTTAGCTCCGGTTAAGGTGACGCCGTCATAGTTTGCAGTGTTTAGTGCCCAGGGTCCTGCATTAGCTGTCGCTTCAACTGCAAGATCGTAGGTTGCTTGATTAGCGGCGAGTAGGTCTTCATCTTCTACCCAAAGACTTCCATTGTGTCCGTTATCTGCTGTTTCTCCGGTAAAGCCGACTCGTCCTGCGGTTAAACCTCCGTTACCTGCAACGTAGGTGTCGACAGGAAGGTTGTTCCAGTTGAGTGGGTCTATGCCGTCAAATACGTCGGATCCATGTGTTGTTCTCCATGCCCATACGAGAGCTTGTATTGCTGCACCGTCTACTGCTGAAATTCCGTTTGCTTGCTGGTAGGCGTAGTCGTATTTCCAAAGTAAATATTGAAGTCTTCCGTCAAGGTTGGTGACCACGTTATAGGGCAGAGGGTCTGCAACAGCCATGCTTCCTGGTTCTGTGCACCAGCCGATTCGACGTTCGCCGGTTGTTGAGCTTTCAATGAAAAACGGCACGATAGGTCCAACGTTGAACCCGGACACACTAGGACAGTAGTCGTTCACACAGCCCCAAAGAGGTTTTGATTCACCTGAGCTAGTGCTTGTTAACGGCACTACTGCCGGACCGATGCCGCCGAACCAATTGTCGTTAGCCGGAAGATCGTCAGCTGTAATAGCAACTTGCTGAAAATTCACTAAAGATAAGACAGTTAAAACTATGAGAATGCGCGTTGCCAATTTTTTCACAAGTGAACAATCTATCAATTGGGTTTATGAAAATAGTGAAGAGATTTAGATTGTTCCGTAAAGTTTAATTTCATCAACTACATCATCATGAAGTTGATAGGACTCTTCATCACCAGGAAATTTACCGGTTCGAACATCTTTAGCGAATTCCGATAATGCTTTAACTCCTTCTCCGTGAAGGTCGGCGTATCTGCGTACAAATTTTGGAAGTACTCGTTGTTCTATACCCAAAACATCGTGAAGCACTAAAACTTGACCGTCACAATATGGTCCAGCACCAATTCCAATAGTGGCAACATCAATTGCTTCAGTAACCATTCCCGCTACTGGTGAAGGCACACCTTCTAAAACAACTGAAAAACAACCCGCATGCACTAATGATTTCGCAGCTGAAACTAAATCAAGAGCAGCTTTAGTACTTTTCGCTTGAACTTTAAAACCACCCATAACGTTTACTGATTGTGGAGTTAACCCAAGATGCCCCATAACAGGTATTTCCGCATCAACTAAAGCTTCAATCATCGGAAGGCGTCGACGCCCACCTTCAAGTTTGACAGCATCCGCTCCGGCTCTTATTAACTTTGCTGCATTTATAACCGTTTCTTCTTTTGAAACGTGATAACTCATCCAAGGCATATCAGCGACAACAAATGCTGAAGGGTTTGCTCGGGTAACTGCTGCGGTGTGGTAAGCAATATCGTCAATGGTTACTTGAAGAGTGTCTTCATAGCCGAGCACAACCATTGCAACCGAATCACCAACCAAAATAATGTCGGCTCCTGCAGAGTCAACCATTCGTGCAGTGGGTGCATCATAGGCAGTAAGCATTACTAGTGGATCAGCGCCTTCAGACACTTTGTGATTACGTATACGTGGGACAGTCATTTTGGCTGCCATAACTACTCCTTTTCGTCCAGTGCATTTAGCTACCGGCGATAAATAGAAGGGTATCAGTTAGATAAAATCTGACAACAATTTGATTAATATTTGCCCAATGTTGTACTTCGAATCATGTGATTCCACCCACAATTAATACAAACTTCAATCAAGTAAGCAGTAAATTCTCCTGACCGTTTATTTATACGGTCAAGTTCAACTGAAACACTGATGCACCGACCATGTGCTGGTAATCGTGGACCAAAGACGTAAGTAACGTTTGATAACTGCGCTTCATTACAAATGGGGCAACTAATCTCTGTTTTTTCTCCACAATGTTCTGCGTTGCGCAGCAACATAGGTTGTGCATCACAAATCAAATCAGTTGCTAATTGGCCTTCAGCCCAAGCATCTAATAACCGTTCACGAGCTAACCGATAATCAACATCTCCGCTGCGTTGAACAGGAACGAGGCCTTTACGAGTCAAGTTTTGTGATGTCGAATGCCTAGACATGGCCTTCACCTTAGATCATTAATTTTGATAATTACATTAAGAAAATTATTTACTTCTTTTGATCCCACCAAATATGAAGTTTTTGTTTTACTTGTTCTTCACTTAGTGAGCCCTCTTCAATGCGAAGATTAATTAACCAATCAGTAACAGTGCCAACATCTGGTCCAGGTTCTATACCTAATTCATTCATAATGGTTTCACCGTCAAAAAATGGTTCAAAGGTAGTGAATTCACCCGCTTCATTTAAACGCTTTATTTCATTTATGACGGTTAAATTTTTTGGAAAAATTCTCTCCCAAATACGTACTACATCATCTAAAGCACCTTCTGTGTCAAAAGCAAGCCTTCTAAACTTTGCATCAGACCAATCGTTTTGATCATTTTTTTCCAACAACACCAATGCATTTCGTATTCTTTCCACGTATACAAGTTCTTTACTAGAAAGTCGAAAAGATCCAAGGCGCGAATCAGGAATCATTTCTTTCAATACAGCAAGTCTCATTAAGGGTTCCGCCTCAACCAAAGACACCTGATTAAATAGCATCTCCTGTTGTTCTTCACTTAATTCAAATACTTCAGGGAACACATACAAAGCAGTTTTTGAAGCGGAAAGAAACTTCAATCCGAGACGAGGATCTTCAACTGATAACAGCCGAAAAATTTCATCCCGAATACGTTCTATTGAAACAATATTTAATCTTTCACTTATCTTTTGCGCAGCGTGTAAAAGATCACCCGTCGGGCTAAAGCCATATGCGGCTATAAATCGAGCTGCGCGAAGTATCCGTAACGGATCATCAGTAAAAGACTCTTCAGGATCCATTGGTGTGCGAAGAGTCATTTCTTCAAGGTCTTTAACTCCCCCGTACGGATCAAAAAGTTCTCCCGTTGCTGTGTCAACAGCCATAGCATTCACGGTGAAATCACGCCGAATTAAATCGTCACTTAAATTAGTTGAGAAATTAACTACTGGCTTACGGGAATCATCAACATATGACTCAGCTCGATGTGTAGTTATTTCATAATTTGTACCGTTAACTCTCATACCAACGGTTCCGAATCTTTCGCCTTGTAACCAAACCGCATCTGCTATTGGTTGAACAATCCGTTTAATTTCTTTAGGAGAAGCATCTGTTGTGCAATCTAAATCTTGAACATCAGGTTTATATCCGAGAAGTAAATCACGAACTATGCCACCGACAAAATAAAGGCGAAACCCGTTGTCCTGAAACAAATTTGTTAGATCTGCAGCGGTATTTACTATCTCAGTAAATATCTCTGGAGAAGATTCAGATTTTATTCCCACGCGGTGATCGTAATACTTTCACGACAATAAGTCAGGTGGATTATTTAACGAAACGCCCTCATCTCATTGCACAAGCGTTCTCTGCCTATGAAATGCAATAAAATAAGAGCATCTTTTCATTTTTTTCTTTTCCATCCGATGGCACAAAAAGGTTGAAAAATCTTTTATTGCCTAAAAGAACAACGGGCATTTTTACTGCTCCAAAGGGCACTCAGTTTAAATACGGACCATCAAAGTTTGGAAAACCATATGGATTAGTTGTTCCTTTTGATGAAAACATTGATGAAACATGTGTAAGTGCTGTTTCAAAATTTATGAACGATCTTGGATATTTAGAAATCTTTACGTCTCCATTAAATCCAAGAGAAAGAAATATTTTTATGAATTTTGGGTACACCACTGTAGAAACACTAATTTTGTTAAAAAGGTCTTTCGATTCTCCATTAACCGACAACAAATCTTTTCGGATACATAAAATTCGTCAAAAAGACTTAGAAAAAATATTGATGATTGATCATGCGTCATTTGATTCTTTTTGGCAGTTTGACAAAACCGCTTTCTTAAATGCTAAAAATGCAACGCCTTATACTCGTTTAAGAATGATTAAAGAAGGCAAAAAAATTGTTGCATATGCAATCACGGGAGCAGGAATCACCGATGGCTTTATCCAACGCTTAGCGGTTTTACCTGACTTTCAAAATTGTGGATTTGGAACCTATTTACTAAATGATGGTTTACGTTGGCTTCAACGAAAAGGAGTTACAAATACTTGGGTAAATACTCAGCCAGCTAATAAGGCTGCAATAAATCTTTACCGCAAAGCAAAATTTGAAATCTGTGAAAATGAGCTCGCTGTACTTAGTCTTTCAACTGCGATAAACAAAACATAATGAAAAAGTTTCTATTTACTCTTTTGATTTTTGGAACCATATGTTTTTCTCCTGTTTCAGTTCTAGGAGAAACATCTGGAAATTTAAGACTAGTTGGACAGTCACCATGGGTTACCAACGGTGAAATAAATTTCGATTTAAGAGTTTCAGGTTTTAACGGCGATGGGGTTTTTAGGATTACTGCTCATGAACCTGTTTCACGAACAACGCTAAACACTTTGAAAGAAGAAAGTGAACTATTTAGTCCAATAAGTGATCCACTAACCGTCTCTCTAAAAGAAAGATTAAATAGTTCAGGTGTTGCTTCTCTTCAAGTTTCAATTAGTTCAACTTCAGAAAATGAACCAGATTTTGTACTAACCCCAGGAATGGTTTACCCCTTTACTATTGAATTAGTAGCAGATAACGAAGACGTTATTGATCAAATACTTACACCGGTTATTTTTGCTTCCCAAGAAACCCAAACTCCGTTGCAAACGACTTTAAGCCTGATAATTAATGGTCCACCTCCACTACAACCAGATGGAACTTTATCTTTCGATGAGGCAACGCTAGAAAGTCTTCAAATTATTTCTGATGCTGTTAACACCCATCCAGAAATTCCGGTTGGTCTTCAACTGCCTCCTGCAACCATTGTTGAACTTGCTCGATCAAATGAACTTTCTCATACAGAACTTTCAAATAATTTGAGTCAAATGGCATCAGCGAATATTGAACTTTTTTCGACACCATTTGTATCAGCAGATCCTGAGGCGTGGAGAAACAGTGGAAAGTTTAATATCTACGCTGGTTTAGTTAATCATGGAAACATTGTTTTAGAAGACCGTTTAGGGGTAACCCCCGATAGATCAATTCTTTTTCTTTCTTCAACAGCAAAGGGAGAAACGCTTGATCAATTAACTCAACTCGGAAGCAACTATTTTTTGGTTGATCCTGACTCCCTTATTCCACGTTCAATTGAAGGCACAATTGACACAACATCCATGGCAAAAATTGTTGATGATAATGGTGAGGTATATCCAGCACGAATAATTGATCAACAATTAAACGGGCATCTAACAAGTGTCGAAGATCAAATTTTGGGAATGCAGTTTCTTCTAGCGGATCTTGCATTGATTTCTTGGTCGGCGCCTGAAGACTCTGTTATTTCGTTGGTCATAACAAATCCATTTCTTAAAGAAATTTTTCTAATCGATGCTTTACTTGAAAATCTAACTACCGCTCCGTTTGTGAAAATGGTTCATTTATCAGAAACCTTGTCACAACCTCTTGAAAATGCTCAATCATTTGATCTTTGGCCACAAGAAGTTTTTCAAGTTAATAACCGCGCATATAACTATGAATTAATGACGAATGTTCTAGATGCTTATTACTCAATTCTTGGAATTTCACATCCTGATATAGCTAGCCTGGCTTCCCTTGTAGAAACTAGTGCGGCTGCAGAATTCAGTGAGACGGAATCAGAAGAATACTTAGGTGCTTTCTACACCATTATCTCTAAAGTTTCTAAGCAATTTACTGCGCCAGAGGAGCAGAGTGTTCGGCTTACTTCTCGTCAAGCAGAAATTCCATTTACTATTGAAAATCAATTAGATAATCCGGCAAATGTAAGTATTCATTTAAAAAGTGATGGGCGTATCCGTTTCCCAGAAGGAGAAACTGTTAACACAACTCTTTTACCGGGAAATAACAGAATTTCTTTATTAGTAGAAGCAAGAACTTCAGGGGATTCACAAATTGAAATAAGAGTTTATTCTCCAGATGAAAATAATCTTATTGAACTTGAATCAACACGTATTCTTATTCGAACAACCAAACTTTCTGGAGTTGGTGTGTTTCTACTTATAATTGCACTTGGAGTTATCGCTTTTTGGTGGTTTAGATCAAATCGCACTAGAAATGCGCCATAAAGAAGTACGATCGTTCTATCCACAAAAGGAGAAATAATGACTGTTCGTATTGTTACTGATAGTGCATGTGACTTAACTGAAGAAGAAACAGTTGCACTAGATATTGATGTTGTTCCTTTAAGTATTCGCTTTGGAGAAGTTGAATACATCGATCGCAAAGAATTGAGTGTCCCTGATTTTTATAAAGAGATGTCTACAAATGAGCATCTTCCTCAAACTGCAGCTCCGTCACCTGGATCATTTGAAGAAATTTTTAAAAAGCGCCTTGATGCCGGGGCAGAAAGTGTTGTTTGCATAAATTTGTCAAGCGGCGTATCAGCAACTATGCAATCAGCTCAAGCTGGTGCTCAAGGATCAGGTGGCGACGTTCGAGTTGTAGATAGTTCTTCGGTCAGTTGTGGGCAAGGAACTATTGTTCTTGCTGCCGCTAAGGCAGCAAAAGATGGTGCATCAGCAAGCGAAATTACTTCATTAGTTGATGACTTATCTTCACGAACAAAGGTTTATGGAGCCCTTGACACACTTGAAAATCTTAAAAAGGGTGGCCGAGTGGGAAATGCTCAGGCGCTTTTAGGAAGTGTTTTATCTATAAAACCATTAATTGACATTAGTTCTGGAGTGGTTGAAGAAGCTGGAAGACAAAGAACTAGAAAGAAAGCTCTTGGATGGCTAGTTGAAACAGTAAAAGAGCAACATGGAAACCTTGAATCTCTTTCTGTAGGGCATGCGATGGCTCCTGATATTGATGCATTCGTTGAAGAACTCCATTCAGTAACTGATTTGAGTGAAGTAAGAGTTGATGTGATCGGACCGGTAGTAGCCAGCCATGGTGGTCCTGGCTTAGTTGCTGTTTCCTTTGTTCTAAAAAAATAGCAATGGAAACAAGGCGGCTTGGTCGAACTGAGCACCAAAGTAGTATTGCAATTTTAGGTGGTGCTGTATTTTTCAAAGATTCACCTGAAACTGCGGAAGTATTTTTTCATGAGGCCATTAACGCTGGTATAAATCATCTTGATATTGCCCCCGGCTATGGGCTAGCTGAGCGTGCCGTAGGTCCACATTTACAAAAAGTGCGAGAAAAAATATTTGTAGCTGATAAGACAGGGGAAATTGAAGAAAGTTGGGCTAAAAAGCGGCTTGAAAAAACGCTTACTCGTCTTCAAGTTGATTACCTTGATCTCTACCAAGCTCATGGGGTTACTTCTGTTGAAGAATTAGATAAACGATCGGAAGCCTTTGAAGTAATCCTTGATGCTAAAGAACAAGGTCTTACTCGATTTATTGGTATTACTGGTCATGACCTCGGTGCTCCGAAAGCGCATTTAGAAGCTATTCATCGTTACGACGTTGACACTGTAATGCTTCCTATTTACCCACGTGTATGGGCTGACCCGATTTACCGTGCAGATACCGAAAAATTATTTGCAGAATGTGCTGATCGAGATGTGGGGGTTATGGCAATAAAAGCTGTTGCTTGGCGACCGTGGGGTGAGCGTCAACCTGATGCAATGAGTTGGTATGAACCACAACGAACGAAGTCAGAAATCGAACGAGGAATAAACTTTGCATTATCAACGCCTGGTGTTCATTGTTTTTGTACCCCTAGCGATTTAAATACAGCGCGGCTAGCTATAGAAAGCGCACGTAATTTCATTTCTTTGACAGAGAATGAACATGCTGCAGTTATAGAAGAAGTTGAAGCAGATGAAATTATTTTCCCATTGTCTGAACATGCAGTTCCTTTGGGTAAAAATATCGGTGGATCCAAACCTTTGAGCGGTAACTAACACTCCACCCTTTTAAGCGGAATAATTACTAATTTTTTCATGTGGCTCTTCAACATGATTCCGGTGGTTTTCCCGGCTTAGTAATTGCAAATAGATACAAACTTAATCACTTATTTGCGCAGACTTTTCAAACAGAAGTTTGGGAAGCTTCGGATTTAAATTTAGGGCGAGAAGTTACTTTAAAATTAATTCATAATGGTGATATACCAATAGGCGCCGGGCGATTAAATACAACCGGTGTTCTCAAAATTTTTGATATTACAAACCATCAAGGATCAGCTGTTGTTGTATCAGAAAAAATTCAATCACAGTCATTAGAGCAATTAATCCAAAATAAAGAGCATCTTTCCCCATTAGAAGTTCAAACGATTTTGATAGCTGTTACAAAAATTATTGAAAAGACACATTTACAAGGGGTCCCTCATTTATCTTTAACTCCATCAAATGTGCTCATCTCAAATGATGGAGAAATTTATCTCACTGACTTTCGTGGGCAACTGGAAAAAAAGGGGCCCTTTGATCCTGAAGAAGATCTAAAAAGTCTTCGTTCACTCTTAGCAGAGTTGTTAAAACTTTGTCCACGCTTATCTGTCCCTGATGACCTTTGGAGATTGGCTAATAATCAAAGTTTTTATTCACCAAAATCTGTTCTTGAATTTCGAATTATTTTAGAAAAGGAATTAGTTCCAACTAAAAAAAAGCAACGCCATTTACCTATAGTTTTTTGTTTGTTTTTTGTAGGAATAGTTTTCTTATCAACATGGATTTTTGTTGGTGGGTTTTAATTCCACATGGCATCAATTCATGATCCAGATGAAGAGTTAGTATCTGCGGCTCAAAATGGAAATAAAGAAGCCTTAGAAGCTTTGTTAAAAAACCATTATGAAAAGATCTGGGGCATCTGTAGACGAATAATGCAAAATGAATCAGATGCGCTTGATGCCACGCAAGAATCTTTAATTACTATTGCTACCCGTATAGAAAAATTTAAAGGAAATTCAAAATTTTCTACCTGGGTTTATCGAGTAACTACTAATACGTGTCTAGATGAATTAAGAAAAAAATCCCGACGTCCATTATTGAATTTTGATTCTGAGGAAACAGATCAGCCGTCTATAAACCAAGTTGAAAGTTCAGTTGTTGACAAACTTTTTATTGAAGAAATTTTAAATCAGTTACCTGCAGAGTTTAAAACTGTATTGATTTTAAGAGATGTATGTGATCTTGATTATGCGGAAATTAGTGAAACATTAGATATTCCTATCGGTACTGTACGGTCACGAATTTCTAGAGGGCGAGTAGCAATAAATAATTATTTAGCTAACGGGAACCAATTTGGTAACCGGAAGGGTCAAACAAAGTAACTATGAAAGATCCGAATTTCTTTATCCCAGAAAATGTTAATGAGCTTGAAGAGTTAGCTATTTCAATTGCTGAGGGCGATGTTGCTATGCCGAAAGATGCTTCTCAAGAACTTATTGAAAAAGTTGAAGAATTTACATCTGTTAAAAAACAATTATCTGAAATAGATCTTCCATCTAATTCAATACGCGATACTCAAATTC